>JOHN01000043.1 GCA_000719695.1 Streptomyces sp. NRRL F-6131
GGGCGGGGAGGGGCGGGGGTGCGGACGGGCGGCGGGGCGGGGGTGCGGCGGCCGGGACTCCTACCCCTGCGGCAGGAGTGCGTACTGGTAAGTGTGACTGGTCGTGAAGCCCAGCCCGTCATAGAGCGCGACCGCCCCGGTGTTCTCGGCCTCCACCTGCAGGTACGCGCCGCTCGCGCCCTCCTCGGCGGCCCGGGCCGCCAGCACCGCCATGACCGCCGTGCCCAGACCGGCCCGGCGCCCGTGCGGGGCGACCTCGATCGCGCCGAAGCCGGCCCACGGTCCGTCGATGACACACCGTCCGACGGCCAGCGGCGGCTGCCCGGCGCCGCCGCCCGGCACGGTGGCGAACCAGACCGACGGGCCGCCGTGGACGACCCGCAGGGCGGCCTCCTCGACCGCCGGGCCGCCGCCGGCCCGCCGGTACAGCGACAGCCAGGCCGCGTCGGCGGTCCGGGAGAGCCGGACCTCGCGGAGCGCGGCGGGGAGCCCGGACCGGGCGAGTCCGGCCAGCGGGGCGACCCGCAGCAGGGTCGGCGCACAGGTCGCGCCCAGCCGGTCCAGCTCCTCGCCCAGCCCCTCCGGCGAGCCCGGGGTGCCGAACTCCACCCGGGCGGGCAGCCCGCGCTCCGCGTACCAGGCCCGGACGGCCGAGAGCGCCTCGTCGAGCGGCCGGCCGGGATCGCCGAGGGCCAGGACGGAGTTGGCCCGCCGGGTGAAGCCGGCCGAGGCGCGCAGCGTCCACCCGCCGAGCGGCTCCTGTTCGACGGCCGGCCAGCCGCGCGCGGCGGTCCGGCGGAGTTCGGCCGGGTCGGCCGGCGGCAGCGGTGCGCGCCGGGCCGGGAAGAGCGGCACCACCTTGCCCGCGACCAGCAGCCGCTCGTCGAAGGAGACCGGACCGCCGGCCCGCGGCACCACCGTGAGGCCGTCGTCGTCCCAGGCGGCGAGCACGCCGATGGCGTCCCGGAAGACTGGCCGGTTGTCGTCGGCGAATCCGGCGAGCCGCCGGACGGAGACCCTCCGGCCCACGTCAGAGCGATCCATCCGGACCTCCGGACGGTGCTGAACCGGCCCTTCGACGGCCATCTGGGCACCTCCTGTGCATTTGCGGTCTCCGACCCGCGATACTAGGGGCGGGCATCGACGACGCCGCGCTCACCCGCGCACGCGAGAAAACAGAATGGGCCGCCGAGCCCTTCCGAGGAGGAACGACAGCGTGACCTACGTCATCGCGCAGCCTTGTGTCGACGTCAAGGACAAGGCCTGCATCGAAGAGTGCCCGGTTGACTGCATCTACGAGGGCGAGCGATCGCTCTACATCCACCCGGATGAGTGTGTCGACTGTGGCGCTTGCGAGCCGGTGTGCCCGGTCGAGGCGATCTTCTACGAGGACGACACGCCGGAGGAGTGGAAGGACTACTACAAGGCGAACGTCGAGTTCTTCGACGACCTCGGTTCGCCCGGTGGTGCCTCGAAGCTCGGGCTGATCGAGCGCGACCACCCGTTCATCGCCGCTCTGCCGCCGCAGAACGCCGACCACTGACCGATCGGTGGCAACTGAGCTGTGAGTACCAAGAACAGCACGCACGCGCCGTTCCCGGGCCACCCGGGAGCGGCGCGCCGCGTTTCCGACCTCCTGCCGGTGTTCCCCTGGGACAAGCTGGAGCCGTACAAGCGCACGGCACTCGCCCACCCCGGCGGACTCTGCGACTTCTCCGTGGGCACCCCGGTCGACCCGGTGCCCGAGGTGATCCAGAAGGCGCTCGCCGCCGCCACGGACACCCCCGGCTACCCGACGGTCTGGGGCCCGCTGGAGCTGCGCGAGGCGATCGCCGGCTGGCTGCACCGCCGGCTCGGCGCCGGGATCGGCCCGCAGGCCGTCCTGCCGACCGTCGGCTCCAAGGAGCTGGTGGCCTGGCTGCCGACCCAGCTGGGCCTCGGCCCCGGCGACCAGGTCGCCTACCCGCGGCTGGCCTACCCGACGTACGAGGTGGGCGCGCGGCTGTGCGGCGCCGAGCCGGTCGCCTACGACTCGGTGGACGAGCTGGACGGCTCCCGGGTGCGCCTGCTCTGGGTCAACTCGCCGTCCAACCCGACCGGGCGGGTGCTCGGCGCGGACGAGCTGCGCCGCGCCGTGGCGTGGGCGCGCGAGCACCGGGCCCTGCTGGTCAGCGACGAGTGCTACCTGGAGCTGGGCTGGGAGGCCGAGCCGGTCTCCGTGCTGCACCCGGACGTCTGCGGGGGCGGCCACGAGGGCCTGCTGGCGGTGCACTCGCTGTCCAAGCGCTCCAACCTGGCCGGCTACCGCGCCTCCTTCGTGGCGGGCGACCCGGTGGTGGTCAAGGAGCTGCTGGAGGTGCGCAAGCACGGCGGCATGATCGTGCCGGCCCCGGTGCAGGCCGCGACGGTGGCCGCGCTCGGGGACGACGCGCACGTGGCCGAGCAGCGGGAGCGGTACGCGGCCCGGCGCGCGGTGCTGCGCGCCGCGCTGGAGGCGTACGGCTTCCGGATCGAGCACTCGGAGGCGAGCCTCTACCTGTGGGCGACCCAGGACCGGCCGTGCTGGGAGACCGTCGCCGAACTCGCCGGACTGGGCATCCTGGTGGCGCCCGGCGACTTCTACGGCCCGGCCGGCGACCGGTTCGTCCGGGTCGCGTTCACCGCGACCGACGAGCGGGTCGAGGCGGCCGCGGAGCGGCTGCGCGCGGCCCGCTGACCGCCCGTCGCAGGCCGAAGGGGCCGGTGTTCCGAGGAGGAACACCGGCCCCTTCGCCGTCGTCGGAGCCGGGCGCCGAGGGGCCCGGGCAGGTCGGTCCCGCGGGACCGCGCCGGTCCTACAGGCCGAGGCCGCCGCCGTTGACGCCGCCCAGCAGGCCGCCGATCGGGCCGAGCGCACCGGTGAGGCCGCCCAGGCCCTGCAGCGGGCTGTTCGGGCCGAGGTCGGCGCCGCCCAGGCGGTTGGCCGAACCGTGCTCGGCCAGGCCGAGCACGTCGGCGCCGGGCAGGTCGGAGGTCAGGCCGCCGGGGAGCGCGCGGTTGACGGCGCCGAGCGGCAGCGCGTCGGTGACCGCGTTGGTGCTGGGGACGGCCTGGGTGAGGCCGCCCGCCCCCGGCACGGCGTTGGCGACCGCGCCGGCCTGGGAGAGGCCGCCGACCGGGTTGGCGCCGGCCTGGGAGCTGCGCTGCGGACCGGCGGCGTGGCCGGTGACGGCCTCGCCGAGCTTGCCGGCCAGGGTCTTGGCGACCTTCGGGGTCACCCCGGAGAGCTGGCCGGTGGTGGCGGCGGTCTGGTCCACCGGGGCGGTCAGCGAGCTGGCCTTCTCGTTCGCCTCGGGGAGCTGCTGGGCGACGATGTTGCCGGTGGCGTCGGCGGTGGCCGGTACGCCCGCGGCGACGGTGGCGGCACCGGTGTTCCCGGCCGCCTGGCCCAGCTCGTGGGTGGTGTGCTGCAGGGTGGAACCCGTGTCGGTGTTGGTCAGCTGGCCCAGCGGGGCGGCCAGGTCGCTCTTCGGCAGCAGGGCGTCGGCGGCGGACGCGGAGCCGGCCGCGACCAGCGGGGTCGCGCCGGCCGCCACGAGCAGCGCGGCCTGGGCGATCCGGCGCGTGAGGGGGTGAGACATGGGGCTCCTCGGAGAGGTCTGGGTCCGTTCCGTCCGCCGGGCGGACGACGTTGTTACCGCTTGAGAAGCCAGAAGGTTTCGGTCGGTGCAAGGAAAACGTCGGGCCGACCATCGGACGGTATGACCGCAGTGAGGGCTCGTTCCGGGGCCGGACCGGGGGCGTTCGCGTGCGGCGGGCCAAGGGGAGTGACGGTTCTGCGCCCCGTCCGGCCCGGCCGCCCCGCCGTCCACCGGCGTTGACGCGAATCACCCGGACGGCGGCAACCCGGACACCAGTGCGTCAACCCTTCGCGGAGGCCGCCAGCGAGACCAGCACCAGCTTGGTCGAGGTCCCCGTCGGCTGCGGCTTCCAGCCGTCCTCGGACTTCGCCTTCCGCCAGATCCGCCCGTCGTACGCGACGGTCTCGATGCCCAGCTTCTGGGCCTGGGTCACCGCCCAGTGCGCCACCGCCCAGCCGTTCTGCCGCTCGGCGTCCGGCCCGGCGTCGGTGGACGCGGTCGGGTCCGGGGTCAGCGAGACGGCGTTCTCCGCGCCCTTGATCGTGGAGCTGTAGCCGGCCGCCGGGGTCACCGTCCGGCCGAACTCCCGGCGCACCCGGTCGCTCAGCACCTGCGCGCGGTCCGGGCGGGCCGGGGCCGCGGTGGCCGGCGCCGCCCCGGCCGGGGCCGGCGAGGGGTTCTCCTCGTCGGTGTCCGGCTCGGCGAAGTCGCGCACCACGCAGTTCAGCGCGGCCGCCTCGCGGCCGGTCAGCGCGGAGGCCAGCAGGGTGGCCTTGCTCTCGTGCTTGGCGTAGGCCTGCGGGTAGCCGCTCTTCTGCACCTGCTGGGCCGCGTCGGTCAGCGGCAGCCGGGTGTAGCCCGGCACCTTCACCAGACCGTCCAGGAACTTGTTGGTCGCGTAGACCGGGTCCATGATCTGCTGCACGGTGCCCCAGCCCTGCGAGGGCCGCTGCTGGAACAGGCCCACCGAGTCCCGGTCGCCGCCGGCCAGGTTGCGGATCTTGGACTCCTGCATCGCGGTGGCCAGCGAGATGGTCACCGCCCGGTCCGGCAGCGCGCGGGAGTGCGCGACGGCGGCGATCGTCGCCGCGTTGGCGGCCTGCGGGATCTCCAGCGTCCCCTCGCCGGCCGGGGTCTTCACCGAGCAGCCCTCGGGGGACAGCAGCTTCTGGTCGCGCAGCCAGTAGAGACCCGCCGCGACCACGGCCAGGACGAGCAGACCGATCAGCACCGCCCGCAGCGGCCTGCGGCGCCGCGGCGGCGCCGCGTCCCCGTCCCCGCCGCCGCTCTTCCGCCTGGCCACCGCCGCCCCTCTCCACCGAGCAATCCGAACCGACACCGTACCCACTCGGACGGGTGTGCGGCGGCGGCCGGTTGCCGCGGAGCTGTCACAGGCCTGCCACGACCGTGCTCTGTCCGGGCTCCCGGCAGGACTACGCTGGGCGACCATGAGCAGCCCGAAGACGCCCCTGGACCTCACCCTCGACGGCGGCGCGCTGACCGCCCAGCTGGTCGACTTCCCCTCCGTCAGCGGCGACGAGCAGGCGCTCGCCGACGCGGTCGAGGACGCCCTGCGCGCCCTCCCGCACCTGACCGTCGACCGGTACGGCAACAACGTGGTCGCCCGCACCGGCCTCGGCCGCGCCGAGCGCGTGCTGCTCGCCGGCCACATCGACACCGTGCCGATCGCCGACAACCTGCCCTCCTGGGTCGAGGGCGACCTGCTCTTCGGCTGCGGCACCTCGGACATGAAGTCCGGCGTCGCCGTCCAGCTCCGGCTCGCCGCCACCCTGCCCGAGCCCAACCGGGACCTCACCTTCGTCTTCTACGACTGCGAGGAGGTGGAGGCCCACCGCAACGGCCTCGGCCACCTCACCCGGGCCCACCCCGACTGGCTGGCCGCCGACTTCGCGGTGCTCATGGAGCCCAGCGGGGCGGTCGTCGAGGGCGGCTGCCAGGGCACCCTGCGCGCCCAGGTCAGGCTCACCGGCGTCCGCGCCCACTCGGCCCGCAGCTGGCTCGGCGACAACGCCATCCACCACGCCGCCGAGGTGCTGCGCCGGCTCTCCGAGTACCGGGCGCGCAAGGTCGAGATCGACGGGCTGGAGTACCACGAGGGCCTCAACGCGGTGCGCATCGACGGCGGCGTGGCCGGCAACGTCATCCCCGACGAGTGCGTGGTGACGGTCAACTTCCGCTTCGCCCCGGACCGCGACGAGGCCGAGGCCGAGAAGCACGTGCGCGAGGTCTTCGACGGCTACGAGGTCACCGTCACCGACTTCGCCCCCGGCGCGCTGCCCGGCCTCAACCAGCCGGCCGCCCGGGCCTTCCTCGCCGCGACCGGCGGCACCGCCCGCGCCAAGTTCGGCTGGACCGACGTGGCCCGGTTCAGCGCGCTCGGCGTCCCCGCGGTCAACTACGGCCCGGGCGACCCGAACATGGCGCACAAGCGCGACGAGCACTGCTCGCTGAGCGCCATCGCCGAGACCGAGGAGCGGCTGCGGGCCTGGCTGACGGCGTGAACCCGGCGGACGGCCGGGCCGGTCCCCGCGGCCGGTCCGACCGTCCGACCATCGGCCGAACGCCATCTTCCGGTTGCCCGACCGACCTTCCACCGTTGCCTGAAAAAGGCGGGACGCGGGCGTAGGGTTTCGTCATGACAGGCACTGGAGACGAAAAGCACTACGGGCACGGTCCTGAGCAGGTGGGCGAGCCGCGCCCGAAGAAGGCGTGGCCCGAGAAGCAGAAGGGCCCGGTGCTGGTGCGCCGGGACCAGGTCGGCGAGAGCACCACGGACCAGCGCCTGCTGGACACCACCGGCCCGACCGACTGGCTGCACACCGACCCCTGGCGGGTCCTGCGGATCACCTCCGAGTTCGTCGAGGGCTTCGGCGCGCTGGCCGAACTCCCGCCCGCGATCAGTGTCTTCGGCTCCGCGCGGACCCCGGTCGACTCACCCGAGTACGCCGCGGGCGTGGCGATCGGCCGGGCGCTGGCCGAGGCCGGCTACGCGGTGATCACCGGCGGCGGCCCGGGCGCCATGGAGGCGGCCAACCGCGGCGCCTCGGACGCCGGGGGGCTCAGCGTCGGCCTCGGCATCGAGCTGCCCTTCGAGCAGGGGCTCAACGAGTTCGTCGACCTCGGGCTGAACTTCCGTTACTTCTTCGTCCGCAAGACGATGTTCGTGAAGTACGCGGAGGGCTTCGTCGTCCTGCCCGGCGGCCTCGGCACGCTGGACGAGCTGTTCGAGGCCCTCACCCTGGTCCAGACGAAGAAGGTCACCCGCTTCCCGGTGATCCTCTTCGGCACCGCCTACTGGGGCGGACTGGTCGACTGGCTGCGCGACACCCTGGTCGCCCAGGGCAAGGCCGCCCCGCACGACCTGGAGCTCTTCCACGTGACCGACGAGATCGACGAGGTCATGAAGATCCTCGCCGAAGCCCGCCGGCCCGTGCACGAGATCTAGCCTCCGGCCCTCCCCGGCCCCGGGGGGCCGGGGTCCGGCGGATCCTCAGGCGAGCCCCCGGCGGGCCACCGCCGGGGGCCGGGTGCCGCGGATCGAGGCGACCATGTCGAGCACCTGCCGGGTCTCCGCCACCTGGTGCGCCCGGTAGATCCGGGCGCCCAGCCAGGCGGAGACCGCCGTGGTCGCCAGGGTGCCGAGCAGCCGCTCGTCCACCGGCCGGTCCAGCGTCTCGCCGACGAAGTCCTTGTTCGACAGCGACACCAGCACCGGGAACCCGGTCGCGGTCATCTCCGGCAGCCGCCGGGTCGCCTCCAGCGAGTGCCGGGTGTTCTTCCCGAAGTCGTGCCCCGGGTCGATGATCACCGCGTCCCGCCGCACGCCCAGCTCCACCGCCCGCTCGGCCAGCCCGACGGTCACCCGCAGGATGTCCGCCATCACGTCCTCGTAGCCGGTGCGGTGCGGCCGGGTGCGCGGTTCGGCGCCGCCCGCGTGGGTGCAGACCAGCCCGACGTCGTACCGGGCGGCCACCTCGGCCAGCCGCGGGTCCACCCCGCCCCAGGCGTCGTTCAGCAGGTCCGCACCCACCTCGCAGACCGCCTCGCCGACCTCGTGCCGCCAGGTGTCCACGCTGATCACGGCCTCCGGGTGGCGCTTGCGCAGCTCCGCCACGAACGGCACCGTGCGCCGCAGCTCCTCCTCGACGGTCACCTCGTCGCCCGGCCCGGCCTTCACCCCGCCGATGTCGAGGATCGCGGCGCCCTCGGCCATCGCGCGGTCGGCGGCGGTGAACGCGGCCTCGTCGGCGAAGGTCGCGCCCCTGTCGAAGAACGAGTCCGGCGTGCGGTTGACGATCGCCATGATCACCAGCTCGTCGTCATCGAATTCCCGTGGTCCCAGGCGCAGTGCCACCGATGTCTCCTCCAGAGCTGCTGCGGGTGCGATGATGGCCCCCGGCCCATCGGGACCATGATCCCACTCCTGTCGGGGCCGGCCGGAGAATCGGGAGGACCGCTCGTGTTCTGGGTGATCGTGGTGGCCATGGCCGTGGTGGTCGGCGGCGCCGCGCTGGTGGCGCTGGGCGGCGGCGGCTCGCTGCCCGAGGCCGTGCAGGACCGGATCTCCGCGCGGCTGCCGCAGGACCGCCCGCTGGGCCGGGCCGACGTGGACGCGCTGCGCCTGCCGATGGCCCTGCGCGGCTACCGGATGGACGAGGTGGACGACGTCCTCGACCGGCTGGGGGCCGAACTCGCCCACCGGGACGCCCGGATCGCCGAGCTGGAGGCGCTGGCCGCGGTGCACGGCGCGGTCGAGGCCGCCGACCGCCCCGAGCCCGGCGCCGAGCCGCTGCCCGGCCTGGAGGAGTTCGCCCGGGTCGTCGAGCCCGCCGTCGCCCTCACCAAGTCCGCGACCGCGTCCGTCCGGGCCCCCGCGGCCCGTGACCTCGACGACGCCGCGCCGGAGGGGGAGCGGTGAGCACCGCCGTCACCGGCGCCGTCCTGGGGTCGGACGGGCTGCGCCGCTGCGCCTGGGGCGACTCGGCGGACGACTACCGCGTCTACCACGACACCGAGTGGGGCCGCCCGGTGCGCGGCGACGACGCCCTGTTCGAGCGGGTCTGCCTGGAGGCCTTCCAGTCCGGCCTGTCCTGGATCACCATCCTGCGCCGCCGCGAGGGTTTCCGGTCCGCCTTCGCCGGCTTCGAGATCGCCGCGGTCGCCGAGTTCGGCCCGGCCGACGTCGAGCGGCTGCTCGCCGACACCGGCATCATCCGCAACCGCGCCAAGATCGAGGCGTCGATCGCCAACGCCCGGGTCGCCCGTGACCTCGACGGCGGGCTGGACGCGCTGATCTGGGGGTTCGCCGGGGACCCGGACCGGCCGGCGCCCCGTACGACGGACGAGGTGCCGGCCGTCACGCCCGAGTCGACGGCGCTGGCCAAGGCCCTGAAGAAGGCCGGTTTCCGGTTCGTCGGCCCGACCACCGCGTACGCGCTGATGCAGGCCTGCGGACTGGTCGACGACCACCTCGCCGACTGCCACGTCCGCACCGCGCTCGCGCGGTAGGGCCGCCGGCCCCCGGCCCCCGGTCACCGGCCGCCGGCCCCGGGGGTCACCGGCCCAGGTACGCGGGCTTCTCCTTGGCGATGAAGGCGCGGACCGCGATCCGGTGGTCCTCGCTCGCGCCGGCCAGGGTCTGCAGCTCGTCCTCCTTGTCGAGCAGCTCGCTCAGCGAGTGCGACGCGCCGTACGCCAGCGACTCCTTGATCGCGCCGTAGGCCACCGTCGGGCCCTCGGCCAGCTCCTTGGCGAACACCCGGGCGGTCGCGGCCAGTTCGGCGACCGGCACGACCTTGGTGGCCAGGCCCAGCTCCATCGCCTCGGTCGCCTTCACGGTGCGCGGCAGCATCAGCAGCTCGGTCGCCTTCGCGTGGCCGACCAGCCGCGGCAGCGTCCAGGAGGCGCCGGAGTCGGCGGTCAGCGCGATCCCGGCGAACGCGGTGTTGAAGCCGGCGGTGTCCGCGACGATCCGGAAGTCGCAGGCGAAGGCCAGCGAGGCGCCCGCCCCGGCCGCCACCCCGCCGACCGCGGCCACGGTCGGCTTGCGCATCCCGGCCAGCGCCCGCAGCAGCGGGTTGTAGTGCTCGGCGACGGTCCTCAGCGCGCCCTCGCCGGTCTCCTCGGCCCGCTTCAGCAGGCCCAGGTGCTCCTTGAGGTCCTGGCCGACGCAGAACGCCCGGTCGCCCGCGCCGGTCAGCAGCACCGCGCGCACGGCCGGGTCCTCGGCGGCGGCCGTCACGGTGTCACGCAGTGCCACCTTGGTGGGGACGTCCAGCGCGTTCATCGCCCCGGGGCGGTTGATGGTGATGACGGCCAGGCCGCCGTCCAGCTCGTACAGCACGGAATCGGACATGGGCGAGAGCTCCCTTGCTCGTGATCGTCGGCTGCCAGGATGCCGGAGCGCACGGCCGCCTGGGGAGTGTGAGGTATCGCACCTTCCGGTGGCGTACGGAGCCGCGCCGCGCCGGGGCTTATGCCGGAGATTGGGACGGAATGCGGCGGTCCGGACGAGGTTGCACCGAGAGTGATGTTGGTCATCAGGCCGCCGCATGCGGGATAATGGCTTCCGATCAATGCGTTCGATACCGGCGGTGGACGGACTGCCGGTGCGTAGCTGAGCGGTTGCAGGAAGGGGAACGAGCATGGCGGCCATGAAGCCGCGGACGGGTGACGGCCCGCTCGAAGTCACCAAAGAGGGGCGGGGCATCATCATGCGCGTTCCGCTCGAAGGCGGCGGACGCCTCGTGGTGGAGCTCACGCCTGACGAGGCCGACGCCCTCGGCGAGGCCCTGAAGAAGGCCTGCGGCTGACCGCAGCAGGTGCTCGCCATCTCCTGGAGATGTGCTGCCGGGCCCGGGACGACGATCGCGTCGGCCCGGGCCCCGTACGTTCCGGCGCCGTGGGTCCGGCGCTTCGGGTTGCGGCGCTCCGGGTCACGGTGCGTCGGTCGCGGCGCCGCGCGGGCGGCGCCGGGTCAGCGCTTCACGGCGCAGAGCAGCCCGTCCGAGACCGGCAGCAGCGCCGGCAGCAGGGCGTCGCTCTCCCGGACGTCCCGGACGAGGTCCCGCACCGACCGGGTCTGCGGGTCCTGGAGCTCCGGCTCGGCCAGCCGGCCCTCCTGGAACACGCCCTCGAAGCAGACCATGCCGCCCGGCCGCAGCAGCCGCAGCGACTCCGCCAGGTACTCGCCGGACTCCGCCGGGTCACCGTCGCAGAACACCAGGTCGTACTGGCCGTCGGCGAGCCGCGGCAGCACGTCCAGCGCCCGGCCCGGTATGAACCGCGACCGGTTGGCCGCGAACCCGGCGGCCTGGTAGGCCTCCTTCGCCAACTGCTGGCGCACCGGCTCCGAATCGACGGTGGTGAGCACGCCGTCCGGCCGCATCCCGCGCAGCAGGTACACCCCGGAGACGCCGGTCCCGGTGCCGATCTCGGCGACCGCCTTGGCGTCCAGCGCGGCGGCCAGCAGCCGCAGGCAGGCTCCCCCGCTCGGGCCGATCGCCCGGATCCCGGTGCGCGCGGACTGCGCCCGGGCGTACGTCAGCACCGCGTCCTCGCCGACGTAGGTGTCGGCGAGCGCCGCGTGCGCGGGCCCGAACTCGCTGATGGCTGCCTCTTTCGGAGCCCCGGGTGGCGGCCCGGCGCCTGGCGGATGTCGATATTTCCTGCCACAGATTACTGGCCGGGCGGGAACCGCGTACGGCGGCGGGCCGTTGGTGGAGCAGGGACCGGGGGAACGGGGCGTCCCGGAGACCCTCCGGGACCCGTCGTCCGGGCCGGACGGTACCGGATGATGCCGGACGCGGTCCCGGACACTTCTTATCCGGGCTTGACGGGCGAGGTGGATATGGTGGTGGCCCTGCTGGGCAGAAGAGCCGACCGAGGAGGTGTGGCCGAGGGCGACGTCCCTGTGCGGCGGCACTCCCGCGGCACCACGTCGGCCCGTACGCCGAAGCCCGTGATGAACCAGCCTGCGCACTCCACCCTGGACCAGCCGACCGCCGCGCACGACGCGCCGGCCGCCGGCACCGCCGAGGCTCCCGCTCTCGCGACCTTCGCCGAGGGCCCCGACGCGCAGACCTGGACCCCGCCCAGCTGGGCGGAGATCGTCGAGGCCCACAGCGCGCGCGTCTACCGCCTCGCCTACCGCCTGACGGGGAACCAGCACGACGCCGAGGACCTCACCCAGGAGGTCTTCGTCCGGGTGTTCCGCTCGCTGTCCACCTACACCCCCGGCACGTTCGAGGGCTGGCTGCACCGGATCACCACCAACCTCTTCCTGGACATGGTCCGCCGCCGCCAGCGCATCCGCTTCGACGCGCTCGGCGAGGACGCGGCCGAGCGGCTCGCCTCCCGCGAGCCCAGCCCGGCCCAGCACTTCAGCGACACCCACTTCGACGCCGACGTCCAGCACGCCCTGGACACCCTGGCGCCCGAGTTCCGCGCCGCCGTGGTGCTCTGCGACATCGAGGGCCTCTCCTACGAGGAGATCGCCGCGACGCTCGGCGTCAAGCTCGGCACCGTCCGCAGCCGCATCCACCGCGGCCGCTCGCACCTGCGCGCCGCCCTCAAGCACCGCGCCCCCGGCTCGGCCCCCGGCCGTGAGCGCCGCGGCGGCGGTGCCGAGGAGCAGCCGGTCCCGGTCGGCGCCGTCGTCGGTGAGGCCGCGGCCTCACCGGGCGGGCGCGGACGGAGGCGATCGTGAGCGCAACCGGCCGGTCAGGGCCGGGTCACCCGGACACCCCCGGTCGCACGGCCGCCCGGCGCGCCGGCTGGCCGGCGCTGGGCCGCCGCGGTCAGGACGGGCCGGCGGCGGCCGACGGGCCCGCGCTTCCGGGCGAACCGGAGCTGCGCGCCGTCGCCGTCCGGCCGGTCGAGCCCGCCGAGGAGCACCACCTGGGGGAGCGGCTGTCCGCCTTCGTCGACGGTGAACTCGGCCACGACTCGCGCGACCGCGTCCAGGCCCACCTGGCGACCTGCCCGCAGTGCCTCGCCGAGGCCGACGAGGGCCGGGCCGTCAAGCACCTGCTGACCCGGACCGGCACCCCCGGCCCGTCCTCCGGGCTGATGGCCCGGCTGATGGCCGTGGGGGCGCTCCCGGAGGACGAACGGCAGCCGGGCACCGACCGGCCGCGCCGGGACGACGACGACCTGCCCGGCGGCGGTGTGGCCGCCGCCGGGACGCTCGGCGGCAGCCGGCTGAACGGCGGCTCGTTCGGCCGCGGCGCCGGGGCCTCCTTCGGCGGCGGGGCGCTCGGGGCGGACACCCCGGTGCCCGGCGTCGACCCGCGGGCCTTCGGCCGCGGCGGTTCGGTGCTGCGCCCGCTGATCGGACGCCGCACCACCCGTCCGGACGCCCCGATCCGGCCGCTGGCCGCGGCCGCGGTCGCCCCGGTGGTCCGGCAGGCTCCGCCGCGGGGCCGGCGCTTCGTCTTCGCCGCGGCCGGCGCCTTCTCGGTGGCCGCGGTGACGCTCGGCGGGGTCGGCACCATCGCCGGGCCGGGCGACGAGCAGCACGGCACCACGATCAGCCCGGCCGGCGGCGGCCGGGGCGGCATGCTCCCGATGAACGCCCAGGTGCCGGCGGTGGACCTGCCGGTCCGCCCGGTGGCGGTCAACCGGGGCGCGACGCCGCCGCACGAGCTCCCCGAGCGCTCGCCGAGCTCCGGCGTCGCCGGGCTGCACCACGAGAACAGGTAGACCTCACCGGCCCCTCCGGGGTCGCGGGTCATCGGCGGGTCTTCACCACGGCTTCATCACACCGGGGGTCACGGACCCGCCGATGGCCATTACGCTGTGGGGAGCGTTTGTCCGATCCGGCCGAGAGCCTAGGGAGCTTTGGTGTTCAGTGACGTGGGCACACTGGAGATCCTGACGCTGGTCATCATGGCCATCGTGATCTTCGGTCCGGACAAGCTGCCGAAGCTGATCCAGGACACCATGGGCTTCATCCGGAAGGTCCGGTCCTTCGCCGACACGGCGAAGGAGGACATCCGCAGCGAGCTCGGTCCGGACTTCAAGGACTTCGAGTTCGAGGACCTCAACCCGAAGACCTTCGTCCGCAAGCAGCTGATGGGCGGCGACGAGGACCCGCTGGGCCTCAAGGACATGAAGGACACCCTGGACATCCGCTCGGTGCTGGACGACAAGCCGGCCGCGCCGGTGAACGGCCACGGCCGCAGCGGCAGCGTCTCCTTCGACAAGGCCGCCGGCCCGGCCCCCGCGACCGCCGGAGCCCCGCTCTCCGCGGGCGAGCGCCCCCCGTTCGACCCCGACGCGACGTAGCGTCCCGGACGACCCCGCCCCGCCGAGCCGCACGGCTGAGCGGGGCGTCGGCGTGTGCGCCGCTATTGTGCTGATTGTTCCCGCTGTGCCGTCTGTCACTTTCCGGTCCCGTCCGGGCCGAAGTCGGTCGGTGGGGGCGCCGCGGTACGCCACGATGGGAGCGCACCACGGCAGGCACACGTCGTTGAGGAGGCGCCGGGGATGGACGCGACGAGTCAGGCGGTGGGAACGGCCACGGCCGGCGGACCCACGGTCGGCGGACAGGCCGGCCCGGCGGACCCGCTGGTGCCGTACCTGGCCGCGGACTTCCCCTGGTACGGACTGGACGACGGCTGGAACGGCCGCCGCTTCCTGCTGCCCAGCGGCTTCGGCGGCCCGCGCTCCGGCGCGCACGGCACCGTCGACTACGGCAGCCTGGGTCACGGCGAGGAGCCGGCCCGCCAGTACGAGCCCCGCGACATGCGCAAGTTCGCCGTCACCGTCACCGTCGCCCGCCGGGAGAGCCGGCGAAGCGCCGACAACACCGGCACCCTGGAGGCGACCTCCGCCTCCTCCGCGGCCTGGCTGGCCGGCTCCGGCCTGCTGGCCGCGACCTGGCCCGGCCAGCTGGACCGCGCGCTGCGCCAGGACTGGCTGGACCAGCAGTCCGCGCTCGCCTGGGACCTCGCCGACGACCTGGCCGGCCCCGGCTGGTCCACCCTCAGCCTCCCGGTGAACGGGCTGCCGCAGCCGTTCCGCTACCGCGAGTCCGAGTACGGCTGGGTGCTGGCGGGCGAGGCCCCCGGCGTCATGCTCGGCGCCTACGGCCGCGGCATCAGCGCCTACGGCGCCGGCTTCGCCACCGTCCCCGACCTCGGGGCCTACACCCGCCTGTAGGGCCCGCTCCCGGCCCGTCCACGCACGACAGGGGCCCGCCGGTCCGAACCGGCGGGCCCCTGTCGTGCGTGCATCAGAACTTGTTCTTCGGGGTGAGGCCGAGGGACAGGCCCGAGAGGCCGCGCTGGCGGCCGCCGAGCTTGCCGGCGACGGCGCGCAGGGCGGCGCCGGCGGGGGAGTCGGGGGCGGCCAGGACGACCGGCCGGCCGTCGTCGCCGCCCTCGCGCAGCCGGACGTCGATCGGGATCGAGCCGAGCACCGGGACGGTGGCGCCGACGGTGCGGGTGAGCGCGTCGGCGACGGTCTGGCCGCCGCCGGTGCCGAAGACGTCGATCATCTCGTCGCAGTGCGGGCACGGCATGCCGGACATGTTCTCGATCACGCCGACGATCTTCTGGTGGGTCTGCACCGCGATGGTGCCGGCCCGCTCGGCGACCTCGGCGGCGGCCATCTGCGGGGTGGTGACGATCAGGATCTCCGCGTTGGGGACCAGCTGGGCCACCGAGATGGCGATGTCGCCGGTGCCGGGCGGCAGGTCCAGCAGCAGGACGTCGAGGTCGCCCCAGTAGACGTCGGCCAGGAACTGCTGCAGCGCGCGGTGCAGCATCGGGCCGCGCCAGACCACGGGGGCGTTGCCCGGGGTGAACATGCCGATCGAGATGACCTTCACGCCGTTCGCCTGCGGCGGCATGATCATGTCCTGGACCTGGGTGGGCCGGCCCTCGACGCCCAGCATGCGCGGCACGCTGTGGCCGTAGATGTCGGCGTCCACCACGGCGACCTTCAGGCCGTCGGCGGCCATCGCGGCCGCCAGGTTGACGGTCACCGAGGACTTGCCGACGCCGCCCTTGCCGGAGGCGACGGCGTAGACGCGGGTGAGCGTGCCGGGCTTGGCGAACGGGATCTCCCGCTCGGGGGCGCCGCCGCGCAGCAGCTGGGAGAGCTCCTTGCGCTGCTCGTCGCTCATCACGTCGAGCTCGACCTCGACCTCGGTCACGCCGGGGACGCGGCCGACGGCCTCACGGACCCGGGTGACGATGGTGTCGCGCATCGGACAGCCGGAGACGGTCAGCCAGACCGCGACCCGTACGGCGCCGCCCTCGCCGATCCCGACCGATTTCACCATGCCGATCTCGGTGATCGGGCGGTTGATCTCCGGGTCGTTGACGGTCGCCAGCGCCTGGCGCACGGACTCCTCCGTGACGCCGGCCGCAACCTCTGTCTCGTTGGCCATGCCTTGATGGTACGGCGCCGCGGGGGGTGCTTAACCGGCCGGTAGCGTGCCGCCGGTCACAGCGCCTCCGGGGCCTCCCGGCGGTCGTCGATCTCCTTGAGCAGTGACTGGAGTTCGGCGCGCAGGCTGCCCAGCTCGGAGCCGATGTAGGCGCGGGTGGCGACCTCGCCGAGGCCCTGGCGCAGGGCCGCGACCTCGCGGGTGAGGTACTCGGTGTCGGCGATGTTGCGGTCGCTGCGGGCGCGGTCCTGCTCCATGTTGACCCGGTCCCGGTTGTCCTGGCGGTTCTGCGCGAGCAGGATCAGCGGCGCCGCGTAGGAGGCCTGGAGGGAGAGCATCAGGGTGAGGAAGATGAACGGGTAGTCGTCGAACCTGACCACGTCGGGCAGCAGGGTGTTCCAGGCGACCCAGAGGATGATGACCACCGTCATCCAGACGATGAACCGGCCGGTGCCGAGGAAGCGGGCGATCCGCTCGGAGAGCTTGCCGAAGGCCTCGGGGTCGTAGGACGGCAGGGTGAGCAGACCGGGGCGGCCGGTGCGCGGCTGGTCGAGCCGGCTGCGGGGGGCCGGGCCGCCCGGGACGGTCTCGGTCCGGCGGTCCCGGGCGCCGCCCTCGCGGGCGCGCAGCTGGCGCAGTTCGCGCAGTTCGCCCTGGAGCCGCTGGCGGGGGGACTCCTCCCGCCGGCCCTTGCGGTCAGCGTCCACCGGTCACCTCCCTCTCGTCCCGTCCGCCGTTCTGCTCCTCGCCGGGGCCGCCGTGCAGCGCGGCCTCCCGCCAGTCCTCCGGCAGCAGGTGGTCGAGCACGTCGTCCACGGTGACCGCGCCGACCAGGTGGTCCGCCTCGTCGACGACCGGCGCGGCGACCATGTTGTAGGTCGCCAGGTAGCTGGTGATCAGCGACAGCGGGGTGTCCGGCGGCAGCGGGTCGAGGTCGTCGTCGACCAGCGAGCCGACCAGGGTGTACGGGGGTTCGCGCAGCAGTCGCTGGAAGTGCACGGTGCCCAGGTACTTGCCGGTCGGGGTCTCGTTCGGCGGGCGGCAGACGAAGACCTGCGCGGCCAGCGCGGGCTTGTGGTCGGCGACCCGCACCCGGGCGAGCGCCTCGGCCACGGTGGCGTCCGGCTCCAGCACGATCGGCTCGGTGGTCATCAGACCGCCGGCGGTGTTCTCCTCGTAGGTCAGCAGCCGGCGGACCGGTTCGGCCTCGTCCGGCTCCATCAGCTGGAGCAGCCGTTCGGCCTCGTCGCCGGGCAGCTCGGAGAGCAGGTCCGCGGCGTCGTCCGGGTCCATCGCCTCCAGGACGTCGGCGGCCCGCTCGTCCTTCAGCTTGCCGATGATCTCGATCTGGTCGTCCTCGGGCAGCTCCTCCAGGACGTCGGCGAGCCGCTCGTCGTCGAGCGCGGCGGCGACCTCGGCGCGGCGCTTGGCGGAGAGGTGGTGCATGACGCTGGCGAGGTCGGCGGCGCGCAGCTGGTCGAAGGTGGCGAGCAGGTTGGCGGCGCCCTGGTTCTCCTCCGGCAGGGTGAAGCCGGTGACGTCCTGCCAGCCCAGGGTGAGCGTCTCGCCGCGGGCCTTGCGCAGCCGGCCGACCCGGCCGACCTGTACGAAGACCTTGCCGATCTCCCACTCGCGCAGCCGGGTCTGGGACATCGCGACGTCCAGGACGGTGACCTCCTGGCCGGTCTTGGTCCAGGTGACGGTGCGGTCCAGGAGTTCGGCGAGGACGAGGGTCTCGGCGGGGCGCTGCTCGAAGCGGCGCATGTTGATCACCCCGGTGGTGATCACCTGGCCGGACTCCAGGCTGGTCACCCTGGTCATCGGCAGGAAGATCCGCCGCCGGCCGACCACCTCGATCAGCAGGCCGAGCACCCGGGGCG
Source organism: Streptomyces sp. NRRL F-6131 (assembly GCA_000719695.1). Classification (GTDB taxonomy): domain Bacteria; phylum Actinomycetota; class Actinomycetes; order Streptomycetales; family Streptomycetaceae; genus Kitasatospora. The sequence goes on from JOHN01000043.1 coordinate 17,919, forward strand.
GGCGGCCGCCGATCCGCAGGGCGACGACGACGTCCCGGACCCGGCCGACCTGGTCGCCGTTCGGATCGAAGACGGCGATGCCGGACAGGTGCGAGATGAAGACCCGGTTGGCTGGCCCTGCCATGGACTCCCTCGCTCGCTCGACGCCCGGTCGGGCGTCGCGGGCACGCCCCGCGGCCAAGGCTACTCGGGCATCTCCGCCCGGGCTCGGTGAAAGCGGGCGAATCGGGCGAACGGGGAGCGGGGCGGGTGGAAGCGGCGGGGAGTGGGCCGGGGTGGCGGTGCGTCAGCCCTTGCGGCGCTTGAGCAGCAGCTTCGGCAGCCCGGCCGGGATCGGCTTGCGGGTGGTGGCCGGGGTGGCCATCGGCGCCGCGACGTGCGAGTCCTCCGGCATCGCCCCGGGCCGCTCGGCGAGCTCCGCGCCCGCCGTCCCGGCCGGTTCCAGCCGCAGCACCCGGCACTCCCGGGCCCAGCGGTCGGCGATGGCGTCGGTGTCCGGCGCGTTCAGCCGCTTGCCCTTCAGCTCCTCGACGGCGCCCAGCCAGGCCTCGCTCCGCGGGGCCAGTTCGACCACTCGGGCCGGCCAACCGGTCAGCCGGCCGCCCTTGTCCTTGCTGCGGACGGTGACCGTCGCGGCCGCCCCGCCGGACAGCCCGTGCAGCGGCTGCTCGGCGCCGTCGCCGACCACCACCACCGCGCCGTCGTGCCAGGCGTGCCAGAGGGCCCGCGCGTGCTCCTGGCCGTCCGCCCGGACCCAGAGCAGGCCGGACTTCTTCGCGGCCTCCTCCAGCAGGGCCCGGTCGAGGAAGTCGTCGGCGGTCGCGGCTGCGGCAGGCGTACGGTCCATGGCGCACAGCGTACGGCCTGCGTCGTACGGGCGATGTCTCGCCGTTCGGGCGACAGTTCCATGACCGGCGCACGGGCCTTACCGTAGGAACGCCCGCCCCGCCGACCCGATGCCCGACCAGATGCCGAGGAGCACCGTGCCCGCCGCCCGGCCCGAGAGCGCCGCCGCCCTCCCCGCCGTCGTCCCCGACGTCGCCGTCCCCGTCCCCGACGTCGCCGCCTCCGACGTCACCGCAGGAACGCCGGCCGCCCCCGCGCGCGCCCTCCCCAGGACCGACCTGGTGCTGCTGGCCGTCTCCGTCGGCGCCATCTCGCTCTCCGCCCCGCTGATCAGCGCCACCGCCGCGCCCGCCCTGGCCATCGCCTTCTGGCGCAACGTCATGTCGGTCGGGGTGCTCGGCCCCTACGCGCTGCTGCGCCACCGCGCGGAACTGCGCGCCGTCCCCCGGCGCGCGCTGCTGCTGGCGATGGCCGCCGGGGTACTGCTCGCCGTCCACTTCGGCCTGTGGATGCCCAGCCTGCGGATGACCTCGGTGGCGTCCGCGACCGCCCTGGTCACCACCACCCCGCTGTGGACCATCGTGCTGATGCGGCTGCTCGGGGTGCGGGCGCCCCGGATGGTCTGGCTCGGCACGGTGGTGGCCTTCGCCGGCGTCCTGGTGCTCACCGGGGTCGATCTCTCGCTCTCGCCGCGCGCCCTGGCCGGCGACGCGCTGGCGCTCGGCGCGGGCCTCGCCGCCGCCGGGTACATGCTGCTCGGGGCCGAGGTCCGCCGGACCGTCAGCACCACCGCGTACACCCTGGTCTGCTACGCCACCACGGCCGCCGTCCTGCTGGTGGTCTGCCTGGTCGCCAGGACCCCGCTGTCCGGCTGGCCCGCGGGGGTCTGGTGGCAGATCGTGCTGCTGATGGCCACCGCCCAGCTGCTCGGCCACTCGCTCAGCAACCGCGTGGTCCGTACCCTCGGCCCCTCGGTGACCTCCACCGCGATCCTGCTGGAGACCCCGGGCGCGGCGCTGATCGCCGCGCTCTGGCTGGGCCAGTGGCCGCCGGCCGCCGCCTACCCGGCGGTGGTGCTGATCCTGCTCGGCCTGGTCCTGGTCGCCCGCGCCGACCGGCGGTAGCCGCGGGCCGGCGCCGGGCCGGGCCGCCGTCGGGGCCGCTGCCGGGCCGCTCCGGCTACAGCCAGCCGTTGCGGCGGAAGCCCCGGTACATGCCGATGCAGATCAGCACCACGCTGCCGAGCACCATCGGGTAGCCGTACCGGTGGTGCAGCTCCGGCATGTAGTCGAAGTTCATCCCGTACACGCCGGTGATCATGGTGGGCACCGCGAAGATCGCCGCCCAGGCGGTGATCTTGCGCATGTCCTCGTTCTGCGCCACCGAGACCTGCGCCAGATTGGCCTGGAGCAGCGAGTTCAGCAGCTCGTCGAAGCCGTGCACCTGCTCGGTGACCCGGGCCAGGTGGTCGGCGACGTCCCGGAAGTACTTCTGGATCTCCGGGTCGACCAGCCGCTGGAGCGGCTCCGACAGCTGCTGCATCGGCCGCAGCAGCGGCGCCACCGCCCGCTTGAACTCCAGCACCTCGCGCTTGAGCTGGTAGACCCGCCCGACGTCGGCGCCCCGGCCGCCCCGGTTGGAGAACACCTCGAACTCGATCTCGTCCACGTCGGTCTGCAACTGGTCCGCGACCAGCAGGTAGTTGTCCACGACGTGGTCGGCGATCGCGTGCAGCACCGCCGACGGGCCCTTGGCCAGCAGTCCCGAGCCGTCCGCGTCGGCCTCCAGCCGGTGCCGCAGCTCCTTGAGCGAGCTGTGCCCGCCGTGCCGCACGGTGATCACGAAGTCCCGCCCGGCGAACACCATCAGCTCACCGGTCTCGACCACCTCGCTGGTCGGGGTCAGCTGGTCGTGGTCGACGTAGCGGATCGTCTTGAAGACGGCGAACAGCACGTCGTCGTACCGCTCGACCTTCGGCCGCTGGTGCGCGTGCACCGCGTCCTCGACCGCCAGCGGGTGCAGCCCGAAGCGCTGGGCGATGCCCTCGAACTCCGCCTCGGTCGGCTCGTGCAGCCCAATCCAGCTGAACGACCCGTCGCCGTCCGGCAGTTGCTTGGACGCCTGGACCAGCCGGGCCGCCTCGCGCGGGCTGCAGGTCTCGCCGTGCCGCCGGCCGTGCTGGTAGACCGCGCAGTCCACCACCGCCGACGGGGTCTGGCCGGGGTGGATGGTGTCGAACAGGCCCGCCGCGGTCCGGCGGCGGTTGGTGCGAACGGCTGCGCGCAGGCTGTTGATCATCGACATGGCAGGCTCCCTTGGGCAGGAACCGCCGCACGACGGCGTGGTGACGGGTGGCCGCGGTGCGACGGCGGAGGAACACCGATGGAATCCGGCGCCTGCGGTCGCTCCTCGGCCTTGCTGGGGCACGCGGAACGGAACGACCGGACGTCGGTGGGGTGCTCTCCCGGCCGGACCGGAGCGCCGCGTGCCGACGGCACGGGGCGGGCGGGTCCAGGGCGCCGGCGACGAAACCGTTCGGCGGTGCCGAGGTTTCCGGGGCCCGCTGTTTCAGCCCGTGTGTCGAGGGGTACGGGGAAGGCGTCCGGGCCGGGTAGAGCTGCCGGTACTGCATGGTCGGCTGGTATCCACCGCAACCACCTCCTTCGCGCCGCTGCCCCGGAGGAAGGGGAATTCCCCGGTGGCCAGTCGCTCACACTAACATCCGATCGGCCTTCGCCGCGCCCGCGTTCACGTAAAGGCCGTGCCAACGCCCGGCGGTGCGCGGGTTACGCTCACCGGCATGGCCCACGACTTCCCGCCCTTCGGCGACCCAAACGGCGGCAGCGCGCACGGCCCCTCCCGGACGGCGGTCCTGGCCGCCGTCGAGGCCAGGCTGCTCACCACCTTCGGCGAGCCGAGCGGCCGCGCCGCCGTGACCTTCCTCGGCACCGACCGCATCGAGGTGCTGCGCTTCGGCCCCGACGCCGAGGGGCTGGTCCGCTACGCCACCCTCGGCATGTCCGCCGCGCCGATGGCCGACCCGACCGCCGCCGTCGCCGACCAGGTCCGCGGCCCGCGCGCCGAACTCGTGCTGACGATCCGCGGCGGGCGCGACGCCGTGCTCCGCCCGCTGGCCACCTTCGCGGCGACCCCGCAGGTGGAAGGACTGGTGGTGGCCCCCGGCGGTTCGCTGGACCTCGGCACCCCGCTGTGGGACGGCGCGCCGTTCACCTCCGTCCTGGCGGCCGAGCCCGGCGGGCTGGTCGAGGACCTGGAGCTGGACGCCCCGGCCGATCCGGTGCGCTTCCTGCCGCTGCTGCCGATGACGCCCAACGAGGCCGGCTGGAAGCGGGTGCACGGCGCCGAGGCCCTGCAGGAGCGCTGGCTCCGGCACGGGACCGACCTGCGCGACCCGGAGCGCCGGGGCGTCCGCCTGGACTGACCGGCCAGGGCGCCCGACCGGCGTCGGAACTCCCGATGCGGCGTCAGAACCACCGGCCCACCCGGCCGGGGGCGCGGTGACGCCCCGTGCGGCCCGGACCCGGCGTTGCTCAGCCGCCGATCGGCTTGGCGCCGGTGGCCTGGCCCACCAGCGCCTCGTAGACCGCCGGGTCGGTGGTGTGCTCGCCGAGCCGGACCGTCTTGCGGGCGCCGTGGTAGTCGCTGGAGCCGGTGGTCAGCAGCCCCAACTCGGCGGCGAGTCCCCGCAGGTGCTCCCGGGTGGGCTCGTCGTGGTCGATGTGGTCGACCTCCAGCGCGGCCAGTCCGGCCGCCGCGAGGTCGGCGATGACCTGGTCGGAGACGGTCCGCCCGCGCTTCACCGCCCCCGGGTGGGCGAAGACCGGGACCCCGCCGGCCGCCCGGACCAGCCGGACCGCGGTCACCGGGTCGGTCTCGTGCTTGCGGACGTCCGCCCGCCCGCCGTTGGCCAGCCAGTCCGCTGTGAAGGCGTCCGACACCGAGGCCACCACGCCCGCCTCGACCAGCGCGCTGGCGATGTGCGGACGACCCACCGAGCCGGCCCCGGCGATCCGCTGCACCTGCTCCCAGCTGATGTCCGCGCCCAGCTGGCGGCAGCGCTCGACGATCGCCCGGCCGCGCCGGAACCGGTCGGTGCGCACCAGCTCGCGCTCCGCCGCGAAGGCGGGCTCGGCCGGGTCGAACAGGTAGGCCAGCATGTGCATCGAGATGTCGTCGACCACGCAGGAGAGTTCGGCGCCCGGGACGAGGGTCAGCCGGGTGCCGGCGGGCAGGGCGTGCACCGCGTCGGCCGCCTCGGCGTGGCCCGCCACCGTGTCGTGGTCGGTCAGCGCCACCACGTCCAGCCCGGCCCCGACGGCCGCCGCCACCAGCTCGGCCGGGGTGTCCGTGCCGTCGGAGGCGTTGCTGTGGGCGTGGAGGTCGATGCGCACGGGCGGTGCTCCTCGAAGGTCGGCGCCGCGCGGGGCGGCGCTGGGGGCCGGCCCGGCGGCCCGGCGGCTGCCGCCCAGGATAGTGCGGACGCGGGGCGGCGCCGGCCGACCCCGGACGGCGATTCGGCGGGCCGCGCACCGCCGGGCGGACCGGCGGGCGGACCGGCGGGCGGACCGGGGGGCGGGCCGGCGGGTGTCAGCCGAGCAGCTGGGGCGACAGGGCCCCGCAGGGCAGCAGGTCCAGCTCGGCGCCGGCGTCCCGCAGGTCCGTCAGCACCAGCTCGTCGTACATCACCAGGGCCGACTGCTCGGGCCAGGCGACCGCCCAGAGCCAGAGGCCGCGGGCCTCGCCGACGAACACCGCGCGGTCCGCCGGGGCGTCCGGCACGTGGAACATCGGCGTCGGCCGGCCGGCCGCCATCAGCTTGGCGTCGGCGGGCTTGTAGAGCGCCACCGACTCGCCCGGGTCCGGCCCCGACAGCCCCGCGTACCGGGCGCCGAGACCCACGCCCAGCTCCTCGGCCACCAGCACGAGTTCGCCGAAGCCGCCCAGCGGTGCCGGGCCGGAGCAGGCGACGGCGGTGGCCCGGGCGCCCGAGACGTCGTCGCCGACGTGCGCGATGCCGGTGTAGAGCCAGCCCACCGGGAGCGGCCAGGGCAGCCAGACGGGGACCTGCGACCGGGCGACGGCGACGCCGAGGGCTTCCACGCTCGGTGGCAGCACCGGCTGCATCGGGTGCACGGCGCCGTGCCGGTCGCACTGCCAGGTGTCTGAGAACAGACCGGGCGCGCGCACCCGACCGGCGCACCTCGGACAGCTGGGCTCGCCCCTCATAGCCGACAACGCTCCTCCCTCCGGACCGCCGCGTCAAGGACGATCACCCGTACGGAGGGCGGCGCGGCACCTGTCGGTGACGGGTGCCCGTGCGGCGCGGGGTGGGCGCGGTGCGGGCGGCTCCCGTTGGGAAATGTCCAGCGGGGGGCGGCGGCAAACGTCGGGGGTGCGCGCCGGAGCGCGGCGGCGGGGTGCTGTTCGAGCGCTGTTCGGACCACGGGCCGGGGTCGGTGGCCGGGGGTCGGCGGCCGGGGGTCGGCGGCCGGGGCGAGGGACGGCGGTCGCCGCGGCGGGCCCGGACGCACTGACGCCCCGTGGTCGCTGTGGCGATGACGGGGCGTCAGTCGGGTATCGGAACGTCCGGATCGGACGCGCCGGGCTCCTCGGCGGCGGGGGAGTGCGGGGACTCCGCGGCGCCGGGCCCGGTCAGACGGCCGGGCACGGACGGATGAGCAGGCGTTCGCCGGTGCGGGCGGCGGCCTGGACGAGCTCGCGGACGGTCTCGGCGTCGGCGATGAGTCGGTCGGTGGCGGTGCCGTGGGCGTCGTCCAGTCGGAGAATCTCGAAGCGCATGGGCGTCTCCTTTCCTGGCCCCGCGGGGCGGGGCGGTCGTGGCTGAGTCGGAATCAGCCCGTTCGGGGTCTGTCGGGTCGAGTCGTCGACCAGCTGCTGTCGCGGCAAAGAGGGCTCCCCCCTGATTGCCAAGGGCGTCGGTGTCCCTCGTGAACCACCGTGCGGTGGCGCTGCTACCGGGCCGTTGCCCGTGGGTGAAGTCCTGGTTTCGGAAGGGCGCGTCGGCGACGCGCCGACGTCACTGTCGACGATGTTTCCAGGACCGAATCAAATATTACCGCAACTAACGAATTTTGTCGCCCCCTTGTACCAGGGGCCTGCGGGGGCCGTCGCGGCGGGGTCCGGGTCCGGGCGCGTGGGCGGGCCGGAGTGGGGGCGGGCCGGAGTGGGGTGGGCCGGAGCGGGGGTCGGCGGGGGCCGGGCCGTCAGCGCCAGTGGGCCAGCAGGGCCGCGGCGGTGGCGGCCGGCTGTTCGGCGTTGGGGGAGTGCCCGGCGTCCTCGACGACCACCCGGTGGGCTCCCAGCCGCCGCGCCATCGCGGTCTGCTCGGGGACCGGCCAGGCGTAGTCCCGGACCCCGGAGAGCACCAGGGTGGGGAGCCCGGCGGCGACCGTCGCGGCCAGTTCGGCCACCCGGTCCGGCGCGGCGACCAGGTGGCCGCCGGTGGTGATCAGCGCCTGCGGCACGTTCGCCAGCCAGCGGCGGTGCAGGAACGCGGCCACCTCCGGGGAGGGGCGGCGCGCGCGGTCCCCGCTGCCCTCCTCCATCTGCTGGATCACCTGCCAGATCTCCTCCAGGCCCATCGTGGGCAGGACGTCGATCAGCAGCCTGGTCCGCTCGGCCTCGGCCGGGTCGATCGCCCCGGGGCCGGTGGCCATCAGGGTCAGCGACGCCCACGGCAGCCCCGCGGCGCCCGGGCCGTCCGCCGCCCCCGTCGTCCTCGCGGCCTCCGCGGCCTCTGCCTCGGCGGCCAGGACGGCCTCGCGGACCACCTGGCCGCCGAAGGAGTGGCCCAGCAGGTGCAGCGGTCCGCCTCCGCCCTCGGCCGCCAGGGCCGCGGTGAGCGCCCGCACGTCCGCGCCCAGCGCGGCCACCGCGTAGGCGGCCGGGTCGTCGTGCGGCCCGCCCGTCTCGTACTGGCCGCGCTGGTCCACCGCGGTCACCCGGTAGCCGGCCGCGGCGAGCGGCTCCAGCAGCGCGATGAAGTCCTCCTTGCTGCCGGTGAAGCCGGGCACCAGCAGGGCCGAGCCGCGCACCGCCCCGACCGGGTCGGCCCGCAGCGCCGCGAACTCCCCGCGGGCCGTCGCCAGCCGCAACGCACGCGCACCGGACGGGAGGGTGAGGAACGGCGGCGTGCTCATGGACGGACCTCCGGCGACCGGTGCGAACTGGCGAGTAACCCCGAGCTTAGGGCCCGGGGCCCGTCCGACGATTCCCGTCGGGCCCCGGCGCGCGTGGGGAACGCCGAAGGGGCGGCCCGGAGGTCCGGACCGCCCCTTCGAGGGGAACGCGGGTCAGCTCTCCGGGGTCGCCTCGGGGGCGGCGGCCGGGCGGCGGGTCCGGGTGCGACGGCGCGGGGCCGCGGCCTCGGTGTCGGCGGCGCCCTCGGCGGGAGCCGCGACGGTGGCCTCGGCCTCGGCCGGAGCCTCCGCCTTGGCCCGCGAACGGGTGCGGGTGCGCTTCGGCTTCTCCGCGGCGGCCGGGGCGCCGGTCGCCGGCTCGGCCGCGGCCGGCTCGACGACGGCGGCCTCGGCGACGGCGGTGGCGACCTCGGTGGCCGAGCCCTCGCCGGCCGCCGCACCGCGCGAGCGGCGGCGACGGCGGCGCGGGGCCGCGGCGCCGTCCTCGGTGCCCTCGACGGCCGGGGCCGGCGACGCGACGGGCGCGTCCGTGGCGACCGCGGCCTCGTCGACGGCACCCGGGGCGCCGTCGAGCGAGCCGCCCCGGCGGGTCCGCCGGCGCTCACGGGGCTTGCGGGCCGACTTCTCCTCGGCCGCCACCGGCTCGGCGACGGGGCCGGAGGCCCGGCCGCCCCGGGCGGTGCGCCCCCCGGAGCGCGAACCGCGCCCGCCGGTCTCGCCGAGGTCCTCGACCTCCTCCGCGCCGAGACCGGCCCGGGTCCGCTCCGAGCGGGGCAGGATGCCCTTGGTGCCCGGCGCGATCTTCAGCAGCTCGTACAGGTGCGGCGAGGTGGAGTAGGTCTCCTCCGGCTCGTTGAACGGCAGGTCCAGCGCCTTGTTGATCAGCTGCCAGCGCGGGATGTCGTCCCAGTCGACCAGGGTGACGGCGGTGCCCGAGGCGCCGGCCCGGCCGGTGCGGCCGATCCGGTGGAGGTAGGTCTTCTCGTCCTCCGGGCACTGGTAGTTGATCACGTGCGTGACGCCCTCGACGTCGATGCCGCGGGCCGCGACGTCGGTGCAGACCAGCACGTCGACCTTGCCGTTGCGGAACGCCCGCAGCGCCTGCTCGCGGGCGCCCTGGCCGAGGTCGCCGTGCACGGCGCCGGCCGCGAAGCCGCGCTGGGTCAGCTGGTCGGCGACGTCGGCGGCGGTCCGCTTGGTCCGGCAGAAGATCATCGCCAGCCCGCGGCCGTCGGCCTGCAGGATGCGCGAGACCGTCTCCACCTTGTCCAGCGAGTGCGCACGGAAGATGTGCTGCTCGATGTTGGCCACGGTGGTGCCGGTGTCGTCCGGCGCGGCGGCGCGGATGTGGGTCGGCTGGCTCATGTAGCGGCGGGCGAGGCTGATGACCTGGCCCGGCATGGTCGCCGAGAACAGCAGGGTCTGCCGCTTGGCCGGCAGCATGGTGATGATCTTCTCGACGTCCGGCAGGAAGCCGAGGTCGAGCATCTCGTCGGCCTCGTCCAGGACCAGCGAGCGGACCTTGGAGAGGTTCAGCTTCTTCTGGCCGGCCAGGTCGAGCAGTCGGCCGGGCGTGCCGACGACGATGTCGACGCCCTTCTTCAGCGCCTCGACCTGCGGCTCGTAGGCCCGGCCGCCGTAGACGGCGAGCACGCGGACGTCACGGACCTTGCCGGCGGTCTGCAGGTCGTTGGTGACCTGGGTGCACAACTCGCGGGTCGGGACGACGATCAGCGCCTGCGGGGACTCGCAGAGCTGCTCCTCCGTGGCGCGCCCGGCGTCGACGTCGGCGCGCACGACGACCCGCTCGATCAGCGGGAGGCCGAAACCGAGGGTCTTGCCGGTGCCGGTCTTGGCCTGGCCGATGACGTCGTGCCCGGTCAGCGCGACCGGCAGGGTCATCTCCTGGATGGGGAAGGGGTGGACGATGCCGACGGACTCGAGGGCCTCGGCGGTCTCCGGGAGGATCCCCAGGTCCCGGAAAGTGGTCTTCGTGGGTTCAGCGGTGGTGGACAGGGTGCTGCCTCTTCCGTGTGGAGGGGCCGAGAGCGAGCGGCGGGCGGGCAGCCGCGCGGCTGCGTACGGGCCTGGACGGCCGCTAACACAGCTGCGCGGACGCACAACCGCGCCGGTCCCTGCGGCCGGCCGGTGCGCGCGGCCCGGTCAAGGGGCGCGTCGCCGGCGGCGTCGGGGAGGATTCCCGTGAGGGACCTGCGCGGGACCTGCGCCGGCTGGCGCGGTCTCGGCGGCCCTCGCTCGGCCACTGATGCGGTGCCAAGGCTTGAAGTCCAAGCCATGGTCGGAGCCGATCGGCTCTCCGACCGGGCATCCGCGTACGTTGAGTACCCGGCTTCCGCGCGAACGTCCGGAGGGACGGTGGCGCTTCGGAGCGGGCTCACCCGGCACACCGAGACGTCGGTGGCACCGTGCGAGCACGACGGGCCTCCGTACCACCATACAGTCACCCGACGACTCGAACACGTGACGCGGGCGACATCGCAGGTCGGAGCGGTGGGAGAGGTGCCCCGGGACGGACCGGGACTAAGGTGGCGGGTCATGGAGAACCGTGGTGAGACGCAGGACGACGTGGCGGCCGGCTCGATCGGCGACTGGGCGACCTGCTCGGCCGAGCCGGGATACCGGGCCGCCGTACTGGACCTGCTCGGTGCCCTCGCGTACGGCGAGCTGAGCGCCTTCGAGCGGCTCGCCGAGGACGCCAAGCTCGCGCCCGACCTCGCGGACAAGGCGGCGCTGGCCCGGATGGCCTCCGCCGAGTTCCAGCACTACCAGCGGCTGCACGACCGGCTCGCCGAGATCGGGGCCGACCCGCAGGAGGCGATGCGGCCGTTCGTCGAGCCGCTGGAGCTGTTCCACCGGATGACCGCGCCCTCGGACTGGCTGGAGGGCCTGGTCAAGGCCTACGTCGGCGACGCCATCGCGACCGACTTCTACCGCGAGGTGGCCGTCCGGCTGGACGACGACACCCGGGACCTCGTCCTCGGCGTGATGTCCGACACCGGTCACGCGCAGTTCGCGGTCGACAAGGTCCGCCGGGCCATCGAGGCCGACCCGCGGTCCGGCGGCCGGCTCGCGCTGTGGGGCCGACGGCTGATGGGCGAGGCGCTCAGCCAGGCCCAGCGGGTGGTGGCCGAGCGGGACGCGCTCTCCAACCTGCTGGTCGGCGGCGTCCAGGTGCAGGGCTTCGACCTGGTCGAGGTCGGCAAGATGTTCAACCGGATCACCGAGGCGCACACCAAGCGGATGGCCGCCCTGGGTCTGGCGTCCTGAGCCCCCTCCGGTACCGCTCCGCCCGTCCGGTACCGCTCCGCCCGCGCCGGGCGGACGGTCCGGACCCTCAGGCGGGCCGGTGACGCCGGTGCGCCGCGCGGTGCGCGCCCGGCCGGTGCTGGCGGTGGCGGTGGCGGTGCGCCGGCGCCCGCCCGGCGGCCAGGTCGGGCCGGGCCGGCACCGAGGTGAGCAGCGCCGAGGCGACCGCCGAGATCGCGATGCTCGCCGCCGGGTACCGGCCGTCCAGGGCGAAGTGCGCGATCACCCCGGCGAGCAGCGCCGAGCCCAGGGCGGTGCCCAGGGTCAGGGCCCGGCCGGCCGGGAAGTACCCGGGCAACGACACCAGTGCGGCGGCGCCGACGATCAGGCCGACGAGGGCGAAGGCGACGGTCTCGACCAGCAAGGATGCCTCCCCGGGGTACGGGTGTGCGGCACTCGGCCGGCCGCACTGTCGCCGTACCCCGGCCGTCCCGCCCGTACACCCCCGGCACCTCGCCCACGCCGCACCCGCCGTCGGGCGGCGGACCGGGGAGCGGCGGGGTCCGAGCAGGACGGTGCCCGGGAACGACGGTGCCCCGCCCCCTCGGACGAGGGAGCGGGGCACCGGGCGAGGCCCACGGCTCAGAGCGTGCCGAAACCGACCTTGCGGACGGTCGGCTCGCCGATCTCCACGTACGCCAGGCGGTCGGCCGGGACGATGACCCGACGCCCGTGCTCGTCGGCCAGCGTGAAGAGCTTCTCGGTGCCCTCCAGCGCCTTGGCGACCGCGTCCTGGACCTCCTCGGCAGTCTGCGAGCTCTCGATCACGATCTCGCGCGGCGCGTTCTGCACGCCGATCTTGACCTCCACGGGCTTCCGTCCCTCCGGGGTTGCAGCCATCCACGCGCGGCACCGGACCGCCTGGGACCGGCGTTCTCGGCTACCGCGCCGTACGGCTTCACCATAGAGCACCGGATCAGCGTCGAGGCCGAGGGCCGTGGATCACCGACCGGCGGGGGGCGCCTCGGGAGAGTCCGTGTGCGGGTGCATCGGGAAGCCCTTGAGCCCGCGCCAGGCCAGGCTGGCGACCAGCCGGACCGCCTCGTCGCGCGGGATCTCCAGACCCTGCGACAGCCAGTACCGGGCGGTGATCTGGGCCAGGCCGCAGACGCCCGCGGCGAGCAGCTTGGACTCCGACTCCGGCAGGTCGGTGTCCTCCTGGATGACCTTGCTGACCAGCGTCGCGCTGGCCTCCGCGGCCCGCTCGACCCGCTCGCGCACGGCCGGCTCGTTGGTCAGGTCCGACTCGAAGACCAGCCGGAACGCGCCGGACTCGCTGGAGACGTAGTTGAAGTACGCCTCCATGGTCGCCGCCACCCGCAGCTTGTTGTCGGTGGTGGTCTCCAGCGCCTCGCGGGTCGAGTCGACCAGGGCGTCGCAGTGCTTGTCCAGCAGCGCCAGGTAGAGCTCCAGCTTCCCGGGGAAGTGCTGGTACAGGACCGGCTTGCTCACTCCGGCACGGTCGGCGATGTCGTCCATGGCGGCCGCGTGGTAACCCTGCGCGACGAACACCTCCTGGGCGGCACCGAGCAGTTGTTCACGGCGGGCGCTTCGCGGCAGGCGGGCACCGCGCGGGCGCTCCTGCGCCTCCTGGATGGCCGTCACGGCGCTCCTCACTTCACGGGTCGTACGGGGTCGGCAGGACGACCGATTCTACTTTCGGGTAACCGCGTTCGCGCTTGCCAGGTGCGAGAAAAGCGGCGGTCCCCCTTGTCAGGAGCCCACAATACGGCGCTCACCACGGCCGTCGGCAGTGCTGGGGACCGGGGAATGGGACGGGACCTCCCGGCCCGGGCCGTCCACGGGTCGCGGCGGGACCGGCTCCCCTCCCATGGTCCACCACGGACGGTGCCGGACGGCGGGTCCGCCCGGAGCCGGCCGGCCCGCCCCGCGCCCCGCCGACGGAGCGCCACCGATACCCCGTGATCGGCCGCCGTTAACGCCATGATCGGGAAGAGGTCACTCCGGTTCACTCGTTCAGGTGGCAACCAGGCATGTGACCGATGGATTGCCCCGGGCCGGTCCTACCTTTCTGCTGTCGGACCGAACAGGTGTGGGGGAGCCGCGGCCGCCGGAGAACCCGGAGGGCGGCCGCGCGAGGGACTCCGGCGGCCGGTGGTGGCCACCGGTCCGGGCCGCGGGGTCCGCGGCGTGCCTCCTCCTCCGCCCCGGGTCGCCCGCGTCGGACCCGCCGCACGCGTCGCAGGCGTCGCAGGGGGCGGCCGGGCGCCGGTCGGCCCGCGGGGCCGGCACCGCCCGCTCGGCCCGCCCAGCCGTCCGTCCACCGATCCGTTTCCCGTCCTGGAGGTCTCCCGTGCGCGTTGCACTGCTCACCGAGGGTGTGCGTCCGCGCGCCCCGCGTGGCACCGGCGGCTGGTGCGACCGGCTGGTGGACGGCCTGCGCGAGCACGACTTCGCGTGGTACGTCCTCGCCGGGACGGCCGGGACGGCCGGGACGGCCGGGACGACCGGGGCTGCGGCGGTGGGAGCGGCCGGGGCCACGGGGACGGCGGGGGCGGCCGGCCCCGCCACCCCCCGGTCCGCGGTCCACGAACTCGCCCTCTGGGGCCGTCGCCCGGCCGGCCGCGCGCCCGGCACCCTGCGCGCCCGCCAGTACGCCGCCGCCTACGACCGGCTGGTCCGGGCGCTGCTGCGCCCCGGCGAGCGGGACGGCTTCGGCCCCGGCCTGTACCGGCTCGCCGAACTCGCCCGCGCCGACGGCGCCCTGCCCGCCTTCCTGGTCTCCGACCGGGCCCGGCGCGTCCTGGAGCGGGTCTGGCGTTCGCCCGGCGCCGACACCTCCGCGGGCCGGCCCCTGGTCTGCGACGTCCTGGTCGCCGCCGACCTGCTCGAGCAGTGCCTGCGACCGCTCTCCGCCCCCTGGTACGGCACCGCGCCCGGCGGCCTCGGCGCCGCCGACCTCTGCCACGTCGTCGGCGGCGGCCCCGCCGCCCTGCCCGCCCTGGTCGCCAAGCAACTGCACGGCGTGCCGTTCGTGGTCACCGAGCACGGGCTGCACCTGCGCGAGCAGTACCTCGGCTACCGCGAGGCCCCCTACCGCTGGCCGGTCCGCGGCCTGCTGCTCGCCTTCTTCCGGGCGCTCACCGAGGAGACCTACCGGCAGGCCGCGATACTGACCCCCGGCAGCGCCCACGACCAGCAGTGGCAGCGCCGCTGCGGGGCCGACCCGGCGCGCACCCGGGTGGTGTACGAGGGCACCCCGGCCGTCGAGCGGCCCGCCGCCGGTCCCGAACCGGCCGCGCCCACCCTGGTCTGGGCCGGCGCCCTGGAACCGGGCCGGGACCCGGAACTCGCGCTGCACGCCTTCGCCCGGGTCCGCGCCGAACTGCCCGCCGCGCGCCTGGTCGTCCACGGCGAGGAGACCGTCCCCGGCTACCGGGCGCACTGCGCCGCCGTCGCCGAGCGGCTCGGGGTGGCCGGGGCGGTCGAGTTCGCCGGCCGGCCCCGGTCGGCCGCCGACGCCTGGGCGGACGGCACGGTCGTGGTCTTCTCCGCGCTGTCCCAGCGCCGGCCCCGGCTGCTGGCCGACGCGATGCTGAGCGGCCGGGCGGTGGTGGCCACGGACGTCGGGGTGGCCCGCGAGGTGGTCGGCCCGACCGGGCTGCTCGTGCCGCCGCGCGATCCGCAGGCGCTGGCCGGAGCCTGTCTGGCCCTGCTGCGCGACGCGGAACGCCGGGCCCGGCTCGGGTTGGCCGGCCGCCTGCGGGCGCAGGAACGCTTCGCCGTCGAGCCGGTGATCGGTGCCTTCCGGGAGATCTATCTGGAGCTGGTCTCGCACTGGCCGGCCTTCCCGGCCGTCGCCCCCGACGCGGGCGCCGGTCCGAGGCCCCGGCCGTTCGCCCGGCCCGCCGAGTACTGGATCACCGACCGCCGCCACGCCGCCCCGGGCTCCGAGGAGGACCCGGCGGACGCGCCCGCGGAGCTGCCGGGCGAGGTCCGGCCGGCCGCGGGGTCCGGTCCCGACAGCGGCACCCCGACGGTCGGCGACGACGGGAACCGGGACGGCGACGGCGCGGGCGGGCACGAGGCGGTGGGGGACGCCGGGGACGGCGCGGTGCTGCCGCTGCTGCGCGGGCGGGCATCGGCGGGCGGTGCGGCGGGCGGTGCGGGCGCCGGTGAGCTGCCCGAGTCGGCCGGGACGCTCGCGGAGGCGGTCTGATGGCGGGCGGTGGCCCCGCGTCGGCCGTCGGGCTCGCGGACGGGTCCGGGGACCCGGTCCGCGAGGTGATGGCCGAGCACCGGGAGCTCTGCGAGCGGGCCGTGGACCCGCTGGAGATCGCGGCCGGGCTGGCCGAAGCCGGGCTGGGCCAGGACGCCGCCGCCCGGTGCCGGCACGCCGACCTGTTCTCGCTCGCCGAGGAGCTGTACGCCCGGGTGCCGCGCCGGCCGCCCTCGACCGAGCCGGCCGCGCCCGTCGAGGGGTGGCAGCGGCGGTGCGGGGCGGCGCTGCGGACGGCGGGGCTGGCGGTGCTGCCGTGCGCGGCGGCGGCCGTCCTCGGCGGGAGCCGTCCGGTGCTGCTGGCGGCGGCCGTTCCGCTCGCCCTCGTCCCGGCGGCCGCCGGTGCGGCGGGGGCGGCCGGGGCGGACGGCACGGCGCGGGCGCCGTGGGGCGGACCGGGCCCCGAGGAGGGGCCGGAGGCGGAGCTGGGCCCGTCCGGCCCGGCGCACCGGCGGACGGCCCGGCCGCCGGTGCCGGCCCGCGACCGGTGGGCGCCGGCCGTGCGGGGGGCCGGAACGGCCGCGCTGCTGCTGGTGCCGCTGGCCGTGGCGGCCGACGGGCCGGGCGAGCGGCGGGTGACGGCCGCGCTGGTGCTGGCGGCGGCGCTGTCCGCCGGATCCGCGGAGTGGGCGGCCCGGTGGTACCGGCACGTCGGCCGGGGGCACCTGGGGGCGGCGGCGACGCTGTCCGAGTTCCGTTCCCGGATGCGGCCGGTGCTCCCGGTCGCCCTGACGCTGCACCTGGCGGTGCTGGCCGTGCTGACCTTCGCGGCGCTCGCCGTGCTGACCGCGCTCGCGCCCCGGCCGGGTCCGGCGCACGGCGGCGGCCTGCTGCACCTGGCGGCCGAGCGCGCCGAGCCCGCGCAGTGGGCGGCGCAGGGCGTGCTCGGTCTGCTGCTGGTGCTGCCCGTGCTGCTGGCGCGCTGCGGGCGGTCCGGAGCGGCCGCGCTGGGCGCCTCGGTCGGCGCGGCGGCGACGGCGCTGCCGCCCGTCCCGTCCGCCGGGCTGCTCGGCGGCGGCGCGGTGGCGCTGGCCCTGCTGCTGTACGCCTGGCCGGTGCTGGGCCGCCCCGATGCGCACCGCTGACCCCGGGCCGGTCGGGCGGCGGCCGTGCACCCGCACGGCGACCGCCGACCGGCCGTCCGGTCCCCCCGATTTCCCGTTGTTCACTCGGACCCGCCAGACCGTGCCCGGTCTGGCTTCGTGGAAGGACGCCCCCGATGAGGGTGCTGCTGCTGGGCGCCGACGGCTTCATCGGCCGTCGGGTCACCGACCGCCTGCTCGTGGATCCGGAGTTGCAGGTGACGGTGCTCGGCCGGCGTGACTCCGCCGACATCCGCTTCGACCTGACCACCGGCAGTCCGGGCGCGCTGGCCCGGTTCCTGGACGCGGTCGCGCCGCAGGTGGTGATCAACTGCGCGGGCGCCACCTACGGCAGTTCGCGCACGCTGATCCGGGCCAACACGCTGGCCGTGGCGACGGTCTGTGAGGGGATCCGGCGCAGCCGGGAGCCGGCCCGCCTGGTGCACGTCGGTTCGGCGGCCGAGTACGGGCCGGTGCCGGGCGGGGTGCCGGTGTCGGAGAGCGCCGAGCCGCGGCCGGTGGGCCCGTACGGGGTGTCCAAGCTGGCCGGGACGGAGCTGGTGCTGGCCTCGGGGCTGGACGCCGCGGTGCTGAGGGTGTTCGACGTGGTCGGGCCGGGGGCGCCGACCGCCTCGCTGTTCGGGCGGCTGGCCGAGGGGCTGCGGCGGGCGCTGGAGCGCGAGGAGTCCCAGGTGCGGATGCCGGACCTGTCCGGATACCGGGATTTCGTGGATGTGCGGGACGTCGCGCGGGCGATCCAGGCGGCCGCGGTGTCGGCGGCGACGGGCGTGATCAACATCGGCAGCGGGCACGCCGTCCGGGCCCGGGAGGCGGCCCAGCTGCTGGTCCGGGCCTCCGGTTTCGAGGGGGCCGTGGTCGAGGAGAACCGGCAGGTCGTGCTGCCCGCGCAGGCCGGCGGGCCGGTCGAGCACGTGCCGGGTCACGTGCCCGCGCACCACCTGCCGGGCCACCGCCCGCCGGAGCCCCGGCCGGGCGAGGGGCGGGCGGCCCCGGGGGAGCCGGTGCCGTGGCGGCAGGCGGACGTGCGGACCGCCCGGGACCGTCTCGGCTGGCGGACACAGGTGCCGTTGGAGGAGTCGCTGGGGGACGTCTGGCTGGAGACGGCCTGCCGGGTCTGAACCGGCGGCTGGGGGCGGACGGGCCCGGCGGCCCGGTCCGGCAGAGCCCGTGAACCGGCCCGGGACCGGCCCGGCACGGACTTCGGGCGGCCCCCGGAGCGGTCCGCGGGGACCGCTCCGGGGGCCGTCGCGCGGTCCCATCATCCGGTGTCGTGCGTCTCGCCCATCGGACGGGCTGTCTCGGAATACCGGAGCGGCGTGACACTGTTGGCGTAGCAGAGCCACCGAGGTGGCGGAGCAACATGCCCCTGGAGATGGCCCTGGCCACCCCGAACCGACGACCATCGGAGTCCCCGTGTCGCTGCCACCCCTGGTCGAGCCGGCCGACGAGCTCACCGTCGACGAGGTCCGCAGGTACTCCCGCCACCTGATCATCCCCGACGTGGGCATGGCCGGGCAGAAGCGGCTGAAGAACGCCAAGGTGCTGTGCGTCGGCGCCGGCGGCCTGGGCTCGCCCGCGCTGATGTACCTCGCCGCGGCCGGCGTCGGGACGCTGGGGATCGTCGAGTTCGACGTGGTCGACGAGTCGAACCTGCAGCGGCAGATCATCCACGGCCAGTCGGACGTGGGTCGCTCGAAGGGCGAGTCGGCGCGGGACTCGGTCAAGGAGATCAACCCCTACGTCGACGTGATCCTCCACGAGGAGCGTCTCGACAACTCCAACGTCATGGAGATCTTCTCCGGCTACGACCTGATCGTGGACGGCACCGACAACTTCGCCACCCGGTACCTGGTGAACGACGCCGCGGTGCTGCTCGGCAAGCCGTACGTGTGGGGCTCGATCTACCGCTTCGACGGCCAGGCGAGCGTGTTCTGGGCCGAGCACGGCCCCTGCTACCGCTGCCTCTACCCGGAGGCGCCGCCGCCGGGCATGGTCCCCTCCTGCGCCGAGGGCGGCGTGCTGGGCGTGCTGTGCGCGTCGATCGGCTCGATCCAGGTCACCGAGGCGATCAAGCTGCTGGCCGGGGTCGGCGACCCGCTGGTCGGCCGGCTGATGATCTACGACGCCCTGGAGATGAACTACCGCCAGGTGAAGGTCCGCAAGGACCCGAACTGCGCGCTCTGCGGGGAGAACCCGACCGTCACCGAGCTCATCGACTACGAGGCCTTCTGCGGCGTCGTGTCGGAGGAGGCGCAGGCCGCGGCCGCCGGTTCGACGATCACCTCGAAGCAGCTGAAGCAGTGGCAGGAGGACCAGGAGGACATTTTCCTGATCGACGTCCGCGAGCCCGGCGAGTACGAGATCGTCAGCATCCCCGGCGCGGTGCTGATCCCGAAGAACGAGTTCCTGATGGGCAACGCGCTGGAGCAGCTGCCGCAGGACAAGAAGATCGTGCTGCACTGCAAGTCGGGCGTCCGCTCGGCCGAGGTGCTGGCCGTGGTGAAGTCGGCCGGCTTCGCCAACGCCGTCCACCTGGGCGGCGGCGTGCTCGGCTGGGTGAACCAGATCGAGCCGCACAAGCCGGTGTACTGATCACCGCGTACGACCGACGGTCGTGGAAGGGCCCGCTCCGGCGGGCCCTTTCCGCGTTCCCGGCGTTCCCGCGTTTCCGGTTCCCGGCGTTTCCGGTTCCCGCGTTCCCGGTGTTCCCGCCTCCCGGCGGCCGGGGACGCTCAGAGCGCGCGCTTGCGCTGCAGCACGTTGTAGGCGATCCAGCCCGGCAGCACCGGCAGCCAGAAGGTGAGCGCCCGGTAGAGGAAGACCGCCGGGGTGGCGACGGCGGCCGGCACGTCGGCGACGGTGAGCGCGCCGATCAGCGCCACCTCGACCGGGCCGATGCCGCCCGGGGTGGGGATGGCGGAGCCGGCCGCGTTGGCGGTCAGGAAGACCACGGCGACCGCCGAGAAGGAGATCGAGCCGCCGAAGGCCTGCACCGAGGCGTCCAGGCAGGCGGTGAACGACAGCGTCAGCAGCAGGATGCCGCCGAAGCCGGTGACCAGCTTGCTGGGCGTCTGCATGAGGTCGAGCATCCGGGGCACCACGCCGAAGAACAGCGAGCGCAGCCGGTTCAGCACGAACCGCCGCAGCGGGGCGACCGCCGCGACCACCAGGGCCAGCACCGCCGCGCTCAGCACGCCGATGATCACCGCACGGGAGGCGGAGAGGTCGCCGTTGGTCTGGCTGCCGGTGATCAGGCCGAAGCTGAACAGCAGCAGCAGGTGGCCGGCCAGACCGGCCAGCTGGGAGGCGCCGACCGAGGCGACCGCCTGACCGGAGCGGATGCCGGCCTTCTGCAGGTAGCGGGTGTTCAGGGCGATGCCGCCGATCGCGGCCGGCGCGACCAGCTTCACGAAGGACCCGGCGATCTGGGCGGCCACGGTCCGGCGGAACGGCAGCTTCTCCGGGACGAACCCGGTCAGGCTCATCGCCGCGGCCACGTAGGAGAAGCCCGCCGCGGCGAGCGCCACCGCCGCCCAGGCCCAGTCCATCTGGGAGAGCTTGAGCTGGGCCGGCTTGACCGTGGTCAGCGTCAGGTAGGCGGCGAAGGTGAGCGCGATCACCATGATCAGGCTCTTCGGCTTGAGCCGCTCCAGCCTGGCCGGCTCCATCGGCGCCTCGGGGGCGATCTGCAGGATCTGGGCGCGGATCCGGCTCAGCAGGTCCTCGCCGGCGACCGCGATGTCCTCCTCGGCCTGCTGCTGGGTGCGCTCGCCGGCGGCGACCTGCTCCAGGGCCTTGGCCTGCGCGGCGGTCTTGCGCTCCTTGCTGAGCTTCTTCAGGTCGACGCGGGTGGAGCGGCTCATGCCGACCGGCTGGAGCAGCGGCAGCGCCTGCGCGACCCGCTCGGCGCCGAGCACGGCGTTGGCGGTGGTGACCGTCCGCTCCGGGCCGATCCGCAACGCGAAGGTGGTCAGCAGCTGGGCGACGTCGATCCGCAGGGTGAGGTCGGTGGCCGCGATGTCCCCGCCGGAGAGGTTGACCAGGCAGGCCGTCTTCTCGTCGACGACCAGCAGCGACTCGCCGGTGAGCCGGCGGTGGGCGATCCGGCGCTCGTGCAGGGCGGCGACCGACTCCCAGAGCGAGGCCATCACCTGGTCGGTGACCTCCTCGTCGGCGAGGTCGTCCAGGGGGCGGCCCTCGACGTTCTCGTAGACCAGGATCGCGGCGTCCGGGCCGAGCTCGGAGGTGGCGACCAGCTGCGGGGCGCGGGCACCGGAGGCGGCGGCCGCGTAGGCGATCAGCGCCTCCTGCTCCAGCGCCTGGCGCAGCGACTGCGGGCTGCGCCGGACGGCCACCGAGCGCAGCCGCAGCCGGCGCCAGGCCCGGTAGAAGAAGCCGGAGGCCTGCTGTTCGCGGTCGACGATGTGGACGTCCAGCGGTGGGCCGCTCTGCTGGGCGACCAGGTAGCGGCGGGTGCCGCCGGGGGCGTCGGGGGCGCGGTGGGCGCTGGCCGGGGTGAAGCCGACCTTGCGCAGGCCGATCATCAGGTGCTGGCCGGTGGGCCGGATGTTCGGCGAGCCGATCGCGTAGAGGGTGCCGTAGGCGACGGACCAGCCGATCAGCACGGTGAGCAGCAGCGACAGCGGGGTGGTGTAGCCGCCGAGCAGTTCGGTGATGCCGCTGAAGACGACCACCACCCACAGGGCGACCCGCCAGCGGGGTCTGGACGACATGCCGACCGCGGTCATGTAGGCGATCACCGGGGCGAGGTAGCCGTGCACCGGGTCGGTGAGGGTGCCGACGGAGTCCAGCGGGAAGCGGGTGAGCGCGTCGCGGATGTGGTCGGAGGCGCCCTCGGCGACCCACCAGTCGATGCCCAGCGAGACGCCGTAGGCCAGCACCGAGGCGAGCACGCCGTCGGCCACCCGCAGTCCGTCGCGTTTGATCAGCCGCTCGACCGCGAAGGCGAGCGGCACGGCCAGCACCGCGACGTTGGAGACCAGGCCGGTGATGGTGGACAGCACCGGGGAGAAGCGCGGCGCGTTCTCGGCGATGTCGATCTCGATGCCGGTGGTGGTCGAGGTCGCCACCCCGGCGAGCACGAACACCGCGACGATGCCGAAGACGCCGGCCAGGAAGCGGATGAGGTCGGAGGGGCGGTGCGCGCGGGCGGCGAGCAGCGGCTCGTCGACGTCCAGGTGCGGGGCGTCGTCCAGCGGGTCGTGCCCGGGGCGGGGGTCGACCGGGTCCGGTCCGGCGGTCGCGGCGGTCGCGGCGGTCGCGGCGGTCGCGGTGGGCAGGCCGGGCTCCGGGACGGGCTGCTGGCCGGGTACGGCGGCGGGTGCCCCGTCGGCGGGGGCGGCCGGCTGAGGGCTCTTGATCGTCCGGTCCTTGATCAGGGAGACTTCCGGCGGCGGCGCGGCGGCGGGCTCTCCACCACGACCTGCGGGCATGCTGTCGGAGGACTCGTCGGAGCCCTCGTCCACACCCACGTCAGCCGTCCCGGTCATCTGGTCTTGTCCTCGTATCACCACTCACCGCCCCGAAGATGGTGGCATGCCGCGGCGCCCCGCGCTGGACAGGGGCCGGATCGGGCGCGGCGGATCGTTCGCACGGGCCCCGCCGCCCGGCCGGGTGCGGAAGAATGCCGCAGGTGACGGACGCCCCCGAGAAGGCCGGCCACGGCGAGCTGCCGCCCTTCGCCGAACTCGTGCTCGACCTGACCGAGCGGATTCCACCCGGCCGGGTGATGACCTACGGAGACGTCGCCGAGTACCTCGGCCAGGGCGGCCCCCGGCAGGTCGGCCGGGTGATGGCCCTGTACGGCGGCGCCGTGCCCTGGTGGCGGGTGGTCCGCGCGGACGGCCGGCTGCTGCCCGGCCACGAACACCGCGCCCTCGCCCACTACGGCGACGAGGGCACCCCGCTGCGCGACCTCGCCGACCCGCCCCGGGTCGACCTGCGGCACGCCCGCTGGGACGGCGGCCCGGCCGAGGAGTAGGACCGACCCGGTCCCACGGCCGGGGAGCCCGGATCCCGGCGGCCCCGGCACGCCTTCCGGAGCCTTGTGGCGGGCCGGGCGCGGACCCTGCGCGGATCGGACGGAATCGCGTGCGCGGACGGGAATGACGGGGCAGGATCGTAGGCTCGATACGGCGGGCCCCTCGGCGGGGCCCGCCCGCAGTTGCCCGAGCACGACCCCCAGGACGTCCGTGAGCTCCCCCTACCGTCTGGTGCGCAGCCCCCTCGCGCCGCCCGTCCCGCCCGAACTCGACGCGTACCAGCGCGCCGTGGTCGAGCACACCGGCGGCCCGCTGCTGGTGCTCGCAGGACCGGGGACGGGCAAGACCACCACGCTCGTCGAGGCCGTCGCCCGGCGGATCGAGAACGGCACCGACCCCGAGCGGATCCTCGTCCTCACCTTCAGCCGCAAGGCCGCCATGGAGCTGC
Organism: Streptomyces sp. NRRL F-6131; assembly: GCA_000719695.1. Taxonomy (GTDB): domain Bacteria; phylum Actinomycetota; class Actinomycetes; order Streptomycetales; family Streptomycetaceae; genus Kitasatospora. The sequence goes on from JOHN01000043.1 coordinate 41,066, forward strand.
GCGACCGGATGGCCGGCCGGCTCTCCGCCACCGCCGCCGGCGCCCGCGCCGCCGCCCCGCAGGCCACCACCTTCCACTCCTTCTGCTACGCCCTGCTCCGCGCCCACCAGGACCCGGCCGACTACGCCGAGCCGCTGCGCCTGCTCTCCGGCCCCGAGCAGGACGTCATGGTCCGCGAGCTGCTCGCCGGCGGCGCCGAGGACGCCCGGCGCGGCCGCTCCCGGATCGCCTGGCCGCTCGACCTGCGCGCCTGCCTCACCACCCGCGGCTTCGCCGACGAGGTCCGCGCCGTCCTCGCCCGCAGTCGCGAGCTCGGCCTCGGCGAGAGCGAACTGGCCCGCTTCGCCGAGGGCGTCCGCCGCCCCGACTGGGCGGCCGCCGCCCACTTCCTCGCCGACTACCTCGACGTCCTCGACCTGCGCGGCGTCCTCGACTACGCCGAGCTCGTGCACCGCGCCGTCCTGCTCGCCGAACGCCCCGAGGTCGAGCGGAGCCTGCGCGAGCGCTACGACGCCGTCTTCGTCGACGAGTACCAGGACACCGACCCCGCCCAGGTCCGGCTGCTGCGCCGGCTGGCCGGCGGCGGGCGCGAGCTGGTCGCCGTCGGCGACCCCGACCAGTCCATCTACGCGTTCCGCGGCGCCGACATCAACGGCATCCTGGAGTTCCCGCAGACCTTCCGGCACGCCGACGGCCGCCCCGCCGAGGTCAAGGTGCTGCGGGTGTCCCGCCGCTCCGGCGCCGTGCTGATCGCCGCCGCCCGCGAACTCACCCGCCGGATGCCGATGGGCCGGCTGCCCAGCGACAAGCTCGCCCAGCACCGCGCCCCGCTGCCCGCCCGGGAGGGCGGCCGGGTCGAGGTCCGCACCTACCCCACGCCCGGCGCCGAGCTGGACTCGATAGCCGACCTGCTGCGCCGCGCCCACCTGGAGGACGGCGTGCCGTGGGGAGAGATGGCCGTGCTGGTCAGGGCCGGTGCCCGGTCCATCCCCGGGGTGCGGCGGGCGCTCGGCGCGGCCGGCGTCCCGCTGGAGATCGACGGCGACGACCTGCCGCTGCGCGAGGAGCCGGCCGTCGCCCAGCTGCTGCTCGCCCTGCGGGTCTGCGCCGAGCAGGCCGTCCTGGACCGCCGGGACGGCCGCGGCGGCGCGGACGGCGAGGGCGGTTCGGACGGTTCGGACGGCCCGGAGCGTGCGGACGGTACGGACGGCGGCGCCCAGGGCGCGCCCGACCCGCTCACCACCGAGCTCGCCCACGCCCTGCTCACCGGCCCGCTCGGCGGCCTCGACGGTGCCGACCTGCGCCGGCTCGGCCGCACCCTGCGCGAGGAGGAGCGCGCCGTGCTGCGCGCCGAGGCCGCCGAACGGGCCCGCGCCGCGGCCGCCGTCGACGCCCCCGCCTCCGCCGCCGTCCCCGCCGCCGTCCCCGCCGCCGTCCCGCGCCCGGCCGGGGACCTGATCCGGGAGGCCCTCGCCGAACCCGAGCGCCTCGCCGTCCTCGCCACCCCCTACGCCCGCCGCGCCCACGACCTCGGCACCCTGCTGCGCAAGGTCCGCGAGGCGCTCGCCGGCGGCTGCACCGCCGAGGACGCCCTCTGGCAGCTGTGGGAGGGCTCCCGCCGCTGGCGCGAACGCCTGGAACGCGCCGCCCTGCGCGGCGGCGCCGCAGGCCGCAACGCCGACCGCGACCTCGACGCCGTCTGCGCCCTCTTCGAGACCGCCGCCCGCGCCGAGGAGCAGGTCACCGGCCACCGCGGCGCCCTCGACCTGCTCGCCGAGCTGGAGGCCCAGGACATCGCCGCCGACACCCTCACCGTGCGCGCCGTGCGCCCCGAGGCCGTCCGGCTGATGACCGCCCACCGCGCCAAGGGCCTGGAGTGGCGGCTCGTCGTGGTCGCCGGCGTCCAGGACGGCCTCTGGCCCGACCTGCGCCGCCGCGGCTCGCTCCTGGAGGCCGACCGGATCGGCCGCGACGGCCTCGCCGAACCGCTCACCCCCGGCGCCCTGCTCGCCGAGGAACGCCGCCTCTTCTACGTCGCCGCCACCCGGGCCAAGGACCGGCTGGTCGTCACCGCCGTCAAGGCCCCCGCCGACGACGGCGACCAGCCGAGCCGCTTCCTGCGCGAGCTCTACCGCGAGGACGTCGACCCCCGGACCGGCCGGGTGCTGCGCCGCACCCCGCCGGTCACCGTCGAGGACGTCACCCACCGCCCGCGCCGCCCGCTCGCCGTGCCCGCGCTGGTCGCCGAGCTGCGCGCGGTCACCGTCGACCCCGCCCGCTCGCCCGAACTGCGCCGCGCCGCCGCCGAACGGCTCGCCACCCTCGCCCTCGCCACCGACGACGAGGGCCGCCCGCTCGTCCCCGCCGCCCGCCCCGAGGCCTGGTGGGGCCTGGACGACCCGACCGCCGCCCCCGGCCCGCTGCGCGACGCCGCACTGCCCGTGCGGCTGTCCGGCAGCGGCCTGGAACAGCTGGAGAACTGCTCGCTCCAGTGGTTCCTCGACAAGGAGGTCAAGGCCCGCGGCGCCTCCTCCGCCGCGCAGGGCTTCGGCAACGTCGTCCACGCCCTCGCCGACGAGGTCGGCTCCGGCCGCACCCCCGCCGACCTCGCCGTCCTCATGGAGCGGCTGGACACCGTGTGGGACGCGCTCGCCTTCGACGCGCCGTGGAAGTCCCAGCAGGAGAAGTCCGAGGCCAGGGACGCCCTGGAACGCTTCCTCACCTGGCACGTCATGGCCCGCGGCCGCGACGTCGTCGCCACCGAGCACGGCTTCGACGTCACCCTCGACGCCGGCGGCGTCCAGGTGCGCATCCGCGGCTCGATGGACCGGGTCGAGCAGGACGAGGCCGGCCGCGCCTACGTCGTCGACTTCAAGACCGGCAAGCAGACGCCCACCGACAAGTCCCTGCCCGACCACAAGCAGCTCGCCGTCTACCAGCTCGCCGTCCGCGCCGGCGCGCTCAACGGGCTGCCCGGCTTCGACGCGGCCACCGCCGCCGAGTCCGGCGGCGCCGAACTCGTCCAGCTCCGCAAGCCCGACAAGACCGTGCCCGACGCGCCCAAGGTGCAGCGGCAGGACCCGCCCGAGGGCGAGCCGTGGATCGAGAACCTGCTCGCCGACGCCGCCGGGCGGATCCTCTCCGAACGCTTCGTCCCGCAGACCGGCGGCGGCTGCGACCGCTGCAGCTTCCGCCGCAGCTGCTCCGCCCAGCGCGACGGCGCCCAGCTCGTGGAGTAGCGGGACAGCCGGGCAGGGAGCGCCGGGGCCGCCGGCGGGAGTAGCCGACGCAACACGTGGCCGTCGCCACAGCGGCGCCCGACCTGTCGGTGCCCCCCGTTACCGTTGCGTGGTGACCGCCGTGCTCAGCCATCCCGACCAGCTCAAGGAGCTGCTGGGCATCCCCTTCAACCGGGAGCAGATGGCCGCCGTCGGCGCCCCCCTGCGGCCCGCCGTCATCGTCGCCGGCGCCGGCTCCGGCAAGACCACCGTGATGGCCGCCCGGGTCGTCTGGCTGGTCGGCTCCGGCGCCGTCCGCCCCGACCAGGTCCTCGGCCTCACCTTCACCAACAAGGCCGCCGGCGAACTCGCCGAGCGCGTCCGCGCCGCCCTGCGGCTCGCCGGCGTGGGACAGCCCCCGGAGGAGGACGGCCGGCCCGCCGACCCCGACGGCGAGGCCCTCGGCGAACCCGAGATCTCCACCTACCACGCCTTCGCCGGCCGCCTCCTCAAGGAGCACGGCCTGCGCATCGGCATCGAGCCCGATGTGCGGCTGCTCGCCGACGCCACCCGCTTCCAGCTCGCCGCCAAGGTGCTGCGCACCGCCCGCGGCCCGTTCCCCGCCCTCACCGGCACCTTCACCAGTCTCGTCGCCGACCTCACCGCCCTCGACGGCGAACTCGCCGAGCACCTCGTCGACCCCGGGCGGCTGCGCGCCCACGACGAGGAACTGCTCGACGCCCTGGCCGGCGTCCGGCTCACCAACGAGGACCTGCGGGCCGTGCCCACCACCGCCCGCGCCCGCCTGGAACTGCTGCGCCTGGTCGAGGACTACCGGCGCCGCAAGAGCGCCGCCGGCCTGATGGACTTCGGTGACCAGATCGCCGCCGCCGCCCGCCTCGCCCAGCAGCGCCCCGAGGTCGGCGCCCTGCTGCGCGACCAGTACCGGGTCGTCCTGCTCGACGAGTACCAGGACACCTCCGTCGCCCAGCGGCTGATGCTGGCCGGCCTGTTCGGCGCGGGCCCCGGAGGACCCGCCCCCGGCCACCCCGTCACCGCCGTCGGCGACCCCTGCCAGGCCATCTACGGCTGGCGCGGCGCCTCCGTCGCCAACCTCGACGACTTCCCCCGGCACTTCCCGGCCGCCGACGGCACCCCCGCCGACCGCTACGCGCTCAGCGAGAACCGCCGCAGCGGCGGCCGGCTGCTCGCCTTCGCCAACGAGCTCGCCGCGCCGCTGCGCGCCATGCACGAGGGCGTGGAGGCGCTGCGCCCCGCCCCCGGCGCCGAACTCGACGGCCGGGTGCGGGCCGCGCTGCTGCCCACCCACGCCGAGGAGGTCGACTGGCTCGCCGACGAGATCGCCCACCTGGTGCGCACCGGCACCGCCCCCGGCCGGATCGCCGTGCTGTGCCGGGGCGGCGCGGCCTTCCCCGACGTGCACGCCGCGCTGGTCGCCCGCGAGGTGCCGGTCGAGGTGGTCGGCCTCGGCGGGCTGCTCCACCTGCCCGAGGTCGCCGACCTGGTCGCGGTCTGCGAGGTGCTCCAGGACCCGACCGCCAACGCCGCGCTGGTCCGGCTGCTGATCGGCCCGCGCTGGCGGATCGGCCCGCGCGACCTCGCCCTGCTCGGCCGGCGGGCCGCCGAGCTCGTCCGCACCGAGCGGCCCGAGGGAGTGGAGCCGCTCGCCGCCGCCGTCGCCGAGACCGACCCCACCGAGGTCGTCTCGCTCGCCGACGCCCTGGAGAGCTTCCTCGACAACGACGAACCCGAGGACCCCGACGGTCCGGCGTTCTCCGCCGAGGCCCGGGTCCGCTTCGCCCGGCTCGCCCGCGAACTGCGCGACCTGCGCCGCTCGCTCGCCGAACCGCTGATGGACGTGCTGCACCGGGTCCTCGCCGTCACCGGCCTGGAGGTCGAACTCGCCGCCTCCCCGCAGGCGCTCGCCGCCCGCCGCCGGGAGACCCTGCACGCCTTCCTCGACGTCGCCGCCTCCTTCGCCGACCTCGACGGCGACCCCGGCCTGGCCGCCTTCCTGGGCTTCCTGCGCGCCGCCCAGGAGCACGACCGCGGCCTGGACGCCGGCCTGCCCGGCGGCGAGGACACCGTCAAGGTCCTCACCGCGCACAAGTCCAAGGGCCTGGAGTGGGACGTCGTCGTCGTCCCCGGACTGGTCAAGGGAGCGTTCCCCAGCACCACCGCGCGCGAGCGCTGGACCAGCGCCAAGCGCGTCCTGCCGCACGCCCTGCGCGGCGACGCGGCCACCCTGCCCGACGTGCGGGGCGGCTGGACCGCCAAGGCCGTGAAGGAGTTCAGGGCCGCCCTCGCCGAGCACTCCGCCACCGAGGAACTGCGCCTCGGTTACGTCGCCTTCACCCGCCCCCGCGCCCTGCTGCTCGCCTCCGGCCACTGGTGGGGGCCCAGCCAGAAGACCCCGCGCGGCCCCTCCGCCTTCCTGGAGCAGCTGCGCGAGCACGCCGAACGCCCCGGCAACGGCACGGTCGACGTCTGGGCCGAACCGCCCGCCGAGGGCGCGGAGAACCCGGCGCTCGCCGAGCCCGCCGAACGTCCCTGGCCGCTGCCGCTCGACCCGGCCGCCCAGCACGCCCGCCGCCGGGTCGCCGAGGTCGTGCACCGGCGCCTCGCCGGGCAGCCCGCCCCCGAGCCCGGGCCGATGGCGCCCGAGGACCGCCGACTGGTGGAGTCCTGGGACCGCGACCTCACCGCGTTGATAGGGGAGTTGGAACGCTCCCGCAGCCGGGTGCGGGAGGTTCCGCTGCCCGCCTCGCTCTCCGCCACCCAGCTGCTGCGGCTGGCCGCCGACCCGGACGGTTTCGCGCACGACCTCGCCCGCCCGATGCCCCGCCCGCCGCAGCCCGCCGCCCGGCGCGGCACCCGCTTCCACGCCTGGGTGCAGTCCCGGATCGAACCGCTGATGCTGATCGGCCCCGGCGCGCTGCCCGGCGCCGACGACGACGGCATCGAGGACGAGCAGGACCTCGAACGCCTCAAGGAGGCCTTCCTGCGCACCCCGTACGCGGACCGCGCCCCGCTGCGGGTCGAAGCGCCGTTCCAGCTGGTGCTGGCGGGGCGGGTGGTGCGCGGCCGGATCGACGCGGTCTACCGTGACGGTGACGACGGGTCGGAATTCGGCGGCGCGTCACGCTACGAAGTGGTGGACTGGAAGACGCACCGCGAGGAGACCGCCGACCCGCTCCAACTCGCCGTGTACCGACTGGCGTGGGCCGAACAGGCCGGCGTTCCCCCGGAGCAGGTCACGGCCTCGTTCCTGTACGTCAGGAGCGGCCGGATCGAACAACCGGCAGGACTTCCCGACCGAAAAGAGTTGGAACGGCTCCTGATCGGGAACAGTGAAGAATGAGTCACGGAGAGCATTCAAGTCATCACGGCATCGGGCGAAACCTGTGCGTAGTGCACGTTTCGCGCCTATTGTGGGGTCGGTAACCGGTCAACCCCCGTGCTCCGGCCGCCAGCGAGGCCCGCAGTCCCCAACCCTCAGTCATCACCGCAGGTGCCCACGGGCATCCGCGTCTTCTGCTGGAGAACCGAAGTTGAGCGCGACCGGATGGATCAGAGAACGGTTCGCCGGGCCGACCCCGGGAGCCGCACCCGGCGCGACCGGCACCTGGCCGAGGACGGCGCTGTCGCTGCCGTTCATCGGCATGGCGCTGGTCGTCGTCCTCGACTACTTCACCGACGCCGCGGTGACCGTCGAACCGGCGCTCACCGCCGTCCCCGCGCTGGCCGCCGTGGTCAGCCGCCGGACCTGGTACCCCCTCGCCATCGGCGCCTGCACCGAGGCCGCCGCCTTCGTCATGGCCGTCCACAACGACGTGCTCGGCGAGTCCGTGCACAGCGCCACCGTCTTCGCCATCGTCCTCGTCGCCGTCATCGGCTGGGTCAGCGCCACCCTGAGACTGCGCCAGGAGCGCCTCCTCGCCGACGCCCAGCTCGTCGCCGCCATCGCCCGCCGCGTCCTGCTGCGCCCCGTCCCCGACCGCGTCGGCACCGTCCGGGCCGCCGTCCACTACGCGGCCGCCGCTGCCCACGCCCGGATCGGCGGCGACCTCTACGAGGTGGTCAACACCCGGCACGGCGTGCGCGCCGTGGTCGGCGACGTGCGCGGCAAGGGCCTCGGCGCCGTCGAGACCGCCGCCGCCGTGCTCGGCGCCTTCCGCGAGGCCGCCCACCAGGAAGCCGCCCTCGACAGGGTCGCCGGCTGGCTCGCCGACAGCCTCGACCGCGCCCTCCACGAGAACGACCACCCCGGCGTCGAGGAGGAGTTCGTCACCCTGGTCCTCATCGGCGTGCGCCCCGACGGCACCGCCGAGATCGTCAACTGCGGCCACCCCGCCCCGCTGCTGCTGCGCGGCGGCGAGGCCGTCCACCCGCTCGAACTCGCCGAGACGGTGCCCCCGCTCGGCGTCCTCGACCCCGCCGACGTCCGCCCCCCGGTCCACCGCGTCCCGCTGCGCCCCGGCGACCGGGTCCTGCTCTTCACCGACGGCGTCATCGAGGCCCGCGACCGGACCGGCGCCTTCTACCCGCTCGCCGAACGGTTCCCGCGCCACGCCGACGGCGGCCCCGTCGACGTGCTGCGCCGCCTGCACGAGGACGTGGTGCGGCACGTCGGGCGCCAACTCGGCGACGACGCCGCCATGCTGCTCCTCCAGTACGACCCGCCGCCGGTCACCGACCGGCCCGCCACCGCCACCGCCGCCGAGGCCGCGCCGGCCCCGGCCGACCCCGGCGGGCCGCCCGCCCCGCCGGCCCCCCGCACCCCGCCCGTTCCGCACGTCCCGCAGCAGAACGGGCACCTCTCCCGGCAATGAGCGGGGCCGGTCCGCCGGACCGGCCCCGCCCCGCCCGGTTCCGCCCGGTCCTGCCCCGCCCCGTTCGGTTCCACCGGCTACAGCGACACCCGGACCACCAGCGGGCGGTGGTCCGACACCGCCGTCCGCGGCGCCGAGGCCGGACCCACCGCCGCCCGCGGCACCCCCACCGCCAGCACGTGGTCGAACTGCACGGTCGGCCGGTGCGACGGATAGGTGGGCGTGCGCGCCAGGTCGTACCAGCCCTGCAGCCGCGCCCGCGGCTCCCGCACCCGCCGCCGGCGCGGCTCCACCAGCGCCGGCCGGGCCCGCCGGGCCGCCCGCAGCTCCCGCACCCGCGCCCGCGGCGCCGACCGCTCCAGCGCGCTCGCCCCGCCCAACACCGTGCGCGGCACCGCGCCCACCAGGTTGAAGTCCCCCAGCACCAGGTACGGCTGCGGCAGGTCGGCGATCCAGCGGCGGATCGCCGCCAGCTGCGCCATGTTCCAGCCCGGCACGAAGGACAGGTGCGCCGCCACCACCGTGAACGGCCCGTGCTCGCCCTCCAGCACCGCCGCCAGCGCCGCGCGCGGCTCGTCCGGCACCGGCGTCAGCCCGCGTCGACCGGCCACCCGCAGGGGCAGTCCGAACGGCGCCGGCGCGAACCGGCGGGCCCGCCAGTGCCGCACCGGAAGCCGGGTCAGCAGGGCCGTGCCGTACGCGGGCGGTGCGCCCGGGCCGTCGTCGGACGGCCCGTAGACCCGGATCCCGGGGGGCGCCGACGGCTCCGGCAGCCAGCCGGCCACCGGGGCGGGGCGCCCGTGCAGGGCGGCGGCGAACCGCCAGTCGGTGGCGCCCATCGCGGCCGCGGCGAGGGCGGTCTGGTCGGTGCCGCCGGAGCGGGCCTGGTGGCGGTCCACCTCCTGGAGGGCCAGCACGTCGGCGTCCAGCGCGGTCACCGCCTCCGCGAGCGGTCCGCCGGGGTCGGGCGGGAAGGGCCGCGGGGCGCCGTCGGGCGCCAGGGGTCGACCGTGCAGCAGATTGAACGTGGCGATGCGCAACTGGCTCACGCCGTACGACGTTACCGGTCGCCGGTGACGGGCCGGCGCCCGCTCCCGGCCCGGGGGCGGTCCGCTCGGGGCCGGCCGGGTCGGGTCGGGTCCGGGGGGATCCCCGCGGGCGCGGGTCCTCCTGGACGCGGCCCCGTCGGCGGTGCCCCGTCGGCGGTGCCCCTTCGGGCGTCGGCCGACCCCCCGGCTTGACCCGTCGAGCATACCCGGTATACATACTCGGTATGTCCATCCGCCACGGCCTGCTCGCCCTGCTCGACCAGGGGCCGCGCTACGGCTACCAGCTGAGAACCGAGTTCGAGGCGCGCACCGGCGCCACCTGGCCGCTGAACGTCGGCCAGGTCTACACCACCCTCGCCCGTCTGGAGCGCGACGGACTGGTCGTCCCCGCCGGGGAGGACGAGGAGGGCCACCAGTTCTACGCGGCCACCGACGCCGGCCGCGCCGAACTGCGCGCCTGGTTCGACACCCCGGTCCCGCGCACCAACCCGCCCCGCGACGAACTCGCCATCAAGCTCGCCATGGCCGTCACCGTCCCCGGCGTCGACGTGCCCGCCGTCGTCCAGGGCCAGCGCCGGCACAGCATCAAGGCGCTCCAGGACTACACCCGGCTCAAGGCCCGCGCCCTCGCCGGCGAGAGCCGCCCCGCCGGGCCCGACCAGCCCGGCTCCGACCTCGCCTGGCTGCTCGTCCTCGAACAGCTGATCTTCCAGACCGAGGCCGAGGTCCGCTGGCTCGACCACTGCGAGACCCGGCTCGCCCAGCGCGCCGAGGTCGAACAGGCCCGCGCCGCCGAGGCCCGGGCCGCCGGAGCGGACGACGGACCGGTGCCCGCGCCCGCCCGCTTCGGCCGCCGCCGCAGCAAGGCCTGACGCACCGGCCGACCGCACCACCGACGCGACGGCACCACTGACGGAGCCACCGACCGCACCACCGACCGCACCACCGACGGAACCCTCGACCGGACCGCCGGCCGAACCCGAACCACCGGCCCGACCGACGCCACCGCGCGACGGGCCCCACCACAGCAGGGGGAATCGTGTCCCACACCGATCCGGCCAGGAGCGGCGCCGCCGTCCTGCACCTGGACAACATCACCCGTGTCCACGGGCAGGGCGCCGCCGAGGTCCAGGCGCTGCGCGGCGTCGACCTCAAGGTCCACCCCGGCGAGTTCGTCGCCGTCATGGGCCCCTCCGGCTCCGGCAAGTCCACCCTGCTCACCCTCGCCGGCGGACTCGACACCCCCAGCACCGGCCAGGTCCTGGTCGAGGGCGTCTCCCTCGGCGGACTCAGCCGCAAGAAGCTCGCCGAGGTCCGCCGCCGCTCCGTCGGCTACGTCTTCCAGGACTACAACCTGATCCCGGCCCTCACCGCCGCCGAGAACATCTCGCTGCCCCGCGAACTCGACGGCCTGTCCACCCGCGCCGCCCGCCGGGAGGCCCTCGCCGCCCTGGAGGAACTCGGCATCCCCGAACTCGCCGACCGCTTCCCCGACGACATGTCCGGCGGCCAGCAGCAGCGCGTCGCCATCGCCCGCGCCCTCATCGGCGACCGCCGCCTCGTCCTCGCCGACGAGCCCACCGGCGCCCTCGACTCCACCACCGGCGAGTCCGTCCTCGCCGTCCTGCGCGCCCGCTGCGACGCCGGCGCCGCCGCCATGATGGTCACCCACGAAGCCCGGCACGCCGCCTGGGCCGACCGCGTCGTCTTCCTGCGCGACGGCCGCATGGTCGACGAGAGCGCCAGCCAGGACGCCGGCAGCCTCCTCGTCGCCGCCGCCACCAACGCGAAGGGCCCGGTGGGGGAGTGAAGCTCACCTCCTGGCGGGTCGCCCTGCGCATCGCCCGCCGCGACGCCCTGCGCTCCAAGGGCCGCAGCGCCCTCGTCGTCGCCATGGTCGCGCTGCCCGTCCTCGGCGTCGCCGGGGCCGACGTCGTCTTCCGCAGCGCCGAACTCGACCCCGCGGAGAAGGCCGTCCGCGTCATGGGCCAGTCCGCCGCCGAACTCCGCATCCTCGACCGCGGCGCCGTCGTCCTCCAGGCACCCGACCCCGCCGAGGACTTCCACGTCACCGACGCCGCGGAGACGAAGAAGGAGAACGGGCAGCCCGCCTACACGCCCGAGCAGCGACGCAGCCTCGACACCGACCCCGCGGAGGTGGCGCGCGGCCTCCTGCCCGGCGCCGTCCTCGTCCCGTTCCGCGAGGGCCCCTACATCGTCACCAGCACCGCCGAGGGCCTCACCAACGTCCGCGTCACCGAGGCCGACCTCGCCGACCCGGTCTGGAAGGGCCGCTACGACGTCGTCAAGGGCCGCGCCCCCGGCGCCGACCACGAGATCGCCGTCACCCAGGACTTCCTCGACAGCTCCGGGCTGAAGATCGGCGACCGCACCGCCCCCCGCGGCCTGGAAGCCACCCCGTACACCATCACCGGTGTCGCCGAACACCCCGGCGAGCTGCGCTCCGCCACCCTGTACGCCCGCCCCGGCGCCCTGCTCGACAAGCTCGCCAAGCTGCCCGGCGCCGACACCGGCAGCCGCGGCCGCAACTCCGTCAGCGAGGGCGTCAGCCACTGGCTCGTCAAACTCCCCGCCGGCGGCGCCGTCGACTGGCCCAAGGTGACGGAGTTCAACAAGTACGGCTTCGTCGTCTCCTCCCGCGCGGTCTTCCTCGACCCGCCGGCCCGCTCCGAGGTGCCGTTCTACACCTACCAGGACAGCCGCGGCGGCAGCAGCACCCCGTTCTTCGACCGCACCGCCGTCGTCATCCTCGGCACCGTCGTCGGCATGGCCCTGCTGGAGATCGTCCTCCTCGCCGGCCCCGCCTTCGCCGTCGGCGCCCGCCGCTCCCGCCGCCAGCTCGGCCTGCTCGCCGCGGGCGGCGGAGAACAGGCCCACGTGCGCGCCGTCGTCCTCGGCGGCGGCGTCGTCCTCGGCCTCACCGGCGCGCTCGCCGGCCTCGTCACCGGCATCGGCCTCGTCGCGGTGTTCCGCACCCAGGCCGAGGACTACGCCGGCGAACGGTTCGGCCACTTCGACCTCCAGCCGCTCGACCTGCTCGGCATCCTCCTCATCGGCCTCGTCACCGGCCTGCTCGCCGCCGTCGTGCCCGCCGTCCAGGCCTCCCGGCAGGACGTCGTCGCCGCGCTCACCGGCCGCGACACCCTCAAGCCGCCCAGCCGCAAGCTCGCCCTGCTCGGCCTGCTGATGCTCGGCGGCGGCTCCGCCCTCGCCCTGCTCGGCGCCACCGGCGGCTTCGGCAGCCGCTCCCTCGCCGTCCTCGGCGGCTCCGCGGTCGCCGAACTCGGCATGGTCGCGCTCACCCCCTACCTGGTCGGCCTGTTCGGCCGGATCGGCCGCTGGCTGCCGCTCGGCCCCCGGCTCGCCCTGCGCGACTCCGTCCGCCACCGCGGCCGCACCGCCCCCGCCGTCGCCGCCGTCATGGCCGCCGTCGCCGGCAGCGTCGCCGTCGGCGTCTACGTCGCCAGCAGCGTCGAACAGGCGCGCCGCGAGTACGTCGCCGCCGGCCCCGCCAACGCCGTCATCCTGGCCAACGGCTGGGGCGCCGCCTCCGACGGCGCGATGCTGCCCCAGCTGCGCGGCGCCGTGCAGAACTCCGTCCCCGCCCTCGGCCCCCGCGCCGACGTCCAGCGCGTCAACTACAAGGGCGACTGCATGGTCGGCGGCAACAGCTGCGGCCACGTCTCCCTCGCCCTGCCCGAGGAACGCCAGTGCCCGGTCTGGAGCAAGCAGCGCAAGACCCTCCCCGAGGGCGAGGTCGAGCGGCTGCGCCGCGAGGACCCGCGCTGCAAGGAGGACAACGTCGTCCGCGGCAACAGCTTCGGCAGCGTCCAGTCCGGTGACGCCGCCCTGCTGCGCAACCTCTACGGCATCACCGACCCCGCCGCGGCCGCGGCCGTCGCGGCCGGCAAGGCCGTCGTCCTCGACGAGCGGTTCCTCGTGGACGGCAAGGTCACCCTGGAGCTCACCGAGCCCTTCCCCGACCAGCCGATGACCGAGGACTTCGAGCCCGCCTCGCACACCGTCACCCTGGACGCGGTGTACCTGGCCTCCCCGCTCAACCCCGGCGGGTGCGCCGTGATCGGCGCCGACGCGGTGCGCCGGCTCGGCCTCACCGTCACCGAGGCCGGCTCCGTCTGGCTGCCCGACGCCGCGCCCTCCGACGGCGCCGAGCAGAAGGCCCGGGGCGCCCTCGCCAAGCTGGCCGACAACATCGAGTTCGACGTCGAACGCGGCTACCGCTCCGACGGCGACCTCATCAGCCTCGGCCTCACCGTGTTCGCCGGCCTCGTCGCCCTCGGCGCCGCCGGCATCGCGACCGGCCTGGCCGCCGCGGACTCCCAGCGCGACTTGACCACCCTCGCGGCGGTCGGCGCCGCGCCCCGGATCCGACGCACCCTCTCCGGCTTCCAGTGCGGCGTCATCGCCGCCATGGGCGCCCTGCTCGGGGCCGTCGCCGGCGTCGTGCCCGCCGTCGCCCTGCGCAAGGTCGAGGCCGCCGGGCAGGCCTACCCCGGGATGAGCCTCCAGGAGGCGGCGGCCAAGGGCGTCGTGGTGTTCCCCTGGCTCACCATCGGGGCCACCGTGATCCTGCTGCCGCTGCTCGCCGTGGCGCTGGCCGCGCTGCTCACCCGCTCGCGGATCTCGCTGCTGCGCCGCTCCGGCTGACGCGTCCCGGCTGACCCGTCCCGGCCGAGCCGTCCGGGACCGGGGCGTCCGGGACCGGGGCGTCGCCCGACGCCCCGGTCCCGTCCCGGTCCGTGGGCTCCGCCGTTCCCGTCCCGTCGACCCGTCACCCCCGGCCGCCGCCCGCCGCGCGCGCCCGGGGGTGACGGACGTTACAGGCCCCGGGGTGCCCACCCTTCGGGACCGGGGCGGCTTTCGGGCGTCCGGGCGAACTAAAGTCGTCCGTATGACGAGAACTCCGGACAGCGTCGTCCGCTCCTTCATCGACCAGCAGCAGGCAGGCTTCCTCGCGGACCTCGCCGACTGGCTCCGCATCCCCTCGGTGTCCGCCGACCCGGGCCGGGCCGCGGACGTCCGGCGCTCCGCCGAGTGGCTGGCCGCGAAGCTGCGCGACACCGGCTTCCCGGTGGCCGAGGTGTGGGAGACGGACGGCCTGCCGGCGGTCTTCGCCGAGTGGCCCTCCGGGGACGCGTCCGCGCCGACCGTCCTCGTCTACGGGCACCACGACGTGCAGCCCGCCGCCCGGGAGGACGGCTGGGCGACCGACCCGTTCGAGCCGACCGTGGTCGGCAACCGGCTGTACGCGCGGGGCGCCGCCGACGACAAGGGCCAGGTCTTCTTCCACACCCTCGGGGTGCGGGCCCACCTGGCCGCCACCGGCCGCACCGCGCCGGCCGTCAACCTCAAGCTGCTGGTCGAGGGCGAGGAGGAGTCCGGCTCCCCGCACTTCGCCGACCTGGTGCGCCGCGAGGCCGACCGGCTGGCCGCCGACGTCGTGATCATCTCGGACACCGGCATGTGGTCCGAGACCACGCCGACCGTCTGCACCGGCATGCGCGGCCTCGCCGACGCCCAGATCGACCTCTACGGGCCGGACACCGACATCCACTCCGGCTCCTTCGGCGGGGCCGTGCCCAACCCGGCCGCCGTCGCCGCCGAGCTGGCCGCCGGTCTGCACGACGCCGACCACCGGGTGGCCGTCCCCGGCTTCTACGACGGCGTGATCGAGCTGACCGACCGCGAGCGCGAGCTCTTCGCCGAGCTGCCCTTCGACGAGGCCGCCTGGCTGAAGGTCGCCAAGTCGTACGGCACCCGCGGCGAGGCCGGCTACTCCACCCTGGAGCGGATCTGGGCGCGCCCGACCGCCGAGGTCAACGGCATCTGGGGCGGCTACACCGGCCCCGGCGGCAAGACCATCGTGCCCGCCTCGGCGCACCTGAAGCTGTCCTTCCGGCTGGTCGCCGGGCAGGAGGTCGAGAAGGTCCGGGAGGCCGTCCGCGCCTGGGTGGACGAGCGGGTGCCCGAGGGCATCCGCCACGAGCTGGTCTTCCCGGGCGCGACCCGGCCCTGCCTGACCCCGCTGGACCACCCGGCGCTGCAGTCCACCGTCCGGGCGATGGGCCGCGCCTTCGAGCAGCGGATCCTGTTCACCCGCGAGGGCGGCTCCGGCCCGGCCGCCGACCTGCAGGACGTGCTGGGCGCGCCGGTGCTGTTCCTCGGCATCTCGGTGCCCTCGGACGGCTGGCACTCGGTCGACGAGAAGGTCGAGCTGGACCTGCTGGCCAAGGGCGTCGAGACGGCCGCCTACCTCTGGGCCGACCTGGCCGAGAACTGGCGGCCGGGCGGCGAGCGCGCGTGAATCGGCGGCGCCCGGGCGGGTCGGCGGGACGCACCCGCCGCCCGGCCCGCGCGGCGAACCCGACCCGTCCGGAAGACTCATCACGTGGGGATGGAACAGTTGAGCACCGTGCCTGAGACCGAACACCCGCTGCACCTGGCGCTGGCCCGGGCCGGGGTGGACCGGGCGGCCCAGCACCGGTTCGACGAGCCCTGGCTGGCGGCGGCGTGGAGCCACCCGTCCACCAAGGTGCTGCCGATCGCCGGCGGCGAGGCGTTCGTGGTGGACACCGGGCAGGGGACCGAGCTGGTCCTGCTGCCCTCCTTCGAGGCGCCGCAGACCGGCGACCGGTACTTCCTCGGCACCGACGAGGACGGCGTGTCCTACTTCGCGCTGGCCGGCGAGAGCCTGCCGGGCCGGCTGGACGGCGACGCCCGCCCGGCCGGGCTGCGCGAGGTCGGCGGGCTGCTCTCCGACCGGGACGCCGGGCTGCTGGTGCACGCCGTCGCCCTGGAGCACTGGCACCGGCTGCACAGCTTCTGCTCGCGCTGCGGCCACCGCACCGAGAAGGCCGGTGCCGGGCACGTGCGGCGCTGCACCTCCTGCGCGGCCGAGCACTACCCGCGCACCGACCCGGCGGTGATCATGATGATCACCGACGAGCAGGACCGCTGTCTGCTCGGCCGCCAGGCGCTCTGGCCGGAGGGCCGCTGGTCGACGCTGGCCGGCTTCGTCGAGCCGGGGGAGTCGATCGAGCAGGCGGTGGTGCGCGAGGTGCACGAGGAGGCCGGGGTGCGGGTCGCCGAGGTCTCCTACGTGGCCAGCCAGCCGTGGCCGTTCCCGTCCAGCCTGATGCTGGGCTTCTCGGGCAAGGCGCACCCGGACGGCACCGCGATCACGGTGGACGGCGAGGAGCTGGCCGAGGCGCGCTGGTTCTCCCGGGAGGAGCTGCGGGCGGGCATGGCGGCGGGGGAGATCCTGCCGCCGTCGGGAATCTCGATCGCCCGGCACCTGGTCGAGCTCTGGTACGGCGAGCCGTTGCCGGCGGCGGCCCGCTGGTAATTCCCGAGCCGCCCGCCCCGCGCCGGGGACAGGCGGATTGGAGCGTTCCCCGGATTGGGGGCGCGCGGAGTTGATTCGCGCGCCCCCAATTTCCTTTTCGAACCCGTCTCCCCAAGATGTTCGTAACCGGAGCGGCCCTGTTCGGTAAGGCCCCCGGCCGCCCGGCGGGCGTCGTCACCGATCCCGGGCGACTTTGCCGCAAACGCCTGAAAGCCGCTCGCCCGTCTCGCTACATTCACTCGGGTGACAATCCCCCGGGGCACCGCCCAATCCCCCAAATACCAGCGCCTCGCCGCGGACCTGCGCCGCCGCATCGCCGAGGGCGAGTTCACCACCGCGGCCGCCCTCCCGGTCGAGAGCGAGCTGGAACGCCAGTACGGCGTCGCCCGCAACACCGTCCGCCTCGCCGTCGACGTCCTCGTCAACGAGGGCCGGCTCGTCCGCCTCCAGGGCAAGGGCACCTACCTGCGCGAGCACCCCGTGCTCGACCACCGCGCCTACGGGCCCGCCCCCTGCCTCGACCCGCAGGACCCCGCCCCGCTCGACTGCCTCGCCACCCCCGGCGCCGTCTACCGCGGCGAGGCCGACGACAGCGGACGCGAACTCACCGTCGACTTCGAGATGATGATCGTCCGGGCCCGCGTCGACATCGCCGAACGCCTCGGACTGCGCCCCGGCGAGGCCATCGTCGTCCGCCGCCAACTGCGCCTGCTCGACCGCGAGCCGTACTCCATCGAGGAGAGCCACTACCGGGCCGGCCTCGCCGCCGGCACCCCGCTGATGGAACCCGACCAGATCGACGGCGGCGACGAGGCCGTGCTCGCCGCCCTCGGCCGCACCGAGATCGGCGCCGTCGACCACCTGGTCGCCCGGATGCCCGGCCCCGAGGAGGCCCAGTGGTTCCAGGGCGGCCCCGGGGTCCCGCTGGTGGTCCAGACCCGCGTCACCTACGACCGGCGCGGACCCGTCCGGGTCATCGAGACCCGCTACTCCGCCGACCGCAGCCGGCTGGTCTACGGCGTCGGCGACCTCGCGGCCCGGACCACGCTGCCCGCGCCCGCCGCACCCGTCGACCCGGCCAGGGCCGACGCGCCGTGACCCGCGGGGCGGGCGCGCGTCGGCCCGGGCCGCCCCGGGTCAGGCCGCCAGGGCCTTCTTCACCTGCAGCAGGCTCGGGTTGGTCATCACGACCCGCTCGCCGCCGCCCGCCGGCGTCACGAGCACCGTCGGCACGGTCTGGTTGCCGTTGTTCACCGACTCGACGAAGGACGCCGACGCCGGGTCCTCCTCGATGTTGATCTCGGTGTAGCCGATGCCCTCGCGCTCCAGCTGGCTCTTGAGCCGGTTGCAGTAGCCGCACCAGGTCGTGCTGTACATCGTCACGCTGCCGGACATCGAGGGAACTCCTTCGGGTCGGTCGGATGGGGAGGGGCGCGCGGACGCGACCGCGCGCGTACCGGTGCCGGTTCCGCGTGCGAATCACGGTTCCGCGGGGAGAACGTCCACCGCCCGGCGGTCATTCCGCGCCCGGCGACGCCGCCGTCGTGCCGCGCCGTGCCGTGCCGCGCCGTGCCTGTTGCAGCCTGTTGACGCGCTCCGGCGCGGGGTCGGGGACGCGCGCCCCGCCCGCACCACCACCCGCCGAGCGCGCCGCGATCATCCGGCGATCACACCGCGCCTGTGGACAACCCCGCCCGGGATGTCCGCGCGGACTGAGAGGATGGAACGCATGCAGGAAGACCTCTTGAGCGGCAGCCCGTTCGACGGACACCAGGACGCCCACCGGACCGGCCGCCCCGCCGTCGGCGACGGCCCCGACGCCGTCCTCGCCGGACTCGACCCCGAACAGCGGGCCGTCGCCACCGCCCTGCACGGCCCCGTCTGCGTGCTCGCCGGCGCCGGCACCGGCAAGACCCGCGCCATCACCCACCGCATCGCCTACGGCGTGCGCAGCGGCGTCTACCAGCCCCAACAGGTCCTCGCCGTCACCTTCACCGCCCGCGCCGCCGGCGAGATGCGCGGCCGCCTGCGCCAGCTCGGCGCCGACGGCGTCCAGGCCCGCACCTTCCACGCCGCCGCCCTGCGCCAGCTCCACTACTTCTGGCCCCGCGCCGTCGGCGGCCCCGTCCCCCAGCTGCTCGAACGCAAGGTCCAGCTCGTCGCCGAAGCCGCCGGCCGCTGCGGCCTGCGCGTCCAGCGCACCGAACTGCGCGACCTCACCGCCGAGATCGAATGGGCCAAGGTCACCCAGACCGGCCCCGACGACTACCCCGCCGCCGTCGCCAAGTCCGGCCGCGAAGCCCCCCGCGACCCGGCCGAGACCGCCCAGGTCTACCGCGTCTACGAGGAGACCAAGACCCGCCGCGGGAACATCGACTTCGAGGACGTCCTGCTGCTCACCGCCGCCATCCTGGAGGACCGGCCCGACATCGCCGACCAGGTCCGCGCCCAGTACAAGCACTTCACCGTCGACGAGTACCAGGACGTCTCCCCGCTCCAGCAGCGCCTCCTCGACCAGTGGACCGGCCCCGGCGGCGGCGCCAGCCTCTGCGTCGTCGGCGACGCCAGCCAGACCATCTACTCCTTCACCGGCGCCACCCCCGACTACCTGCTCGGCTTCCGCACCCGCCACCCCGAGGCCACCGTCGTCAAGCTCGTCCGCGACTACCGCTCCACCCCCCAGGTCGTCCACCTCGCCAACGGGCTGCTCGCCCAGGCCCGCGGCGAGGCCGCCCGCCACCGCCTCGAACTCGTCTCCCAGCGCGAGGCCGGCCCCGACCCCGTCTACACCGAGTACGAGGACGAACCCACCGAGGCCGAGACCACCGCCCGCCGGATCAAGGACCTCGTCGCCGCCGGCGTGCGCGCCAGCGAGATCGCCGTCCTCTTCCGCACCAACGGCCAGTCCGAGGTCTACGAGCAGGCCCTCGCCGACCTCGGCGTCCCCTACCAGCTCAAGGGCGCCGAGCGGTTCTTCGAACGCCCCGAGGTCCGCGACGCCGGCGTCCTGCTCCGCGGCGCCGCCCGGGCCGGCTCCGACCCCGTCACCGACGGCGCCCCCGACCTCGCCGGCCAGGTCCGGGCCGTCCTCGCCGCCCGCGGCTTCACCCCCGAACCCCCCGCCGGCTCCGGCGCCGTCCGCGACCGCTGGGAGTCCCTCGCCGCCCTCGTCCGCCTCGCCGAGGAGTTCGAACGCGGCCGCACCGCCGCCGGACAGCCCACCGCGCTCGCCGACTACGTCGCCGAGCTCGACGCCCGCGCCGCCGCCCAGCACGCGCCCGCCGTCGAAGGCGTCACCCTCGCCTCCCTGCACGCCGCCAAGGGCCTCGAATGGGACGCCGTCTTCCTCGTCGGCCTCACCGAGGGCACCCTGCCGATCATCTACGCCAAGACCGACGAGCAGATCGAGGAGGAGCGCCGCCTCCTCTACGTCGGCGTCACCCGGGCCCGCAAGCACCTCACCCTCTCGTGGGCGCTCTCCCGCTCCCCGGGCGGCCGCGCCTCCCGCAAGCCCACCCGCTTCCTCGACGGGCTGCGCCCCGGCTCCAGCGCCCCCGGCAGCCGCCCCGCCGGTCGGGCCGGCCGGGGCGGGGTCGAGGGCGGCGAGCGCTCCGCCGGGCGCCGGGTCCGCGGCCCGGTCACCTGCCGGGTCTGCGAGCGCGTCCTCACCGAGGCCGTCGAGCGCAAGCTCCGCCGCTGCGAGACCTGCCCCTCCACCATGGACGAGGCGCTCTATGAGCGGCTGCGCGAATGGCGCGCCGCCCAGGCCCGCGAACAGGGCGCCCCCGCCTACGTCGTGTTCACCGACGCCACCCTCATGGCGATCGCCGAGGACGTGCCCGCCAACCGCCAGGAGCTGGCCGGCATCTCGGGGGTCGGCGCCATGAAGCTGGACAAATACGGGGCGGCCGTGCTCTCGTTGTGTGCGGGGGAGGAGCCCGAGGGGGATCCGGCGGACGTCTCGGACGGTCGGTCGGACGAACCGGCCTGAGCCGGTCCCGGGGCGATCACAGCCGGCGCCACGGAGCGCCGCGGAGACCGTCGGGAAACTCGCCGGAAAAATAGTTTGCGCGCCGTACCGGGAGCGCAATAGCCTGCCGGAGCGGTCAAGGGGACGCGATCGCACGGGGTGACACCTGTCGCGCCGCAGTTCCCTGCGCCCACCAGCTTCACACCCGCACCACCAGCTCCATCAGCTTCATCAGCTTCACCGAGACAGACATCCGAACAGTTCGGAGCCCGGGAGACCAGGCTCCGCGAGACGCCGAGAGGAGGCGAAGACAGTGGAAACCACGATCACCAAAATGACTGGCCAGACCGTCGACGCTGCCTCCCTGCGTGCCGCCAGCCTGCGGCTCACCGCCGAGCTGTGCGGAACCGGTCTGGGTCTCGATGCCACCCGTGGCTCCTTCGCCCCCGTCTCCCTCGTCTCCGTTGTCAGTGGTCTTGGACACACTGGCCTCGGCAGCAAGGGCAATGAGGGCGGCAGCTTCGACGGCACCGGTGTCGAGACTGGTCTGTCCCGCGACTGGGCGACGGTCGACGCGTCCCGCTCCCCGCGTGACGAGCGACCGACCCAGGCACCGAAGACGGCCGTAGTGGCTGCCATGCATGGCGGCTATGCGCAGGTCATCGGTGCCGGAAGCGCCCAGAAGCAGAACGAGCAGCAGATCAAGCAGGCCATGGTCGTCTTCACGGACGCCACGGCCATCCGGATGCGGGCCTTCCGCGGGCCTGAACCCTGGAGAGAACGAACCTGAGCCAGCCTCAGGTCGGCGCCTCCAGGGCCGCGGAACCCGTCACACCGGGATCCGCGGCCCTTCTGTTTTGTCCGGTACGCAAGACCACCCAGGCCCTCCGGGGCCTCCGGCCCAGCCCCACCAGTCAGCTGAGCCGGACCCACTGAGAAGACGAGGAAGACGCACACAGTGTCCACGGTCATCACACCGCCCACCCCGTCCGTACCGCCGACAAGCCAGACCAAGGCCGACCAGGCCGACCCCCCGGAGGTTCTCCCCATGCAGTTCACCTCGATCGACCAGGCCGAAGAGCTCGGCCTCCCCATCCCGTGCCGCGCCTTCGACCCCGAGGTCTTCTTCGCCGAGACGCCCGCCGACGTCGAGTACGCGAAGTCCCTCTGCGGCACCTGCCCGGTCAAGGACGCGTGTCTCACCGGTGCCCTCGAGCGCCGCGAGCCCTGGGGCGTCTGGGGTGGCGAGCTCTTCGTCCAGGGTGTCGTCGTGGCCCGCAAGCGGCCGCGTGGCCGCCCGCGCAAGACCGAGGTCGCGGCGTGAACCCCGCGTCCGGAGCCGAGGCCGTCCGCCGGGGAGAGCAGCCCCTGCCGGACAACACCCTCCGTCGCTCCGTACGCCTCGCCGCCGCCAAGGCCGACGCCCGCATCCAGCCCTTTCCGACGACGCACCACGAGCAGGACCACCACATGACCGCCGCCGCCATCGATCCGACCGTCCGCGCAGAGCAGACCACCGAACTTCAGATCCAGAACAGGACCCTCGAAATGCAACTCCTCCACGAATCCCTGGCCCGTGCGCATATGCAAGAGCGCCTCCAGGAGGCCGAGCACCAACGGCTCGTCAGCCGGGTCGCCCGGGCCCACCGGCTCAAGCAGAAGGCCGAACGCGCCTCGCTGCGGGCCCGCAAGGCCATCGCCGTCGCCCTGATGTGACCTCGCCCGAGGTGGCCGTCGCCGTGAGGTGACACCACCCGAGGCGATGTCGCCATGGGGCGACGACGCCGTGAGGTGACCGGGACGCCGGTGACCGCCCGGCCCCGCCCTACCCCCGTCGCGCCGCAGGCCGCCCCCCGACACCGGGAGGCGGCCTGCGGCCGTTGCCGCCCTCGCGAGGACGGCAGGGCGAGGGGAGAGGGTGGGGGGCGGGGGCCCAGGCGGGATCAGCCCTCCGCCGACGGACCCCGACGCCGCGCGGGCGCCGACCGCTTCGCCGCCGGATGCTTCGCGGCCGGGTCCTTCGCGGCCGGGTCCTTCGCCGTGGCGTCCTTCGTCAGCGTGCTCTTCGCCGCAGGTCGCTTGCCCGCAGGCCGCTTGCCCGCAGGCCGCTTGCCCGCCGGTCGCTTGCCCGCCGAGCCCGGCTCCGCGAACTCCGGCAGCCACTCCAGCATCTCCGCCCGGAACGGCGCCTGCGCGCCCAGCTGGCAGAGCACCCCGATCGTGCTCAGCGTCACCCGATGGATCAACAGGTACGACGGCGGCAGGTTCAACTGCTTGCCCAGGTTGTAGGCGGGCGACCGCGGATCCGCGATCCGCGCCGCCTGCGCCCGCATCCACGCCCGCGTGAAGTGGAACGACTCCACCGCCGCCGGCTCGATGATCGGCACCAGGTAGTCCAGCACCGCGTCCGGATCCAGCTCGATCGAGGGCTTCACAAAGCCCTCCTCACGCAGCATCGCCAGCACCCCCGCGGCGTCCCCGGCCAGAGCCATCCGCAACGACGCCCCGATCGGCGCCGGCAGGCCGCCCGGCAGCCGGTCCACCGTCCCGAAGTCCAGCACCCCCAGCCGCCAGCCCTCCACCGGGCCGTCGTCCTTCAACAGCCGGAAATTGCCCGGATGCGGATCCGCGTGCAGCAACCCCGTCCGCGACGGACCGGCGAACAGGAACCGCGCCAGCAACTGCCCCGCCCGGTCCCGCTCCTCCTGCGAACCCGAGGCGATCACCTCGGCCAGCGGCGTGCCGTCCATCCACTCCGACACCAGCACCTGGTCCGACTGCGCCACCACACCCGGCACCACGATCTCCGGATCGCCCGCGAACTCCTCGGCGTGACGGCGCTGTGCCTGGGCCTCCAGCCCGTAGTCCAGCTCCTCGGCGACCCGCTCCCGCAACTCGGTGATCAACGGCTTGATGTCCAGGCCCGGAATCAGCGGACCCAGCAGCCATGCCACCCGGCTCAACTGCGACAGGTCCGCCAGCAGGGCGTCCCCCGCCCCCGGGTACTGGACCTTCACCGCGACCGTGCGGCCGTCGTGCCACACCGCCCGGTGCACCTGGCCGATCGACGCGGCCGCCGCCGGCCGGTCGTCGAACTCCAGGAACAGGCCCCGCCAGTCCTCGCCCAGCCGCTCCGCGAGCGCCGCGTGCACCTTGGCCGCCGGCATCGGCGGCGCCGCGTCCTGCAGCTTGGTCAACGCCGCCCGGTACGGGCCGGCCACCTCCTCGGGCAGTGCGGCCTCGAAGACGGACAGCACCTGTCCGAACTTCATCGCCCCGCCCTTGAGCTCGCCCAGGACCTTGAACAGCTGATCGGCGGTCGCCTGCTGCAGCTCGGCGGTCACCACCTCGGCCGACCGGCCGCCGATCCGCTTCCCCAGGCCCAGGGTGGCCCGGCCGGCTATCCCCAGCGGCAGGGCGGCGAGTCTTGCCGTGCGGGTCATTGCCTTGCGCGGAAGATCGCTCACCCGGGCCTCCAAATCGACACGCCCCAGGCCCCCGCGGCGGGGGCCGACCGTCATACGCCATTGTGCCCGCTCGACGGTGCGGCCCCGGCCGGAATCGACCTCCCCGCCGGGCTCGTGGCGGGCTCGTGGCGGACTCGTGCCGGTCGCCGTCGGGCCCGGACAGCCGGGCCCGACGGTCGGGTGCGGGAGTCGGGGCCGGTCAGGCGCCGACGGCCTGCGCGAAGGAGAACAAACGGAACGGGTCGTACCGGCGCTTCACCGCGACCAGCCGCGGATAGTTCTCCCCGTAGTAGGCACGCCGCCAGTCCGGCAGGCCGGGATCGACGAAGTTCTGGTAGGTCTCGCCGGAGGAGTGCGGATCGAGCACCGCGAAGCCGGCGTCCGCCCAGCGGCGGGCCGCCGCCAGCGCCGCCTCGTCCACCGGGCCGGTGGCGATCACCGCGCCGAGGCTCGCGTTGAACAGCGCGTTCCGGTGCACATAGGCGGTCGCCGTGCGCGAAGGATCGTTGGCGGCGCCGCCGAGCGCGCTCAACTGCACCATCCGCTGCTGCCCGGCCAGCCGGTCCCGGTCCAGCAGCCCGACCGCGGCGTCCCAGACCGCCCGCGGCGGCGGGGCGTCGAACAGCCGGCCCCGGTCCACGGCGGCGGTCGGCCGGGGCAGCACGGCCGCCGGGCCGGTGCCCGCCCGGTGACACTGGTCCTGGGTGTACGAGCCACAGCCGTAGAAGCCCATCATGACGGACAGGTACGGGGCGGTGTAGCTGCTCCGGGAGGCCGGAACGGCACCCACCAGATCGATCAACCGGCCGATCTCGGCATTGAGTTCGGCCTCCGTGCCGACCGAGCCGATCAGCACCGAGACGAACGGCGTCGCCCCGGGCGCGGCGTCCCGCAGGCCCACCACGGCGCCACCGCCCAGTGTCCGCGGGGCGTCGGGCAGCCAGTGCGCCCAGGCATCCAGCAGATCGACCGCGCGGTCGAAGGTCCAGGTGAGACTGGCCATGGTCAGGGTCGCCAACGGGACCGGCGTCACCGTGTAGGAGGTGACGACGCCGAAGTTGCCGCCACCGCCGCCGCGCAGGGCCCAGTACAGGTCGTCGTGCTCCTCGGGCGAGGCAGTGACGGTCCGGCCGCTCGCCAGCACGACGCGGGCCGCGGTCACCTTGTCGCTGGAGACGCCGACGTGGCGGGTCAACAGGCCGATGCCGCCGCCCTGGAGGAAACCGCCGAGCGAGACGGTGGGGCAGAAGCCGCCGGAGACGGCGAGGCCGTGCGGGGCGACGGCGTTGGTCACATCGACGAGCTGCGTGCCGCCGCCGAAGGTGGCGGCCCCGGGTGTGACGGCGGCGGCGTTCAACCGGGAGACGTCGATCACCAGGCCGGTGCCGGTGGAGTAGCCGCCGCCGCTGTGGCCACCGGCGCGGACCGCGATCGGCAGGTCCTGGTCCTGGGCGTACCGGAGGCAGAGGGAGACGTCCGCCTCGTCGGCGCAGTACGCGACGGCGGCCGGCTCGACGGAGTCGAAGCGGGCCTGGCCGATCTGCTTGGCGACCCCGTAGGCCGGGTCGCCGGGAAGGACGAGAGTGCCGTGCAGATGGCCGGAGAGCCGGGACCATCGTCGCCGCCGGGCCTCGGCCTCGGTGGCGACGGCGGGCAGGGCCGGGGCGACGGCCAGCGGGACGGCCAGGGCGCCGGCCGCGCCGATGAGCGATCTGCGAGTGATCATGTCGATACCTCTCGGTGAGGTCGTGCACGAGCGTTGCGATCGTTGCGCGGGCCACCCCCGGCGTCGGCCGGGTGGCCGACGCCACAGTAGTGGCTCCAGGGCGCCGTGGTGCGCCCTTTTCTTGCTTCGGGGGCCCTCCCCCTCCCCCCTCCCCCCCTC
>JOHN01000044.1 GCA_000719695.1 Streptomyces sp. NRRL F-6131
CGCCCCCAGATCACCGTCCTCACCAACGACGCCCCCGCCCCCGTCCGCCAACAGTGCGACCTCCACGGCACGGACTGACCCCCGACCGACCCGAAGGGCGCCGCGGCCCGATCGGCCGCGGCGCCCCAGCTTCTCCCCGCACCTGGGCGGCCACCCGGCCCGACACTGAGCGACCCGCCGGATTCCTCTACGGGTTCCTCCGCCGCGGACTCTGGCCGGTCCATCCGCTGACGGACCCGGCGATCGTGCGGTTCTGCGAGTGGCTGCCGCTGGACTGGCGACGGAACAAGCAGCTCATGCGGGTGCGGCTCGCGCGCGCCGGAATGCCGGCGAAGGTCGTCCGCCCGCCGATCGCGGAGAACTTCCAGCAGGTCATCACCGTCGCCATGCGTCGGCACGGCGCTCCTCGGCTGCGGCGGATCCTCGCGGACGGCTCGCCACTGATCGAGGCCGGCCTGCTCGACCCGGAGGGCCTGTCCGGCGTCGCCGACCGGCTGGAGGCCGGCACTCCGATCGCCGGAGACCACGAGGTGGTGTTCCCGCTCCTGGCGGACTCCGCACTCACCTGCCGGTGAGAGCGCCGGTCCGCGACAGGACCGGCGACGGGCCGGCTACAGGCCTCGGCCCGCCATCAGGGCGGCCAGTTCCGGCATCGGCCGGACCTCGCGCTGGTGGAAGTAGACCTTCGCCCCTCGGCGGTCGGCGACGCGCAGCAGGTCCCACCCCTGCGCCTGCTGGTAGTAGCGGGACAACTGCTCCTGACCGGTACCGCGCCGGACCCAGGCGAGGCCCTGCCCGGCGGCATGGTCGAGGGCCCACCATGCGATGAGCCGGCCGAGACGATGCGGGTTCGGCGCCGTGAAGGTCGTCGCCAGGAACAGCGTCGGTTCGATCCGCTCCTCCTCGCTGAACGCCCAGGGCGGCAGGGCTTCGTTGCCGTACGTCGATGTGCAGCCGACGACGCCGTCGGCTGCGTGCTCCAGCACCCAGACCGGAAAGTCCGGGTTTCCCGCCTGCGAGCCGTACTCCTCGGCCATGTCCGCGCAGTCGCCGAGCCCCCGGGCGGACAGCCACGCGGACCGCGTTCGCACCATGTCGGCGATCGGGGCCGCGTCGGCCACCGTCGCCCTGCGCATCCGGTACACGGTCGTCTCCTCTCGGCGGGCCCACGGGGGACGATAGCGGGACGGGCAGGGGGACACGCCGTGTTCGGCCCGGTACGTCACGTGGTGTCCACGTCGACCAGCAGCGCGTGCCGGATCCGTGCCGCCCCCTCCCTAGGTCAACCTCGTTGACATACTCTGGCGGGCATGAGCGAACGCGTGGTTCCCGAGCCCCAGCGGAAGCGGCGGCGGCCCACCAAGCAGGGTGTCGTGCTGTCCGCCGAGCTGATCGTCGACACGGCGCTGCGGCTGGTCGGGATGCACGGGGCGGAGGCGCTCACCGTGCGGCGGCTGGGGGCGGCGTTGGGGGCCGATCCCAGTGCGGTGTACCGGTACTTCCACAGCACCGACGACCTGCTGCTCGCGATCGCCGACGAGCTGATCGGCCGCGCCCAGCAGGGCTGGCGGCCCACCGGGGACTGGCGGGCCGACCTGCGCGCCATCGGGCTGCGCATCCACGCCGCCTACCTGGCGCACCCGCAGGCCGCGCTGCTCGCGGCGTACCGCACCACCGGGCGGGCCCACGAGATCGCCGCCGTCGAGAACATCCTGGGGATCCTGCGCACCGCCGGCTTCCCCGATCCCGAGGCCGTCCGGATCTACCACGCCTTCGTCGACCAGAGCCTGGGCTTCGCCGTGCTGGACGCCGCCGCGCTGGCGCTCCCCTCGGCCGCGTTGAGCGCCGACCACCAGGTGTGGCAGGCGTCCTACGCCCGTCTCGACGCCGCCACCCACCCGCACATCGCGGCCACCACGCACCTCCTCACCGCGGACATGAACCGCAGCGCCTACCCGCACGCGCTCGACCTGCTGCTCGACGCCACCTCGGCACGGCTGGCGGCCCTGACCGACTGAGCGAGGTGCGGCGTGGGACCGGGACGGCGGCAGCGGCGGCACGCTTATGACAACGCCATTGACGTTGGAGGCGGCCCGGCGGTCTGATGGCGCCATCCGGAGGCCACCCCTCCACGCACCGAAGGAGCCACCGCCATGGCCGACCCCGTCCGCGCCCTCCGGGACGCCCAGCCCACGCCGTTCTGGCTCGACGACCCCGACCGGCCCACGGCCGCCACCGCCCTGGTCGGTGACGTCCGGTGCGACCTCCTGGTGGTCGGCGGCGGCTACAGCGGTCTCTGGACGGCGCTGATCGCCAAGGAACGCGACCCCTCGCTCGACGTCGTGCTGATCGAGGCACGGGAGGTCGGCTGGGCCGCCTCCGGGCGCAACGGTGGCTTCTGCGAGGCCAGCCTCACCCACGGACTGGCCAACGGACACCAGCGCTGGCCCGGTGAACTCGCCACCCTGGAACGCCTCGGCGCCGCCAACCTCCGGGCCATGGAGGACACCGTCACCCGCCACGGCATCGACTGCCAGTGGGAGCGCACCGGCTCCCTCGTCGTCGCCACCGAGCCGTACCAGGTCGACGGGCTGCACGAGTTCGCCGACCTCGCCGCCCGCTACGGCCCCAGGCCCGAACTCCTCGACCGCGACGCCGTCCGCGCCGAGATCGACTCCCCTACCTTCCTCGGCGGCCTCTGGGACCGCGAGGGCGTCGCCATGCTCAACCCCGCCCGGCTCGCCTGGGGCCTCAAGCGGGCCTGCCTCGACCTCGGCGTCCGGATCCACGAACACACCCGGGCCACCGGGCTCACCGACTCCCCACGCGGGATCACCGTCCGCACCCCGTACGGCCGCGTCGGCGCCCGCCGGGTCGCCCTCGCCACCAACGCCTTCCCCTCGCTGCTGCGCCGCCACCGGCCGCGCACCGTGCCGGTCTACGACTACGCGCTGATGACCGAACCGCTGACGGACGAACAGCTGGCCGCCGTCGGCTGGCGAAACCGCCAGGGCTTCGCCGACAGCGCCAACCACTTCCACTACGTCCGGCTCTCCGCCGACAACCGGATCCTGTTCGGCGGCTACGACGTCGTCCACGAGTTCCGCAGCCGGGTGCGGGCCGAGCGCGACCAGCGGCCGGACACCTTCGCCACCCTCGCCCGGCACTTCTTCCGGACCTTCCCGCAGCTGGAGGGGGTCCGCTTCAGCCACGCCTGGGGCGGCGCGATCGACACCTGCACCCGGTTCTCCGCCTTCTTCGACCTCTCGCACGCCGGCCGGGTCGCCTACGCGGCCGGGTACACGGGCCTCGGCGTCGGCGCCACCCGCTTCGGCGCCGAGGTGATGCTCGACCTGCTGGACGGCGCCCGCACCGAACGCACCGCGCTGGAGATGGTCCGCCGCAAGCCGCTGCCCTTCCCGCCCGAGCCGGCGCGCTCGATCGGCATCGGGATCACCCAGTGGGCCCTCGCCCGCGCCGACGCGAACGCCGGACGGCGCAACCTCTGGCTGCGCACCCTCGACCGGTTCGGCCTGGGCTTCGACAGCTGAGCCCGGCGACCGGTGGCCCGGTACGGCCGGTGGCCCGGTGAGGCAGGTGGGCCGGGCGGCCGCGGGGTGCACGGTGGAAGAACATCCGGCGGCACGGCGGGCGGCCGGGCCGGGGTGACCTGCGGCGCGGGGACGGGGTGGGCCACCGCCCCCTCGGGTCGGGGGCTTCCGGCCCGCAGTTCGCGGTGCTGCCGTTCGGCCGGGTCCTCTCCCACGCCGTCCGGCAGGACGACTGGACCGTGCAGAACCGGCACGGCGCCGCGCTGCGCGACGTGTTCGGCCCGGCCGGCCGGGTCTGCGGGCACGTCCGGAAAACCGTCCGCGGCCACGGCTTCCTCCCGCTGCCGCCCACCATCCGCGGGACGGTCATCCACTGGCCTGAGGGCCCGGCACTTCGCGCGTCCGGGGCCGTGTCAGCGGGTCGCGCCCGGACGCGGGGAAGCCGCGGTGGCGCGCAGCAGGTCCCGCAGCAGGTCGAAGTCGACGGCCCGCGGCGTGCGGAACCGCAGGCACGACCTGCCCATGTCCTGCCCCGCCAGCCGTTCGGCGAAGGCCTCCCGCACGTCCGGGCGCATCAGGTAGAAGGAGATGTACTGCTTCTGCCCGGCGAAGGCGATCTCGGCGACACCGTCCCGCTGGTAGGCGGGCATGCCGTGGGCCATGACCTCGGTGAAGCCCGTCAGCTCCCGGCGGCAGAGCCGCCGGACCTCGGCGAGGGCGTCGCGGCGGTCCTCCGGCAGCTCGGCCAGATAGGTTTCGACATCTTTTGCCGTACTTTGCACCATCTCCGGAGGCTATGCCGCGTCCGGGACACGGGCAAGGGGGGTGGGGCCGGTGAGCGGCTGACGGGCCGTCGGCGGGCCGGGCCCGGCCGGTGGCGGGCTGGCGCGATCCGGTGGGGAGGAGCCCGGTTCGCGACTGTTCGGCGCGGCCGGGAGAGGCGACACTGGTACGTGGGCGATCGGGTCCGTCAGCGGCCCCGGCGGTCGCCCACGATCCCGAGGGGGAACACATGCGGCCCAGCTCGATGACGAGGTCCCTCGTCAGCCTCACCATCGCCGCCGGCATCGCCGTCGGCGGATCGGCGGGCGCGGCCTTCGCGACACCGGCGACGCCCACGACGACCGCGGCGCCCGCCCGACAGGCAGCAACCGCCCCGACCGACGCACGGCTCACCACCGTCGAGAACCTCGGCCTGAACGCCTCCCAGGCCGAGTACCTCCAGGACTGGCTGGCGAGCTACTGGGGCTACCCGGGCGAGATCAACGGCCAGTTGGACACCGAGAGCTGGAAGGCGCTCCAGCGCTTCCTCCAGGCGCGCTGGGGCTACGCCGGTCCGATCGACGGCATCGTCGGCACCGAGACCGTCAAGGCCCTGCAGCGTCGACTGACGGCGGAAGAGAGCTACCACGGTCCGATCGACGGCATCGCCGGGCCGAGTACCCGGGAGGCGTTCAAGCGCTTCGCCGCACCCAAGGAGTGAACTCCGCGACGGCCCGGCGGAGTTCGGCGGGTACGCGGTCGGCGAACTCAACGGCCGGGCCGTCGCCGGCATCGGCCCGACGACGTACTTCGCCGTCGACGACGTGGACTCCACCGCGGACGCCCTGGTCAGGGGCGGCGGACCGTGCCGGCCGCGCCCTTCGACATGGTGGCCGGACGGATGACGGTGGTCACCGACCCGCAGGGCGCACCGTTCGCGATGATCCAGCCGCGGCCGCTCCAGTTCCTCTCGGCCGGGCCTCATGACCGGTCCCGGTGGATCCGTATCGCCGGGACCGTCACACCGGGGCGTCGGGATCCGTCGAGGTGGTGGCGGCACCGCTGACCGAGCCCGGTCACGGCGACCCCGCCGCTCCCGAGAGGAACACCACCATGACCGACCGCTCCATCACCGCCGAGATCCCGACGCGCCCGCGCATGACCCAGGACCCGACGCAGCTCGTCCCCGCCCTCGCCGAGGTCTCGGCCGCGCTGTTCAAGGCCGTCGGCAACGGCTCGGTCCCCCGCACCACCATCAGCCTGGTCCAGCTGCGGGCCGGCCAGCTCGCGGGCAGCACCTACCTCACCGTCCTGCACAGCGGCTTCCTCCGCAAGGCCGACCAGAGCGAGGAGCGCATCGCCTCGGTGGCCTCCTGGCAGGACTCGCCGTACTTCACCGCCCCGGAGCGGGCCGCCCTGGCCCTCGCCGAGGCCGCGCTCCGGCCGTCCCCGTACGGCGAGCGGGTTCCTGACGCGCTGTACGCCGAGGTGGCCGAGCACTACGACGAGACGGCCCTGGCCACCCTGATGATCGCCATCGGCCAGGTCAACTTCTTCACCCCCGTCGCACTCGTCGCCAAGCCGGCCCCGGGCCGTTCGTTCACCGACCCCTGGGTCTGACCGTCCCGGTCCCGGGGCGCCCGCCGGGCCGTTCGCCCGGCGGGCGCCCCCCGTCGACCGACCGAGGCCCGTCCGCATAGGCTGATCCGTGCTCGAACGGGTCGACGACCGACCGTCCGGGCCGCGGGCCGGGATGCCGGAGGGGGCAGGTCCGCGGGACACGCACACAGGGGGACGCTGACATGCGGGAAGAACGGGAACCCGACGGGTACCAGGGGTACGCCGGGTACACCGAGCTCGACGGGTACGACGTCGAGCACGAGGGCGAGTACGAGGGCGAGGGCGAGGACGGGGAGGGGGCGGGCGCACCGCGCCGCTCCGGCGCCCGGAAGGCCGTCCTGGCCACCGTCGGCGGGGTGTTCGCCGCGCTGCTGGCGGTCGGCGGGTACGGGCTCCACAACGTCGTGACCGCCGTACAGGGCGGATCGTCGAGCAGCAGCGGCGGCGGCACCCAGGCGTCCGAGACCGCGGCGAAGACCCCGCAGGCGCCGCCGACCGCCGAGCAGGCCGCCGCCGTGGCCGCGGATTTCCTGGCGGCCTGGGGCTGCGGGGACGTCACGGCCGCCTCGGCGCTGACCAGCCGTCCGGAGACGGCCCGCACGGCGCTGGCCGCCTTCCACGAGAACGTGCCGGCCCGCACGCTCGCGCTCACCGCGACGGGCCCGGCGGCGACCGGCCCGGACGGGGAACCGGCCGTCGGCTTCCGGGTGAAGGCCGAGTTCGAGGGCGCGACCGGCGCCTGGGAGTACGACAGCACGCTCGGCGTGGTCCGGGGCGAGAGCGGCAAGGCCGTCGTGCGCTGGGCGCCGACCGTGCTCCACCCACGCCTCGCCCAGGGCGGGACGATCGCCGTGAAGGCGCTGCCCGACCCGGTTTCCAAGCCGACCGACCGCAACGGCAAGCCGCTGGAGGGCTTCCCCTCGCTGGCCGCCGTCCTGCCCGGGATCGCACCGGCCGACAGCGGGACCGTCGTCACCGGCCGGGCCGTGGTGCTCTCCGCCGCCGGGAAGGAGCCCGAGCAGCTGTACGTGCTCACCCCGCCGAGCGCGCCGCAGGTCAAGCTGACGCTGGACGCCGACCTCCAGCGGGTCGCCGAGGAGGCGGTCAAGCAGCAGGCCGCGGGCGGCAAGCCGGCCTCCCTGGTGGCGATCCAGCCGAGCACCGGCCACATCCTGGCGATGGCCTACTCGCCGAGCGGGTACAACCGCGCCGTCTCGGCCGGCCAGGCTCCCGGCTCCACGATGAAGGTGATCACCTCGGCGGCCCTGCTGGAGGCCGGGGTGACCCCGGACACCGTGGTGCCCTGCAAGGACACCACCAACTCGCCCCGGCAGTGGCACAACGACGAACGCGGTGACTTCCCCGCCTACACGCTCGCCGACGACTTCAGCCACTCCTGCAACACCGGCTTCATCGACAAGGGCCTGGAGAAGCTGCAGCCCGGCACGCTCACCAAGGTGGCCCGCGAGCAGTTCGGCCTCGGCCTGGAGTGGCACATCGGCATCGACAGCCGGGACGCCACGATCCCGGTGCCGGGCACCAAGGACGAGGCCGCCGCCCAGTACATCGGCCAGGGCACGATCCAGGTCAACTCGCTGGCGATGGCCTCGGTCGCCGCCACCGTGCAGAGCGGAAGGTTCCGCCAGCCCGTCCTGCGGGAGGACGCCAAACGGGTCACCGCCCCGGGCGCGCTGCCCGCCGGCGTCGCCAGGGACCTGCGCGCCATGATGGCCAGGACCGCCACCCAGGGCACCGCCCGCACCCCGATGGCCGGCCTCACCGGCCAGATCGGCGCCAAGACCGGCACCGCCGAGTCCGGTGGGACGGCCACCAACAGCTGGTTCGTCGCCTACCGCGGGGACCTCGCCGTCGCCGCCGAGGTCGACGGCGGCGGTCACGGCTTCGCGGCGGCCGGTGTGGCCGCGGCCCAGGTCCTCAAGGCCGGTGGCAAGGGCTGACGGCCACCCCCGGACCGGGGCCCGCCGCCCACCCGGGCCGGCGGGCCCCGGTGCTCAGGACCGCCGATCCGTCGGCCGGCCGGCCCTCTCCCGGGCGCGGCGCACACGCCCCGACCCCCGGGTCACCGCCGGTCGCCCGCCCGGAGTTCGGTGGTGATCTGCCGTCGGCCGGAGACGGCCGCCTCCAGCACCACCCCGGCGCAGACCAACACCGCCACGGCGGCCGTCGGCAGCAGCACCGGCAGGACGCCGGGCGTCAGCCGCTCCCCCACGGGCGCGCCAACCAGCAGCCACAGGTCGAAGGCCGGTCCGAGCAGGGCGACCGCCCCCGTCGCGACCACGGCGCCGTCGGGCGTCGCGCCGCCCGGCGGTCCGGCCCGGCATTCCCTAGGCTGGGGAAACGGTCATTTCCCCACGATTCATCAGGAAAGGGATCAACCATGCCGTCCATCCTCAACCCGTACATCACCTTCAACGGCGACGCCCGGCAGGCCCTGGAGTTCTACCAGCGGGTCTTCGGCGGCGAGCTGAACCTCAACACCTATGGCGACTTCGGCGCCGGGGAGGGCCCGGGCGGCGACCGCATCATGCACGGCATGCTGTCCACCAGCAGCGGCTTCACCCTGATGGCCGCCGACAACCCGCCCGGCACCGAGTACACGCCCGGCGGGAACCTCTCGGTGAGCGTCAGCGGCGAGGACGACGCCGAACTGCGCGGCTACTGGGAGAAACTCTCCGAGGGCGGCTCCGTGACCGTCCCGATGGAGAAGCAGATGTGGGGCGACATCTTCGGGATGTGTACGGACCGCTTCGGCATCACCTGGCTGGTCAACATCAACCAGCCGCGTTCCTGAGCAACCGGCACGGTCGGCCGCCGCCCACCCGGCGGCGGCCGTTCGGACGCCGCCCACCCGACGTCGGCCCGTCCGGCGGCGGCCCCGGAGGCACCCTCTGACAGTGCCGCGTGACACAGTTCCGCCCATGAACATCACCACCACCTCCCACAGTTGGGACGAGGCCGTGGCGCTCTTCGAGCAGCGCGGCCTCCCGGTCGACTCCTACGAGAACCTCTACGAGGAGGAGTACGACGTCCACAGCGGCGACCTGACGGTCGAGGGCCACCTCGACCTCGACGCCGCCGAGCCGGACGGCACCGGCTACATCGTCGACGGCCACCTGGACGTCGACGGCGCGATCCTCAACACCGACGACGGCTGCCCCGCGCTGGTCGTCCTCGGCGACCTCCGGGCCGCCGCCGTCTACCTGGAGGGCGACGCCAAGCTGATCGTCCGCGGGGACGTCCGGGTGGACGCCTTCGTCGGCACCATGACGGACAAGCTGGTGATGATCCACGGCGACCTCCGGGCGCACGTCACCGTGCTGTCCGCCGAGTTCGCCCCGGACCTGGTCGGCGGCACCCTGCACGGACCGGTCCTCGCCCCGCCGTACCTGGCGGCCGAGGTCGACGCGGCGACCGCCGACGCCGCGTCGGTGCTGGTGCCCGAGGTGCTGCGCACCGAGGCGGACACCGACGAGGACGCGCTGCGCGGCTTCGACGCCCCGGGCGTCCACGGCGGCCGCCTGCTGGAGCGCATCGACGCGGGCCTGCCCGTCACCCTGGCCGGCCTCGCCGCCGGGCGGTGACGGCCCCCGGTGCCGGGGCCGACTGCGCCCCGGCACCGGCCACGCCCCGACGCCGGCACCGGCCGCGCCCCAGCTTCCCCGGCTGCGTCAGAACCACTCCGGGCGACAGTCCGCGGCGGTCCGGTCCAGCCGGTCGAGCAAGTCGAACTGCGGCCCGGTCCGCGGGAGTTCGACCCGGAGGAAGTACCTCGCCGCCTGCCGCTTGCCCTGGTGGAACGGCTCCGCGCCGTCGCCCAGCGCCAGGAACTGCTCCAGCCAGATCCAGGCCAGCACCACATGGCCGACCGCCTCCAGGTAGACGGAGGAATTGGCCAGCGCGGTCTCCGGATCGCCGCCCGCCCACAGCGCGGCCGTGGTGCGGCCGACCCGGGCGGCCGCCCGCTCCAGCGGGGCGGCCAGCTCCGCCACCTCGCCACCGGCCGCCCCGGCCCGGGCGACGGTCGCCGCGAGGGTGTCCAGCAGCAGCCGCAGCCCGGCACCGCCGGCCATCACGACCTTGCGGCCCAGCAGGTCCAGCCCGTGGATGCCGTGGGTGCCCTCGTGGATGGCGTTGAGCCGGTTGTCCCGGTAGAACTGCTCGACGTTGTACTCGCGGGTGTAGCCGTAGCCGCCGTGCACCTGGATCGCCAGGTCGTTGGCGGCCAGGCACCACTGCGCGGGCCAGCTCTTGGCGATCGGCGTCAGCACGTCCAGCAGCAGGTGGGCCCGGGCGCGCGCGGACTCCTCCTCGGCCGTCCGCTCCTCGTCGACCAGCCGGCTGCAGTACAGGCCGAGGGCGAGCGCGCCCTCCACATAGCTCTTCTGCGCCAGCAGCATCCTGCGGACGTCCGGGTGCTCGACGATCGGGACCTGCGGGGCCGCGGGGTCCATTCCGGCGAGCGGCCGGCCCTGCGGGCGGGTGCGGGCGTAGTCCAGGGCGTGCAGGTAGCCGGTGTAGCCGAGCGCGGTGGCGCCCTGGCCGACGCCGATCCGGGCCTCGTTCATCATGTGGAACATGGCGGCCAGCCCCTGGTGGGCCTCCCCCACCAGTTCGCCGACCGCCCCCGGCGCCCCGCCCGGGGTGTACCGGCCCTCGCCGAAATTGAGCAGGGTGTTGACGGTGCCCCGGTAGCCCATCTTGTGGTTGAGTCCGGCCACCACCACGTCGTTGCGCTCGCCGACCGTGCCGTCCGCCCCGACCAGGTACTTGGGCACCACGAACAGCGAGATGCCCTTCACCCCGGCCGGGGCGCCGGGGATCCTGGCGAGCACCAGGTGGACGATGTTCTCGCCGAGTTCGTGGTCGCCGCCGGAGATCCACATCTTGGTGCCGGTGATCCGGTAGCCGCCGTCCGGCTGCGGCACGGCGCGGGTGGTGAGATCGGCCAGCGAGGAGCCGGCCTGGGGCTCGGAGAGGCACATGGTGCCGAAGAACCGGCCCTCGACCATCGGCCGCACATAGGTGTCGATCTGCTCCGGACTGCCGTGCGCCAGCAGCAGGTTGGCGTTGCCGACGGCGAGGAACGGGTAGGCGGCGGTGCCGACGTTGGCGGCCTGGAACCAGGCCGTGCAGGCGTTGGCGACCACGGTCGGCAGCTGCCAGCCGCCCACCGCCTGGTCCATCGCCGCGCCGGTCAGACCGGCCTCGGCGAACACCCGCAGCGCCTCGGCGACCTCCGGCACGAGGTGCACCCGCTCGCCGTCGAAGCGCGGCTCCTCGGCGTCGTTGCGCTTGTTGTGCGGGGCGAAGTGCCGGGTGGCGAGGGACTCGCTGAGGTCGAGCACCGCGTCGAAGGTGCCCCGGTCGTGGTCGGCGTAGCGGGGGCGGCGGGTCAGCGCGGTGACGTCCAGCCAGTCGTGCAGCAGGAAGTCGAGGTCGCGACGGGAGAGCAGCAGCGAGTCCAAGGCGGGTGTCCGATCGTCGAGGGCGGGCGGGGACTGGCTCCCCCGGGACTACCACAGGTCCGCGCACCTCGGAAGATCGCGTGGCATCCTCGCCGGCGGTGCGAGGATGTCCGGTATGACGGAGTCCGATCGGCCCGGTGAGGGCGTGGTGGTGGACGAGCTGCTGCAGGGGCTCGCCGAGGACCGGACCGGGGCGCTGTGGCGACTCACCGGGGCGGAGCGCCAGCTGGACGCCAATGTGGTGCGGCTGCCCCCGGGGGCGGTGGTGGCCGAGCACGTCGAGCCGGAGCTCGACGTGCTGGTGGTGGGCCTCGCCGGGAGCGGCGTCCTGCGGTGCGGTGGTGTGGAGCACGCGCTGGAGCCGGGCACCGTGCGGCTGCTGCCGCGAGGGGAGTCGCGCGGGGTGTCGGCGGGACCGGAGGGTGTCGTCCATCTGACGGTGCACCGCCGGCGACCGGGACTGACCGTCCGGTCCCGCCCCTGACCCCTCACACCTCGGCGCCGAGCCGCTCGAGGTAGGAGTGCACCTCTCCGGGCGCGGTCACCGGGGCGATCAGCGCGATGTGGTTGTCGGGCCGGACCAGGACGAGCGCCTCGCCGGTGATCCCGTACGCCCGGCGGGCCTCGCCGTCGGGGTCGTCCAGCGCCACCGGCCGGACGTGGCCGGGCAGTCCGTCGGGCAGTCCGTCGGGCAGTCCGGTGAGCGCGGCGCGGGCGCCCGGGCCGAAGCCCAGCAGGGTGAAGTGGTCGCCCGCGAAGTGCTCGAAGAGGCGACCGGGCCCGCCGTCCGGGCCGGGGCAGGGCGCGTCGGGCGCCCGGTCGCCGGCCGCCAGCGCGGCGGTGGCGCCGTCACCGGCCAGGCTGCTCCAGCCGTAGCCGAGCGACAGACCGGTGAAGTCCCCCACACCGCCGGCCTCGACGCCGATGCCGGGGGTGTCGATCCCCGCGACCACGGCGGCCATGCCGGAGCTGGTGACGTCGAGCGTCCACGCGGCGATCGGCAGCCGCTCCTCCTGGTAGGTGTCCAGCAGGGCGGGCGAGGCGAGGCCGCGCACCACGTAGCCGAGCTTCCAGGCGAGGTTCCAGGCGTCCTGGATGCCGGTGTTCATGCCGAGCCCGCCGGCCGTGGGGTGGACGTGGGCGCAGTCGCCGGCCAGCAGGACCCGCCCCTCGCGGTAGCGCTCGGCCATCCGGACGTTGACCCGCCAGGTGGACAGCCAGGTGGCGTTGGAGAGCCGGATGTCGTCGCGGCCGGTGTGCCGGGTCGCCAGCCGCTGGAAACTCTCCAGCGACGGGGGGACCATCGTGCCGTCGGCGTCGGTCTCCGGGCTCGCCTGGAGCTGCCAGCGGGGGCTGTCCTCGAACGGGCAGAGCATGAACACACCCTCGGGCCCGAACCACTGGTGCCAGGCGCCCGCCTCCAGGCCCTCGACCTCGACGTCGCCGCAGACCATCATCGGCTCCGGGTCCCCCTCGCCGACGAAGGGGATGCCGAGCAGCTTGCGCACCGTCGAGCGGCCGCCGTCGCAGGCGACCACGTACGCGGCGGGGATCCGCCGGCCGTCCGCGAGGACCGCCTCCGCGCCGTCGGCGTCCTGCCGGACGTCCACCAGTTCGGCGCCCAGCTCCACCGTCACCCCGAGCTCGGCGAGCCGGTCGCGCAGCAGCTGCTCCAGCTGCGGCTGGTGGAGCCAACGGCTGGCCGGGTAGGGCGTGGCGGCGCTGGGCAGCACGCCGGCGAACGGCTCGGTCTCGTTGACGAAGGCGCCCTCGAAGTACTTGTGGAACGGCAGGTGGGTGCGGCCCACCGCGGCCAGTGCGTCGGCGAGGCCGAGGTCGGCGAGGATCTCCAGGCTGCGCGGGTTGAGCGTCTTGCCGCGGGAGCCGGTGGCGTGGGCGGTGGCCCGCTCCAGGACCCGCACCGCCACGCCCTGCCTGGCCAGCCCGCAGGCCAGCGTCAGTCCGGTCGGGCCCGCCCCCACGATCACCACGTTCGTCGCGTTCGTCTCGTTCGTCGCGTTCGTCGCGTTCGTCATGTCTGTTCGTCCCCTCCGGGCGTCGATGACTCCATGAAACAGCAACTTGGTAACGAAAGCAACCGAGTAACGAATTTACCCGGGTTATGATCTCTCCATGAGTCCGAGCGAGTCAGAACCGGGTCTGCGGACCCTCAAGAAGCAGCGCACCCGGCAGACCATCGCCGACGTCGCCATCGCCCTCTTCCTCGACCGGGGCTTCGAGCAGGTGTCGGTGGCCGAGATCGCGGCCGCCGCCGAGGTCTCCAAGCCCACCCTGTTCCGGTACTTCGCCAGCAAGGAGGAGCTGGTCCTGCACCGCTTCGCCGACCACCTCGGCGAGGCCGGCCGGGTGGTGCGCGACCGGCCCGCCGGGGTCACCCCGCTGGACGCCCTGGAGCGCCACCACCTGGCGGGGCTGGCCGCCCGCGAGCCGCAGACCGGGCTCAGCGACGACCCCGAGGTACTCGCCTTCCTGCGATTGGTCTACCTGACCCCGGGACTGTCCGCCCAGCTCAGGGCCTACGTCGAGGCCGACGAGGCGGCGCTCGCCGAGGCCCTGGACCCGGCGCGCGGCATCCTGGCCCGACTGCTGGCCGCGCAGTACATCGCCGTCCGCCAGGAGCTCGCCCGCACCACCTGGCTCCGGCTGGCCGACGACGGGCAGGGCATCGAGGAGGCCGAGCGGCAGGCCGTCGCCGAGACCGTCACGACCTTCGCCCTGCTGCGCGACGGCGCCGGCGCCCACGGTTTCTGAGCCCGTCCGGAGCCTCCGCGCACGCTCCGGCGGGGACGCGCCGGCCGCACCTCGTACCCCCGCCGACCCGCTCGGCGCAACGGACCCACCGCGCCACGAACCGGTGAAGCACGTCACGGCCTCGCCCCGGTGCCCCGAGGGGTCCGGGCGGGTAGGTTCCTGCCTCCAAGGGGAGCAACACTCCCCCGGACGCGGATCCCGCCGTCAACGGCTCCTCCCAGGAGAGAGGCACGAGTGATGTCTGCACAGGACGCCACGCACCACCCCCCGCGGCGCATCGGCGTGGTCGCCGAGTCGGCCGCCGGGGAGACCCGGGTCGCCGCGACACCGTCGACGGTCCGGGGCATCCTCGCCCTCGGCTACGAGGTCGTGGTCGAGTCCGGCGCCGGCACGGCCTCCGGCTTCACCGACGACGCCTACACCGCCGTCGGAGCGAGCGTCGCGGACGCCTGGACGGCCGACGTCGTCCTCAAGGTCAACGCGCCGTCGACCGCCGAGATCGCCCGGCTGCGGGACGGCGCGACCCTGGTCGGCCTGCTCGCCCCCGCGCAGCGGCCCGAGCTGCTGGCGGAGCTGTCCACCCGCCCGGTGACCGCGCTGGCGCTGGACGCGGTGCCGCGGATCTCCCGCGCGCAGTCGATGGACGTGCTCAGCTCGATGGCGAACATCGCCGGCTACCGGGCCGTGATCGAGGCGGCGCACGTCTTCGGGCGCTTCTTCACCGGCCAGGTGACGGCCGCCGGCAAGGTCCCGCCGGCGAAGGTCCTGGTGGCCGGAGCGGGCGTGGCCGGGCTGGCCGCGATCGGCGCCGCCTCCAGCCTGGGCGCGATCGTCCGGGCGACCGACCCGCGGCCCGAGGTCGCCGACCAGGTGAAGTCCCTCGGCGGCGAGTACCTGCCGGTGAACGTCGCGCAGGAGGCGAGCACCGACGGCTACGCCAAGGCGACCTCGGCCGACTACGACCGCGCCGCGGCCGCGCTCTACCACGAGCAGGCCGCGGACGTGGACATCGTCATCACCACGGCGCTGATCCCCGGCCGGCCGGCCCCGCGCCTGCTGACCGCCGAGGACGTCGCGGGGATGAGGCCGGGCAGCGTCATCGTCGACATGGCCGCCGCGCAGGGCGGCAACGTCGAGGGCACCGTCGCGGGCCGGACGGTGGTCACCGGCAACGGGGTCACCATCATCGGCTACACCGACCTCGCCTCCCGGTTGCCGGCCCAGGCCTCGCAGCTGTTCGGCACCAATCTGGTCAATCTGCTGAAGCTGCTGACACCCGGCAAGGACGGGCACCTCGTCCTGGACTTCGAGGACGTGGTCCAGCGCGCGGTGACCGTGGTCCGCGCGGGCGAGGTCACCTGGCCGCCGCCACCCGTGGCCGTCTCGGCCGCTCCCGCGCCCGCCGCGGCACCCGGCGCGGCACCGGCGGCGGTGGCGAAGCCGCCGCGGCTCACCCCGGCCGGACGGTTCGGTCTGATCGGCGCCGGGATGCTCGCGATGTTCCTGCTGATTGCCTTCGCCCCGGCCCAACTCGCCCAGAACTTCACCGTGTTCGCGCTCGCCGTGGTCATCGGCTACTACGTGATCGGCAAGGTCCACCACGCCCTGCACACCCCGCTGATGTCCGTCACCAACGCGATCTCCGGGATCGTGGTGATCGGCGCGCTGCTCCAGATCGGGCACGGCGGCACGCTGGTCACCGTGCTGTCCTTCGTGGCGGTCCTGCTGACCAGCGTGAACATCTTCGGCGGCTTCGCCGTCACCCGCCGCATGCTGAGCATGTTCTCGTCGTCCCCGGAAAGGCGCTGAGCCCGATGACCTCCACCACGGCGGCCCACGCCGCGGACCTCGTCGCCGCCCTGTTGTTCATCCTCAGCCTGGCCGGGCTCTCCCAGCACCGCACCTCCCGCGCCGGGGTCGTCTACGGCATCGCCGGCATGGCACTCGCCCTGGTCGCCACCATCGTGGTGGCGTCGAAGAGCATCAGTGCCGGCGCGGTCGCGCTGGTCGTCCTCGCGATGGCGCTGGGCGGGGCGGCCGGCCTGCTCCGGGCCCGGCAGGTCGAGATGACGCAGATGCCGGAACTCATCGCCGTGCTGCACAGCTTCGTCGGCCTCGCCGCGGTGCTGGTCGGCTGGAACAGCTACCTGGAGGTGGAGGCGCACGGAGCGGCCCAGACCGCCGTCTCCGGCGATCTGCTGGGCATCCACCACGCCGAGGTGTTCATCGGCATCTTCATCGGGGCGGTCACCTTCACCGGGTCCATCGTGGCCTTCCTCAAGCTGTCCGCCAGGATCGCCTCGCGGCCGCTGATGCTGCCCGGCAAGAACGCGCTGAACATCGGCGCGCTGGCGGCGTTCGTGGGACTGACGGTCTGGTTCACGGTCAGCCCTGGCCTGGGCCTGATGATCGCGGTCACCGTGCTGGCGCTCGCCCTCGGCTGGCACCTGGTCGCCTCGATCGGCGGCGGCGACATGCCCGTCGTCGTCTCGATGCTCAACAGCTACTCCGGCTGGGCCGCGGCGGCGGCCGGCTTCCTGCTCGACAACAACCTGCTGATCGTCACCGGCGCGCTGGTCGGCTCCTCGGGCGCCTACCTGTCGTACATCATGTGCCGGGCGATGAACCGTTCCTTCCTCTCGGTGATCGCGGGCGGCTTCGGCATCGAGGCCCCCTCGGGCGCGGCCGAGGAGCAGGGCGAGCACCGCGAGATCCGGGCCGAGGAGGCGGCGCGGCAACTCGCGCAGGCCAAGTCGGTCGTCATCACCCCCGGCTACGGCATGGCGGTGGCCCAGGCCCAGCACCCGGTCGCGGAGCTCACCCGCCGGCTGCGCGAGCGGGGCGTCGAGGTCCGCTTCGGCGTCCACCCCGTGGCCGGACGGCTGCCCGGTCACATGAACGTGCTGCTGGCCGAGGCGAAGGTGCCGTACGACATCGTCCTGGAGATGGACGAGATCAACGACGACCTGGCCGCGACCACCGTCGTGCTCGTCATCGGCGCCAACGACACCGTCAACCCGGCCGCCATGGACGATCCGGCCAGCCCGATCGCCGGCATGCCGGTGCTGCGGGTCTGGGAGGCGGAGCAGGTGATCGTGTTCAAGCGGTCCATGGCCTCCGGTTACGCGGGCGTGCAGAACCCGCTGTTCTTCCGGGAGAACAGCGCGATGCTGTTCGGCGACGCCAAGCAGAGCGTGGAGGACATCCTCCGGGCCCTGGACGCCGACGGCCCGGGCGGCACGGCCCCGGCCGCCCGGCGGACGTCCTCGGCGGACCGGGCCGGGGTGTAGCGGCTCTCCTCCGGCAGGGGCTCGGAGTGCGGTCCTGGAGGCGTCCGGAGAAAAACCTTCTCCGGACGCCTCCGTCGTGTCGATCCCGCGCCGCGCCGTTCGACCTGGGGTAGAGAGGGTCGGACAGCGACTCCCCGGAGCAAGGAGACCAGCCATGCCGAAGTACATGTTGATCATGCGCGGCACCGACGAGGTGGCCGCGAAGGCGCAGGAGATGCCGTTCGAGGAGATCCTCGACCTCATGGGCCGCTACAACGACCAACTGATCCGGGCCGGGGTGCTGGTCGCCGCCGAGGGGCTCGAGGACGCCTCGAAGGGCGTGGTGGTCGACTTCACCGGCGAGACGCCGGTTGTCACCGACGGGCCGTACGGTGAGACCAAGGAACTCTTCGGCGGCTTCTACATCCTGGACGTGGCCTCGCAGGAGGAGGCGGTCACCTGGGCGAAGCGGCTGCCGGTCTTCCCGGGGATGAAGATCGAGATCCGGCGGGTGCCGGGCATCGACGAGTTCCCGCAGGACAACAAGTGGATCATCCAGGAGCGGGAATGGCGCGAGCGGACCGGCCAGCTCTGAGCACCGGACCGGACGGCGGCGACGGCCGGACCGTCGCCGGCGTCGGTGTCGGTGTCAGCAGCGGCAACGGTCGTGACGTCGACGGCCGGACCGACGACGGCCGGAACGTCGACGGCCGGAACGTCGACCGCCCGCCGGGCGCAGCTGCCGCCCGGCGGGCCGTCGAGGCCGTCTGGCGGATCGAGTCCGCGCGGATCATCGGCGCCCTCACCCGCTGGACCGGGGACTTCGCCCTCGCCGAGGACGTCGCCCAGGAGGCCGTGGCCGAGGCCCTGGTCTCCTGGGCCCGCGACGGCGAGCCGGCCAGCCCGGTCGGCTGGCTGCTCGCCACCGCCCGGCGGCGCGCCATCGACCACTACCGCCGCCGCTCCGCCCTCGACGAGCGCTACGCCGCCCTCGGCGGCCGGCTCCCCGAGGGCGGGGCGAGCTCCGGCGCCGAACCCGCTCCGGCGAACCCGGACGACCTGCCCTGGGACCCGGAC
Source organism: Streptomyces sp. NRRL F-6131 (assembly GCA_000719695.1). Lineage (GTDB taxonomy): Bacteria > Actinomycetota > Actinomycetes > Streptomycetales > Streptomycetaceae > Kitasatospora. Next base: position 18,538 of record JOHN01000044.1, read on the forward strand.
CAGATCGAGGACGACGTCCTGGCGCTGATGTTCGTGGCATGCCACCCCGTGCTGTCGCCCGAGGCCCGCACCGCGCTCACGCTGCGGGTGGTCGCCGGACTCTCCAGCGAGGAGATCGCCCGCGCCTTCCTGGTCCCCGTGCCCACCGTGCAGGCCCGGATCACCCGGGCGAAGAAGACCGTGGCCGCCGCCGGGGTCCCGTTCGCGGTGCCCCCGCCGCAGGAGCGGCGCGAGCGCCTCGGCGGGGTGCTGAGCGTGCTCTACGTGATCTTCACCGAGGGCTCGACGGCGACCAGCGGGGACCGGCTGCTGCGCACCGACCTCGCCTACGAGGCGATCCGGCTGGCCCGCACCCTGGCCGCGCTGCTGCCCGGCGAGGCGGAGGTGTTCGGCCTGCTCGCGCTGTTCGAGCTGACCGCCGCCCGCTTCCCGGCCCGCACCGGGCCCGACGGCGAGCCCGTCCTCCTGGAGGACCAGGACCGACGCCGCTGGGACCACTCGGCCGTCCGGCGCGGCCTGGCCGCCCTCGACCGGGCGACGGCGGTCGGCCACGGCCTGGGCCCGTACGGTCTCCAGGCCGCGATCGCCGCCTGCCACGCCGGGGCCCCCTCGGTGGCGGCCACCGACTGGCAACGGATCGTGCTGCTCTACGAGGCGCTCGGCCGGATCGCGCCCTCCCCCGTCGTCGAGCTCAACCGGGCGGTCGCCGTCGCCATGGCGACCGGGCCGCAGGAGGCCCTGCGGATCGTCGACGAGCTGGCCGTCTCCGGTCGGCTGTCCGGCTCCCACCTGCTCCCCGGCGTGCGCGGCGAACTGCTCACCCGCCTCGGCCGCACCACCGAGGCGCGCTCGGAGCTGGAGCTGGCCGCCCGGCTCTGCCGCAACACCCGCGAACGGTCGGTGCTGCTGCGCAAGGCCGCCGCCCTGGGCTGACACTCCCGCACCCTCGGGGCACGGAACCGCCGTCAGGGCACCGGGCTCGCGCTGGGGGCGACGATCGGCGGGCCGGTCAGCAGGGTGCCGTCCTCGGCGTACGGCACGCCGTTCGGCACGCACCCGTGCAGGCCCTTGATCTGCTGCATCATCACCGGCGCCGGTGCGCCCTGGCCGGGGCAGTCGACGTGGCCCTGGCCGAGGATGTGCCCGACCTCGTGATTGACCGCGAGGGCGTGGTACTGCTCGGGCCTGCCGACGTAGAACTCCGACAGCTCGGTCCAACGCTTGAGGTTGATGACGACCTGCTTGCCGGCGGCGCAGTTCACCCAGCCGCCCGTGTCCAGCCCGTACTGCCCGCAGATCCGGTCGGTGGACTCCGGGGTCGCCAGGTAGACGGTGAAGTCCACCGGGTCGGCGTCCACCCGCTGGAAGGACCAGGCACCGCCGGCCGCCCAGCCGCGCCGGGCGTCGCCGAGGACGGCGTCCACCTCGGTGGCGAACTGCGCGGGCGTGATCTTGAGCCCGTTCTCGGCCCGCACCTTGTACGTGTAGAGGCGTTCCCCGGTGCCGACCCGGGCGGTGCCGCCGGGCGCCGTGGTGAACGCCAGCGACTTCGGCGCGGCGTCGGCCCACGGCCGCCACCACCAGGTGCCCGCCGCCACGGCGGCGACCACCACCAGGGCGATCGCCCCGTACCGCGCCCGTCCCCCGGGCAGCCGCGCCGTCATCCGGTCCACCTGACGCCGGTCCCGGGTATGGAGCGGCGGACGGTCGGGGCGGCCGCGGGCGCGGCGGCGCGGTGTGCGCCGGGCAGGGCGGCCCGGCAGCACGTCGGGCGGAGCTGGATCCACAAGTCGGTCATATGGAGGAAGACGATCGGAAACCGGTCCGCGGTTCACCCGGACGCGGACATGATCGCGACGGTGACCGTGTCCGCGCTCACGTCCGTGTCCGTGGCCGTGTCCGTATCCGGGCCGCGTCCGGGTCCGGGTCCGCGTCCGCGGCCGGGTCCGCGTCCGTAGGGGTCACTTCGGGTCGCGGTTGAAGACGGCGGTCGACCAGCGGTAGCCGAGGGCGGTCAGGGCGAGGCACCAGGCGAGGGCGATCCATCCGTTGGCGCCGATCCCGGTGCCGAGGAGGAGGCCGCGCAGGGTCTCGATGGCGGGGGTGAAGGGCTGGTACTGGGCGATCGGCTGGAACCAGCCGGGCATGGTGTGGACGGGGACGAAGGCGCTGGAGATGAGGGGCAGGAAGATCAGCGGGAGGGCGTTGTTGCTGGCGGCTTCGGCGCTGGGGCTGATCAGGCCCATGCCGACCGCGATCCAGGTGAGGGCGAGGGCGAACAGGACGAGCAGCCCGAACGCGGCCAGCCACTCCAGCGCGGTGGCGTCGGTGGTGCGGAAGCCGATGGCCACGCCGACGGCACCGACGAGGACCACGCTCGCCACCGCCTGCAGCACACTGCCGACGACGTGGCCGACGAGGACGGCGGCGCGGTGGATCGCCATGGTGCGGAAGCGGGCGACGATGCCTTCGGTCATGTCGTTGGAGACGGAGACGGCGGTGCCGATGGTGGTGCTGCCGATGGTCATCAGCAGCAGACCGGGGACGAGGTAGGCGATGTAGCGGGCGCGGTCGGCGCCCGCACCGCCGATGCCCGCGCTCATGGTGTCGCCGAAGACGTAGACGAAGAGCAGGAGCAGCATGACGGGGGTGAGGAGGAGGTTGAGGGTGAGGGAGGGGTAGCGGCGGGCGTGCAGGAGGTTGCGGCGCAGCATCGTGGAGGAGTCGCGGACGGCGGGGGCGAGGGTGCTCATCGTGCGGTCTCCTGGGTGAGGGCGAGCAAGACGTCGTCGAGGTCGGGGGTGTGGACGGTGAGTTCGTCGGCGTGGATGCCGGCGGTGTCGAGTCGGTCGAGGACGGCGCGCAGGTCGCGCTGCGTACCGTCGCTGGGCAGGGTGAGGGTGAGGGTTTCGTCGTCGCGGGTGACGTCGTCGCCGGTGGTGGTGATGGCGAGAGCGGTGGCGGCGTGCTGGTGGGCGACGGGGTCGGCGAAGCGCAGGCGGACGTGGCCGCCGGGGATCAGGCGTTTGAGTTCGTCGGCGGTGCCTTCGGCGGCGATGCGGCCGTGGTGGAGGACCGCGATGCGGTCGGCGAGTTGGTCGGCTTCTTCGAGGTACTGGGTGGTGAGCAGGACGGTGACGCCGGCGGTGACGAGTTCGCGGATGATGCGCCACATGGTGTGGCGGGAGCGGGGGTCGAGGCCGGTGGTCGGTTCGTCGAGGAAGATGATGCGGGGGTTGCCGACCAGGGTCATGGCGATGTCGAGGCGGCGCTTCATGCCGCCGGAGTAGGTGGAGGCGGGCTTCTCCGCGACGTCGGTGAGATCGAAGCGTTCCAGGAGTTCGGCGGCGATCCGGCGTCCTGCGGAGCGGGGCAGGTGGTGCAGGTCGGCCATCAGGAGCATGTTCTCCTCGCCGGTGATCAGCCCGTCGACGGCGGAGAACTGGCCGGTGACGCCGATCGCGGCACGGACCCCGTGCGGAGCGGTGGCCAGGTCGTGGCCGGCGACCTGGGCGTGACCGCCGTCGGCGGTGACGAGGGTGGAGAGGATCTTCACCGTGGTGGTCTTGCCGGCTCCGTTCGGACCGAGCAGTGCGAACACCGAACCGGCCGGGATCCGCAGGTCGATGCCGTCGAGCACGACCTTGTCGCCGTAGGACTTGCGCAGACCCACGGCGGTGACGGCGGCGGGTGCCTGCGGGTCTCCGGACTTTCTGGGCATGGACATGACAGAAATGGGCATGTGGCCCTCCCGTTCGGGGGTGACGTCGGTGAGGTGGCTGATGCGGGGGCGGAGGCCGGACTCGGACCGGGCCAGGGTGCCCGGGCGGGGTCAGGCAGGGTGAGACAGGGTCAGGCGGGAAGGGGGCCGGCGGGATCGGGCCGGCGGGATCGGGCCGACCGGATCAGGCCTTGGCGCGGAGGACGTCGATGTTCCCGTACCGGGTGCGGGCGTGGACCTCGACGGTGTCCTCGGCCTTCCCCGGGGCGTCGGAGGCGGTGAGCGTGTTGCGGACCTGCCCGGAGTTCGAGCTGACGTCCAGCCAGGCCGCCGTACCCTCCCGGATGCCGACCTCGATGGCGCCGTAGGAGGTCTCCAACTGCACGCGGCCACGGGCGACCTCGCCGATCCGCAGGGTGCCGTGGGCGGTCGTCGCGGCGACCGAGCCCTCCGCCCGGCGGACCTCGATGTCGCCGTTGGCGCCGCTCACCCGCAGGTCGCCGTTGGCGACGTCGACGGTCGTGGCGCCGTGCGAGTTCTTGAGGACGGCCGGGCCGTCGATCCGGCCGATCCGCAGACTGCCGGAGCTGGTCGTGATCTCGGCCTCGCCCTCGACCCGGTCGACGGTGATCGAGCCGTGCGAGGCGGTCAGCGTGAGCGGCCCGGTCGTGTCGAGACGGACGTCGCCGGACGAGGTCTTCACCCTGGTCTCGCCCAGTCGGCCCTCGCCGAGCACCTGGGTCCAGGCGCCGCCCACCTCGACGCGCGAGCCCGCGGGCAGCTCGACCGTGACGTCGACCGTGCCGGTGCGGCCGACGAAGTAGCGCGGCTTGGGCGTCCGGACGGTCAGCACGCCACCGGCGTACGTGACCTCGGCCTGCTCGGCCGACCGCACGTCCTGGTCCTTCCTGGGATCGCGCGGCCGCACCTCGACCACGGTGTCCGGGCGGTCGGCGGCGGCGAAACGGATGGATCCGGCCTCCACCTGGGCGGTGACGGCGATCGGGTCGGGGGTGTCGAACGAAGGCATGGTGGTCGCGTCCTCCGGGTCGGTGACGGATCGAGTGACGGATCGAGTGACGGACTGAGCAGCGGATCGGGTCAGGTGGCGAGAGGGGCGGCGGGGCTAGCGCACCCAGCCGGTGATGCGCCGGCCGACGGTGGGGGCGGGCTCCGGCGCGGGCGGCCTGGTGCCGCCGTCGACCGCCGCCGACACCGCCCGGATCAGCCAGGCGTTGACGGAGAGGCCCTCACGGCCCGCGGCCTCCTCGGCGCGCGCCTTGAGGTGGGCCGGCAGTCGGAGATTGACGCGGGCGGTGCCGCCCTCCTCGCCCTCGGCCGTCACCTTGACCGGTTCGACGGGCAGGACGGGTTCGACGGGCGCGGCCGCCTCGGCGAGCGGCAGCGTCACCACGAAGTCCGGATCCAGCCCGCGCAGCCGCACGTCGACCGAGCCGGGGGCGAGCTCCCGGGTGATCTCGTCCATCGCGGCGGAGAGCACGGAGAGCATCGTCAGCCTGGTCGCCGACTCCAGCGGCGCGGTGAGCCGCTCGGCCAGCTTCCGGGCGTCCTCCCCGCCCGCCTCGGCGGCCACGGCGAGTTCGCGGCGCAGGTTCTCGACATACGGAGTGAGGTCCATGACGTCATGATGGCACCACAATGACGCCAAACGCAAGCGCCGAGCGCCGCGGACCAGGCATGGGGGCGGCTAGAACCGGTCCGACCTGCATCGATGTGGCGACAGCGCCCTGGCGGCACGGTGGCACCAGCATGAGCCCGGGGCGACGCGAGGGTCACGGTGGCACCGTGTGGCGCCACGCGAGATGCCGTTCCCGCACCACCCGTGACACCGCCGGCGTCAGGAGGTCCGCGGCACTCCGCCCGCACCGACGACCAGCCACCGCGCCGGAAGCTCGATCCGCTCGCCGTCCGTCGCGAACTCCGTCGTGGCCAGCGGCAGGTCGCCGGAGGCGAGGACCGCGAGCCCGGCCTCGTCGAGCAGCTCACCGAGCGCCGCGTCGGCGACCTCCGCGGGGGCCAGCCCGTGCTCGAACACCGGGCGCAGCTTCGGCGGCGGCCCCGCCGGACTCGCCATGAGCTGGCCGAGGAAGGGCTTGGCCGCCTCGGAGAGCTCGACCAGGAGCGCCCGCCCGCGCTCCCCCATCAGCACCCCGACGGCCTCGGCGACCGCTCGACGGTCGGCCGACTCGCTCTGGTGGATCACCCCGCGCAGGTACAGATTGACGTCGCCCAGGCGGTCGTGCAGCTCCCGGACGGCCCCGGCGTCGGTGGCGTCGAGCTGGACGTACTCGGCCCGTCCGGCCGGATCCCGGCGCCGGGCCAGCTCGACGGCGGCGGCGGACAGGTCGGCCCCGAGCACCCGGTCGAACCGTTCCGCGAGGAAGCGCGTCTGCGTCCCGCTGCCGCACCCCAGATCGACCACCGGCAGCGCCGGATCAGCCAGGTGCGGCGCGAACAGCGCGAGGTGGCGCTCCGCCACGAGGCCCGCCTCCGCGTCCCAGATCGCCGCCCCGGGCTCGTCCGGCGCATCCCGCCAGAACCCCTCCCAGGCATCCCGGTACCGACGCGTCACGCCCATGACGGAGACCTCCACCCTCACCCGCAGTGTCCGCATGCTATCCGTCGGTGGCGGTCCGGCGGGGGCGCCGGGCGCGCCCGGCCCGTCCGACACGGCGTCGCTCACTCTCGGGAGTGAGCGACGGGCATGCGGTGTTGACCGGCGGACGGCCGCGGCAGACGCCGGACTCCGGACTCACCCGAAGTCGGATTCCGGGGTTTCCGAACCGGAATCCGGGCTCATACTTCTGGTATGGCGTCCGAGCACGAACCCCGCACCACCTGGACGTTCCTCACTCAGCACGCGCGGATCCTGCTGATGATCTCGCGTGACGCGGAGGTCCGACTGCGGGACCTCGCTGCCGCGTGCGGACTGACCGAGCGGGCCGCCCAGGCCATCGTCACGGACCTGGAATCCGCCGGCTACCTCACCCGCACCCGGCGCGGACGCCGCAACCACTACCAGGTCGCCCGGCACACGGCCTTCCGCCACCCGGCCGAGGCCGGCTACGAGATCGGCGATCTGCTGGCGCTGTTCGCCGGCCTCCCGGCCGGCGACGACGGCCGACGCCACGACGGTTCCCCCGGTGATCACCGTGAGCAGCACCATCACGTGTGACCCGCCGCTCGACCGCCCCCCGGTCGGCGGTCCACCGTGGCCGCACCGGGACCTTCCGTATCCGCGCGGAAGGGGAGAACACCTGTCCGTCCCAAGGGAGCCACGGTCATGCCCGCCCGACGCGACTCCTCGAACCCGCGCACACCCGGCTCCGCACGAGCGCTGCGGATCACCGCCAGCACCGTTCCCGGCACGGCCGCCGTCCTCCGTCTGGAGGGCAAGATCGACCAGGAGGAGCGGCTCAGACTGGAGAACGCGCTCGACAGTGCTCTGACAGTCGGCTCACCGCGCCTGGTGGTCGACCTGTCCGGCCTGGAATTCTGCGACTCCACCGGGCTCAACGCCCTGCTCAGAACCCGGCTCGACGCGCAGGCGGCCCACATCGAGCTGCTGATCGTCGCGCCCCGCCCGCAGACCAGACGACTGCTGGACGTCACCGGCACCACCGAGATCTTCGCCATCCGGCCGAGCCTCCGCGCCGCCCTCGACGGCAGCGCCGGGTGAGGCGCCGCGCAGCGGACCGCCCCCGGACCGGGTGGCGCCGGCGGACCGGGAACGGTGTCGGGCGGGTGCGGCGGTGGACGGGTCGGCGGACAGAGGCCGGGACGGTGTGGCGGCGCAGCGCACGGAGGTGCGGATCAACGCGGGTGTGCGCGCGGTCGGTCCGGCGGTGCGCCGGGAGGGTGTGGCAGGCGGCTGGGCCATGCCCGCCGTCGGCCCCGCGTGGGACCGTGTGCGCCGCCGCCTGCGGGGCCTGAAAGGTTCCCGGGAAACGGCTCCCCCCACCTCGCGGTCTCGGAGGAGAAATCAGGCGAGGCAGAACTCGTTGCCCTCGATGTCCTGCATCGTGATGCACGACTCGTTGACGCCATCGGCGCGCTGCGTCAGGACGTGCTTTGCGCCGAGCACGGTCAGCCGTGCGCATTCGGCCTCGAGTGTGGCCAGGCGCTCGTCACCCACGAGCCCGACGCCGGCCCGCACATCGAGATGCACCCGGTTCTTGACGACCTTGCCCTCGGGAACTCGCTGGAACAGCAGGCGCGGGGCCACGCCCGAGGGATCAGTGCACGCGAAGTAGACCGTGTCCTCGGCAGGCAGTGAGCGGAAGCACTCCTCCCACGTGGCGAAGCCCTCCGGGACCGGCGGCATGACGTACCCCAGCACCTCGCACCAGAAGGCGGCGAGGCGCACTGGCTCCGCGCAGTCGAAGGTCACCTGGAACTGCTTGATCGTTGACATTGGCGCACAATAACAGGATCCCTGATCATCTCCCCAGGTCAGGAGGCTTGCATGGGGTCAGGAGGAGCGGACGTCGGCGCCGTACGCCTGGTTGGTTTCGGGGCAGCTGTCGGTGTTCCTGCTGGGCATCGAGGTGATTTCGCCACCGGTGCCGACGGTCTGATGGGTGGTCCGGCCGTCATCGGGGCTGTGCACCACCACTGTTCTGCCGGCCTTGACGTCCCAGGCTCCCGAACTCGCGCGAGCGGTCCGCGCCACGATGTCGACGGCGGTGCGCCCCCGCTTCTTCCTGGCGGCCGGACGGCCGGACGGCTGAGCTCTCCGCTCAGTCCCGGTAGGCGGCCACGGCGATCCGCACGAAGGACCGGACCTGCGGGTTCGGGTCGCCCGCGTTCCATGCCGCCAGGACGCGGCTCGCCGGCATGTCGGTGATCGGGACCAGCGCCAGGCCGGCCGGCGGCTCGTGGCCGAGCGGGGCCATGCCGACCGTGCCGTTCCAGAGCACCGCCTGGCGGCACTCCTGGACGGCGCGGACCACCGGGCCCTGGCGGCGTTCGCCACCGGTCCAGTACGTCTGCCAGAGCGGGTCGGTGCCGTCCGGAAACTGGAACCAGCGTCGGCCCGCCAGGTCGGCCAACCTCAGCTGGACGCGGTCGGCCAGCGGGTCGTCGGCCCGCAGCACCGCGCCGACGCCGTCGGTCCGGAGCTCGTGCACGACCAGTCCGGTCTCGTCGAACGGGCCGCGGGTCAGTGCGACGTCGACCAGGCCGGCGCGCAGCCCGCAGGTCGGGTCGGTCAGGTCGGTCTCGCGGATGCGGATCTCCACGGCGGGATACTGCCTGCGGTAGGCGGCGGCCAGGCGTGTCACCCCCAGGTCGGAACTGTCGCCCAGGATGCCCACGGTGAGCGACGCCGGACCGGCCGCCGCGGCGACCCGGGCGCGGGCCAGTTCGGCCCGGTCGAGCAGCTCGCGCGCCTCCGTCAGCAGGGCCTCGCCCGCCGGGGTGAGCGTGGTCCCGGTGGCCGAGCGGTTCAACAGGACGGCGCCGAGTTCGCTCTCCAGCTGCCGGATCGCGCGGCTCAGCGGGGGCTGGCTCATGTGCAACCGGTCGGCGGCGCGGCCGAAGTGGAGTTCTTCGGCGACCGCGACGAAGTAACGCAGCGTCCGCAGCTCCATACCGGCAACGATACCCGCGCGGTATCGGCCGCCACCGAACGGGTCTTGGACGCACGACCCGCCCCGGCGGTGGAATCGGGACATGAGCAACGAACCGAACGCGGGCACGCCGGTGCCCGACACCGCCCCCGGCGCCCCCGCCGTCTCCGTGGTCGGGCCGGGCGAGGGCGAGCCGGTCCTGCTGGGCACCACCCGGATGCGGATCCTGGAGGACGGCAGCACCACCGGACACCGCCTGGGGATCGCCGAGTCCGTCCTCGCCCCGCACACGCCCGGGCCGCCGCAGCACCGTCACGCCCAGCACGACGAGGGCTTCTACATCATCTCCGGCACGGTCCGGTTCACCGTCGGGGAGGAGGAGCACGACGCGGCCGCCGGCACCCTGGTCATGGTGCCGCCGGGGGCACCGCACACCTTCGCCAACGTCAGCGACGAGCCGGCCGTCATGCTCAGCACCTTCACGCCGGACCCGTACCTGCAGTACTTCCGCGACCTGCGGGACCTCTCCGCGGGAGGTTCGGGAGGCGGGGCGGACGGCGGCCCGGTGACGCCGGAGGCGAACCTCCGGCTGATGGAGCGCTACGCGACCGAGCCCGCCAACGGCGTGGACGGGAGGTCCTCGTGACCGCCGCGTACTGGGTCCTCGCCGGTCTGCTCGCCCTCTTCCACCTCTACGCGGGCGGCCTGAAGACGGCCCGCAGCCGGGAGCAGCTGCGGCCGATGATGGCCTGGGTGGACAGCACACCGATGCCCGTCGTCCGGGCGATCGGGGCGGCCGAGGTGCTCGGCGCGGTCGGCCTGGTCCTGCCCCCGTTGACCGGTGTCGCACCCGGGGCGGCCCTCGCGGCGGCGGTGGGCTTCCTGCTCCTGCAGCTCGCCGCGACCGGCGTCCACCTGCGCGGCGGGGACCGTCGGATCGCCCTCAACCTGACCCTCCTGCTCGCCGCGGCGGTGACCGTCCCGCTGGCGGCGGCGGTGTGGTGGTGAGCCCGCCGTTCGCTCCGCCGTTCGCCCCGCCGTTCGCCCGGTGGGAGGGCGAGGCGGCGCCTGCTGTCAGGATGCGTTTCATGGACATCCAGAACCTCAGCCCGTTCCAGGTCCGTGCCGCGGAGCCTTCGGACTGGCTCGCGATCGCCGGCACCGACTCGATCGCGGCGGCGGGCGACTCCGCCCGGCGCGCGAGCATCCGGCGATGGTGCGAACGGCGGAGCGTCCTCCTGGCCGAGGACGCGTCGGGGCCGCTGGGGTACGGCGTCCTGGAGTACACCTTCTTCGAGCAGGGCTTCGTGACCATGCTGATGGTCGCGCCCGGCGCCCGCCGGCGAGGGGTCGGGGAAGCGCTGCTTCGAGCCGTCGAGGCGACCTGCGTCACGCCGAAGTTGTTCACCTCGACCAACGTCTCGAACCAGGCCATGCAGCGCCTGCTGCACCGCGTGGGCTGGCAGACGGCGGGGCTGGTGCACGGTTTGGACGACGGTGACCCCGAGCTCTTCTTCCGCTGTCCGCGGACACCGCAGGGACCGACCGGCGGCTGAGCCCGGGTTCACGGGCCGCCCCGGCCCGGGCCCTCGCCCGGATTCGGGTTCGAATTCGGTTTCGGATTCGGGTTCGGGGCGTCGGCCGGGGCGGCAGCCTCGCCTCGGCTGCCGCAGCCCAGGAAGAGCCCGGGCACCGGCACGGAGTACAGGGCCGCGTCCGCCAGGCTCTCGTGCGCCGTCCCGTCCGGCCGCAGCACACCACCGAGGACCATGCCCCCCAGCACGGTCCGGGCCAGCCGGTCGGGGCCGAGCCGCCACGCCTTCAGGGCCGCCACCTGGTAGGCCGTCAACTCGTCGGCCCCCGAGAGAGGAACGACGACCGGGGGATTCTCGGCCCACAGCCGGAACCCCACCCGGTACGCCGCCGCGGCGAACACGAGCACGGCGTACGCCGTCAGGAAGATCCGCACCCGCCCCTCCTCAAGGAACCACCGCGGCACGGCGGTTCCTCATGGTGGCGGACGCGACGACGACGGGGCAACGATCCCGGCAGCCCTGCACGCCGGCTCAGGACGCGGCGGGCCGGCCGGCCCGCCGATCCGCGTCCAGGAGCCACCGTCCCGGGCGACGACGCCGTCAGCCCCCGTGGTGCGCCAGCTCCCGTTCGGCGACCGCCCGGAAGTCGTGCGGGGGGCGGCCGGTGACGCGCAGGACGGTGTCGGTGGTGCGGTCCTCGGCGCCCTCGGCGATGGCGCGGTCGAGGTCGGCGAGCAGCGCGGCGAACCGTCCGGGCATCCCAGTGCCCAGGACGGCGGTCAGTTCCAGGGGCGTCAGGTGGCGGTGGACGACGGGGCGGCCGAGGACCTCGGCGGTGATCCGGGCGATGTCGTCGTAGCGGAGCGCCTCGGGGCCGGTGAGGACCAGTTCGCGGTCGGGTGCCTGCGCGTCGGTGAGGGCGTGCACGGCCACGGCGGCGATGTCCTCGGCGTCCACGAAGCCGACCCGGCCGCTGCCGGTCGCCGTGCGGACGACGCCCTCCTCGCGGATGCTGCGGGCGTGCGGGTGGGCGCCGGTGAAGTTCTGCATGAACCAGGAGGGGCGCAGCACGGCCCACTCGTCGAACAGTCCGGGCAGCGCCTCGTGGACGGCGCCCACCGCAGGGCCGCCCTTCGGTACGGCCGAGGAGCTGAGCAGGACGGCGCGGCGCACGCCCGCGGCGCGGGCGCGGCGGAGGAAGGGCAGCATGACCGGGGCCGGCTCCGGCTCGCCGACCGGGGGGGCGAGGTAGAGACGGTCGCAGTCGGCGAGGGCGTCGTCGAAGGTGGTGGGGTCGTACCAGTCGAAGCGCACCGGTTCGGCGCCGGGGAGCGGGGTGGCGCGGCGACCGGCCGCTTTGACGCGGTGTCCGGCGGCGACCAGGCCGGCGACGGTGCGGCTCCCGGTGGTCCCGGTGGCGCCGGTGACCAGGACGGCGGCGGTGGCCGGGACGGCGGCGGGCGCGAGTGTCATCGGTGTCTCCCTCTCGTGCTCTCGGGCAATACGGACCAGCGGTCCGTTTCCCTCAGGGAAGATACGGACCGCCGGTCCGGATCGCAAACCGGGGCAGCGAGGGGCGGGACGGCTACACGTCCGTGGCCACCGGGGCCGCCTCCCAGGTGCGGAAGGTGGAGGCGGTGTCCGGCCAGTTGGCCTGCTGCCAGCGCCGCAGCTCCGGGTAGGTCGCGTGGGCGGGCACGACCACCAGCCGCTCGTCGAACCAGCGGGTGACGAACTCGCGCCGGTCACGCACCTCTTCACGGCTGCCGCCGCTCAGCATGATCTGCCCGACGCCCTGGGTGGTGTCCTCCACCGCGTCCCCCGACCGGAAACCGAACGGCAGGTCCAGCCGTACGTGCTCCACCCCCGGCAGGGCGCGGATCAGGTCGGGCGCGGGGTAACCGACCAGCACACCCGGCCGGTTGGCGAGGAAGAGGGTGCTGACGCTCTCCGGGCGAACGGCCGGACGCACCTCCGGGTCCACCCCCTCGGCGCAGCGGATCGCGGCCTCGCCGAGGTCCACGCCGAACTTGTACTCCACCGACTCCGAGATCAGCCCGCCGCCGGTGCGGGCGGCGCACTCGCCGAACAGCAGTCGACCGGTCTCCGGCTGGTGGAAGAGCTCCATGTGGAACACCCCGCGCCGCAGCCCCAGCGCCCGCAGGGCCTCCTCGACGACCGGCCTGGCGAGGGCGAAGGCGGCGGCGTCCTCGGTCGGGTCGAAGCGCTCCAGCTGGAGCACCCGGTTGGCGTCGACGGCGGTCAGGCAGGGCTCCACGTAGGTGCCGACGCTGAGGAACCGGAGCTCCCCGTCGAAGACCACGCCGTCCGCCATCCACTCCTCCCCCGGCGTGAACTCCTCCAGCACGAAGGTGCGTTGCGGCACCCCGCGGCGCCGGTACTCCGCGCAGGTCGCGAGCAGCCCGTCCCGCCCCCGGACGACCGAGGTGTTGCGGGTACCGGCCCCGGCGACGGGCTTGAGCACCGCCCTGTCGAAGTCCGGGACGGTGGCCGGATCCAGGTGGTGGATGTCCTCGATGACCCGGGAGGCTCCGACGTCGAGGCCCGCCGCCGCGACGATCTGCTTCTGCAGCCCCTTGTCCCGGAAGTTCGGGGCGGTCTCGACGTCCACGGCCGTCGGCAGGTCCAGGATCCGGGCCAGCGCGGCGGCGGCGACCAGCGCCTCCTCGTCCGAGGTCTGGAGGAAGCGGAACTCCCGGTCGAGGGCGCCGGTGCGGCGCAGCCCGAAGAGGATGCTCTCGATGCTCGTCGGATCCTCGGCGAAGATCCCCACCGCGCCCTCGGGGAGCCGCAGATAGCCCCAGTCGTTCAGGTGCGGGCCGTGCACCACGTACGGGGTGAGGCCGTTCCTGAGGCAGGCGCGGATCGCGTACGCGTCCGTGCCGACGAGCAGGGCGGAGGGTCGGTCCTGGGACAAGGCAGCTCCATGGTGATCGGAAGTGATCGGGCGGCGGGCCCGGTCGGGCCCGCCGCTCCGGGAGTCGGGTCGGGTGCGGGTCGGCGGCGGTCAGACGGGCTCGGCCGCCGGCTCCCGGTCCGACGGTGCGGGCGCCGGGGCCGGCTCGCCCGGCAGGGTCCGGACGGCGGGGACGGCCAGGACGGCGAGCACCGTCGCGACGATCAGGCCGGCCGCGCCGGCGAAGGCGGTGCCGGTGCCGATCCGCTCCGCGATCGGGGCCGCCACCACCAGGCCGAGCGGCAGGAAGACGAAGGAGCCGAAGGCGTCGTAGGACATCACCCGGGACATCGACTCCTCCGGCACGTGCTTCTGCAGCACGGTCAGGAAGGTGACGTCGTTGAGGCTCATGCACAGGCCGGTGACGAACATCGCGCCCGCCACCACCGCGACCGGCGCGGACAGCGCGAGGCCGGCCAGGGTCGGCACGATGCCCAGGGTGAGCAGCACCGCCGCCCGCAGCGGCCGCCTCGGCCGCAGGCGCATGGCCAGCAGACTGCCCACCACGAACCCCGCCGCCTGGGCGGTGAGGACGGCCGCCCAGGCGGAAGCCCCGCCGAGGTGCTCCTCGGCCCGGACCGGGCCCAGGACGACGAAGCCGGCGCCGATGCACACATTCACCAGGGCGAGCTGCGCCACCACCGCCCAGAGCCAGGTCCGGTCGGTGAACTCCCGCCATCCGTGCTTGAGTTGGGAGAAAATGCCCTCCTCCTGAACGGTGCCGGGCGGGTCGGCGGCGACGGCCGTGCGGACGCCGGCCAGTAGGGCCGCGGAGAGCAGGAAGGTCCCCGCGTCCACCGCCAGCGCCCAGCCGGCGCCGACCAGGGCGACCAGCACGCCCGCGAGCGCGGCGCCGCCGATGCTCCCGGCGTTCATCGACAGCTGCACCAGCGCGTTGGCCGACTGGATCCGCTCGGCGGGCACCAGCTGGACGGTGACGCTCCGGGACGCCGGGGTGAACAGCGCGGAGGCGGCGCCGCCGACCATCGACAGGACGGCCAGACTCACGACGGAGGCCGAACCGGTCAGCACCAGGACGGCGATCGCGCCCTGGGCCAGGCCCGCGACCACCTCCGCCCAGACCATGACCCGGTACCGCGGCAGCCGGTCGGCCAGCACCCCGCCGTACAGCAGGAACGCGACCTGGGCGGCGATCCTGGCGGCGGCGACGATCCCGAGGGTCGAGCCCGAGCCGTCCGGCATGCCGAGCACGGCGAACGCCAGGCCGACCGGCGCGACGGCGTCGCCCAGCAGGGAGACGGACCGGGCGGAGAACAGCAGCCGGAAGGAGCGGTCGCGGAGGATGGAGAGGTCGGTGCGCAAATGAGGCCTTTCACTGGTCCGTCGACGGGGTGGAGGGGCTGGGCGGGGAGGCGGGGCTTGACCGGGCGGGGGCCGGCCGGTCAGTGGTCGCCGGGTCGGGAGGAGAGCCGGGCCCGGGTCGGCTCCAGCCGCTCCAGCGGCACCGGGGAAGCCGTCCAGGGGCGGTGGAGGTGGTCGCCCGCCGTCCGTGGCACCAGGTGGACGTGCAGGTGGAACACGTCCTGCCAGCCCGCGTCCCGGTTCGCCTGGAAGAGCGTCAGGCCGTCCGGTGCCAGCACCTCGCGGATCCGTGCGGCCGTCCGGTGCACCGTGGCCATCACCGCGGCGGCGTCCTCCGGAGTGATCTCCCAGAGGTCGGCGGCATGGCGCTTGGGGATCACCAGGGTGTGCCCGTCCGTGACGGCGGTGATGTCGAGGAAGGCGACGGTCAGTTCGTCCTCGTGGACGATCGCCGCGGGTTGGCGGCCCTCGACGATGGCGCAGAAGACGCAGTCCTCGTGCGGCGGTCGGTCATCCATGGTCGGCTCCGGCGGTGCGGGCTGGCGGAACGGGCGGCGCGGCGGACGGGGCGGGCGCGGCGGACGGCGGGGGCGTCATCGCCGCACCTGGTGGGACAGCTCGGTCAGCAGGTCGGCGGTGCGCGAGAGCGGGAAGCGCCCACTGTTGGCCAGCCCGGCCTCGGCCAGGTCGTCCAGCACCTCCGGCGCGTGGACGAGCGCCTTGAGCTCGTCCCGCAGCGCCGCGAGGTCCCCGAAGTCGAGCGGGAGCGCGGAGCGGCCGAGCACCTCGGTCAGACCCGGCACCGGCTGGTAGGCGACGGGCAGACCGCAGGCCTGGGCCTCGACGGTCACGAGTCCGAACGCCTCCAGCCGCAGCGAGGGGACGATCAGCAGGTCCTGCCGGCCGAACTCCCGCCACAGCTCCTCCCGGGACAGCCAGCCGAGGTAGTGCGCCCGCGACAGGTCGGACCGCGCCGCCAGCGCCGCGAACTCCGCGCGGGGCGCCGCCACCGAGAGCGCGACGCCGTCCAGCTCGGTCACCGCCTCGATCAGGCCGGAGGTGGCCTTCTCCGCGGTCAGCCGGCCCGCGTAGAGCACCCGCAGCTCGCCCGGGGTGCGGTCGGCGCGCGGCCGCGGCCGGGTGGGCCGGGCGGCGAGCAGCCGGTCGGGGACGCCCCAGGGGATGTGCGCGATCCGCTCCGGCGGGACCGGGGTGAGCCGGCGCAGCCGGTCGGCCATCGCCCCGGTGGGGACGACGATCGCGTCGGCGGAGGCGGCGGTCCGCCGGAGCACGTCGGCCTGGGTCGGGTGGTCCGCGGCGAACAGCAGGTCGGTGCCGTGCACCAGGGCGATGCTCGGGCGCTCGGGGAAGACCTGTTGCAGGGCGGCGGTGGCACCGAAGGCCAGGTGCTGGAGGTGGAGGACGTCGTGGTCCGCGCCGGCGTAGCGGTCGCGCAGCGCCGCGGCCAGCCGGTCCACGTAGGACCGGAAGTCGGGCCCGGAGACCGCCTTGCCGGTCACCGGGAGCAGCGTCGGCGCGCCGGGCGCGGGGGTCGAGCGTGCGGGGGTCGCGGCCGTCAGGGCGTCCCGCTCGGGGGCGAGCATGAAGACCTCGGCGGGGACGAGCGGGTCCGGTCCGCCGTAGAGGTCGCGGAGCAGTTCGACGCTGCCGCCCGGGCTGTCCGGCGGGAGGTCGATCCCGGTGAGGACGTTCATGCGAGCTCCTCGTACAGGCGGGAGGTGTCGATACCGCTGGTCCGGGTGTACTTGCGGCCCATGTTCTGGTAACTGGCGGTCGCGCCGAGGGTCTTGAGGAAGATGATCTTCCCGAAGGTCATCCCCGGGTAGACCCGCACGGGGCGGACGACGCGGATCTCCAGCGTCCACCGGATGGCGTGGCCGACATGGCCGAGCGGCGCCGAGACGTGCACCCAGACACCCAGCGCGCCCACGGTCCGGTCGCCGTTGATCATCTGCGCGTAGCAGTCGGAGTGGGTGCGCTCGTGGGTGACGCCGAGGTAGAGCTTCCCCGGCAGCAGCACCATGCCCTCCGGCGGCACGGTGTGCTCGACGAATTCCGAGGAATGCGCGGCGTCGAGATCGGATTCGCACACCCTGATGGTGTCGCCGAGCCGCCAGTCGTAGGCGTTCGGTGAAATCCGGCGGGGGTCGTACGGCTCGATGACGATATCGCCGGTCGCAACCGATCTGGCGATTTCCGCCCGGGTGAGGATCACAGCTGTCCCAACTTGTCCCGCCAGTAGCGCGATTCCTGCGGGCCGACCGCGCCCTGGTACTTTCCGGCATAGGGTTCGATGTCGCCGAGCGTGTCGAAGAACATGATCTGCCCGATCTTCATCCCCGGATAGACCCGCAGCGGCCGGACCGAGGAGAGCATCAGCGTCCACTGGCCGTGGAAGCCGATGTCCCCGATCGGGGCGGTGATCTCCACGAAGAGGCCGAGCCGGCCGACCGAGGAACGGCCGAAGAGCAGCGGCACGAAGACGTCGGAGCCGACCTCCTCCACGGTGTGCCCCAGGTAGAGCTCGTGCGGCTGCAGCACGAAGCCGTCGGAGTCGATCTTGACGGCGTCCGTCGGGTTGGGCCGGTAGGCGTCGATGACGCCGCCCGTGTAGGTGATCAGCGTCTCGCCGAGGCAGACGTTGTAACTGTTCGGGTTCACCTGGTCCCGATTGAAAGGGGATATGGCGATCCGGCCGTCACCGGCGGACTCGATGATTTCTGGTCCCGTCAGGATCACAGGAGGCTCCCACTCTTCCAACATGTTCGGTGGAACGCCGGACGCATGTCTCGGGATTCGTCCGGCCACTTTTCAGGACGTTTGCCAGGCCGCTCGTGAATGCTCCATACTCATTTCCCATGAAACACGTCACAGCCCTGGATGTGGGCGGCACCGGAATCAAGGCCGCACTGGTCGGAATCGACGGCGAGCCATTTCACCGGGTGCACCGGGAGACCCGCCGCGAGCGCGGCCCGGAGGCCGTCCTGGCGACGGTGCTCGACGTCGCGGCCGAGCTGCGGGCCGAGGGCGAACGCCGCTTCGGCGAGGGCCCGGCCGCCGTCGGCGTCGCGGTGCCCGGCGTCGTCGACACCGCCACCGGCACCGTGCGGTACGCGGCCAACCTCGGCTGGCGCGACGTCCCGCTCGGCAAGCTGCTGACCGAGCGGCTGGACGGCGTACCGGTCGCCTTCGGCCACGACGTCCGCACCGCGGGGCTCGCCGAGCACCGGCTCGGCGCCGGCCGGGGCGAGGACCGGTTCGTCTTCCTGGCGCTCGGCACCGGCATCGCGGGCGCGCTCTGCCTCGGCGGGCGCATCGAGGAGGGCGCGCACGGCGCCGCGGGCGAACTCGGCCACGTCGTGGTCCGCCCCGGGGGCCTGGTCTGTGCCTGCGGACAGCACGGCTGCCTGGAGCAGTACGCCTCGGCGGCCGCCGTCGGCCGGGCCTGGGCCGCCGCCGCGGGCCGCCCGGACGCCGACGCCGCCGACTGCGTCCGGGCGGTGGTGGCCGGCCAGCCCCGGGCCCGGGAGGTCTGGGAGACCGCGGTGGCCGCGCTCGCCGACGGCCTGGTGGTGGCCGTCACCCTGCTGGACCCGGCCACCCTGGTCATCGGCGGCGGGCTGGCCGAGGCCGGCGATGCCCTCTTCGAGCCGCTGCGCGCCGCCGTCGGGAGCCGTCTCACCTTCCAGCGGATGCCGCGGATCGTGCCGGCCGCGCTCGGCGGGACGGCCGGCTGCCTCGGCGCCGCACTGCTGGCCCGGGACCTCCTCGGCACCCGCGCCGACTGACGGCCGCCGCTCCCCCGCCGTCGGCCCGCCGTGAGCACGGCGGGCCGACGGCGTTCCGGCCGCGCGCCGCCGAGCGGGCGTGGGACGCCCGGCAAGGGGGTGCCGCCCGGGCGTCGGGCCCCCGTCGGCGCGGGACGCCGGCGCCGTCCCCATCAGGCCCCCGCCAGCGCGGCGAGCTCCGAACGGACGGACTCCTGCTCCCAGGACTCCCGGTCCCGGAGGTAGACCGGCCGGTCCGCCTCGATGGACCGGGTCTCGGCGCCCCCCGGGGTGAGCCGCCAGCGCACCGACCCGGTCACCGGGCGGGCGCAGTGGTCCATGAACGACTGGGTGGCCGCCCGAAGTTCGCCGAACCAGCGGCCCTCCAGCGCCTCCCGCACCCAGAGCTGCTCCAGGTGCATCTTCTCGCGGACGGTCTCGGCCGACAGCACCGCCGACTCCAGGTGCCGGTAGCTGCGCAGCAGCAGCCACGCGGCCGGCATCTCGCGGATCTCCAGGACCTTCTCCCCGCCGCCGAGGTGCTCCAGACCGCTGTACCGCCCGAGGCCGAACGCGCCGACCCGCAGGTTCAGTTCGGCGATCAGCCGGACCAGCGGCAGCCGGACGCCGTCGACCGCCACCGGGGTGCCGCCCTCGAACCGCACCTCGACGCCGTCCTCCACGGCCCCGGGCCGGCGCGCGCTCCAGCGGAACATCTGCTCCGGCACGGCGTGCTGCTCGGGGTCGTCGAGGATCCCCGACTCGAACTCGCGGCACCAGAGGTTGGAGTCGCCGCTGACGACGCGCTCGCTCATCTGCGCGAGCCCGACCTCCTTCAGGTCCTGGGTCTTGACCTCCCGGCTCACCGGGTCGAGGTCGTACGGGCTGCCGTAGGCGCCGTCGAAGCCCAGCAGCTCCAGGGCCCCGTTGAGCCGGCGCAGGGTGTTCTGGGAGCGGTTGGCGGTGTGCAGCACGGCCGCCGCGTCCAGCTCCCGGGCCAGCTCGACGGCGACCCGCGCGATCAGCGGACGGCTCAGGGTGGAACTCACCGGGTGCGTCCCCAGGTAGACCGCCTGGCTGACGATGGCGTTCCGCACGAACTCCTCGGCGAAGGCCTGCCGGCCGTCCACGATGTGCAGCCGGACGCCGAGTTCGTCGGCGATCTGCTGCTTCTGCTCGCTGGTCTCGTCCTCCCCCAGGTCGACGCTCAGGGCGTGGATGTTCCGGAAGCCGGCGTTCTTCAGGCGGAGCAGCAGGTAGCTGCTGTCGAGCCCGCCGCTGAACAGGGTGACGACGGGGGCCTGCGCGGGCAGCGCGTCGGTCGTGAGGTGGCGGAAGGAGCGGATCAGGCGGTGACGGCGTTGCATGCTGGTCCTTCAAGACGCGGTACGGGGAAGTGGTGCGGAGCGGCGACGGCCGACGCCGGCGCCCGGGGCGGGCCCGGCTGGGGCGCCCTCAGTCGTCCGCGAAGGTGCCGAAGGACGAGACGGACTCCGGCCAGTTCTCCTGCTGCCAGCGGCGCAGGGCGGGGTAGCCGGCGTGCGCGGGCACGACCCGCAGGCGCTCGTCGAACCAGCGGGTCAGGAAGTCGCGGCGGCTGCGGAACTCCTCGCGGGTGCGGCCGCTCAGCACGACCTGGCCGACGGCCTCGGTGGTGCTCGCCAGCGCGTCCGCCATGCGGAAGCCGTACGGGAGTTCCAGTCGCAGGTACTCGACCCCGGGCAGGGCCCGCACCTCGGCCGGGTTCGGGTAGCCGACCAGCACTCCGGGGCGGTTGTTGAGGTAGGTGGAGCCGACGGTGTCGGGGCGCACCACGGGCTCGACCAGCGGGTCGGTCCCGGCGGCGCAGCGGAGCGCGGCCACCGCGAGGTCGACGCCGAACTTGGCCTCCACCAGCTCGGGTTGGAGCAGTCCGCCGGTGCGGGCCGCGCACTCGCCGAAGACCAGCCGGCCGGTGTCCGGCTGGTGGAAGAGCTCCATGTGGAAGGTGCCGCGCCGCAGACCGAGCGCCCGCAGGGCCGGCTCCACGACGGAGCGGGCGAGCTCGTAGGCGGCGGCGTCGGCGGTCGGGTCGAACACCTCGACCTGGAGCGGCCGGTTGAGGTCCACCGTGCTCAGACAGGGCTCGCCGTAGGTGCTCACACTGAGGAACCGGAGCTCCCCGTCGAAGACCACACCGTCCGCGATCCATTCGTCGCCGGCGACGAACTCCTCCAGGACGAAGGTGCGTTGGGGCATGCCGGCGCGCCGGTACTCGGCGCACTTGGCGATCAGTCCGGCCCGCCCCTCGACGACCGAGGTGTTCTTGGTGCCGGCGCCGGCGATCGGCTTGAGGACGGCCCGGTCGAACTCCTCGACGGTCGCCGGGTCCAGGTGGTGGACGTCCTCGATCAGCCGGGACCGCGCGACCGCGACACCGGCCTCGGCCAGCACCTTCTTCTGCAGCCACTTGTCCCGGAACCGCACGGCGGTGTCCGGGTCCACGGCGACCGGCGCGCCCAGGACCTTGCCGAGGGCCGCCACGGTGACCAGGGCGTACTCGTCCCCGGTGTGGACGCGGTCGAACTCCCGGTCGGCGAGGCCGGCCCGGTGCAGGCCGAGCAGCACGCTCTCCACGCTGGAGGTGTCCTCGGCGAAGACGGTCTCGACCCCGTCCGGGATCTCGATGAATCCCCAGTCGTGCAGACCGGGACCGTACACCACGACGGGGTCGATCCCGGTCCTGAGACAGGCCCGGATCAAATAGGGATCCGCACCGATGATCAGGGCCGAGGGCCGGTTCTCAGGCATGAGGGTTCCTTTGGAATAGGGCTTTTCGGCCCCGGACGGTCGTCCACCGATTCAGCGGTGACGGTCCACGGATGCCGCCGCGACAAGGAATTCTTCGGGGAGCCGTCGAATCACTCGAGCGTGCTCGGAGGAGTGCTTTCGAAACGGCGCAGGAGCTGTCCCGCTCTGCGGACCCGGAACGCTGCAGTGGACAAGCGAACCCCCCGGTCGGCTTCGGAACTATGGCGTCGTAGCTCTTGATCCATAGTCCATGACAAGAAGCTGAAGTGCAATGGCACATTACACATCCGGTCACCGCTGGGGTGGTACGGACAGGTTTTGACCGGTTTGGCGCCCGCCGTGACGACCCCGGTCGCAGCCCGAACCCGTCGGAGCTGCCGTGCACCGAAGGCCCGCTGACGGACCGTCCGGTCGTCCCGGCGGGGCGGCGCCGAACTCCGGCGATCGGGCCGATTCCCTCCGGACCGGGCATAGCGCCCGATTGCCGGAATTCCCCGGAGAGGGTGGCGTGACCTCGTTCGACTGCTTAGGATCATGCAGGTTCCGACATCGGACACCCGGTGCGGCGTCAACGGACGCCAGGAGAATTCCCGGGTGCCCCAGGGTCGATCCGGTGAGTTCCGGATCCCGGTCGGGGAAGTCGAGTCCGACGATTGCACACGGGGTGGCGCGCGCTGCCCCGGGAACACCGATCCGTTCGCCGGCGGCCGGAACTCCACCCGCCCGCACAGGGCCGGCGGTACCGGCATCGGACTCACCAGTACGCATGCCGCGGTGCCGTGTCCACCGACCCGGTCATTGCACGAGAGGACGGAGTCAGCCAGTGATCCAGCACAGCGACGGACCGACCGGCACCGGGCCGGGCACCACCCTGCACGGCCTGTTCGAACGCCACGCGGAGCTCGCCCCCGACCGCACGGCCGTGGTCGCGGACGACGGGACCCTGAGCTACCGGGAGTTGAACGCCCGGGCGAACCGACTGGCCCGGCGGCTGCGCGCGTTGGGCGTCGGTCCCGACACCCTGGTCGGCATCTGCGTCGAACGGTCCGCGGCCATGGTCGTCGGACTGCTGGCGATCCTGAAGGCGGGCGGCGCGTACGTCCCGCTCGACCCCGCGCACCCCGCCGAGCGGCTCGACTTCCTGCTGCGGGACAGTGCCGTCCCGGTGCTGGTCACCCAACTCCGGCTGACCGACCGGCTCCCCGCGCACGGCGCGGCCGTCGCCCTGCTCGACGAGGACCCGGCCGGCCCGTCCGGGAACCCGCCCGTCGTCGGCACGCCCGACCTCGCCAACGTCATCTACACCTCCGGCTCCACCGGCACCCCCAAGGGCGTGCTGGTCCCGCACCGGAGCGTCGTGCACCTGGTGACCGACCAGAGCTACGCGTCCGTCACGCCCCGGGACCGGGTCGCCGCGCTGGCCACGCTCTCCTTCGACGCCTCGACCTTCGAGATCTGGGCGCCGCTGGTCAACGGCGCGACCTGCGTCGTCTACACCTTCGGCGGCACCGACGCCGACCTGTCCGCACTCTGCCGGAAGGTCCGTCAGGACGAGGTCTCCGTCCTGCATTTGACCAGCCCGGTCTTCCGGCTCCTGGAGCCGGCGCACTTCGCCGACCTCTCCGGCGTGCACACCCTGCTGTTCGGCGGGGACTCCATCCGCGCGAGCACGGCGGACCTCGCCAAGGAGGCCTTCGCCGGGCGGCTGGTCCACCTGTACGGGCCGACCGAGACCACCGGGTTCGCCACCTACCAGGACGTGCGGGCGATGGCCCCGGAGCTGACGAACATCCCCATCGGCGGGCCGCTCGACCGCGTCCGCCTCCGGGTGCTCCGGCCGGACCCGGACGGCCGTGCGGACGGCCGTGCGGACGGCGCTGCGGACGGGGGCAGCACCGCGACCGCGGACGGCGCCACCGAGCGGGCGGAGGTCGCCGAGGTCGCCGAGGTCGCCGACGGCGAGACCGGCGAGCTGTACATCGGCGGAGCCGGGATGACCCGCGGCTACCTCAACCGCCCCGAACTCACCGCCGAGCGCTTCGTCCAGGACCCCGAGCACCCCGGCTCGCTGCTCTACCGCACCGGCGACCTCGTCCGGCGCGGTCCGGACGGCGCGCTGCAGTTCCTGGGCCGCGCCGACCGGCAGATCAAGGTGCGCGGGTACCGGATCGAGCCGGGCGAGATCGAGGCCGTGCTCGCCGGGCACCCCGGGGTGCACGACGCGGTCGTGGTGGCGCGCGACGACGGTGCCGGCGACAAGCTCCTGGACGCCTACGTCGTCCCCTCCGCCGCGGCCCCGTCGGACCGCGCGGCGCCCGGGCCCGACGAGGTCCGCCGGCTGGTCGCCGAACTCCGCCGGCAGGTCGCGACGCTGCTGCCCCGGTACCAGCACCCCGCCTCGATCACCGTGATCCCGGCGATCCCGCTCACCGCCAACCTCAAGCTGGACCCGGCGAAGCTTCCCGCCCCCGCCGAGGAGCGGGACCTCCCCCGGGACTCCTCGACGGCCCCCCGCGACGCGCTGGAGTCGGCACTGGCCGAACTGTGGCGCACCATGCTGGGGCTCGCCGAGGTCGGGATCGACGAGGACTTCTTCGCGCTCGGCGGCGACTCCGTCTCGGCCGTGCAGCTGGCCGCGGCGGCGACCCGGGTCACGGGCACCCGGATCACCGTGCGCGACGTCCTCACCTCGCCGACGATCCGCCGGCTCGCGGCCCTGGCCGACGGTTCGGCACCCGCGCCGGTGCCGGCACCCGCGCCGACGGGCGCCCCGGCTCCCGCGGCGGCCACCGCCGGGAGCCCGGCATGAGCGACGGCACGACCACGACCGCACCCCTGACCAGGGCGCAGAAGTTCCAGTGGTTCCTGGAGAAGGGGCTGGCCGAGGGCCTGCGCCCGCTCCCCGACGGCACCGACGAGGCCACCGCCCAGCGGCTGGTCCACGCCCTGGAGGCCCGGTTCGAGATCCTCCGCACCTGGCTCTCGGTGGTCGACGGCGAGCTGCGGCAGGTGATCCACCCGGCCGGCTCCCCGGTGCGGGTCGTCGACGTCGACCCGGACGGCACCGTCCAGCAGAGCGCGGCCGACCAGGTCCGGGAGTTCGTCGCCCGGGTGCACGGCCGGACCGGCCGCTTCCTCGTCCAGTTCCACCTGCTCCGGCAGGCGGACCGGCGCTGGCTGGCCGTGGTCGCCGACAACGTGGCCGTGGACGCCGGCTTCCACGGCGTGCTCGACCAGGCGATCACCGAGCTGCTGGGCGGGCGGACGAACACCCCGGCCACCGACCTCCTGGGCGGGCGACCGGGCATCCAGCCGGCCGAACAGGCCCGCCGCGAGCACGACCCGGCCGAGGACACCGAACGCGCCGAGGCCCTCGACTACCTGCGCGCACACTTCGCCGCCGCCCCGCCGCGCCTGCATCCGCACCACCCGCCCCGCGACGGCGAGGAGGGCCGCTACTACCGGAGCACGCTCACCCTCCCCCACGCGGACCGCCTCTTCGCCCGGGCCGTGGCCCACGCCGGACTGCTGCCCTCGGCCGTCGTGCTCGCCGCCTTCGCCCAGCTGCTCTGCGGGCGCGCCGACGCCGAGGCGTGCACGGTCAACGTCTCGCTGGACAACCGCCACAACGCCGAGCTGCGCCGGGTGCTGTGCGCCACCGCGCAGCGCTCCCCGGTCGCCCTGCCGGGCCGGAGCCGGAGCCTGCTCGAAGCCGCCGAGGACGTCCAGCAGACCCTGGCCGCGGGGCACCCCGTCTACGGCCGCTACGACCCCTTCGACCTGATCGACGAACGGGCGCAGGCCCAGCGGCGCCGGGGCGTCTGCCTCTCCACCGACCTGGCGTTCAACTTCATCCCGCCACCGCAGGGGTGGGCGGCGCTGCTCGCCGCCGAGAACGACGCCGCCCCCGGCCCCGGCTCCGGCTCCACACTCACCTGGGCCGCCACCGACGAGACCCGCTACGAGTACGGGGTGAGCCTGTCGGTCCGCTGGGCCGACCCGCACACCGTCCGGCTCTCCGTCCACGGCGACTCCGAGGTGCTGGCACCGGACCAGTGCGCGGCGCTGCTGCGCGGCATCGAACTCGTCCTGACCAGGATCGCGGCAGGTCAGGACAGTGCGCCCGAGGCGATCGCGGCGGCCGTGGGACTGCTCCCGCTGCCGCGCGGTCCGCGCGAGCTGCGCTCCGACGGTCGTTGGATCGACCTCGGGGCGATCGAGGACCGGCTGCGCGCCGTGGCCGGGGTGGCCACGGCGACAGCGCTCCTCGCCCCGGGCGGCCCGGCCGGCGCCCCCGGGCCGACCGCCCGGGTCGTGCCGGCCGACGACGCGGCGCTCACCCCGCTCGACCTGTGGGAGGCGTTGCTCCGCGCCGTTCGGACGGGCGAACTCCTCGCCGTCCCGGACCGCATCGAGCTCGCGGGCGCCACCGGTCTCCCCCTGCCCCCGCCGACCGCCCCACCGGCCCCGACCGCCCCGCCGACCCCGTGACCCACCGAACCCTCGGAGCATCCATGACCATCGCCATGCCGGAGCCGGTCCTGTCCCAGGAGGAGGTCCACCGCTTCTGGGAGGACGGCTACCTGCTCATCCGCGGCGTCCTGACCAGGCAGGAGGCCAGGCACCACGCCGGCCTGATCCTCGACCTGCTCCCGCGCGACCTTCGCATCCCGGAGCACTGGCAGGCGTACGACGGCCGGTTCAAGCCCTACAACACCCCGGGGAACCAGACCTTCGACGGACCGGAGTTCATCCCGCTCTTCCAGAACGAACGGCTCTACCGCGTCATGGCCCAACTGCTGGAGCACCCGCGGCTGCTCGTCCGGGACGGCTCGGTCGCCATCACCATGCGCAACGACACCGCGCACAGCAGCGAGCTGAGCCAGGACCTGCACATCGACCCGGCGGTGCCCGAGGACGTGGACGAGTTCCTCCTCACCCCCGAGGAGGTCGAGATCGGCGGCTGCTACTACTTCACCGACGTGGCCCCGGGCGGCGGCGGCATCCATGTCGTGCCGGGCGGCCACCGCGTCGTCGAGGCCGAGGCCCGGTCCGTCCCCCGGGGGCGGCAACTGCACGACAAGTGGCGCAACATCCCGCACCTCAAGAGCGTCGAAATCATCGGCGCCGCGGGCGACTTCGTCCTGACCCACCACCTGATGCCGCACGCCGCCTCGCACAACCGCCGCCCCGAGGCGCGGGTCGCCCAGTTCGTCCGCTACGCGCGCGACGACCAGCCCTGGGAGTCCGGCGAGCGCCCCGGCGACAGCCCGGCCGAGCACTCCTACAACGACCTGCAGACCGCGGCGATGACCCCGCTCGGCCGCCGGCTGCTCGGCGTCGACCCCTGGTAGCACGCCCCGCCGGTGCCCGCCCCCGACCGGCGGGCGGGACACCGGCCGCGGGCACCGGCACCTCCCGGCCGAGCACCTCCCGGCCGAGCACCTCCCGGCAGACCACCCCGACCAAGGAGACCAGCAGCGTGACGGCACAGCCGAACAGCGCCCCGTACGACCTGACCATCGACCACGTCGAGCTGTACGTCGAGGACCTCGACGCCGGCGCACGGCACTTCGCCCGGGCCTACGGGTTCACCGCGTACGCCGCCCGCGAGCTGCCGGGCGACGCGAGCTCCCTCGCCGTCGGACGGGGCGCCATCCGCCTGGTCCTCACCCAGGCCCGGGCGGAGGACCACCCGGCCGCCGACTACACCCGGCGGCACGGGGACGGTGTCGCCGACATCGCCCTGGCCGTGCCCGACGCCGCGGCGGCCTTCGCCGAGGCCGTCCGGCGCGGGGCCCGGCCCCTGGCGGAGCCCACCGAGACGGCCGGCGTGGTCACCGCGGCCATCGCCGGCTTCGGCGACGTCCGGCACACCTTCGTCCAGCGCGGCCCGGACACCGGCCCCGCGCTGCCGCCCGGCTTCACCCCCGTGGACGGGGCGGCCACCGGGGCTGACGCCGACCTGGCGGACACCGGTCTGCTGGAGATCGACCACTTCGCGGTCTGCGTCGAGGCCGGGCAACTCC
Organism: Streptomyces sp. NRRL F-6131; assembly: GCA_000719695.1. Lineage (GTDB taxonomy): Bacteria > Actinomycetota > Actinomycetes > Streptomycetales > Streptomycetaceae > Kitasatospora. The sequence goes on from JOHN01000044.1 coordinate 46,292, forward strand.
GTTCCACCGTCACCTACTACGAGCAGGTCCTGGGCCTGTGCAACACCTTCACCGAGAAGATCGTCGTCGGCGCCCAGGCGATGGACTCCGAGGTGGTGCAGTCCCCGGCCGGCGGCCTCACGCTGACCCTGATCGAGCCCGACACCCGCCGCGAGCCCGGCCAGATCGACCACTTCATCAAGAACCACGGCGGCTCCGGCGTCCAGCACATCGCCTTCCGCACCGAGGACGCCGTGCGGTCCGTCGCCACGATGGCCGAGCAGGGCGTGGAGTTCCTGTCCACCCCGCCCGCCTACTACCGGCTGCTCACCGACCGCCTGCAGCCGACCCGGCACTCCGTAGCGGCGCTCGCCGCCCTGGGCCTGCTCGTCGACGAGGACCACGAGGGCCAGCTCTTCCAGATCTTCACCCGCACCGTGCATCCGCGACGGACGCTCTTCTTCGAGGTGATCGAGCGGGTCGGGGCCACCACCTTCGGCAGCGGCAACATCAAGGCGCTGTACGAAGCGGTGGAAGCGGAGCAGCTCGGGTGACCGCGCCCGACGACCGCCGGCCCGCCGCCCGCTCCGCGGTGGACCTGGCGGACCTCCACGCCGCCGCCCGGGCCGTCCTCGACCCCGCGGTCCGGGACTTCGTGGACGGCGGCAGCGGCAGCGAGTCCACGCTCACCGCCAACCGGTCCGCATTCACGGAACTCGCGCTGATACCCAGGGTGCTGACCGGGTCCGGCGCCGCGGACACCGCCGCGCGGCTGGTGGGGACGGCGGCGGCCCTGCCGGTCGCCGTCGCCCCCATGGCCTATCAGCGCCTGCTGCACGAGGAGGGTGAACTCGCGGCCGCCCGCGCCGCCCGGGCCCGCGGCATCCCGTACGTCATCAGCACCCTCAGCAGCCACCCGCTGGAGGCGATCGCCGACGTCGGCGCGGACACCTGGTTCCAGCTCTACTGCCTGCGCGACCGGGCCAAGAACGACGAGCTGGTGGCCCGCGCCGAGGCGGCCGGCTGCCGGGCGCTGATGGTCACCGTGGACGTGCCGCTGATGGGCCGCCGGCTGCGCGACGTACGGAACGGCTTCGCGCTGCCGCCGCACATCCGCGCCGCCAACCTCGACACCGGCCCCGGCGGCCGCCCCGTCACCGCTCCCGAGTCCGGCTCCGACCGCACCACCGACCCCGGCAACGAGGCCCATCGCAGGATCGGCGGCGCCTCCGCGCTCGCGGTGCACACCAGCGCCGCCTTCGCGCCCGCCCTGTCCTGGCCGGACCTGGAACGGCTGCGCCGCCGGACCTCGCTCCCGCTGGTGGTCAAGGGCCTGCTCGACCCCCGCGACGCCCGCGCCGCCGCCGACCTCGGCGCCGACGCCGTCGTCGTCTCCAGCCACGGCGGCCGCCAACTGGACGGCGTGCGGCCGAGCCTGAGCGCCCTGCCGGAGGTGGTGGCCGCGGTCGCCGGCGACTGCGAGGTCCTGCTGGACAGCGGCATCCGCTCCGGCACCGACGTCCTCAAGGCGCTCGCCCTCGGCGCCCGCGGCGTGCTGCTCGGCCGCCCCGTGCTGTGGGGCCTGGCGGCCGACGGCGAGGCCGGGGTCGACCGGGTCCTCGACCTGCTGCACACCGAACTCGCCGAGGCGATGACGCTGGCCGGCTGCGCCGACCTCGCGGCGGCGCGGCTCCTTCGTACCGAGAGGCTGGCAACCCGTGCCTGACGCACCGCCCGTGGACCCCACACGCACCGCGGACCCGACACCACCCGTGGACCCGCGCGTGGACCCGCCACCGACCGTGGACCTGACCACCGCCGAGCTGCACGGCTCGCTGGAGGACCCGGCCCTCACCTCGATGAACTTCCTCAACGAGATCACCTCGCGCTTCCCCCGGGCGCTCTCGTTCGCCCCCGGTCGGCCGGTCGAGCGCTTCTTCGACCTGGAGTCGGTGCACGAGCGGCTGCGCACCTTCACCCGCCACCTCACCGAGGAGCGGGGCCTGTCGCCGGAGGAGGCCAACCGGCTGCTCTGCCAGTACGGCCGGACCAAGGGCGTCGTCCACGACCTGGTCGTCCGCCACCTCGCGCGCGACCAGGGCCTCCGGGTCGACCCGGAGGCCGTCGTGGTCACCGTCGGCTGCCAGGAGGCGATGTTCCTGGTCCTGCGGGCGCTGCGGGCGAGCGAGCGGGACGTCCTGCTCTCGGTCTCGCCGATGTACGTCGGCCTCACCGGGGCCGCGCGGCTGGTCGACCTGCCCGTCCTGCCGGTCGCCGCCGGTCCGGCGGGGATCGACCTGGACGACCTCACGGCGACGATCCGCGCCGCCCGCGCGCGGGGCCTGCGCCCCCGGGCCTGCTACGTCATGCCCGACTTCGCCAATCCCTCCGGCCTCAGCATCGACCTCGACCGGCGGCGGGCCCTCCTCGCGCTGGCCGAGCGGGAGGACATCCTGCTCCTGGAGGACAACCCGTACGGCGTCTTCCACGGCGGTGACGGCACGCCGCCCACCCTCAAGGCGCTGGACACCGGACGCCGGGTGGTCCACCTCGGCTCCTTCGCCAAGACGGTGCTGCCCGGCGCCCGCGTCGGCTACGCCGTGGCGGACCAGCGCGTGCGCAGCGCCGACGGCGGGACGGGACTCTTCGCCGACCAGCTCTCCAAGATCAAGAGCATGATCACGGTGAACACCTCACCGATCTCCCAGGCCGTGGTCGGGGGCGCCCTGATCGAGCACGACTTCAGCCTGGAACGGGCCAACGCCCGGGAGCGCGCGATCTACCGCGACAACCTCGAACGGCTGCTGGCCGGACTCCGCAGCCGCTTCGGCGCGCACCCCGGCATCAGCTGGAACGTGCCGGCCGGCGGCTTCTTCGTCTGCGTCACCGTCCCCTTCACGGTGGACGACGCGCTGCTGGAGCACTCGGCCCGTCGGCACGGTGTGCTGTGGACGCCGATGAGCCACTTCTACAGCGACACCGGCGGCACCGACGCCCTGCGGCTGTCCATCAGTTCGCTCAGCGGCGCGGCCATCGACGAGGGCCTGGACCGGCTCGCCGCGCTCTTCGCCGAGCAGGGCCACTGACACCCCCCGGGGGGCTGCCCGACGGGCGCCCCCCCGGGGTCCGGGGTCAGGAGGTGAGCAGCAGCCGGGCCAGCACCGGCAGATGGTCCGAGGCCACCGGCTCCCCGGTGACCGCACCGACCCGCACCGGCCGCACCCCCGGGCCGGCGAAGACGTAGTCGATGCACTCCCGCGGCGCGTCGGCCGGGAAGGTCGCCACCCGTCCCGCGTCGGAAACCGTCCAGGAATCGGTGAGAGCGGCGCGGACCGTCGCCATTTCCGGCGATCCCGGTTCGGCATTGAAATCACCGAGCAGAATGGCCGGAGCCGCGTCCCCGATCAATTCGACGACCTCTTCCGCCTGCCGGATCCGATCGGTCTCCGAGAAGAATTCGAGATGCGTCACGAAGACCTGGAGCGGAATTCCGCGCAGGTCGATCTCGACGTGCAGCAGTCCCCGCTGCTCCTCCCCCGGGGAGCGGAAGAGCGGGGTGTTCGTCCAGCGGGTGATCGGGTGGCGGCTCAGCACCGCCGTGCCGTACTGGCAGCGCGGCGCCCCGGGGGCCGGCGGATCCAGCTCGACGTTCGCCCCGTACGCCAGGTGGTAGCCGAGCAGCCGGGCCAACTCCGTTGCCTGGTCCTTCCATTCGCTGCGTCCGTCGAAGTGCCGGTCCACCTCCTGGAGCCCGACGACCTCGGCGCCGCTGCTCCGGATCACCCGGGCGGTCCGCTCCAGGTCGAGGACGCCGTCGAGCCCCTTCCCGTGGCGGATGTTGAACGACAGGACGTCGACCCCGACGGCCGGTTCGGCGGCGTCCAGCTGGCGATTCACTCGAACTCCCCTTCCGCGGCGGATCGCTCCGCCGGTGCGGAACATCTGCTTCCGGGGCTCATTCAATCCGACCCGGACGGGCGCCGGACGGAATTCCCCTCACAGCGAACGGATCCGCATTCGGGATTTCGATCACCGCGCATTCGGCCGGCTCCGCGCCGACGCGAAAGGGGAACTCGGCCTCCTACGCCGCCGTCACCGACCGGGGGAAGGCGAAGACGCCGTCCGGGTCGTAGCGGTGGGCCACGCCCTTCAGCCGGAGCAGGTTGTCGCCGTAGTAGCTCCGCCCCCAGTCGGGCAACGTGTCGTCGATGTAGTTGACGTACGCGCCGTGGGCGCCGAGGGCGGCCAGCCCGTCGCGGACCGCCTCGACCGTGCACCGGGCCCGGTCCGCGGTGGCCGGGGTGGCGCTCGCGTAGACCTGGGCACTGGCCAACGACTCCCGGTGCGGGAAGGCGGTGGCGTCGGGCGCGAGTTCGCCGACCGCGCCGCCCAGGGAGTCGAGCAGCAGGTCGACGCCGGTGCGCCCGGCCATCAGCCCGGCCACCCCGGCCGGGTCCAGCGGCGCCGGGCCGAGCATCCGGGAGACCGCGACGAAACCGGCCCGGGGCAGCACACCGCCCTCCCAGGTGGGGTGGCACTGGGCGAGGGTGTCGTTCGAGCAGCCCGCCATGAACTTCATCGCGTCGAGGTAGTCCTCGGGGACCACCGTGCGCGAGGTGGGGGTGGTACCGGCCGCGGTCACCAGCCGGTCGAGCAGGGGGTTCGCGCCGTCCGGGGTGCCCACCCAGCAGCCGACGACCCGGCACCTCGGCGGGGCGCCGCCGGAGATCTGACAGCTCGCCCAAAGTTCGAACGGCGCCCGCGCCACCCAGTGCTGCCAGGCCCCGAGCACCTCGGTCACCGAGCCGGCCGGGAAGGCGAGCACGAAGACCGTCAGCGCGGTCGCGGGCGCGGTGGCGAAGCCGAACCGGGTGACCACGCCGAAGTTGCCGCCGCCACCGCCGCGCAGCGCCCAGTACAGATCGGGCTCCGCGACGGGCGACGCGGTCAGCAGCGACGAGTCGGCGGTCACCACCTCGGCGGCGGCCAGCCGGTCGCAGGTGAGCCCGTACTTGCGGGTCAGCACGCCCAGACCGCCACCGAGGGTCAGTCCGCCGACCCCGACGGTCGGGCAACTGCCGCCCGGGAGCAGCCGGCCCGCCCCGGCCAGCCCGGCGTACACCTCGATCAGGCGGGCGCCCGCGCCGACCTCGGCGGTGCCGTCGGGGTGCACCCGGACGTCGGCCATCCCCCGGAGGTCGATCACCAGACCCCGGTCGGGGATGCTGTAGCCCAGGTACCCGTGGCCGCCGCTGCGGACCGCGATCGGGATCCCGTGCCCGCGTGCCGCGTCCAGGCAGGCCCGCACGTCGTCGGCCGAGACGCACCGCGCCACGGCGGCCGGCGACTGCCCGTCGTTGAGCGTGTTGTAGCCGAGCCTGGCGGTCCCGTACCCGGTGTCGTCCGGGAGCACCAGTCGGCTGCCCAGCCGCGCGCGCAGCGCCTGCCAGTCGGGGGGCACGGCCGTCCGGCCGCGGGCCGGGAAGGCGGTCAGGGCGCGGGCGGACGGGCCGCCGACGGCGACCGCGGTGGCGGCGGCGCCGAGGGTGGCGAGGAACTGTCGTCGGTCGGTGGTCATGACCGGCCCCTTCTCCCGGGCGGCCGGCGCACGGGGTGCTCTCCTGCCGATCGTCGGGCAGTCCCCGGCCGCGGGCCCGCCGGACTGCGCCTTCCGGCGCAGCGGCGTCCGGGTGAGCCGCTGTCACGAGGAGCCCGGGGCGCACGAGTACCGGCCCCGCGGCACCCCGCACCCCGCACCCCGCACTCCGCGCACGGCGCACGGCGCACGGAACGGGGACGCCGACCGGCCGGGCCGGGTGCGGTGGCACCCGGTCCGGCCGCGCCGTGCGCCGGCCGCCGCTACGGCAGCCAGTGGTTGCCGGTGACGGCGATCATCACCTGGAGCTGGATGCTGGAGCCGTAGTAGCTGCTCGGGTCCAGCGGCACCGCGTTCATCTTGGTCCAGAGCGCGTCCAGCCAGGCCTGGCTCCCGCTGTCGGTGGCCGCGGCCACCGCGAAGGGCGCGATGAACGCGACCGAGGAGCCGGCCTCGGCGACCGTGCCGTTGAGCTTGTACCCCTGGGCGATCCGGTTGGGGTCGCCGCCGGTCGCCTGCTTGATCCAGGTGTTCATCTTCCGGACCGCCGTCAGGGACTTGGGGTCGCCCGTGGTCAGCCCGTCCACGCCGAGCCGCCAGGGGTCCCGGCAGGCGTTCCAGGAGTAGGCACCGTCCAGCGGGCTCTCCAGCACCTTCCCGGGCGCCGGCTTCGGGTTGCCGGTGTTGGTCGAGACGGCGAAGTCGGGCAGCAGACCGGTGGTGGGGGCGTAGTCGTTCTGCAGGTGGGCGACGAGGTTCTGGTGGGCGGTGAGGACGCCGTCCCAGGCGCTGTCGCCGGTGGCCTTCCGGAAGGCCTTGAAGTGCCCGCTCAGCCAGTCGGAGCTGCGGCTGATGGTGTTGTCGCTCCCGGACGACCAGTCGCCGAGGTTCATCAGCTTGGTGCCGGGGACGACCTCGCTCGCCTTGATGGCGTTGATCCGCTTCACCGCGAGCTGCTTGTAGTTGTGGGCGCCCGTGGTGCTGCCCCACTGCTTGTCGGCGAGCAGCAGCGCGTAGGCGATCTCCAGGTCGCCGTCGGTGGCGGAGTCGCTGCCGTTGACGCTCTTGCAGCTCGCGTCCTGCTCGGCCGCGTGCAGGTCGGGGTTGTTGACGGACGGGTGGTCGAGGACGAACTTGAGCACCCGGTCGAAGGAGGTCCGGGCGTCCGGGTCGGCCCCGGCCATGGTCGCGAGGATGGTGAGGCCGTAGCCCTGGCCCTCCGCGACGTACGGGTGGTCGGCGTCGACCGAGGCGATCGCCGACCAGCCGTTGTTGCCGCACTTGGAGGTGACGAAGGCGGACTTCCACTTCCGGTAGTAGTCCACCACCTTGGCGTCGTTGGCGGCCCGGTCGCCGGAGACCGTGATGGTCCCGGCGGCGTACGGGAAGGCGTGGCTGCCGAAGGGGACGGCGGCGCCGCCGCCCGGCGGGGTCGTCGTGGTGGTGGGCGTGGGGGTGGTGGGCGTGGGGGTAGGGGTGGTGCCGCCGGCGTAGGCCTCGACCTCGTACAGCGAGTAGCCGTACGAGGTGCCGCGCTGGGTGCCGTAGACGCGCAGGTAGCGGCCGGTGCCGGAGACGTTGAGGGTGTCGGTGCCGCCGTCGCCGGTGGTGGTGCTGTAGACCTGCCGCCAGGTCGTGCCGTCGTCGGACAGCTCGATGCGGTAGGCCTTGGCGTACGCGGCCTCCCACTTGAGGACGACCTGGCCGACGGCCGTGCCGGCGCCGAGGTCGATCCTGATCCACTGGTTGTCGACGCCTTCCGCGCTGGCCCAGCGGGTGCCGGTGGAGCCGTCCACCGCCTTGGCACCGTCGAATCCGGAGGCTTCGGTGGAGGAGACGGTGACGGCCTTGCCGAGGGCGAGGTTCGTGCTGACCGCCGTCGCGGGCGACAGCCCGACCAGCCCGGTGATCAGGCCACCGGTGAGCGCGGCCGCCGTGAGGGCGGCCCAACTTCTGTGTCTGATGAGGGACATGGCGGGAGCATGTGGGCCTGCGGAGGGTCGAGTCAAGGGTTTCGTTAGTAAAGTTTCCTATCGAAGTCGGGTCGTCACAGCTCCGGGCGGACGGCGCGCCGAACAACCCCCGCCGGCGCTCTTGACAGCCCGGACTCCGCTTCGGGACCATGGCGGCGCGATTTGGGAAGGTTCCTTTACTTGAAGCCTCCCCGGCCCGGCTTCCCGGCCCGGCTTCCCGGCCCGGCTCACCAGCGCGGCGGGCGGCCACCGGGCCGTCCGCCGCGCACAGGTGTCAACGGGTCACGCGCTCACCAGCGGTCGTGGACCTGCGGGCGGATCCGCGCGTCGTACAGCGCGCGGACCTCGGCCAGCGTGCTGTCCGGCAGCGGCGGCAGACCGGCGGCGGCCGCGTTGGCGACGGCCTGCTCGGGATTGCGGGCGCCCGGGATCACCGTGGTGACACCCGGCTGCTGGACGATCCAGCGCAGCGCCGTCTGCGCCGCCGTCGCGCCCGCGGGGGCCAGCGCGGCGAACTCGGCCGCCGCCTCGACACCGGTCGCGAAGTCCACCCCCGAGAAGGTCTCGCCCTGGTCGAAGGCCTTGCCCTGCCGGTTGTAGGTGCGGTGGTCGTCCGCGGCGAACCGGGTCCGCGCGGTGTACCGCCCGGAGAGCAGACCGGAGGCCAGCGGCACCCGGGCCAGGATGCCGACCCCGGCCGCGGCCGCCGCCGGCAGCACCTCCTCCAGCGGCTTCAGCCGGAACGCGTTGAGGATGATCTGCACACTGGCCACCCCGGGGCGGGCGATCGCGGTCAGCGCCTCCGCGCAGGTCTCCACACTGACCCCGTACGCGGCGATGCTCCCCTCCGCGACCAGGGTGTCCAGCGCGTCGTACACCTCGTCGCTGGAGTACACCGGCGTCGGCGGGCAGTGCAGCTGCACCAGGTCGAGCCGGTCGACCCCCAGATTGGCCCGGGAACGGTCCGCCCAGGCGCGGAAGTTGGCGAGGTTGTAGTGCTCCGGTCGCTGCTCGACCCGACGGCCGAACTTGGTGGCGACGAACACCTCCGCGTCCGGACGTCCCTTCAGGTAGCGGCCGATCAGCTGCTCGCTGCGGCCGTCGCCGTAGACGTCCGCGGTGTCGAAGAGGGTGACCCCCGCCTCGACCGAGGCGTCCAGCACCGCGAGGGCGTCCTCCTCCCTGACGTCACCCCAGTCCGCACCGAGCTGCCAGGTGCCGAGTCCTACCACCGATACGGGCCGACCGGTGCGGCCCAAAACGCGCTGTTCCATGCCCCGACCCTCTCACGGCGGCGGCGACGTCCCAGGTCAGCGCCCCGGTCGGCGCGTCCCCGGCGGCGCGCCCCTCGGGGGCCTTCGGAGCGGCGCTCCTCGCCGTGCCCACCCGGCGGCCTCCCCAGGATGTCCAGACAAGTCGAGGCGTTCGTCTGACGTACAGCAACCGGACACCGGCGGTCGGCCCGGACGTACCCCGCACCCGCTGTCCTCTTGGGGCACCTTCCTCCACCCCCCATTCCAGGCAGAGGTCTCCCACCCATGGCAGAGCCGACCCGGCGCCGTTTCGTCCAACTCGCTGGCGCCACAGCCGCGTTCTCGTCGCTGTCGGAGAGCATCGCGCGCGCCGCCGCGATCGCCCCGGCCGGCGCGACCGGGACCCTCCAGGACGTCGAGCACATCGTCGTGCTGATGCAGGAGAACCGCTCGTTCGACCACTACTTCGGCGCACTGAAGGGCGTGCGCGGCTTCGGTGACCCCCGGCCGGTCACCCTGCCCAGCGGCAAGCCGGTCTGGTACCAGACGGACGGCAACCGCAAGGAGATCCTGCCGTTCCGCCCGCAGGTGAACAACCTGGGCCTGCAGTTCGTGCAGGACCTCAACCACGACTGGGCCGGCGGCCACAAGGCCTTCAACAACGGCAAGTACGACCAGTGGGTGCCCGCCAAGACGGCCACCACCATGGCGTACCTGACCCGCCAGGACATCCCGTTCCACTACGCGCTCGCCGACGCGTTCACCCTCTGCGACGCCTACCACTGCTCCTTCATCGGCTCCACCGACCCGAACCGCTACTACATGTGGACGGGCCACACCGGCAACGACGGCACCGGCGGCGGCCCGGTCCTCGGCAACCAGGAGGCCGGGTACGGCTGGACGACCTACCCGGAGCGGCTGGAGAAGGCCGGCGTCTCCTGGAGGATCTACCAGGACATCGGCGACGGCCTGGACGCGGCCGGCTCCTGGGGCTGGATCGGCGACGCCTACCGCGGCAACTACGGCGACAACTCGCTGCTGTACTTCAACAACTACCGCAACGCCAAGCCCGGCAACCCGCTGTACGACAAGGCCCGCACCGGCACCGACGCCAAGGCGGGCGACGGCCTCTTCGACCACCTGCGGCGCGACGTGCAGGCCGGCACCCTCCCGCAGATCTCCTGGATCGCCGCCCCCGAGGCCTTCACCGAGCACCCCAACTGGCCCGCGAACTACGGCGCCTGGTACATCTCCCAGGTCCTGGACGCGCTGACCTCCAACCCCGCCGTGTGGGCGCGGACGGCGCTGTTCATCACCTACGACGAGAACGACGGCTTCTTCGACCACGTGGTGCCGCCGTTCCCGCCGTCCGCCGCCTCCCAGGGCCTGTCGACCGTCTCCACCACCACGGACTACCACGGCGGCAGCGTCGGCTACGCGGCCGGCGCGTACGGCCTCGGCCAGCGGGTGCCGATGCTGGTCGTCTCCCCCTGGAGCACCGGCGGCTACACCTGCTCGGAGACCTTCGACCACACCTCGATCATCCGGTTCATGGAACGCCGCTTCGGCGTGCTCGAGCCCAACATCTCGCCCTGGCGGCGGGCCGTCTGCGGCGACCTCACCACCGCCTTCGACTTCACCGCCTCGAACCCCGCACCGGCGGCGCTGCCGTCCACCACCGGCTACCGCCCCCAGGACGGCAACCGGCACCCGGACTACGTGCCCGCCCCGCCGGCCGTCGGCACCATGCCGAGGCAGGAGCCGGGCGCCAAGCCCACCCGGCCGCTCAAGTACGCGCCGTACGTGGACGGTTCGGCCGACACCGCGACCGGCAAGTACCGTCTGACCTTCAGCGGCGGCGCGGCGGCCGGCGCGCAGTTCCTGGTGACCTCGCCGAACCGCACCGACGGCCCGTGGACGTACACGGCGGAGGCGGGCAAGAACCTCGCGGACGCCTGGAACACCACGTACTCCAAGGGCGTCACGGACCTCACCGTGCACGGCCCCAACGGCTTCCTGCGCCGGTTCCGCAACCCCGGCAGGACCGCCGGGCCCGAGGTCACCGCACGCCACAACGCGACCACCGGCAACCTCGACCTCACCTTCACCAACGCCGGTACCGCCGACGTCGTCCTCACCGTCACCAACGCCTACGGCGGCTCACCGCAGTCCGTCACCGTCCGCCGGGGCGCGACCGTCGGGTACCCGGTCGACCTGAGCGGCTGCCGCCACTGGTACGACGTCACCGTCACCTCCGCCGCGACCGCCGACTTCGTCCGCCGCCTCGCGGGCCACGTGGAGACCGGCGCCCCGGGCCTCTCCGACCCGGGCATCGTCACCTACTGAGCCCGCCGGACCTGCCGAGCCGCTCCGGGACCTCGCGCGAGGTCCCGGAGCGGTCCCGTTCGTCGCCCTCCCGCCCGCAACCCCGCCCCGTCGTGCCTGAGCACCCGCGGACCGTCGGCATGCGAACCTGAGCCATGCCTCTCCCCCTGTACGGCGTGGCCATCGGCACGTTCCAGGCCTTCGCCCGCGACCCCGAGCACGACTTCGGCCAGTGGTACCACGGCCACCTGACCCTGGCCACGCCGACCGGCGCGTACCAGGCCGCCCTCGACGTCGACGCGCCCGGCAGCGTCGGCGTCTCCTACCGCCTCGTGGACGGCCTGCGAACCGCCGACCTGGCCGCCGTCCGGCAGCTTCCCGACGGGTTCCACGCGCTCGCGTCGCACCCGACCTCCGGCGCGCTGGACTACGTCCGCAGCCCGATCCTCCGCGACCCCGACTGGCTGCGCAGGCTGAAAGCGGCGATCCTGCGGGCGGTCGCGGCACTGCAGAAGCAACCGATCGGCTCGACGGCCTTCGGCCCGACGGTGGCCGACCGGCTCGCGGGGCTGCTGCACGGCCTGCCGCGGCGGCCGACCGGGGTGTACCCGTGGGTGGCCAGCGACGGCGACAACGCGCTCGACGTCCTGGAACCGCACCTGCGCGCCGCCGAACGGATCTACGTCTTCGGCCAGCGCTTCACCACCGGCCTGGGCGTCCACGACGTGCACCTCAACCAGGGCGACCCCGCGGGCAGCCAGTGGTACGACACGGACGGCATCTGGCAGGACGGCGCCGTCGTCTGCGAGTTCCCGGACGGCCGGGTGATCGTCTGGCAGCTCAAGTTCAACACCCAGAGCCTGAACACCGACGCCGCCGGCCACCCGCTCTGACCCCCGCCGCGGACCCCGGCCCCGGGACCGGGGCGGTGCGCAGGGGTTCCGGGGCCGGTCACCCGAAGGGGTGAGTCACCGTGTCGCGGGCCCCGCGGTCCCCCCTCCGGCCACAAGACTGGCCGCACCAGTCGGACCCGGAAAGGGATTTGTGATGGCCGAAGAACTGTACGCGACACTGAAGACCAACAAGGGCGACATCGTGCTCCGGCTCCTGCCGAACCACGCCCCCAAGACCGTCAAGAACTTCGTGGAACTCGCCACGGGCGAACGGGAGTGGATCGACCCCAACACCGGCCAGAAGAGCACCGAGAAGTTGTACGACGGCACGGTCTTCCACCGGGTCATCGAGGGCTTCATGATCCAGGGTGGCGACCCGCTGGGCAACGGGACCGGCGGCCCCGGGTACAAGTTCGCGGACGAGTTCCACCCGGACCTCGCTTTCACCAAGCCCTACCTGCTCGCGATGGCCAACGCCGGACCGGGCACCAACGGCTCCCAGTTCTTCATCACCGTCGGTGCCACCACGTGGCTCACCGGCAAGCACACCATCTTCGGCGAGGTCGCCGACGCGGCCAGCCAGAAGGTCGTCGACGCCATCGCCACGGCGGAGACCGGACGCAACGACCGCCCGGTGCAGGACATCGTCATCGAGAAGGTCGTCGTCGAGACCCGCTGACCGGCACCGGCCCCGGGCTCCGTTCCCTCCGCCGGGGAGCGGAGCCCGCCCCTCCCACCGGATCGACAACCGTATGTGGCAGGATCCCGTCCGGTTGTTCGATCTCGGGGGCGGGTGGGAAGCGTGCTGGTCCAGGTGGCGCGGGTGAGTGCGGTGGGCGCGTGGACCGCGTTGGCCGTCGCGATCGTTTGGGGGTTCGGGCTGGGCTACGGCAGCGCGCGGCCACCGGCGGCGCTTTACACGCTCGCCTGCACCGGTGTGGGCCTGCTCTGGCTGCGGGTGGTGGCGCTCTGGGCTGCGAAGGTCGTACGGCGCCGCCGACGGCGCCGGGTCTCGCTGACGAAGGACGCCGAACCGTTCCGGCCCCGGGTGCCGTCGACCTTCGACGCGGCCCCCTGGGTCTACACGCGTCAGGTGGCGGTCCTCCTCCTGCTCCCCCTCGCGGCCGCGCTCCCGGGCGCCCTGTACGAGGCGGACGGCGGCGAGGCCATTCGTGAACTCAAGTCCGCCGGCGCGGTGTTGGTCAGCGCGACGGTGATCGGGGTGACCGACGCCCACGGGGTCGAGGACGTCGACGGCACGGTGACCCACTACGAAGCCGACCTGGAGCTCGCCCTCCCCGACGGCCGCCGGATCACCGCCCGGGGCGCCGGTACCTACCGGGAACCGCGCCCGGACGACCGGATCCAGGCGCTGTGGGCACCGTCGGCACCGCAGCTGGGCGCGCAGGTCCGGCTGGGGAACCTCGCCGAGTACGTCGACACCCGGTGGACCGTGCGCGGTGAGCGGCTCTTCCTGCTCCTGTTCTACGGGGTCGTCTTCCTCTGCTTCATCGTGCCGTTCCTGGCCTCGGCGGAGGCGGACGGCCTGCACGACGTGGCCTGGCGGCCGCTCGCCCAGACCGCACTGCCGGTCCTGGCCACCCTCCTGCTGCTGTGGATCCGCCCCCAGCTCACCGGCGTGGACATCGGCGGCATCGGGTCGATCGCGGTCGCCGCCTACGGCGGGTTCGCGATCCCGCTGCTGCTCCTGTTCACCGGCCTGGCGCTCCGGGCGCTCCTGGACTGATCCGGAGTGTCCCCGGCAGCACGGCGTGCTCCCGGGGACACTCCGGATCGGCAGTGACGTCGACGGGAGGTCAGTGGGCCGTCACATCGACGGTCACCGGCCCTGGAGGGACTTGGCGTTGTCGCCGAAGCTCCAGCCCTTCGAGCCGTCCCAGTTGATCGACCACGTCATCAGCCCCTTCAGCGCACCGCCGAAGGCGTTCCACGACTGGCTGACCAGGCCCGGGGCCATGTAGCCGCCGCCCGCGCCGGGCTGGGCCGGCAGGCCGGGCACCTGCTTGTCGTAGGGCACCTTGATGGTGGTGCCCTGGATCGTCAGGCCGTTGTTGAGGCAGGTGGTCTGCGCGGTGAAGCCCTGCACCGTACCGGCCTGGTAGGAGTCGCCGGAGCAGCCGTACATGCTGCCGTTGTAGTACTGCATGTTCAGCCACCACAGGCGGCCGTTGTCGACGTACTTCTTGATGATCGGCAGGTAGGAGCCCCAGATCGACCCGTAGGTGACGCTGCCGCCGGTGACGTACGCGGTCTCGGGGGCCATCGTCAGACCGAAGCCCGCGGGCATCTGGGCGAGGACGCCGTCGATGATGCGGATCAGGTTGGACTGGGAGGCGGAGAGCGTGTTGATGTTGCCGCTCCCGGACAGGCCGGTCTCGATGTCGATGTCGATGCCGTCGAAGTTGTACTTCTTGAGGATCGGGACGACGGTCGCCACGAACCGGTCGGCGACGGTGCTGGAGCTCAGATCGATGCCCGCGGCGGCGCCGCCGATCGACATCAGGATGGTCGCCCCGGCCGCCTTGGCCTGGCACATCTCGGCGGGGGTGGACACCTTGACGGTGCTGTCCATGCCGTCCTGCCACAGCACGGTGCCGTCCGAGAGGATCACCGGGAAGGCGGCGTTGATGACGTTGTAGCCGTGGGCGGCCATCCGGCTGTCAGTGATGGGGACCCAGCCCATGCCGGGGTGGACGCCGTTGGAGGCGCCGTCCCAGTTCTCCCAGTAGCCCTGGACGACCTTGCCCGCCGGCCTGGGCTTCGTCGGGCAGGTGTCACCGCCCGGCGGGGTGGTGGGCGGCGTGGTCGGGGGCGTGGTCGGCGGCGTCGTGGGCGGAGTGGTCGGCGGGGTGGTGGGGGGCGTCGTGGGCGGGGTGGTCGGCGGCGTGGCCGGCGGCGTCGTGGTGCCGCCGGGGCCGGCGAGCGCCACGTCGTCCGCGTAGAACGCGGGCTGGCCGTACCAGCCGTGCAGATAGACGGTGACCGAGGTGGTGTTCGCCCCGGTGCTGAAGCTGGTGGTGAGCTGGCCGTAGGAGGCGCTGTTCGGCGTCCAGGTGGAGGCCGCGCCGGTGACGCCGGTGCCGGTCGCGCCCAGGTAGACGTAGCTGCCCTGGACGTAGGCGGACAGCGTGTACTGGGAGTTGGGCTGCACGCTGACGGTCTGGGTGCACTGGGCGGTGTCCTGGCCGGTCGGCGTGGCCTTGAGCGCCGAGCTGCCGGAGTGGACCGGGCTGCCGACGGCCGCTCCGGTCCCGCCGGTGCAGGTCCAGTCGGCGAGTCCGCTCTCGAAGCCGGGGTTGGACAGCAGGTTGGGGACGGCGGCGCCGGCCGTGACCGAGCCGGCCACGGCGATCCCGGAGCCGACCACGACGGCGGCGCTCACCAGGGCGAGGGAGCGGTTCAGGGCGCTCGCCCCGTGCGGGGCCCGGCCGGTCCGGTGCACGCGCGACGCGCGTTCCACGGTGGCCCGCAACGGCGGACGCGGGGTGCTCGACCTTCGACGGAACATGGTGGTGCTCCCTTCCCGCCGAGCGCCATGGGATGACGGGCGCGTGGGGGCGTGACGCCCGGCTCTGGGTGAGGTGGGGGACATGTGGGGCTGTGCCGGTCCGGATCGTAGGCAGGGCGGCAAGGCACGTCAATAGGTCTGGACCAATTGCCGAGGTATGGACCGGTCACGGGCCGACACCGAGCGCCGACTCCGCCTGACGGGACGCCAACACCGCGCTCGCGGTCAGGTCTTGCGCAACACCGGCGCCGGGACGCCGATCAGCAGCCGCCGGGCGGCGTCCCAGGCCGCGCGCAGGGCGGCCGCGCAGGCGCGGGTGTCGGAGCCGAGCAGCCGCAGCCAGGCACCGGCGTCCCCGGGGAGCACGCTGACCCCGTGGAGCAGGCCGCCGGTCGCCGGTGCCCCGGCCAGGGCCTCGTGCAGCGCGTCCGCGATCGCGGCGGCCGGGGCGAGCGGGCTGAGCACGTAGAGGCTGGACATCACGTCGTGCCCGGCCAGCACGGCCGGCCCGGCGACCCCGCCCGCCCGCGGCTCCAGCCGCACGGTGTCCAGCGCCACCAACGCGCCGTCCGGGCGCCGGACTTCGAGGTCGGAGGCGAACACCCGGTAGGCGTGGCGCTCGCCGCGCGCCAGACGCCCGGCCAGGACGGTCTCCCCCGCCAGCACCGTCGCGCCCGGGTCGACGGTCAGCACGGTGCGCTGGTAGAGGCGGGAGTCGACGAAGGGGATCACCGGCTCGGGGAGGTACTCCACGTACGCGCCGGGGCCGGCCGCCAGGTGGAGGAGCTGGGTCGCGTAGTCGAACTCCATCCGGTAGACCTTGGTGGCCGCCTGGGTGGTGAGGTGGACCGCCGTCCCGGCCCCGCACCGCACATCGGTCCGCAGGCGGTCGGCCTGCAGGATGCCGCCGCCGGTGGAGAGCAGGAAGGTGACGGCGAGGTCCGGGCGGGCCGGGTCGAAGTACAGCGGGCGCATGATCTGCAGCGGGGACTGCTGGAAGTGACCGGTCAGTTCGGTGCGCCCGCCGACCGTCTCGAAGGCCAGTTCCAGCAGCCCCACCTTGCCGGGGCGCCCGACCGCGAGGGTGTCCGGCGCCCCGGCGTACCGGCGGACCGCGTACGGGACGCGGGCCGGCTCGTAGTGGCGGGGATCCGGCCGGGAGAACGCTCCGGGCGCGACCGTCACGCCGGGACCTTCCGGAAGGTCGCCAGGAACGCCGCGATCTCCTCCAGTCCCTCCCCCGTCAGGCAGTTGGTGAGCACCACCGGACCGCCCCCGCGCACCCGGTGGGCGTCGGCCTCCATCACGCCGAGGTCGGCGCGGACGTACGGGGCGAGGTCGACCTTGTTGATCACCAGCAGGTCCGACTCGGTGATGCCCGGCCCGCGCTTGCGGGGCATCTTCTCGCCCTCGGCGGTGTCGAGGACGAAGAGGAACAGGTCGACCAGGACCGGGCTGAAGGTCAGCGTGAGGTTGTCGCCACCGGACTCGAACAGCAGGGTGTCGACGTCCGGGAAGCGCTCCAGCATCTCGGCGCCCGCGACGAGGTTCATCGTCGGGTCGTCCCGGACGGCGGTGTGCGGGCAGGCGCCGGTCTCCACGCCGACCACCCGCTCCGGGTCCAGCAGACCGGCCAGGGTGCGGCGCACGTGCTGGGCGTCCTCCTGGGTGTAGATGTCGTTGGTGATGACCGCCGGGCGGTGGCCGCCCGCGATCAGCACCGGGACGAGCGCCTCGATCAGCGCCGTCTTGCCGGACCCCACCGGCCCGGCGATGCCCACGCGGAGCACGTTCTCGCTCAACTCTCCTCCTCCGGTGCGGACGCACCTGCGTTCCTCGGGTTCAGCGCATTCAGCTCATGAACAGCCGGGCCTCGGCACGCTCGTGCCGTCCGGACATCACGTCGGCGACCGGCACACAGCCGCCGAGGTCCGCCGGCTCCCGCTCCAGCGCCGCCGCCACGACCTCCCGGATCACCGGCGCGGTCGCCCGCAGCACCACCTGCGCCCGGCGGTGGTCGGTCAGCCGGAGCCGCAGGGCCGCGCCGACGAAGCTGGAGCAGAACGCGAACACGTCCCCGGTCACGGCCTGTTCGACGGGCACGCCGGCCGCGGCGTGCACCACGCCCGCCACCACCGCCTGGCAGCCGGGCGCGCGGCGGCCGGCGACCATTTCCGCGTACCGCTCCAGGGCCTCGCCGCCGATCGACTCCCCGGCGATGTCGAGGAGTTGGCGACCGGTGCGGGTGGCGGCCAGCCGCAGCTCGCGGTTGAGCTTGGTGGCGAGCAGCCGGCGGTCGATCTCCACCAGCCGCTCCCGGTCGCCCGCCGAGGCCGCCCGGTGCGCGAGGGCGAGGGCGGTGGCGTCGGACGGCCCGACGCCGTGCCGCAGCAGGTCGGCGAGCAGCTCCGGCAGGGTGTCCGGGGTGACGGCACCGGCCTGGGCGTAGCCCTCGAGACCGTGGGAGAGGGTGTAGAAGCCGCTGGGGAAGGCGGAGTCGGTCAGCTGGAGGCAGACCAGCAGCGCGTCCAGGCCGGTGTCCGCGTCCGCGTCCACGCTTGCGCTCGCGTCCGCGCTCACGCGAGGTAGAAGAGGTGGTTGAGCGGCAGTTCGCGGGCCGGCTCGATCGTCGCGGGCTCGCCGTCCAGGGTGACCTTGTACGTCTCCGGGTCGACCGCGATCTTCGGCAGCGCGTCGTTGCGCACCATGTGCTGCTTGCCGACCGAGCGGCACCGCCGCACCGGCAGCACCCGGCTCTCCAGTCCGAGCCGGTCCGGCACACCGAGGTCCACCGCGGCCTGCGACATGAAGGAGACCCGGGTCGCCTGCCGGGCCCGCCCGAACGCGCCGAACATCGGCCGGTAGTAGACCGGTTGCGGGGTCGGCAGCGAGGCGTTGGGGTCGCCCATCAGCGCCCAGTTGATCATTCCGCCCTTGATCACCAGCTTCGGCTTGGCGGCGAAGGAGTTGATCGGCCAGAGCACGATGTCGGCGAGCTTGCCCGCTTCCAGCGAGCCGATGTGGTCGGCGGTGCCGGAGGCGATCGCCGGGTTGATGGTGAGCTTGGCGAGGTAGCGCAGCACCCGGTGGTTGTCGTGGCGCTCGCTGTCGCCGGCCAGCTTGCCGCGCCGGTCCTTGCAGTGGTGGGCGGTCTGGAAGGCGCGGGTGAAGGTCTCCCCGATCCGGCCCATCGCCTGCGAGTCGGAGGAGAGGATCGAGATGACGCCCTCGTCGTGCAGCACCGTCTCGGCGGCGATGGTCTCGGCCCGCACCCGGGAGTCGGCGAAGGAGACGTCCTCGGGGACGTCGTGGCTCAGGTGGTGGCAGACCATCACCATGTCCAACAGCTCGTCCACCGAGTTGACGGTGTAGGGCAGGGTCGGGTTGGTGGAGGACGGGAGCACGTTGGGTTCGCCGGCGATCCGCATGATGTCGGGGGCGTGGCCGCCGCCCGCGCCCTCGGTGTGGAAGGTGTGGATGGTGCGGCCGTCGATCGCGGACAGGGTGTCCTCGAAGTAGCCGGACTCGTTCAAGGTGTCGGTGTGGATGGCCACTTGGACGTCGTACTCGTCGGCGACGCCCAGCGCGCCGTCGATCGCGGCCGGGGTGCTGCCCCAGTCCTCGTGCACCTTGAGGCCGCACGCACCCGCCTCGACCTGCTCGCGCAGCGCGCCGGGCAGCGAGCCGTTGCCCTTGCCGAGCAGACCGACGTTGACCGGCAGGTCCTCGACCGCCTGGTACATCCGGCCGATGTTCCACGGGCCGGGGGTGCAGGTGGTGCCGTTGGTGCCGTCGGAGGGCCCGGTGCCGCCGCCGATCAGGGTGGTGATGCCGTTGCTCAGCGCCTCCCGCACCTGCTGCGGGGCGATGAAGTGGATGTGGGTGTCGATGCCGCCGGCGGTGGCGATCAGGTGCTCGCCGGCGATCACCTCGGTACCGGGGCCGATCACCAGCTTCGGGTGCACACCGCTCTGGGTGTGCGGGTTGCCGGCCTTGCCGACGGCGGCGATGAAGCCGTCCTTGACGCCGATGTCGCCCTTGACCACACCGAGCACCGGGTCCAGCACGACCACGTTGGTGACGACCAGGTCGAGTGCGCCCTGCGCGGAGGTGGCGGCCGGGTCCTGGGCCATGCCGTCGCGGACGGCCTTGCCGCCGCCGTAGACGACCTCGTCGCCGTAGTGGCCCTGGTTGACGTCCCGCTCGACCTCGACGACCAGGTTGGTGTCGGCGAGGTGGAAGCGGTCACCGACGGTCGGGCCGAACAGGTCGGTGTACTGCCGGCGCGGGAGGATCGCCATCAGCGGTCGCCTTTCCGGGGGGTCCGCAGGGTCTCCGAAGTCTCCGGGCGGAAGTCCCGGGGCCGGTCGGCCGGTTCCTCGACGGGTTCGAGGTTGGTGCCCTTGAAGCCCCGGGCGAGCGCCCGGTCGACGGCCCGGGCGCGGGTGGCGGGTGCGTTGATGCCGCCGTCCACCAGGTTGCTGAAACCCACCAGCCGTCGGTGGCCGCCGAACTCGGCGAGCGTGACGTCCCTGGTGTCGCCCGGTTCGAAGCGGACGGCGGTGCCGGACGGGATGTCGAGGTGCTTGCCGTAGGCGGCGTTGCGGTCGAAGTCCAGGGCGCGGTTGACCTCGAAGAAGTGGTAGTGGGAACCGACTTGGATCGCCCGGTCACCGGTGTTGCTGACCGTGACGGTGGCCTTGGCGCGGCCGGCGTTGATCTCCACCGGGTCCTCGCCGTACAGGTACGCGGCGCCTCCGGACATGGCTGGCCTTCCTCTCTGCGGTTCAGTGGGGGACGGGGGCGGGGACGGGGA
>JOHN01000045.1 GCA_000719695.1 Streptomyces sp. NRRL F-6131
CTTCCACCCCCACCCCCACCCCCGCTTCCGCCGAACCCGACGCGCCCGTGCTGCACCGGATCGCTCACCGCTGGGTGGACACGGCCGACGAGGCGTCCACGGCCGCTGCCGTCGCGTGGTGGGAGGAACTGGTCGGCGCGGGCGGCGCGGGCCTGGTGGTCCGCCCGCCGGTCTCCCCGACCCGGACGGCTCCGGGGCCGGGCCGGCCGGGCGGGCTGGTGCAGCCGGCGGTGAAGGTCCGCAGCCCCGATCACCTGCGGCTGGTCCACGGTCCGGACCACCCGCGACGGCCGGGCGGTTCGTCCGGCGGTTCGTCCGGCGGTTCGTCCGGCGGTTCGTCCGGCGGGGCGCTCGGTCTGCGGCGCTCGCTGGCGCTGCGCGAGTACGCGCTCGGTCTGGAGGCGCTGGACCGGCTGGCGGCGGGGGAGCCGCTGTGGCGGGTGCACCAGCCGGTGTTCGCCGTGCTCGCCCTGGCGTCGGAGCCGGTGGACCCGCGGCTGTGAACGGGCGGGCGCTCCCGCACCCCCGCCGTCCTGCATAGAAATTCTGAGCATCGTATAGACTTGCTGACTTCCGTCCGCCCGTCACCGTCCCCGTCACCCCAGGAGCCCGGCATGGCGTACAACCTCCGGAACAGGCACTTCCTCAAGGAGCTCGACTTCACGCCCCAGGAGTTCCGCTTCCTGGTGGACCTCGCCGCCTCGCTCAAGGCGGCGAAGTACGCGGGCACCGAGCAGCCCCGGCTGCGCGGCAAGAACATCGCGCTGATCTTCGAGAAGACCTCCACCCGGACCCGCTGCGCCTTCGAGGTGGCCGCCCACGACCAGGGCGCCACCACC
This sequence comes from Streptomyces sp. NRRL F-6131, assembly GCA_000719695.1. Classification (GTDB taxonomy): domain Bacteria; phylum Actinomycetota; class Actinomycetes; order Streptomycetales; family Streptomycetaceae; genus Kitasatospora. The sequence continues at coordinate 840 of JOHN01000045.1, forward strand.
ACCTACCTGGACCCGGCCGGCTCGCAGATCGGCCACAAGGAGTCGATCAAGGACACCGCCCGGGTGCTCGGCCGGATGTTCGACGGCATCGAGTACCGCGGGCACGGTCAGGCGGTGGTCGAGGAGCTGGCGGCGTACGCCGGGGTGCCGGTCTGGAACGGCCTCACCGACGAGTGGCACCCCACCCAGATGCTCGCCGACGTGCTCACCGTCACCGAGCACACCGCCAAGCCGCTCACCGAGGTGGCGCTCGCCTACCTCGGGGACGCCCGCTCCAACATGGGCAACTCGCTGCTGGTGACCGGCGCGCTGCTCGGCATGGACATCCGGATCGTCGCGCCGCGCGCGCTCTGGCCGGACGAGGAGGTCCGCAAGGCCGCGCAGGCGCTCGCTGAGACCAGTGGCGCCCGGATCACCCTCACCGAGGACGTCGCCGAGGGCGTGGCCGGCGCCGACTTCCTCTACACCGACGTCTGGGTCTCGATGGGCGAGCCCAAGGAGGTGTGGGCCGAGCGGATCGCGCTGCTCAAGCCGTACCAGGTGTCGATGGAGACGGTGCGGGCGACCGGCAATCCGCAGGTCAAGTTCCTGCACTGCCTGCCGGCCTTCCACGACCTCGGCACGGTGCTCGGCCGGCAGCTCTTCGAGGAGACCGGCATGGCCGAGCTGGAGTGCACCGACGAGCTGTTCGAGTCGGCGCACTCCGTCGTCTTCGACCAGGCCGAGAACCGCCTGCACACCATCAAGGCCGTCCTCGTCGCGACCCTGGGCAGTTGACGCCCTCACCTCCCATCGCGCCGGACCGGCTACCGCGCGCCGTCCGCCAGGCCGTCCGAGCCGCCGGAGCCGTCCGAACCGCCGGAGCCGTCCGAACCGCCGGAGCCGTCCGAACCGCCGGAGCCGTCCGAACCGCCGGAGCCGTCCGAACCCCGGCCTGGGCCGCCAGGCCACCGAGGTGGCGGCGGTGCCGTCGCCCCGGCCGTCGGTGTGCAGGGCGAGCCGCAGCTCGTTGCGGTCGTTGGCGTACGCGGGGTCGGTGGACGGGCTGACCGGGTCCACCACGTCCTGGTAGTGCGGGCCGGACGCGGCCGGGTCGGCCCCGCACGGGCCGGTGTGCAGATGCACCGGGAAGTCGTGGTCGGCGGCGACCCCGGCCACGCTCATGGTGAGGACGGTCCGGCCGGGCACCGAGCGGTCGACGATCACCCGCACGTGCGAGCCGAACGGCACCAGGTCCGGCGCGTGGCTGATCGCGGTCGGCGGGACGAAGGCGGTGGCCGGGTCGAAGTCGGCCTCGGTGACCGAGACCGGGGCGGCGGCGGGCGCCAGCAGGGCGAGCGGGAGCAGGGCGGCGGCGAACGGAGCGGGCATTGGCGGACCTCTTCGGGTGGGGGCGCACCCCGGCCGGGGGTGCGGCAGGCCGGACAGCCCGTTCAACGCCCCGCGGTACCCACCGGACACGCCCCCGGCCCGCCGGCGAGGACCAGCCCCGGCCCGCCCTACCCGGCGGACCGCCCGATGCCCCGGATCTCGCACCGCGGCCCGCTGGCCCGCATCAGTCGCAGGTCGGCCGTGATCAGCGGCGCCCCGACCTGCTCCGCCACCGCCACGTACGCGGCGTCGTCCGGGGTGAGGTTGTCCTTGAGCTCCCAGATCCGGCCGAGCAGCGGCTCGACCGCGATCTTGCGGATCGCCAGCCCGGGAAGTCCGGCGACGAGTTCGGCGACCCGTCCGGCGGTGAGTTCGCGCGCCAGGTAGAGGCCGCGCAGCGACTGCATCACCTCGACGACGACGTGCTCCGGTGCCACCCACTCGCCGTCGGCGGCGAGTTCGGCGCGCGCGGCTTCTCCGCGCTCGCCCTCGTCGGCCAGCGCCAGTACCAGCGCGGACGCGTCCACCACGATCATCGGTCGGCCCCCGGTCCGTTCGTCGTCCCACTGCGCGTGACACTGCGCATGACACTGCCGTGTCGCCGCGCGTGACACTCCGCGGTCACCGTACCGGGACGGCCGGGGGCCGGGGGTCGTGCGGGGGAGCGGATCGTGTGAGGGTGGGTACACAGCGGTCGGGCCGCGTCGCGCCCGGTCGCGCCGGGCCAGAGGCCGTGCGCGCGCGTGCGGACGTGGTGCCGACGTGGCGGACGCGGCGCCATGCACTATGGTTTATCTCGACATCGAGATAACTCCGCCTTACGATATATCTCGACATCAAGATACTTGCCGAGAGGCGCTCACCGGCGGTGCGGGCAAGGTCAGCCTAAGTAAGGCTGACCTTACCACCGTGGCGGCCGGATACCGCACGAAGCACCTAGAAGGAGTCAGTCGTGTCCGCGAACAGCTTCGACGCCCGCAGCTCGCTGCAGGTGGGCGACGAGTCGTACGAGATCTTCAAGCTCTCCGCCGTCGAGGGGTCCGAGCGGCTGCCCTACAGCCTGAAGGTGCTGCTGGAGAACCTGCTCCGCACCGAGGACGGCGCCAACATCACCGCCGACCACATCAGTGCCCTGGGCAACTGGGACGCCGACGCCCAGCCGAGCCAGGAGATCCAGTTCACGCCGGCCCGCGTGATCATGCAGGACTTCACCGGTGTGCCGTGCGTGGTCGACCTCGCCACCATGCGTGAGGCCGTCAAGGAGCTGGGCGGCGACCCGGCCAAGATCAACCCGCTGGCCCCGGCCGAGCTGGTCATCGACCACTCCGTCATCGCGGACAAGTTCGGCACCCCGGACGCCTTCGTCCAGAACGTCGAGATCGAGTACGGCCGCAACAAGGAGCGCTACCAGTTCCTGCGCTGGGGCCAGACCGCCTTCGACGAGTTCAAGGTCGTCCCGCCGGGCACCGGCATCGTCCACCAGGTGAACATCGAGCACCTGGCCCGCACCGTCATGGTCCGCGGCGGCCAGGCGTACCCGGACACCTGTGTCGGCACCGACTCGCACACCACCATGGTCAACGGCCTCGGCGTGCTGGGCTGGGGCGTCGGCGGCATCGAGGCCGAGGCCGCCATGCTCGGCCAGCCGGTCTCCATGCTGATCCCGCGCGTCGTCGGCTTCAAGCTGACCGGCGAGCTGCCGGCCGGCACCACCGCCACCGACCTGGTGCTCACCATCACCGAGATGCTGCGCAAGCACGGTGTGGTCGGCAAGTTCGTCGAGTTCTACGGCGACGGCATCGGCTCGATCCCGCTGGCCAACCGCGCCACCATCGGCAACATGTCGCCGGAGTTCGGTTCGACCTGCGCGATCTTCCCGATCGACGCCGAGACCATCAACTACCTGAAGCTCACCGGCCGCGACGAGCAGCAGCTCGCCCTGGTCGAGGCGTACGCCAAGGAGCAGGGACTCTGGCACGACCCGTCGGTCGAGCCGGTCTACTCCGAGTACCTGGAGCTGGACGTCTCCACCGTCGTCCCGTCGATCTCCGGCCCGAAGCGCCCGCAGGACCGCGTGATCCTGGCCGAGGCCGCCGAGAAGTTCGCCGAGGCGCTGCCGACCTACTCGGCCGAGGCCTCCAAGCCGACCACCGTCACCGCCCCCGACGGCTCGACCTACGCGATCGACAACGGCGCGGTCGTGATCGCCTCGATCACCTCCTGCACCAACACCTCCAACCCCTCCGTCATGCTGGGCGCCGCCCTGCTGGCGAAGAAGGCCGTGGAGAAGGGCCTGACGGTCAAGCCCTGGGTCAAGACCACCCTGGCGCCCGGCTCCAAGGTCGTCATGGACTACTACGAGAAGGCCGGCCTCCTCCCGTACATGGAGAAGCTGGGCTTCAACCTGGTCGGCTACGGCTGCGTCACCTGCATCGGCAACTCGGGCCCGCTGCCCGAGGAGGTCTCGGCCGCGGTGAACGAGTCCGACCTGGCGGTCGTCTCGGTGCTCTCCGGCAACCGCAACTTCGAGGGCCGGATCAACCCGGACGTCAAGATGAACTACCTGGCCTCCCCGCCGCTGGTGGTCGCCTACGCCCTCGCCGGCAACATGAACGTCGACATCACCAAGGACGCCCTGGGCCAGGACGCCGACGGCAACGACGTCTTCCTCGCCGACATCTGGCCGTCCGAGCAGGAGGTCGCCGACACCGTCGCCGGCTCCATCGACGAGGCCATGTTCGACAAGGGCTACCAGGACGTCTTCGCCGGTGACCACCGCTGGCAGTCGCTCCCGGTCCCGACCGGCAACACCTTCGAGTGGGACGCCGAGTCCACCTACGTCCGCAAGCCCCCGTACTTCGAGGGCATGGCGAAGACCCCGAGCCCGGTGACCGACATCACCGCCGCCCGCGTCCTCGCCAAGCTGGGCGACTCGGTCACCACCGACCACATCTCCCCGGCCGGCAACATCAAGCCGGGCACCCCGGCGGCGCAGTACCTGACCGCCAACGGTGTCGAGAAGCGCGACTTCAACTCCTACGGCTCGCGCCGCGGGAACCACGAGGTCATGATCCGCGGCACCTTCGCCAACATCCGCCTGCGCAACCAGATCGCGCCGGGCACCGAGGGCGGCTACACCCGCGACTTCACCCAGGCCGACGGCCCGGTGTCGTTCATCTACGACGCCTCGCAGAACTACCAGGCCGCCGGCACCCCGCTGGTCGTCCTGGCCGGCAAGGAGTACGGCTCCGGCTCGTCCCGCGACTGGGCCGCCAAGGGCACCGCGCTGCTCGGCGTCAAGGCCGTCATCGCCGAGTCCTACGAGCGCATCCACCGCTCGAACCTCATCGGCATGGGCGTCCTGCCGCTCCAGTTCCCGGAGGGCCAGACGGCCGACTCCCTCGGTCTGACCGGCGAGGAGACCTTCTCCTTCACCGGTGTGACCGAGCTCAACGAGGGCCGCACCCCGAAGACCGTCAAGGTCGTCGCGGCCCGTGACGGTGAAGCCGCCAAGGAGTTCGACGCGGTCGTCCGCATCGACACCCCCGGTGAGGCGGACTACTACCGCAACGGCGGCATCCTGCAGTACGTGCTGCGCAGCCTGATCAACGGCTGAGCATCCCGCTGACGCCGAGGAGGCCGGACCGCACCCGCGGTCCGGCCTCCTCCGTCTTTCCCTCCCGGCCCGCCCCCTCCCGGCCGCCTCCGCCCCCGCGCGCGGGCCGCGCCGGCGTTTTGCACCGTGCACCGAACGGTGCGGCCCCCTTGTGCCGGTGCGGCGGCATGGACTAAACCTCTGTCCCAGCTGGTCCAGACCAATTGACGCTGCTTCAGAGAATGGGTCCGGTATGCCCGTGCGCCGCTCCGCCCTGCTCGCCGCCGCCACCGTCGCCGCGCTGCTCGCCTCCACCGCCGCCACCGCCACGGCCCACGCCGCCGACGGCGCCAAGGGCCCGAAGCTCAAGGGCCAGCGGGTCGGCTACTTCACCCAGTGGGGTGCCGAGAGCTCCGCCCGGCGGGTCCAGGAGTCCGGCCAGGCCGGCCGGCTCACCGTGATCAACTACGCCTTCGGCAACGTCTCCGCCGGGGGCACCTGCTTCGAGACCGACGAGCCCGGCCAGGGCGACGCGTACAACGACTACCAACGCGCCTTCTCCGCCGCCGAGTCGGTGGACGGCGTGGCCGACGCCCCGGGGCAGGCGCTCAAGGGCCACTTCAACCAGCTGCGCAAGCTGAAGGCGAAGAACCCGCAGCTCAAGGTCGTGATCTCGCTCGGCGGCTGGAGCTGGTCCAAGTACTTCTCGGACGCCGCCGCCACCGACGAGTCCCGCCGGGCGTTCGTCTCCTCCTGCGTCGACCTCTACCTGAAGGGCGACGTGCCGAGGCTCGCCGGGTCCCCGGAGGGCGGCCCGGGCGCGGCGGCGGGCGTCTTCGACGGCATCGACGTCGACTGGGAGTACCCGGGCGGCGGCGGGGACGCGGGCAACGTGGTCCGCCCCGAGGACGGCCGCAACTTCACCCTGCTGATGGCCGAGTTCCGCAGGCAGCTGGACGCGCTGGCCGCCGAACGCGCCGACGCCCCGGGCCACGGCAACGGCCACGGCAACGGCAACGACCGGAGCAACGGCAACGACCGGAGCAGCGGCAACGGCGAGGGCGGGAAGCCCGACCACTACCTGCTGACCGCCGCCGTCGCCGCCAACGAGACCGTCGCCGACCGGCTGGAGCTGCCCGAGCTCGCCCGCTCGGTGGACTGGCTCAACCTCATGACCTACGACCTGCACGGTCCGTGGGAGGGCAAGGGCCCGGCCAACCACCAGGCCAACCTCTACGCCGACCCGACCGACCCCGACGCGCGGCAGCGCAGCGCCGACAAGGCCGTCGACCACTACGCCCGGCGCGGCCTGCCCTCGCAGCAGACCGTCCTCGGCGCGCCGTTCTACGGCCACGGCTGGACCGGCGTGCCGGCCGGATCCCGCAACGGCCTGTACCAGAAGGCCACCGGCACCGCGCCGGACCTCTCCTACCGGGAGATCAACGCGCTGCCCGGCACCACCTCCGTGGACCGCGACCACGGCGCGTCCTGGAAGTACGACGGCAGCACCTTCTACAGCTTCGACTCGGCCGAGGTGCTCACCGAGAAGGCCCGCTACGCCCGTTGGAACGACCTGGCCGGGGTGATGGTCTGGTCGCTGGACGGCGACGACGTGCGGGGCAGTGGGATCGCCGCCATCGACCGGGGCCTGCGCGGCAAGTGACCCCGAACGGCCCGGGCCCGCCGCGACGCGTGTCGCGGCGGGCCCGGCCGTTCGGTGGGCGGATCAGCCCGGACCGGTTCCGGATCAGCCCCGGTCGCAGGCCTGCGCCCGCAGCGCGCGGGCCAGGTCGTCCCGGCGCTCCAGCACCAGCCGGCGCAGCGCGGGCGCCGCGTCCGGGTGGCCGGACAGCCAGGTGTCGGCCTCGGCCAGCGTGGCCTCGTCGACCTGCGCCTGCGGGAAGAAGCCGCCGACGATCCGCATCGCGATCTCGATGGTGCGCTCGGCCCAGACCCGCTCCAGCAGCTTGAAGTAGGGCGCCGCGTAGAGGGCGGTCAGGTCGCGGTGCGCGGGCACCCCGAAGCCGGCGATGTTGGCCTCGACCAGCGCGTTGGGCAGCTCGTCGGAGTCGATCACGGCGGACCAGGCGGCGGCCTTGGCCTCCGGGGTCGGCCGGGCGGCCAGGCACTGGGTGTGCTGGCGGCGGCCGCTCGCGGTGTTGTCGGCGGCGAACTCCCCGGCCAGCTCCTCCTCGCCGGCCTGGCCGGCCGCGGCCAGGGTCAGCCAGAGCGACCAGCGCAGCTCCTGGTCGACCTCCAGGCCGTCGATCCGGGCGGTGCCGGCCAGCAGGCCGCGGACCAGGCCGAGGTGCTCGGAGCCGTTGGCGGTCTGTGCCAGGAAGCGCGCCCAGGCCAGCTGGTGGTCGCTGCCGGGCACGGCGGAGCGCAGTTCGCGCAGCGCGCTGTCGGCGAGCAGCCGGCCGCCCTCGCCGCGCCAGGCCGGGTCGGCGTAGAGGTCGACGGCGCCCTTGGCCTGGGCGTGCAGCGACTGCAGGACGCCGATGTTGGCCTCCTGCCCGGCGAACCGCAGGACCAGCGCGACGTAGTCGCGGGCCGGCATGAGGGCGTCCCGGGTGAGGTTCCAGACGGCGGACCAGGCGAGGGCGCGGGCCAGGTCGTCCTTGATGGCGCCGAGGCCGGTGCGCAGGGTCTCCAGCGACTCCTCGTCGAAGCGGATCTTGCAGTAGGTCAGGTCGTCGTCGTTGAGCAGGACGAGCGCGGGCCGGGTGCGGCCGGCGGCCCCGGTGACGACGGTGCGGGCCCCGGTGACGTCCAGCTCGAAGCGCTCGGTGCGCACCAGGGCGCCGTCGGCGTCCCGGTCGTAGAGGCCGACCGCGATCCGGTGCGGGCGCTGCACGTCGCCGTCCTGGAGGACGGCGAGTTCGGTGATCCGGCCCTCGGCGTCGACGGTGAGCTGCGGGGTGAGGGTGTTGACGCCGGCGGTCTGCAGCCAGGCGGCGGCCCAGGACTTGAGGTCGCGGCCGCTGGTGTCCTCCAGGATGTCCAGCAGGTCGGCGAGTTCGGTGTTGCCGAAGGCGTGCCGCCGGAAGTAGCGGCGGGCGCCCTCGAAGAAGGCGTCGGCGCCGGCGTACGCCACGAGCTGCTTGAGCACCGAGGCGCCCTTGGCGTAGGTGATGCCGTCGAAGTTGAGCTTGGCGTCCTCGAGGTCCCGGATGTCCGCGGTGATCGGGTGGGTGGTCGGGAACTGGTCCTGCCGGTAGGCCCAGGCCTTGCGCTGGTTGGCGAAGGTGACCCAGGCCGCCTGGTAGCGGGTGCCGGCGCCGACCAGGCCGTAGGAGCCCATGAAGTCGGCGAAGGACTCCTTCAGCCACAGGTCGTCCCACCAGCGCATGGTGACCAGGTCGCCGAACCACATGTGCGCCATCTCGTGCAGGACGACGTTGGCGCGGGCCTCGTAGGCGGCGTCGGTGACCTTCGAGCGGAAGACGAACTCCTCGCGGAAGGTGACGCAGCCGGGGTTCTCCATGGCGCCGATGTTGTACTCGGGGACGAAGACCTGGTCGTACTTGCCGAAGGGGTACGGGTAGTCGAACTTCTCGTGGAAGAAGTCGAGTCCGAGCTTGGTGACGCCGAGGATCTCGTCCGCGTCGAAGTACGGGGCGAGCGAGCGGCGGCAGAGCGCGGCGAGCGGGATGTCCAGCACGGTGCCGTCGGCGAGGGTGCGGCTGTAGTGGTCGCGGACGGCGTGGTACGGGCCGGCGACGACGGCGGTGAGGTAGGTGGAGATCGGCCTGGTCGGCTCGAACTCCCAGGTGCGGGCGGCGCCGTCCTCGGTGACCGTCCGGTGCGGGGCGTTGGAGCGGACGTCCCAGGCGGCCGGGGCGGTCACGGTGAAGTCGAACGGGGCCTTCAGGTCGGGCTGTTCGAAGGTGGCGAAGACCCGGCGGGCGTCGGCCGGCTCGTAGTGGGTGTAGAGGTAGGTCTCGCCGTCGGCCGGGTCGGTGAAGCGGTGCAGGCCCTCGCCGGTGCGGCTGTAGGCGCAGTCGGCCTCGACGGTGAGCACGTTCTCGGCGGCGAGGCCGTCGACGTGCACCCGGGCGCCGTCGTAGGCGGTGGCCGGGTCGAGGGCGCGGCCGTTGAGGGTGACGGCGCGGACGGCCGGGGCGAGCAGGTCGACGAAGGTCGCCGCGCCCGGTTCGGTGCAGCGGAAGGCGACGGTGGTGGTGGACCGGAAGGTGGCGGCCGCCGGGTCGGGGGCCGAGGTCACGTCCAGCCGGACCCGGTAGCTGTCCACGGTGAGGATGCTGGCCCGCTGCTGGGCTTCGTCGCGGCTCAGGTTCTTGCCCGGCACGGCGGTACTCCTTTGTCCGGCTCGCACGGTGGTGCGGTCTTCGCTGGTGCGCTGGTGCGGTGCGCATGGGTGTCGCGGGGGCATCCTTTCACGCCCCCTCCGCCGGTACCATTGCACAACTCGGCCGGGTGGGCCGGAATCAGCGGCGCGGTCCGGGCGTTGGCGCTCACGGGGATGGCCGCGCGGGTCCGTGCGGCCCGCGACCACCGCACCTCTTCCGGACGATTCGCGAAGGACGACAGCCGTGACGACTGCCGCTGATGCCACCGGCGCCGCCGAGCGCAAGACCGCCGACTTCTGGTTCGACCCGGCCTGTCCGTGGGCGTGGATGACGTCCCGCTGGCTGATCGAGGTGCAGCAGCTGCGCCCGGTGGACGTGAACTGGCACGTGATGAGCCTGTCGGTGCTGAACGAGCACCGTGACCTGCCGGAGAAGTACCGGGAGCTGCTGGACAACGCCTGGGGCGCGGTGCGGGTGTGCATCGCCGCGGCGCAGCAGCACGGCGACGCGGTGCTGGGCCGGCTGTACACCGAGCTGGGCACCCGCTTCCACAACCAGGGCCTGCCGCAGAACCGGGAGACGATCGAGGCGGCGCTGGCCGCGGCCGGTCTGCCGGTGGAGCTGGCGGACGCGGCCGGCACCGACGCGTACGACGACGCGCTGCGGCTCTCGCACAAGGAGGGCATCACCCTGGTCGGCGAGGACGTCGGCACCCCGGTGATCGCGGTCGAGGGCCCGGACGGCGGCCGGGTGGCGTTCTTCGGCCCGGTGGTGACCCCGATCCCGCGCGGCGAGGCCGCGGCCCGGCTGTGGGACGGCACGCTGCTGGTCGCCTCGACCCCGGGCTTCTACGAGATCAAGCGGACCCGTACCGCCAGCCCGTCCTTCGAGTAGGCGGACGACGACCGGGGGCCGGTGCCGATGGACGGCGCCGGCCCCCGGTCGTTCTCGGGAACGGTCGGTGCGGGAACGGTCGGTGCGGGGACGGTCGGTGCGGGGACGGTCAGCGGGCGGCGTCCCGGCGCTGCTTGACCAGACCGGCCGCGCTGAGCAGCACGACCAGCACCCCGGCCGCGTACAGCTGCTGACGGTTGCCCTCGGTGGTGGTCATCAGCACCAGGATGCCGACGACGGCGGCCATCGCGACCCAGGTGAGGTACGGGTAGCCCCACATCCGGACGGTCAGCAGCTCGGGGGTCTCGCGCTCCAGCCGGCGGCGCATCCGCAGCTGGACGACGCAGATGAACAGCCACACCACCAGGATGGCGACGCCGGTGGTGTTCATCAGCCAGGTGAAGACGGTGTCGGGCCAGAACTTGGCGGCCAGGACGGCGCCGAAGCCGAACAGGCAGGAGGCCAGCACGGCCCGCCGGGGGACCCCGCCGCTCACCTTGGCGAGGGCGCGCGGACCCTGGCCGCGGCCGACCAGCGAGTAGGCCATCCGGGAGGAGCCGTAGATGTTGGCGTTCATCGCGGACAGCAGGGCGATCAGCACCACCACCTGCATGATCGTCCCGGAGCCGGGCACCCCGAGGTGGCGCAGCACGGTGACGTAGGGGCCGTCGGCGACGACGGCCGGGTCCTTCCAGGAGACCAGGGTGACGACCAGGGCCATCGAGCCGATGTAGAAGATCGCGATCCGCCAGACGGCGGTGCGCACGGCGTTGGCGACGTTGCGCTTGGGGTCGTCGGACTCGGCGGCGGCGATGGTGACGGTCTCCAGGCCGCCGTAGGCGAACACGGAGGCGAGCAGGCCGACGATCAGTCCGCTGGTGCCGTTGGGCAGGAAGCCGCCCTGGCCGGTGAGGTTGCCGGTGCCGGGGGCGCCGGGGCCGAGCACGCCGGCCAGGCCGAGCCCGCCGAGCACCAGGAAGGCGATGATCGCGGCGACCTTGACGGCGGCGAACCAGAACTCGAACTCGCCGAAGTTCTTCACCGCGGTGAGGTTGCTGGCGCAGAAGAACACCATGAACAGGGCGACCCAGACCCAGGCGGAGACGCCGGGGACCCAGCCGTTGACGATCTTCCCGGCGGCGGTGGCCTCGGCGGCGACGCCGCAGCAGAGCATCACCCAGTACATCCAGCCGGCGGTGATCCCGGCCCAGGGGCCGATCTCCTTCTCGGCGTGCACCGAGAAGGAGCCGGAGGCGGGGCGGGCCGCCGACATCTCGCCGAGCATCCGCATGATCAGCATCACCAGCAGGCCGGAGAGCACGAAGGCGAGGATGATGGCGGGTCCGGCCGCCGCGATGCCCGCGCCGGAGCCGACGAAGAGGCCGGCGCCGATGACGCCGCCGAGCGCGATCATCGAGAGGTGGCGCTGCTTGAGCCCGTGCGAGAGCTGCTGGCCGCCGCCCGGGGGAGCGGGCGTGGTGGTCCCGGGCGCCGTGGGCGCGGAGGTGGGGGCCATGGGGGGATCCAGACTGTTCGACATGCGGTGCGAGTTGCCCAATATCCGGGGACGAGGCCGTCAGCGCCAAGAATGCCCCAGTCCGGCCCAGAATGCGGACCGAACGGTGACGTTGCCCGTCCGGGCGCTCACGTTCCGTGCCGAAACGGGGGCGCGGCGGGTGTCCGGCGGGTGTCCGGCGCGGGTCGGGGCCCTGTCGGACAGGGGCCGGGAGGGCGCCGGGGAGGGGCGCGGGACCCGACAAGGCGGGCCGCCGGGGCTTTGTCCGGATCCCCGGCGGTGTGCGCGGTGATCGACGCGTAGGTTCGGAGTGATCACTCACTTGCTCCGCCGATCATGCCGATCGCCGGATCCGTACCGTGCCGAGGAGAAGCCCGATGGCCACCGCCAGCACCCCCGTCCCCAGCCGCGCCGTCCTGGCCGACCTGCTGCCCGCCGCCGGCACCCGCCTCGGCACGCAGGTCCGGGACCTCGCCCTGGTGGCCGGCGGCGCCGCCCTCACCGGACTCGCCGCCCAGCTGTCGGTGCACGTCCCCGGTTCGCCGGTGCCGGTGACGGGCCAGACCTTCGCCGCCCTGCTGGTCGGCACCGCCCTCGGTGCCCGCCGCGGCGTCGCCTCGCTCGCCCTCTACCTGCTGGCCGGCATGGCCGGTGTGCCGTGGTTCGCCCAGGCCTCGGCCGGCTGGTCGGCGGCCTCGCTCGGCTATGTGATCGGCTTCGTGCTCGCCGCCGGCCTGGTCGGCGCCCTGGCCCGGCGCGGCGCGGACCGCTCGCCGGTGCGCACCGCCGCCGCCATGGTCCTCGGCAGCCTGGCCGTCTACGCGGTCGGCGTCCCGTACCTGGCCCTCGCCCTGGACGTGCCGCTGGCCCGCGCCGCCGAGCTCGGCCTCTACCCCTACCTGGTCGGCGACGCCCTGAAGGCCGTCCTCGCGGCCGGCGCCCTCCCGCTCACCTGGAAGCTGCTCCGCAAGTGAGCCGACGCGCCCCGGGCCCGGAGCCGGGCCCACGCGCCCCCGGGCCCCCTGCGGGGTGCGGGGGCGCCCGCATGCCACACTCATGGGCATGCGCGTGTACCTGGGCTCCGACCATGCCGGATACGAACTGAAGAACCACCTCGTGGAGTGGCTCAAGGAGGCCGGCCACGAGCCGGTCGACTGCGGGCCGCACATCTACGACGCCCTCGACGACTACCCGCCGTTCTGCCTGCGGGCCGCCGAGCGCACCGCCTCCGACCCCCAGTCCCTGGGCATCGTGATCGGCGGCTCGGGCAACGGCGAGGCGATCGCCGCCAACAAGGTCAAGGGCGTCCGCGCCGCACTGGCCTGGAGCGAGCAGACCGCCGCGCTCGGCCGCGAGCACAACAACGCCAACGTGATCTCCATCGGCGGCCGGATGCACACCGAGGAGGAGGCGACCAAGTTCGTCGAGATCTTCCTCAACACCCCGTACAGCGGCGACGAGCGGCACACCCGCCGGATCGACATGCTCAGCGTGTACGAGACGACCGGTGAGCTCCCGCCGATCCCGGCCCACCACCCGCAGCAGGAGGGCTGACCCCCTCCCGCCCGTCCCGGCCCCTCCCGTGACCGGCCGCGCCCCGACGGCGCGGCCGGTCACCGCGTTCCGGGGCCGTCCGCGCCGTCCGCGCCGTCCTCCCGGTGCGCGCGCGGGGCGCCCGGAACCGGCCGTGCGGCAGCTGGACGGCAGCTGTGTGATCGCTGTGTGATCGGCCACAGCGCACACCTCGGCGCGCACCCCGCCCGACCGCCCGCGCACGGGGCGCGTGCGCCGTCCGGGCGGTTCGTACGCCCCACGTCCGTACGCCTCCTGACGCACCGGACGGCGCCCCCCGCAATCGGCCGAAACCCGCTGACCCGCCCGCGCCGCCGCGGCGCCGCCGCGGCCCCGGCCGTCGACGCCGACCGGGACCGCTGGATATGGTCGGTCCCCATGGCTGGCAGACCGCCGGGCACACCGCCCCAGACGACTGCGACGAGGCCCGGCGCCGCCCCGGCGTCCGACCCCGTGACGGCCCGGTTGCGCAAGAGGCTCCGCCGGGTCCGCCGAAGGCTGCGCACCGCCGCCGTCGACTGGTTCCGCGGCGGCGCCGCCGACTGGCCGGTGCTCTGCGCCCTGGCGCTGCTGGTGCCGCTGCTGATCGTGCTCAACGTCCGGTGGCCCGCCTGGGCCCCGCCCACCGCGCTGGTCCTGCCGATCCTGGCGGCCGCCCTGCTGCTGCGCCCGGGCTCGCTGGTGGTCCTCTACGCGCTGGCCGCGCTCGGGCTGTCCGCCGAGTCGGTCATCCACACCGGCCAGCGGGTGGCCAGCGACCATCCCGAGTCCTACACCTACGGGGTCACCCCCGGCGCCGCCCTGGTGGTCGGCGCGGCCGGGGTCGGCGGCCTGCTGCTGGCCCAGTTCCGCAGCCGGGTCGGCGTCCCCTGGTGGGGCGGCTCGACGATGCTGTTCGACCTGCGCGAGCGGCTGCGGGTGCAGAGCCGGGTGCCCCGGCTGCCGGACGGCTGGCATGCCGACATGGCGCTGCGCCCGGCCGGCGGGCAGTCCTTCTCCGGGGACTTCGTGGTCGCCGACCGCACCGGCCCCGGCCGGCGGGTGCTGGAGGTGGTCCTGGCGGACGTCTCCGGCAAGGGCATGGACGCGGGCTCCCGGGCGCTGCTGCTCTCCGGCGCGTTCGGCGGGCTGCTCGGCTCGCTGCCGGCGCACGACTTCCTGCCCGCCGCCAACGGCTACCTGCTGCGGCAGTCCTGGGAGGAGGGCTTCGCGACCGCCGTGCACCTGGTGCTCGACCTGGACACCGGCGAGTACGAGCTGCTCTCGGCGGGTCACCTGCCCGGGATGCAGCGGCTGGCGGGCGCGGGCCGCTGGGAGACCAAGGAGGCGCTGGAGGGGCCGGCGCTCGGCATCTACGACGGTGCCAAGTTCGAGGGCGTGCGGGGGCGGCTGAACCGCGGCGACGTCCTGATGCTCTGCACCGACGGCATGGTCGAGGCGCCCGGCCGGGACCTCTCCGAGGGCATGGACCGGCTGATGGGCGAGGCGGACCGGCTGGTGCCGGGCGGCGGTCCGGGCAGCGGCAGCGGTGCGGCGGCCCGGCTGATCGAGACGGTCGCCCGGGACATCAACGACGACCGCGCGGTCCTGCTGTTCTGGCGCGACTGAGCGGCCGCCGCCGCGGGGTCGCGGCCCCGGCGCGGTGGCACGTGCCAACGGCAGCTGCTGTCAAGCCCCGGAGCTGATCTTCGGCCAATTCCGGCGCCCCGGAGGCGGAGCGGACCTGCCGGTTCCGGTCCGACCCCCCGAACGTTTCCCGGCCGCTCAGCGCCACCCCGCCGACGATCCGTCAGGATGTCTCGACTATCGTCCCGGTCGGCGGAAACTCGTCTCGCATCGCAGGATATCGGCGTTCGACCGACAGTCAGACCTTTACGCAATCGGCACGGTCGACCACACTGAGTCCGGGCGGGACTGTTCAGGATTCGGGGGATGGGGGGCGTCACATGCGGCACGACGGACACCGTGCGGCCGTTCCGGACGGCCTCCCCTTCGGCCTCGACGTGCCGGACGATCTGCCGTTCCGCCTCGGGACCGTCGGACAGGCCGGGGTCCGGCTTCGCAGGGGTCGTCAGCCGGTGGCGCCCCGCTATGAAACGAGGAAGTGAGTCCGGGTGGCACTCTCCGTCTCCGCGCTGGTCCTGTTCGGCATCGTCTGCTTCATCTTCATCCGCCAGAAGCAGCTGAAGACCGGACACTTCATCCTGGCCGCCCTGTTCGGCTTCATGCTCAACCAGAGCACGGCCGCCAAGCCGATCCAGGACTTCCTGAGCCAGGTCGCCAAGTCCATCTCCAGCATCGCCAGCTGACCCGGACCGCCGGCCCGTCGTGGCCGGCGCCCGTCACCGGTCGGCGCGTCTCGCCTGCCGCCACCGGGCGAACAGGCTCCGCGGGCGTGCCGCCGCCACGGCCGCCGGCCGGGCCGCCGCGACCCCGCCGGCCCCGGCCGGCGCGGTCACCGGTGCCACCGGCTGCCCGTGGGCCGTCAGCAGGACGAACAGCCGCGCCCAGCAGAGCCGTTCGCCGCGCGGCCAGTCCAGCGCGCGCAGCGCCGCCGAAGCCGCCTCGTCGACCTCGCCGTCGATCCTGACCTCGGCCACGTCGTCCCCCGCGCGGCCGCCCAGGAACAGCTTCACCCCGTGCGGCCGGAGCCCGCCCGGCCCGGTCAGCGCCGGCAGCAGGGCCGGCGCCAGCGCCGGCACCACCCGGTTCCCGGCCAGCCAGGCCGCCAGCCTCTCGTTGCCGAACCCGAACACCGCCGCCGGTCCCTGGACGGCGTGCCAGCCGGGCAGTTCGGGGTGGTCGGCGTGGTCGCCGTGCGCGCCGCGGCCCTCCCGCAGCTCGACCATGGCGCTCGCCGTGGTGGTCGCCCACATCCGCACCGCGTTCTCGAGCTTCTCCTCCTCGGTCTTGCCGAGGCCCGCCGCGCAGTCCCACACCACCGGTGCGTCCGCCCGGCCCAGCTCCAGCACCCAGCCGAGGTCGACGTGCCCGGCGCCCTCGCCGCCCGGGTGCTCGCGGACCGCGACCGCGGTGGTGCCCGGACCGCGCACCACCTCGCCGTCGACGGTGAAGACCTGTCCGAGCCGTGCCGTCTCCCGGACCACGCAGCGCTGTATGACGGCCAGTCGGTCCTGCGGGCGCACGGGGACTCCTCCGCTCACGGCTTCGAATCGTCTCGAACCGCCATCTGTCGTCGAACTGCTCTCGAACGCCGCCGAGGCTATCGGCCCGGAGGCCCCCCGGGAAACCGCTCGCGCACGCCCGGGCCCGCACGGCGACGAACCCGGCGGACCCGGGGTCGCGTGCCCGCCGCTCCGATCGCGGAAATGTCCTTAATGCACCACTTTGGGTAGCGGACACCATCGGCACCGCCTGGAGAACCCCGCATGCCCCGCACCGCACCGCAGCCCCCGCCGGCGCTGCTGCTCACCCCGGACGCCTCCGGGCTGGTCGCCGAGATCGAGGCGTACCTGGCCTCGCTGCCCGCCCCCGCGCGCACCCCGGCGCCCTACGTCTGCCCGTTCGGCTCGGTGCTCCGGCCCTGGTACGGCGAGCACGCCCCGCCCCGCGCCACCCTGCTCGACCGGGTGCTGCGCCGCCCGGCCCGGCCCGTCCCGGTGACCGCCGCCGAGCACCTCGGCCTCGCCTCCCGCTACATCACCGCGCACGGCTGGCTGCAGGGGGCGATGTGGGACCCGGCCGGCCGGGTCTGCCTGCTCGGCGCCCAGGCCGCGGTGCTCGCCCACGGCTTCGGCACCCCCGCCACCGTGCGCACCGCCCGGGTCCAGCTGATGGAGGTGCTGCACGCCACCGGCCGCCGGGTGAACTCCCCGGACGAGTTCAACGACCGGCCCGCCACCCGGCAGGCCGACGTCCACCGGCTGCTGGAGCGGGCCGCCGCCCGGGCGGCCCGGCTCGGCCTCTGACCGCCCGGCCCGGTCCCCGAGAACCCCGCCGGGCGGAACGCGAACGGCCCCGACGGATGCTCAGCATCCCTCGGGGCCGTTCTGTGGAGCGGGCGACGAGAATCGAACTCGCGTGACTAGTTTGGAAGACTAGGGCTCTACCATTGAGCTACGCCCGCGCGATCCCCCGGCCGTCACCGGACGGAAGGTCGGGAACAGCGTACCTGGTCCGGTCGGTTGCGCGCACACCCCGTTCCCGGTGAGGGCTCGGAATATCTCGCCGATCCGGCAGGGCCCGGCGTGTACGCTTCCTCTCGGCACCACGGGGTGTGGCGCAGTTTGGTAGCGCGTCCGCTTTGGGAGCGGAAGGCCGTCGGTTCGAATCCGGTCACCCCGACAGTGCGCAGGGTCTCGCCCACGGCGGGGCCCTGTTGTCGTTGTGCCCTACCGAACCGGTGCCGTGCGGGCGCCGTACCGAACCGGTGTCGTACCGGGCGGGCGCCGTACCGAACCGGGGCCGTCCGGGAACGTGCCGCACGCCACACTCCGGGCGTGCGCCCCCTTGGCGCACCCGCACGCGCGATCGCCCGGGGACCCGCCGGGAGGCCCGTGGGGAGGCCCCGGACCCCCGCCGACGGCGGCGTCCTGGCGTCGGCCTTTCGTGGTACCGGTAGGATGGGGCGCTGGCGGTAGTCCCTGTGGCGTCCACCCAGGTCAACCGCACGAGGGCGAGGAGTCACGCTCACCGTCCACCCCCCACGGGAGATGCAGCTCCAACCGCCCATCGCCCGTCTCGCCCGACTCGCCCGAACCCGGCTCCGGCCGGTCGTCCGGGGAGGGCGCAGGCAACCTGACCGCAAGCCCATAGGAGACCAAACCGTGAAGAGCGCCGTCGAGACTCTGAACCCGACCCGGGTTCGACTCACCGTCGAGGTGCCCTTCGAGGAGCTCAAGCCCAGCCTCGACGCGGCGTACAAGAAGATCAACCAGCAGGTCTCGGTCCCGGGCTTCCGCAAGGGCAAGATCCCGAACCGGGTCATCGACCAGCGTTTCGGTCGTGGCGCCGTGCTGGAGGAGGCCGTCAACGACGCCCTCCCGCGCTTCTACACGCAGGCCGTCGACGAGGGCAAGATCGAGGTCCTCGGCCAGCCCGACATCACCAACATCGAGGGTGTCGAGAAGATCGCCGACGGCGGCGACCTGAAGTTCACCGCCGAGGTGGACGTCCGTCCGGAGATCACCCTCCCGGACTTCTCGACCATCGAGGTCACCGTCGACCCGATCGTGGTCTCCGACGAGGACGTCGACAAGTCCCTGGAGCAGCTGCGCGAGCGCTTCTCCTCGGTCAAGGACGTCGAGCGCGCCGCCGCCGCCGGTGACATCGTCGTCGTCGACCTGGAGGCCAAGGTCGACGGCGAGGTGCCGGAGGACGGCACCGCCGCCGGCGTCAGCTACGAGATCGGCTCGGGCCGTCTGATCGACGGCATCGACGACGCCGTCGTGGGCCTGGAGGCCGGTGGCACCGCCACCTTCTCCACCGAGCTCAAGGGCGGCACCCAGGCGGGCAAGACCTCCGAGGTCACCGTCAAGGTCACCGCCGTCCAGGAGAAGGAGCTGCCGGAGCTGGACGACGAGTTCGCCCAGCTGGCCAGCGAGTTCGACACCCTGGAGGAGCTGAAGGCCGACTCCCGCAAGCGCCTCGAGCGCATGAAGGAGTACGACCAGGCCACCCAGGCCCAGGAGAAGGTGCTGGACGCGCTGCTCGGCCTGGTCGAGATCGAGTTCCCGGAGAAGCTCCTCAAGGACGAGATCGAGACCCGCAAGCACAACCTCGAGCACCACCAGCTCGAGCCGATGGGCCTCACCCTCCCGGCGTACCTGGAGACCCAGGGCAAGTCGGAGGAGGAGTACCTCGCGGAGACCGAGGAGCAGGCGAAGAAGGGCATCAAGACCCAGTTCGTCCTGGACCAGATCGTCGCCGACGAGGAGCTCAACGTCTCCCAGGAGGAGCTGACCGAGCACCTCATCCGCCGCGCCGCCGGCTCGGGCCTCACCCCGGACCAGTTCGCCCAGCAGGTCGTCCAGGGCGGCCAGGTGCCGCTGCTGGTCGGCGAGGTCGCCCGCGGCAAGGCGCTGGCCACCGTGGTCGAGGCCGCCAAGGTCGTCGACACCGAGGGCAACGAGATCAACTTCGACGACGACGAGGCCGACGAGTCGGCCGAGACCGTCGAGGCCCCGGCCGCCGAGGCCGAGGCCGAGGAGAAGACCGAGGCCTGATCGCCGAGGTCGCCCCTCCCGCCCCGAGGCACGACAGTGGGCCCGGACGCCGTCAGGCGTCCGGGCCCGCCGTGTTCCCGGGCCGCGTTCCCGCGCCGCGCCCGGTGTTCCCGGGCCCGGTGCCGCCGCGGCCGCGAACCCTGCGCTCACAGCGAACAGTTCTGCGTGAGGGATTCTGCGGCCCGGCCTGCGCGTTAGGGTCCATGGACAGCAACAATCACGACGTGATACCCGGAAGCTGTGCGACACCGTGACGGCCGTGGAGCGACCGTCCAAATCGACTGAGCAGGTGGCTAAGTGACGTACCCGCAGATGCAGATGCCCGGCCCGATGGCGCCGCACGCCGCCTCTGGTGACGTGCTGGGCGGCCTCGGCGACCAGGTCTACAACCGGCTGCTCAACGAGCGGATCATCTTCCTCGGTCAGCAGGTCGACGACGACATCGCCAACAAGATCACCGCTCAGCTGCTGCTGCTGGCCGCGGACCCGGACAAGGACATCTTCCTCTACATCAACTCCCCGGGCGGCTCGATCTCGGCCGGCATGGCGATCTACGACACCATGCAGTACATCAAGAACGACGTCGTCACGATCGCGATGGGCATGGCGGCCTCGATGGGCCAGTTCCTGCTGACCGCCGGCGCCAAGGGCAAGCGCTTCTCGCTCCCGAACGCCAACATCCTCATGCACCAGCCGTCCGCCGGTCTGGGCGGTTCGGCCACCGACATCCGCATCCAGGCCGAGCAGCTGCTGCGCACCAAGAAGCGGATGTCCGAGCTCATCGCGTTCCACAGCGGCCAGTCCTTCGAGCAGATCACCCAGGACTCCGACCGCGACCGCTGGTTCACGCCGGAAGAGGCCCTGGAGTACGGCCTGATCGACGCGATCATGCACAGCGCCGCGGACGTTCCCGGCGGCGGCGGCACCGGCGCCTGAGCCCCGACCGGGCCCACGAGACCACAGCCACAACGCTCCGGAGGACCAGAACACCCATGAACATCCCCAGCCTGTCGGCCGCCAAGGCCCGCGTCGAGGACATGCGCGCGGAGGGCCGCTACATCGTCCCGCGCTTCGTCGAGCGCACCTCGCAGGGCATCCGTGAGTACGACCCGTACGCCAAGCTGTTCGAGGAGCGCATCATCTTCCTCGGCTCCCAGGTGGACGACGTGTCGGCCAACGACATCATGGCGCAGCTGCTGTGCCTGGAGTCGATGGACCCGGACCGCGAGATCCAGATGTACATCAACTCGCCCGGCGGCTCGTTCACGGCCCTGACGGCCATCTACGACACCATGCAGTACGTCAAGCCGGACATCACCACCGTCTGCATGGGTCAGGCGGCCTCGGCGGCGGCCGTGCTGCTCGCGGCCGGCACCCCCGGCAAGCGGATGGCGCTGCCGAACGCCCGCATCCTGATCCACCAGCCGTACACCGAGACCGGCCGCGGCCAGGTCTCCGACCTGGAGATCCAGGCCCGGGAGATCTTCCGGATGCGCGAGCAGCTGGAGGAGATGCTGTCGAAGCACTCCAACCGCAACGTCGAGCAGGTCCGCGACGACATCGAGCGCGACAAGATCCTCACGGCCGAGGAGGCCGTCGAGTACGGTCTGGTCGACCTGGTCATCTCGACCCGCAAGGCCTCGCTGACCTCCTGAGGCCGGCACGCCCCCTCGCGGTCCGTCCTCGGACCCGGGGGGACCGGGGGCTGCTCCGACGGCATCTGTTCGGTATCAATTCGCCCAGGGCGTAGGGCAGACCCGACGAAGAGGGCGGAATCGGCGGCTCGGCAGAGTACCGTCGGACAGTGAGACCGATCGCCTCTGGCGTCGACGGTCCACAGCACCAGGCCCCGGAAACCCCGCGGGGCCCCTGGCGAAGGGGAAGCACCTCGTGGCACGCATCGGAGACGGTGGCGACCTGCTCAAGTGCTCGTTCTGCGGCAAGTCGCAGAAGCAGGTGAAGAAGCTGATCGCCGGCCCAGGCGTGTACATCTGCGACGAGTGCATCGACCTGTGCAACGAGATCATCGAGGAGGAGCTCGCCGAGACCTCCGAGGTGCGCTTCGAGGAGCTGCCGAAGCCCCGCGAGATCTACGAGTTCCTGGACCAGTACGTGGTCGGCCAGGACCTCGCCAAGAAGGCGCTGTCGGTGGCCGTCTACAACCACTACAAGCGGGTGCAGGCCGGCGAGGCCGGCCGCAGCGGCGGCAACGGCCGCGAGGACGCCATCGAGCTGGCGAAGTCCAACATCCTGCTGCTCGGTCCGACCGGCTCCGGCAAGACGCTGCTCGCGCAGACCCTGGCCCGGATGCTGAACGTGCCGTTCGCGATCGCCGACGCCACGGCGCTGACCGAGGCCGGCTACGTCGGCGAGGACGTCGAGAACATCCTGCTCAAGCTGATCCAGGCGGCCGACTACGACGTCAAGAAGGCCGAGACCGGGATCATCTACATCGACGAGATCGACAAGGTCGCGCGCAAGAGCGAGAACCCGTCGATCACCCGGGACGTCTCCGGCGAGGGCGTGCAGCAGGCGCTGCTGAAGATCCTGGAGGGCACCACCGCCTCGGTGCCGCCGCAGGGGGGCCGCAAGCACCCGCACCAGGAGTTCATCCAGATCGACACCACCAACGTGCTGTTCATCGTGGGCGGCGCGTTCGCGGGCCTGGAGCGGATCATCGAGGGCCGGGCGGGTGCCAAGGGCATCGGCTTCGGCGCGAACATCCGCTCCAAGCGGGAGCTGGACGCCAGCGACCACTTCCGTCAGGTGATGCCGGAGGACCTGGTCAAGTTCGGCATGATCCCCGAGTTCATCGGCCGCCTCCCGGTGATCACCAGCGTGCACAACCTGGACCGCGAGGCGCTCCTGCAGATCCTCACCGAGCCGAAGAACGCGCTGGTCAAGCAGTACCGCAAGCTCTTCGAACTGGACGGCGTGGAGCTGGAGTTCTCCCGGGACGCGCTGGAGGCCATCGCCGACCAGGCGATCCTGCGCGGCACCGGCGCGCGCGGTCTGCGGGCCATCATGGAGGAGGTGCTGATGTCCGTGATGTACGAGGTGCCCTCGCGTCAGGACGTCGCCCGCGTGGTGGTGACCGGGGACGTCGTCTCCAAGCACGCCATCCCGACCCTGGTGCCGCGCGACATGATCAAGCGGGAGCGGCGCGAGAAGAGCGCCTGACCCCACCGACACGCCGGTCCGGTCCCCGCCCGGGGCCCGGGCGGGCACGAGGGCCCCGGTACCGCCTCCGCGGCGGCACCGGGGCCCTCGTCGTCCGGCCCCGGCCCCTCGTCGTCCGGTCGCCCGGCCCCGTCGCCCGGCCCCGTCGTCCGGCCGCCCGGCGGGTCCGCGGCGTCCGGGGGTGAAAGGCGTTCGTAACCGGGTTCCCGGGTTACGTAAACTGTCCGTCGTGACCGACACCACGAACCAGCGCCCCGCGAACACACCCGCCGGGGACGACGCAGCCACCCTCCCGACGACCTACGCTCCGGCGGACGTAGAGGGCGAGCTGTACGAGCGCTGGGTAGAGCGCGGTTACTTCACCGCCGACGCCAAGAGCGACAAGCCCCCGTACACCATCGTCATCCCCCCGCCGAACGTCACCGGCTCGCTGCACCTGGGCCACGCCTTCGAGCACACGCTGATCGACGCCCTGGTCCGCCGCAAGCGGATGCAGGGGTACGAGGCGCTGTGGCAGCCCGGCATGGACCACGCCGGCATCGCCACCCAGAACGTCGTCGAGCGCGAGCTCGCCAAGGAGGGCAAGTCCCGCCACGACCTGGGCCGCGAGGCGTTCGTCGAGCGGGTCTGGCAGTGGAAGGCGGAGTCCGGCGGCCAGATCTCCGGCCAGATGCGCCGGCTCGGCGACGGCGTCGACTGGTCGCGCGAGCGCTTCACCATGGACGAGGGCCTCTCGCAGGCCGTCCAGACCATCTTCAAGAAGCTCTTCGACGACGAGCTGATCTACCGCGCCGAGCGGATCATCAACTGGTGCCCGCGCTGCCTGACCGCCATCTCGGACATCGAGGTGGAGTACCAGGACGACGACGGCGAGCTGGTCTCGATCCGCTACGGCGAGGGCGAGAACGCCATCGTCGTCGCCACCACCCGCGCCGAGACGATGCTCGGTGACACCGCGGTCGCCGTCCACCCGGACGACGAGCGCTACCGGCACCTGGTCGGCACCGAGATCGAGCTGCCGCTCACCGGCCGCCGGATCCCGATCGTCGCCGACGAGCACGTCGACCCGGAGTTCGGCACCGGCGCCGTCAAGGTGACCCCGGCGCACGACCCCAACGACTTCGAGATCGGCCAGCGCCACGGCCTGCCGAACATCGCGGTCATGGACGAGCACGCGGTGATCACCGCGCACGGCCCGTTCCTGGGCCTGGACCGGCTGGAGGCCCGCTCGGCGATCGTCGCCGCGCTGCGCGCCGAGGGCCGGATCGTCGCGGAGAAGCGCCCGTACGTCCACTCGGTGGGCCACTGCTCGCGCTGCAAGACCACCATCGAGCCGCGGCTGTCGATGCAGTGGTGGGTCAAGGTCGGCCCGCTGGCCCAGGCGGCCGGCGACGCCGTCCGCGACGGCCGGGTCAAGATCCACCCGCAGGAGATGGAGAAGCGCTACTTCGACTGGGTGGACAACCTGCACGACTGGTGCATCTCGCGCCAGCTGTGGTGGGGCCACCGGATCCCGGTCTGGTACGGCCCGAACGGCGAGATCGTCTGCGTCGGCCCGGACGAGCAGCCGCCGACCGGCGAGGGCTGGCACCAGGACACCGACGTCCTCGACACCTGGTTCTCCTCCGGCCTGTGGCCGTTCTCCACGCTCGGCTGGCCGGAGCGGACCGAGAGCCTCGCGAAGTTCTACCCGAACTCCGTCCTGGTCACCGGCTACGACATCCTGTTCTTCTGGGTCGCCCGGATGATGATGTTCGGGCTCTACGCGATGGACGGCACCCCGCCGTTCCACACCATCGCGCTGCACGGCATGGTCCGTGACCAGAACGGCAAGAAGATGTCGAAGTCCTTCGGCAACGTCGTCAACCCGCTGGACTGGATGGACAAGTACGGCTCGGACGCGTTGCGGTTCACGCTGGCCCGCGGCGCCAACCCCGGCGTCGACGTCCCGATCGGCGAGGACTGGGTCCAGGCGGCCCGCAACTTCGCCAACAAGATCTGGAACGCGACCCGGTTCGCGCTGATGAACGGCGCCACCGTCGAGGGCCCGCTGCCCGCGGCGGAGGAGCTGACGGCGGCCGACCGCTGGATCCTGTCGCGGCTGAACAGCACGGTCGCCGAGGTGGACGCGCTCTACGACGACTACCAGTTCTCCAAGCTCTCCGAGGCGCTCTACCACTTCGCCTGGGACGAGGTCTTCGACTGGTACGTGGAGCTCTCCAAGACCACCCTGGCCAAGGGCGGCCCGCAGGCCGACGCCGCGCGCCGGGTCCTCGGCGAGGTCCTCGACGTCACGCTGCGGCTGCTCCACCCGATCGTGCCGTTCGTCACCGAGACGCTCTGGACCACGCTCACCGGAGCGGAGTCGGTCGTCATCGCCGACTGGCCGCAGGACAGCGGCTTCCGCGACGCCGCGGCCGAGACGGAGATCGCCACGCTGCAGCGGGTGGTCACCGAGGTGCGCCGGTTCCGCACCGACCAGGGCCTGAAGCCGGGCCAGAAGGTCCCGGCCCGACTGGACCTGGCCGGCACCGAGCTCGCCGTCCACGAGGACGCGATCCGCTCGCTGCTGCGCCTGACCGTGCCGGAGGAGGGCTTCGCGGCCACCGCCTCGCTGCCGGTCGCCGGCGCCACCGTGGCGCTCGACCTGTCCGGCACCATCGACGTCGGGGCCGAGCGCAAGCGCCTGGCCAAGGACCTCGCGGCGGCCGAGAAGGAGAAGGCCCAGACCGGCGCCAAGCTCGGCAACGAGGCCTTCCTCGCCAAGGCACCGGACGACGTGGTCGCCAAGATCCGGACCCGCCAGGAGGCCGCCGAGGCCGACATCGCCCGGATCACCGCCCAGCTGGCGGCGCTGCCGCAGGGCTGACCCGCCGACGGTTCCACCGGAGCCGCACCCCGCCGAGGCGGGGTGCGGCTCCGCCGTTTTTCCGGACACCGGGCAAGTCGGCCGGCCGGGTCGGTCGCATTAGTCGGGCAAGTCTGCCAATCCGACCTACCAATAGCCCAATCCGTTGCTCCCTTCCGGCGAATATTCATCCTGGACCGGGTGAGGTCCTATTCCGCTCGAATTCATTCAGGTCTTGCCCGCGCGGGTTCGCGGAAGTTTGCAGGTCGGATGTGTACGGTGTGCTTCGAGTTCCGGAGAGCCAGGAGAGCCAGGAGCGACGGGAGGGCATGGGCGTGGTGGTGACCGAGGTGTTGGTCGACGAACTGCCTGCCGAGGCGGTCGAGGAGGCCAAGGCGCGGGCGGCGACCCTGCTGCTCGCCTTCCGGCACGGCAACCAGCTCGCGTTCGACGACGCGCTGGACCGGCTGCTGGAGGAGCACGTCGAGCGCGAGGTGACCACGCTGCTCACCTGGATCGCCGCCGAGGCGGTCCGCAAGGCCTACGCGCCCGAGGTCGGCGACCGGGTGCTGCGGTCGATGGCCCGGCGGGCTCCGAGCGACACCGGCGCGGTGCTCGTTGACGAGGACGGCGTGGACGCGGCCCGGCTGATCGAGGCGGTCGCGGCCGGCGAGGTGGCGGAGGTCCGCGGCCTGGTCGCCGCCACCCCCGACACCACCTTCCTGCTCGGCGGGCTGCTCCAGGGCGTGGCGATGATGCTGCCGCTGCTGCCGGAGGGCGAGCTGGCCGAGATCACCGCCGAGCTGCGCCGTCGGCACGGCGGGGTGCCCGCGGGTGTGCCGGAGGCCCGGTCCGGGGTCTGAACCCCGTCCGGGCCCGCGGCGAGACCCGACTTCCCGTCTCCGGGAAGGCGGGGCGGCACGCCGGTTACGGCATCGCGTGCAGGTGCGAGCCGACGGTGGAGGCGATGCCGCCACCGGCCTTGGCGTCCCAGTTGGTCGACCAGGTCATGGCCCCGCCGATCCCGGGCCACTTGGTGTCGGGCTTGAAGCTGCCGCAGTTGGTGCCGGCCGCCAGGCAGTCCAGCGCGTTGTTGACCACGGCGGGGCTGACGTAGCCGCCGCCCGCCGCGCTGGTGGAGGCCGGTACGCCGAGGCCCACCTGGTCGGGCCGCAGTCCGCCCTTGAGCTGGATGCAGGCCAGCCCGGTGAGGAAGTTGACGGTGCCCTGGGAGTAGACCTGCCCGTCGCAGCCCAGCATCGCGCCGGAGTTGTAGTACTGCATGTTGACGATGGTGAGGATGTCCTTCACGTTCAGCGCCAGCTTGAAGTACTCCGCGCCGGTCGACTGCATGTCGATGGTCTGCGGCGCCATGGTGAGGGTGAAGCCGGAGCCCGCCCTGGCCGCCAGGGTGTGCAGCGCCTGGCCCATCCAGGTGGAGCTGACGCCGTTCTCCAGGTCGATGTCGACGCCGTCGAAGCCGTAGGCCTGCATCAGCGACCAGGCGCTGTTGGCGAAGTTGGTGGCGGAGGCGGAGCTGTTGACGGACACCGTGCCCTTCTCGCCGCCGACCGACAGGATCACCTTCTTGCCGGCCGCCTTCTTGGCCGCGATGTCGGCCTTGAACTGCGCCTCGGTGTAGCCGCCGAGCCGGGAGGAGAGCGTCGGGTCCAGGGCGAAGCCCAGGCCGCCGGGCGTGCCGGTGGCCTCCGCGAAGGAGACCGCGATGATGTCGTACGCGGCGGGGACGTCGCTGATCCGCTGCACGGTGGCGCCGTTGTCGAAGTTCTGCCAGTACCCGGTGAGCAGGTGCCTGGTCGGCGGCCGGGGCGTGGTGGCGGTGGGGGAGGGCGTGGTGGTGTCGGTGGGCGACGGGCCGACCGTGCCGGTCGGGGTGGGACTGGTCGCGGTCGGGGACGGCTTGGGGTCGCCCGGGCCGAGCAGGGACACGTCGTCGGCCAGGAAGGCCGGCTGTCCGTACCAGCCGTGCAGGTAGACGGTGACGCTGGTGGTCGCGGCGCCGGTGGTGAAGGTGGTGCTGAGCCTGGACCAGCCGGTGCCGCCGGGGGTCCAGGTGCTCGGATCGGTGCCGCCGGTGCCGCGGGCGCCGAGGTAGACGTACGAGCCCTGGACCCAGCTGCTCAGCGTGTACGTCGACGAGGGCCTGACCGTGACGGTCTGGGTGCACTCGCCGGTGGCGCTGCCGCTCGGGGTGGAGCGCAGCGCGCCGGTCCCGGAGTGCACGGTGGCGGTCTCCGGCGCGCCGGCCGCGCAGGTCCAGCCGTTGAGGCGGTTGGCGTCCTCGAAGCCGCCGTTGCTGACGAGTTCGACGTCGGTGGGGGCGGCGTGGGCGCCCGCGCCGCCGGCGACGACCAGGCCGCCGAGGCCGAGGGCGACGGCGGTGGCGCCGGCGAGCAGCGAGTGGACGGCGCGCGGGCGCCGGTGGGAGGCAGGTGGCATGGCTCCATCTCCGGTGGGGGAGGCCGGCGGTCCTCGTGGGGGAGGGCCGTCCGGGTGTCGACGGATCTGTGTGCGGGAGCTACCGACAACACAAGTCCCTGTCGGGGGAGGAGACTTGCCCTCACAAGGTGGAGTAGACCAATTCTGCTGTCAAGAGGGCCGCGGGCCCGGCGGCCGTCCGGGTCAGGCGGCGGCGGGCACCGCGGGCTGCGCGGCGACGGGCGCGGTGGCGGGCATCGCGGCGGGCCCGGCGGCGGGCTCGCGGACCAGTCGGGCGGTCAGCTCGGCGATCCGGGCGGAGGCCAGGCCGTCGCCGTAGGGGCTCGGCGTGGCGGCGAGCCGGGCGAGCCGTTCGGGAGTGTCGGAGAGCCAGGCCCGGGCGAGGTCGCCGAGCTCGTCGCCGGGTGCCACCAGCGCGGCGAAGCCGGCCTCGACCGCCTCGGGCCGCTCGGTGGAGCGGCGCACGACCAGCAGGGGGCGGCCGAGCACGGTGCACTCCTCCTGCACGCCGCCGGAGTCGGAGACCAGTAGCGCGGCGTGCCGGGCCAGGCCCAGGAAGTCCGCGTAACCGACCGGCCCGGTCACCGCGAGCCGGGCCAGCAGGCCGTCCAGGGCGAAGCGCTCGACGGCGGCCCGGGTGCGCGGGTGCATCGGGAACAGCACGGGGGTGCCGGCCCGGGCGATCCGGTCGAGCTCGGTGAGGACGGCGCCGAGCGCCTCGGCGGTGTCGGTGTTCTCCGGCCGGTGCACGGTGGCGAGCACGTAGCCGTCGGGCGCGAGGCCGTGCCGGGCGAGCAGTTCGGCGCGCTGCGCGGCGTCGGGCAGCGAGCGGCGGACCACCTCGACGACGGTGTTGCCGGTGAGGGCGATCCGCTCCTCGTCGAGGGACTCGGCGCGCAGGTTGGCGGCGTTGTCGGGGGTGGCGGCGCACAGCAGGTCGGCGACGTGGTCGACCATCACCCGGTTGTGCTCCTCGGGCATCGCCCGGTCGAAGCTGCGCAGTCCGGCCTCGACGTGGACCAGCGGGATCTCCCGGGCGTTGGCGGCCAGTGCCCCGGCCAGGGTCGCGTTGGTGTCGCCCTGGACGACGACGGCGGCCGGGCGGTCCTCGGCGAACGCGGCGTCGAGCTGGCCGAGCGACTGGGCGATCTGGCCGGCCCGGGGGCGTCCGCCGACGCCGGTGAGCAGTTCGGGGCGGGGCAGGCCGAGGTCGCGCAGGAAGCGGCCGGACATCGCCTCGTCCCAGTGCTGGCCGGTGTGGACCAGCCGGGTGGCGGGGCCGAGCTCGTGGATCAGCGGGGCGAGCTTGACCAGCTCCGGGCGGGTGCCGAGGACGACGGCCACGCTGGCGGGGGCGAGCGGGTGGGCGGCGGTCCGGGCGGCGGTCCGGGGGGCGGGGCACGGGGTCATGGCGGGACGGCTCCGGGTCGGGTCGGAAGTGTCGGTCGGGAGGGTCGGTCGAGGGTGCGGCGCGCGGCGGCGCGGGGCCGCCCGGCGGCGGGCCGGTGGCGGGCCGGCGGCGGGCCGGGGTCAGGACTCCAGGGCAGTGGGGGCGCCGAGGGCGACCTTCTCGGCGTTGCGCCGGGTCTTGGCCCAGCCGTTGCGGCCGAGCAGCAGCCGGACGGCGGCCCGGGTGGCGACCACGAACAGGTGGTAGGCGTAGAGCCAGACCAGGACGCCCCAGAGCAGGCCGGTGAGCCTGCTCCGGTCGGGGTGGACGAGCCGGCGGTAGGCGGGTCCCCAGCAGACCATCGGCAGGGTGGCGAGGACGAAGGCGAGCGCCATCCAGGGGCCGAAGCGCAGCTGGAAGTCGGCGGTCTCCTCGGGGAAGAGCACCAGTCCGGCGCCGGTGATGGCGAGCGACAGCGGGGTGAGGACGACCAGCAGGACGCAGACCACCGGCTGGAGGAAGGTGTAGAGCACCTCGGCCTTGCCGGCGGTCCGGTAGTGCGGCGAGCGCAGCACCCGGCCGGTGTAGCGCAGGCACTGCAGGTTGCCCTGGGCCCAGCGGGTGCGCTGGGTGAGGAAGCGCCGCCAGGAGACCAGCGCCTCCTGGGAGACGTGGGTGTCGGTGACGTGGGTGAGCCGCCAGCCGGCGAGGCGCAGGTCGAGGCCGGACTCGTAGTCCTCCAGCAGGGCGCGCTCGGGCCAGGGGCGGCCGTCGCGGCCCTCCTCGGCGGTGAGCGCGTCCAGGGCGGTGAGTCGGACGAACTGGCCGTTGCCGCCGAGGCCGACGCTGCCGGTGCGCCGGCGCAGCAGCTGCATGCCGGCGTTGTTGGCCCGGAACTCGACGTCCTGCATCCGGACCAGGGCGCGGGCGAGGGCGTTGGCGGCGCGGCCGCGGCCGGGCAGCGGGCGCGCGTCCTCGGCGTTGCGCATCCGGACGCCGATCTGGACGGCGCCGGTGTCGGGGCGGCCCATCGCGCGGTCGTTGCAGACCTGTGCGAGGGTGCCGGGGTCGAGCTGTCCGTCGGCGTCGACGACGCCGAGGACCACCCGGGAGCGGTCGGTGCCGGGCGGCAGCGCGGCGGAGATCTCCCGGTAGGCGGCGTTGAGGGCGGCGCCCTTGCCGATCCGGGCGTGCGGGCGGCGGCGCTGGACGAGGTGGACGCGTCCGTCCTGGGCGGCGGCGGCCAGCACCAGGTCGCGGGTGGTGTCGTCGCTGTCGTCGTCGATCACCCACAGGTGGGCGGCGGGGGCGACGGCGCGCAGTCCGGCCAGGGTCTGGGTGACCACGGCCTCCTCGTCCCGGCAGGGGATCACCAGGTGCCAGTCGAAGGCGGCGGGGTCGCCGGGGTCGGCCGGGCGCTGGTGCCGGAAGGCGTGCCGGGAGCCGGCCCAGTAGACCAGGAAGCGGCCGAAGACCAGGAGCATGTAGCCGAGCAGGGCCAGCGAGAGCAGGTCGCCGATCTGGACGAAGCCGTCCCGACGCATCTCGACGAACTGGCGCAGGGCGTTGGGCATGGCGCGGTGCTCCTCATGATCAAAGGCGATTTGTCTCCCTAGGGTGCGAATCAATGCTTCATTGCGGTCTGATGTCGCTGAATCGATAGTAAACGCGGAAAACGGCCAACTCGGGCAAAGTGGTGGTTCTCACCCCGTGGGGAGCGGCGGCCCGCGCTCCGTAGACTGTGCTCGTGAGCGACAAGGCCGACCCGAACCCGTACACCCTCCGCCCCGCCGACGGCGGCACCGGCGACGCCCTGCGCGACGTCGAGGTGGAACTCTCCGCGCGCTGGCCGGAGAACAAGCTGGAGCCCTCGCTCGACCGGATCGAGGCCCTGATGGACATCCTGGGCCAGCCCCAGCGGTCCTTCCCCTCCATCCACATCACCGGGACCAACGGCAAGACCTCCACCGCCCGGATGATCGAACAGCTGCTCGGCACCTTCGAGCTGCGCACCGGCCGCTACACCAGCCCGCACGTGGAGAGCGTCACCGAGCGGATCAGCCTGGACGGCGCCCCGATCACCCCCGAGCGGTTCGTCGAGGTCTACCGCGACATCGAGCCCTACGTGCGGATGGTCGACGAGCGCGAGCCCGTCGCGATGTCCTTCTTCGAGGTGCTCACCGGCATGGCCTACGCGGCCTTCGCCGACGCGCCGGTGGACGTCGCCGTCGTCGAGGTCGGCATGGGCGGCTCCTGGGACGCCACCAACGTCATCGACGCCGGGGTCGCCGTGATCACCCCGATCGGCCTGGACCACACCGACAAACTCGGGGAGACCACCGGCGAGATCGCCGTCGAGAAGTCCGGGATCGTCAAGACCGGCGCCGTCGCCGTCGTCGCCCAGCAGCAGCTCGACGCCGCCCAGACCATCCTGCGGCGCGCCGTCGAGGTGGACGCCACGGTCGCCCGCGAGGGCATGGAGTTCGGCGTCATCCGCCGCGAACTCGCGATCGGCGGCCAGCTGGTGACGCTGCGCGGGATCGGCGGCGAGGAGTACGAGGACGTCTTCCTGCCGCTGCACGGCGAGTTCCAGGCCCAGAACGCCGCCCTCGCCCTGGCCGCCGTCGAGGCGTTCTTCGGCGTCGGCGGCGCCCGCGGCGGGCAGCTCGACGTCGACAAGGTCCGCCAGGCCTTCTCCGGCGTCAGCTCCCCGGGCCGGCTGGAGGTCGTCCGGCGCAGCCCCACGATCCTCCTGGACGCCGCCCACAACCCGCACGGCGCCCGCGCCACCGTCGCCGCGATCGGCGAGTCCTTCGGCTTCACCCGGCTGGTCGGCGTGATCGGCACCAGCGGCGACAAGGACGTGGCCGGCCTGCTGGAGGCCTTCGAGCCGGTCCTCGCCGAGGTCGTGATCACCCAGAACTCCACCCACCGCGCGATGGACGTGGACGAGCTGGCCGCGCTCGCGGTCGACGTCTTCGGCGAGGACCGCGTCCAGGTCGAGCCCCGCCTCGACGACGCCATCGCCGCCGCCGTCACCCTGGCCGAGGAGGAGGGC
Source organism: Streptomyces sp. NRRL F-6131 (assembly GCA_000719695.1). Lineage (GTDB taxonomy): Bacteria > Actinomycetota > Actinomycetes > Streptomycetales > Streptomycetaceae > Kitasatospora. The sequence goes on from JOHN01000045.1 coordinate 33,222, forward strand.
GACCTCGGCGGCGCCGGGGTGCTGGTCACCGGATCGGTCATCACGGTGGGCGAGGCCCGCCTGCTGCTCGGGAGGAAGTGACGATGAGGACGCTCTGCTCCTCGACGCTGATCGGCGAGGCCCTCGTGGTGCTCTTCGCGGCCCTGGTCGCGATGCAGCTCACGGACGTCTCCCACGGCGCCCTGTGGACGGTCAGCGGCATCGCCATGGTGCTGTGCGTGCTGCTCTGCGGCATGATCACCCGCCCCGGCGCGGTGGCCGTCGGCTGGGCCCTCCAGCTCGGGCTGATCGCCAGCGGCTTCGTCGTACCGACCATGTTCGCGCTCGGCGCGATCTTCGCCGGCCTCTGGTGGTGCTCGGTGCACTACGGCCGGAAGATCGACGAGATCAAGGCCGCCCGGGCCGCCGCCGCGGCCGTCTGAGACCGCCCCGGACCGGGTCCGGGGCGTTCGCTCACGCAAGGTAACCTCTGCGGTAGCCGCACGGCGCACGCGACATCGCGCGTGCGTGCCGATCCGCGTGCGCGCCGACCCCGAATTCCCAGGAGACACCCGTGTCCCAGCGCACTCTCGTCCTGCTCAAGCCCGACGCCGTCAAGCGCGGCCTGGCCGGCGAGATCATCAGCCGGATCGAGCGCAAGGCCGGCTGGCGGCTCGCCGCCGTCGAGCTGCGCACCTTCGACCGGGCGACGCTGGAGCAGCACTACGCCGAGCACGTCGGCCGCCCGTTCTACGAGCCGCTGCTGGAGTTCATGACCTCCGGCCCGTCCCTCGCCCTGATCGTCGAGGGCGAGGAGGTCGTCGCCGGCATCCGCATGCTGGCCGGCGCCACCAACCCGCTCGAGGCCGGGGCCGGCACCATCCGCGGCGACTACGCGACCATCACCCGCGAGAACCTCATCCACGCCTCCGACTCGGTGGAGTCCGCCGAGCGCGAGATCAAGATTTTCTTCCCCGCCCACGCCTGACCCCACGGGCACCGGGACCTTCGGACCGCCCCGGCCGGGACCATTGGCCCGGCCGGGGCATTCTTATCGGGAAATAGGGAACCAGGCCCTCCGACACGGCGTCCCAATGCCCGGAGAAGCGATCACGCCCCGGACAATGGTCGGCATGCCCCACGTCGACGTCCGTGCCGAACGGCGTGACTACGATGGACGCGACTCAAGGGCCCGGTAAGGCAGCTCAGCCGGTCGCCGCCCGTTCACGGGCGCGCACACCGTTCACCCCACAAAGACTCCGAGCCCGGGAAGGCACCCACACCCCATGGCGAGCAACCTGTCGTTCATCGGCCGCGACTTGGCGATCGACCTCGGAACTGCCAACACGCTGGTGTACGTCAGGGGCAAGGGAATCGTCCTCAACGAGCCGTCCGTGGTCGCGGTGAACACCAACACCGGCGGCATCCTCGCCGTCGGCTCCGAGGCCAAGAAGATGATCGGCCGCACCCCCGGCAACATCGTGGCCATCCGCCCGCTCAAGGACGGCGTGATCGCCGACTTCGAGATCACCGAGCGGATGCTGCGCTACTTCATCCTCAAGGTGCACCGCCGCCGCTTCCTCGCCCGCCCCCGGGTCGTCGTCTGCGTCCCCTCCGGCATCACCGGCGTCGAGCGCCGCGCCGTCATCGAGGCCTCCCTCCAGGCCGGCTGCCGCCAGGTGCACATCATCGAGGAGCCGATGGCCGCCGCCATCGGCGCCGGACTCCCCGTCCACGAGCCCACCGGCAACATGGTCGTCGACATCGGCGGCGGCACCACCGAGGTCGCCGTCATCTCCCTCGGCGGCATCGTCACCGCGCAGTCCATCCGGGTCGCCGGCGACGAACTCGACAACGCCATCGTCCAGCACATCAAGAAGGAGTACTCGCTGCTCCTCGGCGAGCGCAGCGCCGAACAGATCAAGATGAGCATCGGCTCCGCCTTCGGCCTGGAGGGCGAGAAGGACGAGCACGCCGAGATCCGCGGCCGCGACCTCGTCAGCGGCCTGCCCAAGACCGTCGTCATCTCCGCCGCCGAGGTCCGCGAAGCCATCGACGAGCCGGTCAACTCGATCATCGACGCGGTCAAGACCACCCTCGACCAGTGCCCGCCCGAGCTGGCCGGCGACGTCATGGACCGGGGCATCGTGCTCACCGGCGGCGGCGCCCTGCTCCGCGGCCTGGACGAGCGGCTGCGCCGGGAGACCGGCATGCCGATCCACATCGCCGAGAACCCGCTGGACTCCGTCGCGCTCGGATCCGGCAAGTGCGTCGAGGAGTTCGAGGCGCTCCAGCAGGTACTCGACGCCGCACCGCGCCGTTAGCAGAACCGAAACACCAGCCGAACTGACGGGTCCCCGCCCGGGTCCACAGCCCGGGCCGGCGGGCCAGGGGTACGAAGGGGCAGTACCAGCACCGTGAGGGACACACGAGAGAGCCGGCTGCTGCTCATCCTGCTGGTGGCCGTCGCGTTCGCGCTGATCACCGTCGACATCAAGGGCGGTGAGAGCTCACCGCTGGGCGGCGCCCGGCGCGTCGCCGCCACCGCCCTCGGCCCGGTCGAACGCGGCGCCGCCAGCGCCGTCGACCCGGTCGCCGACACCGTCCGCGCCTTCCGCGACGCCGCCTCGAACAGCGGCCGCACCGACCAGCTCGCCCGCGAGAACACCGAACTGCGGCAGAAACTGGCCTCCTCCGACATGGCCGGCGGACGCACCAAGCAACTCGACGACCTGCTGCGCACCGCCGGCGCCGGCGGCTACACCGTCAAGGCCGCCCAGACCATCGCGATCGGCCCGGCCCAGGGCTTCTCCTGGACCATCACCATCGACGCCGGCAGCGACGACGGCCTCACCCGCGACATGACCGTCATCAACGGCCAGGGCCTGGTCGGCCGGATCACCACCGTCGCCCCGACCACCGCCACCGTGCTGCTCGCCTCCGACCCCGGCTTCACCGCCGGCACCCGGCTCGAGGGCACCGGAGAGATCGGCTTCGCCGCCGGCGGCGGCACCAGCGCCATGAAGGTCTCCCTGCTCAACGGCAAGGCCCAGGTCAAGGAGGGCGACCGGCTGGTCACCTTCGGCTCGCAGAGCGGCCGTCCGTTCGTCCCCGGCGTCCCCGTCGGCAAGGTCGTCCAGGTCGAGGCCAACCCCGGACAGCTCACCAAGACCGTCCTGGTCGAGCCCTTCGTCCAGTTCACCCGGCTCGACCTGGTCGGCGTCGTCGTCGTCCCGCCGCGCACCGACCCGCGCGACGCCGTCCTGCCGCCCGCCCCCGCGCCGGCCGCCCAGGGCCAGGCCCCGGCGGCGCCCGCCGCGCCCGCGGCAGCGCCGGCCGCCGCCGCCCCGCCCGCCAAGCCCACTGGGGGGAACTGAGCCATGCGCCTCGCCCGCATCCCCGTCTCCGCGATCCTGATCCTGCTCGGACTGCTGCTCCAGGTCAGCGTCTTCGGCCGACTGCAACTGCCCGGCGCGACCCCGGACATACTGCTGCTCGTCGTCGTCGGCCTCGCCATGGTCTACGGACCCACCGGCGGCTGCCTGGTCGGCTTCGCGGCCGGCCTGCTCGCCGACCTCGCCCCGCCCTCCGACCACGCCATCGGCCGCTACGCGCTGGTGCTCTGCCTGATGGGCTACGCCGCCGGACTGCTGCGACCCGAGCACGGCCGGCAGCGCTCCGTCTCCAGCGCGCTGCTCGTGGTCGCCGTCGCCGCGATCGCCTCCACCCTGCTGTACGCGATGGTCGGCGCCCTGGTCGGCGACACCGCCGCCCGGCACGTCGGGCTCGGCCAGCTCGTCGTCACCGCCCTGCTCTACGACCTGCTGCTCGCCCCCTTCGTGGTGCCCGCCGTGATGCTGATCGCCCGCCGCTTCGGCAAGGACCCGCTGTCCGTCGCCGACGACGACGAGGGCGGCCCCGGCCTCGGCAGCCTGGCCCGCTACCGCACCACCCGCGAGCCCTCGGCCGGCCCGGCCTACCGCAAGAAGCGCCTGCTCGGCGCGGGAAAGCGCCCCTGACCCGCCCCCGCCCCGACCGGCCCCGCCCGCCCCTGTTCAGTTTTGGAGCGCACGAGACGTGAGCAACATCCCCGAGACCGGCCGAACCCGGCGGGTGACGATCCGTCTGGTGGTGCTGCAGATCCTGGTGGTCTCGCTGCTCGCCACCCTCGGCGGACGGCTCTGGTACCTGCAGATCCGCAACGCCAGCGTCTACACCGCCAAGGCGACCGGCAACCACATCCGCGAGGTCGTCGAACCCGCCGTGCGCGGCGAGATCCTGGACGCCTCCGGCCGCATCCTCGCCGGGAACGAGACCAAGCTGGTCGTCTCGGTCAGCCGCACCTCGCTGCTCCAGCAGAAGGACGCCGGCAAGGCGGTGCTGACCCGGCTCGCCGACGTGCTCGGGATGCCCGCCAAGGACGTCCAGGAGAAGGTCCGGCTCTGTGACGCCAAGACGCCCCAGCCCTGCTGGAACGGCTCGCCCTACCAGCCGATCCCGGTCACCAAGGAGGCGACCACCCAGCAGGCGATGCAGATAATGGAGCGCCGCGAGGACTTCCCCGGGGTCACCGCGCAGCCCACCGCCGTGCGCCACTACACGGGCGTGGAGGGCGCCAACCTCGCCCAGGTGCTCGGCTACCTCTCGCCGGTCACCGACGAGGAGGTCTCCAAGACCGCCGACAAGGCCGGTCTCGACCGCTACCTGCCGGCCGACCAGATCGGCCGGGCCGGACTGGAGTCCGTCTACGACCGCGACCTGCGCGGCACCGCCGGCATCACCAAGCTGGAGGTGGACAACCTCGGCCGGGTGATCGGCACCGCCGACAAGGCCGCCCCGGCGACCGGCAACAACCTGGTGACCAGCATCGACGCCCGGGTCCAGAAGGTCGTCGAGGACAACCTGGCGCAGGCGATGTCCGACGCCCGCAAGACCTTCGACAAGGTCACCAACCGCAACTACGAGGCCGACTCCGGCGCCGCCGTCGTGATGGACGTGCACACCGGCCGGATCGTCGCGATGGCCAGCGCCCCCACCTACGACCCCAACCTGTGGCAGGGCGGCATCAGCGGCAAGGACTACCAGGCGCTGACCAGCAAGGAGTCCAACTTCCCGCTGCTGAACCGGGCCATACAGGGTCAGTCCGCCCCCGGCTCGACCTTCAAGGTCATCTCCACCACCGCCGCCGTCCAGGCCGGCTACTCGCTCGACGGCCGCTACGACTGCCCGAAGAGCATGACCATCGGCGGTCGGGAGTTCAAGAACTTCGAGAGCGAGAGCTTCGGCGCGATCTCCCTGGAGCGCGCCCTGGAGGTCTCCTGCGACACCGTCTTCTACGGGCTGGCCTACGACCAGTGGATGAAGGACGGCGGCATCAAGCCGAAGAAGGAGCCGGGCGACTGGTTCTTCAAGACCGCCCACCAGTTCGGCCTCGGCGCCAAGACCGGCATCGACCTGCCCAGCGAGGTCACCGGCCGGGTGCCCGACCGGCAGTGGAAGCAGTCCTTCTACGACAACAACAAGGACGCCTGGTGCAAGCAGGCGGAGAAGGGCGGCACCAGCTTCTCCGACCAGATCGCCCGGGAGAACTGCGTCGACGGCTACCAGATGCGCGCCGGTGACGCCGTCAACTTCGCGATCGGCCAGGGCGACACCCTGGTCACCCCGATCCAGATGGCCCGGATCTACTCGGCCCTCGCCAACGGCGGCACCTTCTACCGCCCGACCGTCGCCAAGGCGGTGATAAGCCCGGGCGGGGAGCTCGTCCGCGAGATCGCCCCGCACGAGGACGGCCGGCTGCCCGGCGACCAGAAGCTGCTCGGCTACATCGACCAGGCCACCGCCGGCGTCGTCACCAGCGGCACCGCGGCCTGGAAGTTCACCGGCGCGGGCTGGCCGCAGGGCAAGATCGAGCTGCACGCCAAGACCGGCACCGCCGAGGTCGAGGGCAAGCAGACCACCTCGTGGCTGACCACCTACAGCCGCGACTACGCGGTCGTCATGACGATAAGCCAGGGTGGCACCGGCTCCGGCGGTTCCGGTGACGCGATCCGCCGGATCTACCAGTCGCTGTACGGCGTCGACGACAAGGGCAACGTCGACCCGGCCAAGGCGCTGCTGCCCAAGCCGCAGGCCGAGCTGCCGAAGTTCAACCCGGACGGCACCGCGATCATCAAGCCGGCGTCCTTCGGCGCCGCGGCCGGCGACCCCGGGGTGACCGGCGACGCGCCGCGGGTCTTCCTCGACCCGGCGCAGCCCGGCGGCGCCGTCCCGGTGCCCGTCGCGGTGGCGGCCGCCGTCGAACCCACCCGCACCACCACCGGAAGGGGCCGGGCATGACCTCCTACGGTTCGTACCGCCAGCTGCGGCTCGCCCCGCAGCGCGGCGGGGTGCCCAAGGCGCTGTCCAAGGACTCCCCGCTGTGGCGGATCGACTGGATACTGCTGCTGGCCGCGGTGGTCCTCTCGCTGGGCAGCTCACTGCTGGTCTGGTCGGCCACCCGGGGGCGCGACACCCTCACCCACGGCGACCCGCAGTACTTCCTGTACCGGCACCTGACCAATGTGCTGGTCGGAGCGGTGCTGTGCGCGGTGGTGATAGCGATAGGGAGCCGGCGCTTCCGCACCGTCGTGCCCTTCCTGTACGCCGGGGTGATCCTGCTGCTGGTGGCCACGCTGAGTCCGCTCGGCTCGACCATCAACGGCCAGCACTCCTGGATCCAGCTGGGCGGCGGCTTCTCCGTGCAGCCGGCCGAGTTCGCCAAGCTGGCGATCGTGCTGTCGATGGCGCTGGTGCTGTCCGACCAGGTGGACGCCGGGGAGCGGGAGTTCCCGGCGAACAAGGCGGTCTTCCGGGCGCTGGTCTGGGCGACCCTGCCGATGGCGATCGTGATGCTGATGCCGGACGCCGGCTCGGTGATGGTGATGGCCGTCATCGTGCTGGGCATCCTGCTGGCCTCCGGCGCGGCCAACCGCTGGGTGTTCGGGCTGATCCTGACCGGCGTCGGCGGCTGCGTCGCGATCTGGAAGCTCGGGGTGCTGAGCAAGTACCAGATCGACCGGTTCGCGGCCTTCGCCAACCCGGCGCTCGACCCGTCGGGCGTCGGCTACAACACCGCGCAGGCCCGGATCGCGATCGGCTCCGGCGGGCTGACCGGCAAGGGCCTGTTCCACGGGACGCAGACCACCGGGCAGTTCGTGCCGGAGCAGCAGACCGACTTCGTCTTCACGGTGGCCGGTGAGGAGCTGGGCTTCCTCGGGGCGACGGCGATCATCCTGCTGCTCGGCGTGGTGCTCTGGCGGGGCTGCCGGATCGCCCGCCAGGCCACCGACCTGTACGGCACCGTCGTGGCGGCCGGGGTGGTCGCCTGGTTCGCCTTCCAGGGCTTCGAGAACATAGGGATGTGCCTGGGCATCATGCCGGTGGCCGGCATCCCGCTGCCGTTCGTCTCCTACGGGGGGTCGTCGATGTTCTCCACCTGGGTGGCGATCGGGCTGCTCCAGGCGGTGCAGAGCCAGCGGCCGATAGCGGCCTGAGCGGCGGCGCGAACGGCGGCGCGAACGGCTCCAACGGCGGCGCGAACGGCGCGGGCCGGTCCGGGGTGGTCCCCGGGCCGGCCCGCGCCGTTCGCGGACGCCCTACGGGGCGGGCAGCAGCAGGTCGGCGGCGGCGAAGACCGCCCGGGTCTGGTGGGCGACCTGGGTCTCGACCGGCACCCAGCGGGCCCCCAGTCGCTGCAGGCCCTCCAGGCTCGCCGCGGCGACGCCCCGGGCACGCGTGCGGGCCGCGTCCGCCGCCGGGCCGCCGCAGTCCGCGAGCAGCCGCAGCAGCATCGAGGAGATCCGCAGCGGCACCCGCTCGGCGACGATCCGGGCGGTGGTGACCCGGGACACCGACAGCGGCGCCGTCGACCAGTCCGCCAGCCAGTCCGCCACCACCGGCGGGCAGACCGCCAGATTGAACTCGACGGAACGCAGCAGCGGCCCGTACGCCACCCCGGCGTGCCGCGGCACCTGCGGCAGCAGGGCGGTCAGCTCCGCCACCCGGGAGCGCAGCCGGTCCGCGCAGGCCCCGACGGCGGCGGGCACGTCCGGCGCCGGACGGGCGTCGCCGACGGCGTCGATCGCCCACATCGGCACCTCCAGCACCGCGGTCGTCCCGCCGTAACGCCCCGCGTACGCCCAGGTGGACAGCTCGGGGCGGTCCGGCAGCGGCTGCCGGCCGCGACCCGGCGGCGGCATCAGATAGGTGCCGGGGGCCGGGCTGTGCCAGCCGAGCGCGTCGTAGGAGTCGACGTCCAGCGGGATGCCGCCGCGGGCCACCGAGCGGGCGAAGGGCTCGGCCAGGGCCGGCAGCGGCCGGGTGAGCTGCACGAACGCGCCGCCGAAGTCCACGCCGTGCAGCGAGCACTGGAGCACCGGGCGCAGTTCGTCGATCAGGCCGGTCAGCACCCGGCTCTCCGGCATCGGCGTGAGCGGGCCGTCCGGGTGCGGCAGCAGCTCCGGCTGCTCGTGGAAGGCGGGCCGGAAGAAGTGCTCGTAGTGCCGGGCCGCGGTGAGCGGGCCCTGCAGCCAGCCCTCGTTGAGCGCGGCGCCGTCCGGGTCCAGGCAGAGCAGGACGTGCCAGCCGACCCCGGGGCGGGGCGGCAGCTCCAGCACCCGCTCGGCCAGCCGGACGGCGGCGGCCAGGCCGACCGGCTCGTTCGGGTGCGGGCCGCCGACGACGAGGACGGTGTGCTCGCCGTCGTCCACCGAGACCAGGACGAGGGGGCGTCCGGCCCGGGAGCGGCCCACTTCGCGGACCCGGCAGCGACCGGGGTGGCGGCGGGCCAGCCGGCGGGCCGCGGCGATCGCCCGGGCCACGGTCGGGTAGCTCTCGGTGTCGTGGCACGGGCTGTCGATCCGGCGCGTCCGCCGGCCCGTGTCGGTCATGGCTCTCCAGTCCTCGGGGGCGGGCGGGGCGGCGCGGTCGGGGGCCTCGGTCGGGAGTCCGGCGCGGGGTCGCGCCGGGCCGCCCGGCGCGGCCGGTGCGCGCGCGGCCAACTCCCTTGTCCCGGGGGCGCACAGGACCTTCCGGTGGAGCCTTGCCAGTACCGCACGCGGCCTCGGAGCGTGTCAACAGTCGCCGGGGTCCCGCGGTGGGACCGCGTTCACGTGCCGGGACCTGTCCGTACACCCCCCGGCACGGACGGTCCGCGCGCCGCCCGGCGGGGCCGGGCCGGGGGTCGTGGCGGGGCCGGGCCGGGGTCGGGCCGGGGTCGCGGCGGCGGGCGACCGGGCCGGAGCGTACGGCGGTTCGGCTACCCTTGAGGGTCACCCCTCCCAGCCGTCGCCCCGCGGAGCGCGCGGCGGTCCCGAACGTCGTAAGGGTTCCTAGTACTCATGACTGTCGAATCGGTCTTCCCACGCCTGGAGGCCCTCCTCCCGCACGTCCAGAAGCCGATCCAGTACGTCGGCGGCGAGCTCAACTCGACCGTCAAGGACTGGGACGCCTGCGACGTCCGCTGGGCGCTGATGTACCCCGACGCCTACGAGGTCGGCCTGCCCAACCAGGGCGTCATGATCCTCTACGAGGTGCTCAACGAGCAGGAGGGCGTCCTGGCCGAGCGCACCTACAGCGTCTGGCCGGACCTGGAGGCGCTGATGCGTGAGCACGGCGTGCCCCAGTTCACCGTGGACGCCCACCGGCCGGTGAAGGCGTTCGACGTGTTCGGGCTCTCCTTCTCCACCGAGCTCGGCTACACCAACATGCTGGCCGCGCTGGAGCTGGCCGGCATTCCGCTGGCGGCCCGGGACCGCACCGACGAGGACCCGGTGGTGCTGGCCGGCGGTCACGCCGCGTTCAACCCCGAGCCGATCGCGGACTTCATCGACTGCGCGGTGATCGGCGACGGCGAGCAGGCCGTGCTGGACATCACCAGGATCGTCCGGGAGTGGAAGGCCGAGGGCCGCCCCGGCGGCCGCGACGAGCTGCTGCTGCGGCTGGCCCGCACCGGCGGCGTGTACGTGCCGAAGTTCTACGACGTCGAGTACCTGGCCGACGGCCGGATCGCGCGCGTCGTGCCGAACGCCCCGGGCGTGCCGTGGCGGGTCTCCAAGCACACCGTGATGGACCTCGACGAGTGGCCCTACCCCAAGCAGCCGCTCGTCCCGCTCGCGGAGACCGTGCACGAGCGGATGTCCGTGGAGATCTTCCGCGGCTGCACCCGCGGCTGCCGCTTCTGCCAGGCCGGCATGATCACGCGCCCCGTGCGGGAGCGAAGCATCACCGGCATCGGCGAGATGGTCGAGCGCGGCCTCAAGGCCACCGGCTTCGAGGAGGTCGGTCTGCTGTCGCTGTCCTCCGCCGACCACACCGAGATCGGTGACATCGCCAAGGGCCTGGCCGACCGCTACACCGACGACAAGATCGGTCTGTCGCTGCCGTCCACCCGCGTCGACGCCTTCAACATCGACCTCGCCAACGAGCTCAGCCGCAACGGCCGCCGCTCCGGCCTCACCTTCGCCCCCGAGGGCGGCAGCGAGCGCATGCGCAAGGTGATCAACAAGATGGTGTCGGAGGAGGACCTCATCCGCACCGTCGCCACCGCCTACGGCAACGGCTGGCGCCAGGTGAAGCTGTACTTCATGTGCGGCCTGCCCACCGAGACCGACGAGGACGTGCTCCAGATCGGCGAGATGGCGAAGAACGTCATCCAGAAGGGCCGCGAGGTCACCGGCCAGAACGACATCCGCTGCACCGTCTCCATCGGCGGGTTCGTGCCCAAGCCGCACACCCCGTTCCAGTGGGCCCCGCAGCTCTCCGCCGAGGCCACCGACGCCCGGCTGGCCAAGCTGCGCGACTCGATCCGCGGCGACCGCAAGTACGGCAAGAACATCGGCTACCGCTACCACGACGGCAAGCCCGGCATCGTCGAGGGCCTGCTCTCGCGCGGCGACCGCCGGGTCGGCGCCATCATCCGCGCGGTCTACGAGGACGGCGGCCGCTTCGACGGCTGGCGCGAGCACTTCTCCTACGACCGCTGGATGGCCTCCGCCGAGAAGGGCCTGGCCGGCACCGGCGTCGACGTCGACTGGTACACCACCCGCGAGCGCGGCTACGAGGAGGTCCTGCCCTGGGACCACCTGGACAGCGGCCTCGACAAGGACTGGCTCTGGGAGGACTGGCAGGACGCCCTGGAGGAGGTCGAGGTCGACGACTGCCGTTGGACCCCGTGCTTCGACTGCGGCGTGTGCCCCCAGATGCAGACGAGCATCCAGATCGGCCCCACCGGCAAGAAGATGCTCCCGCTCACCGTGGTGAACAAGTAGGCGCACGGGCCGCCGTGCCCCCGTCGCGCGCCCCCGCCGGACCCGTCCGGCGGGGGCGTTCGCGTGCCGGGGCGGGCGGGGGCGGAGCGAGGGGTGGGCGGGGGCGCGTACCCTTTGAGGTGACAGAGTCCGGACAGTGGCGGGAAATCGCCGCCGCTGCGGACGGGGACCACTGACGAAGGACTGAGCGACCCTGGCACGCCGTACGCCCGACGGTCCGCCGCCCGCGCCGACGGTGCAGCGGATCCGTCTCCGCTACACCAAGCGCGGCCGGCTCCGCTTCACCAGCCACCGTGACTTCCAGCGCGCCTTCGAGCGCGCCCTGCGCCGGTCGGCGGTGCCGATGGCCTACTCGGCCGGCTTCACCCCGCACCCCAAGGTGTCCTACGCCAATGCCGCGCCGACCGGTGTGGCCAGCGAGGCGGAGTACCTGGAGATCGGCCTCGCGGCCGCCCGCGACCCCGAGGAGCTGCGCGTCCAGTTGGACGAGTCGCTGCCCACGGGTCTGGACGTGATCGACGCGGTCGAGGTCCGGACGCCCAACTTCGTGGAGCGCCTGGAGGCCTCCGAGTGGCAGGTGCGGCTCGACGGCGTCGAGCCGCAGGAGGCGGCCCGCGCGGTCGCCGCGTTCCTCGCCGAGGAGCGCGTCGAGGTCGAACGCCTCACCAAGAACGGCCTGCGGGTCTTCGACGCGCGCGGCGCGGTGGCGGCTCTCGAGATCGTCCCGCCGCAGGTCGACGGCGGTGCGGACACGGCGGGTGAAGAGGCCCGCGATGTTCGGACCGGGCGTCCCTGTGCGATACTGCGCCTGGTAGTACGACACGCCACACCCGCCGTACGACCCGACGACGTGTTGTCCGGTCTCCGTGCGACGGCCGACCTGGCGCCGCCGGTCCCCGCAGAGGTGACCAGGCTGGCGCAGGGGCCGCTCGACGAGGGGACCGGCACGGTGACCGACCCGCTGGCGCTCGACCGCGCCGCGGCCCCGGCCGGCCCAGTGGCGGCCGGCGAGCCGCGCGCAACCGCGTCCGCCTAGCGGGCGGAGGCCGGGTCCAGTTCCCCACTGGGCCCGCTGGTCCTCCAGGCCCCCGCGGCTCCCCAGGGGAGCGAGCGTCGTCGAAGCACAGGCCGGCCTCTTGCGGCCCGCCGACCCCGATGGTCGGTGGGCCCGAGGACCCCGTCCGGGAGCCACCCGGGGTTGGGGAACGGCGCAGCTTGGGAAAACCTTCAGAAGACTGGTCAGACCAGAAGACTTTCGACACCCCGCCGAGGGCGGGGCGCCGAGCGAGACTACGAGCCCCTGTGCGGCCTCGCGTCCGCGCGGCGGCACCGTGAAAGGGTCCGGCCCGAGCATCCTCGCGATGCCGGCCGCCCACCGGTGTCGCACCGTGCCCGGATGCGGAGCCCGGGGGCCTGACGGGAGATCCACCCGCATGCTCGATAACACCGATCCGCAGCAGCCTGCGGCCACGGAACCGAACGACACCGCCGGCACCGGCGGCGACACCGCGTCCGCGGCGCCGCCGCGCCGGCGCCGCCGCGCGGTGTCCCGCCCGGCCGGCGCCCCGCAGGGCGCCGCCGCGGAGACCGCCGAGACGGTCCTCCCCGCCGAGGCCGAGGCCACCCGACCGGCCGAGACGCCGGCCGCCGAGGCACCCGCCGCCGAACCGGTGGCGGAGAAGCCGGTGCGCGCCCGCCGTACCCGCAAGCGCGCCGAGGCGCCCGCCGGGGCGCCCGAGGCCACCGCGATCGTGGTCACCGCGCCGGACGCCGGAGCGACGACCGCCCCCGCCGAGGAGGAGCCGGCTCCGGCCGCCGCGAAGGCGCCGAGGGCCGCCAAGGCCGACCGGGCCGAGAAGACGGAGACGACGGAGAAGGCGGAGACCGCCGAGAAGGCGGAGAAGCCCGTGCGGGCCCGCCGGACCCGCAAGAAGGCCGAGGCCGCTCCGGTCGAGGAGGCGGTCGCCGAGGCGCCCGTCGCCGAGCCCGAGCCCGAGCCCGAGCCGGTGGCCGTCGAGGCCCCCGCCGCCGAGGAGGCCCCGGCCGCTCCCGCGCGCCGTGCCCGCCGCCGCCGGGTGGTCGAGGCCGTCTCCGTGGTCGAGCCCGCCCCCGTCGCGGAGGAGCCCGTCGCCGAGGAGCCGGTGGCGGAGGAGCCCGAGGCCGAGGCCGAGGAGACCCCGGCCGAGGAGCCGGTCGTCGAGGTGCCGGCCACCGAGCCGCCCCAGCGGGTGCGCCGTCGCGCCGTCCGCCCCTCCACCGCGATCTTCCAGGCCCCGGTGTTCCAGGAGCCGGCCCCCTACGTCGCCCCGACCGCCCAGGCCGCGGCGACCGCCCAGTCGGCCCAGTCGGCCCCCGCCGCCGCGCAGCCGTCCGCCGCCGCGCAGCCGTCCGCCGCCGAGGAGGCGCCCGCCGCGGCCGCGCCGCGCCGCGAGGAGGACGAGTTCGAGTACAGCGGTGTCGGCCGCCGTCGCCGCGTCCGCACCTCGGTGCGGGTGCAGACCCCGTCCCGCCAGAAGCACGCCGCCGCGAAGCCCGTGGTGGAGAAGCCCGTCGTCGCGGAGAAGCCCGCGGCGGAGAAGCCCGCCGCGGTGCAGCGGTCCGTCGAGGCGCCCGCCGCCGTCGAGGCCCCCGCGACCGGCCCCGAGGCCGAGGACGAGTGGGAGGACGGCCGCCCGTCGCGCCGTCGCCGCCGGGGCGGCCGCCGCCGTCGCCGCGGTGAGGCCGAGGAGATCGAGGCCGAGGCGCCCGAGGCCGAGCAGCCCGCCGCCGAGGAGCCGGCCGTCGACGAGGAGGACGACGACGAGGACGACCTGGCCGCCGGCCTGTCCTCCTCGCGCCGCCGTCGCCGTCGCCGCCGCCGCAGCGGGGAGACCGGCGCCGTCGAGACCGCCGAGACCACCGAGGACGGCGTCCGCACGGTGGTGAAGGTGCGCGAGCCGCGCCGCCGCTCCACCGAGCCGTCGTTCGACCCGGACGAGGTGCAGTCCATCAAGGGCTCCACCCGCCTGGAGGCCAAGAAGCAGCGCCGCCGCGAGGGCCGCGAGCTGGGCCGCCGCCGGGTGCCGATCATCACCGAGGCCGAGTTCCTGGCCCGCCGCGAGTCGGTCGAGCGCGTCATGGTGGTGCGCCAGAACGGCCAGCGGACCCAGATCGGCGTCCTCGAGGACGGCGTGCTCGTCGAGCACTACGTCAACAAGGAGCAGGCCACCTCCTACGTCGGCAACGTCTACCTGGGCAAGGTCCAGAACGTGCTGCCGTCGATGGAGGCCGCCTTCGTCGACATCGGCAAGGGCCGCAACGCGGTGCTGTACGCCGGTGAGGTCAACTTCGGGGCGCTGGGCGGCCACGGCGGCCCGCGCCGGATCGAGTCGGTGCTGAAGTCCGGCCAGTCCGTGCTGGTGCAGGTCTCCAAGGACCCGATCGGCCACAAGGGCGCCCGCCTGACCAGCCAGATCTCGCTGCCCGGCCGCTACCTGGTCTACGTGCCCGAGGGCTCGATGACCGGCATTTCCCGCAAGCTGCCGGAGAACGAGCGCGCCCGTCTGAAGCAGATCCTCAAGAAGATCGTCCCGGACGACGCGGGCGTCATCGTGCGCACCGCCGCCGAGGGCGCCTCCGAGGAGGAGCTGACCCGCGACGTCCAGCGCCTCCAGCAGCAGTGGGAGGACATCCAGAAGAAGGCCGCGTCCGGCAACGCCCCCGCGCTGCTCTACGGCGAGCCGGACATGACCGTCCGGGTCGTCCGCGACATCTTCAACGAGGACTTCACCAAGGTCATCGTCTCCGGCAACGAGGCGTGGAGCACCATCCACGACTACGTCACCAACGTGGCCCCGGACCTCGCCGAGCGGCTCCAGCGCTGGACCTCCGAGGTGGACGTCTTCGCCACCTACCGGATCGACGAGCAGCTGATGAAGGCGCTGGACCGCAAGGTCTGGCTGCCCAGCGGCGGCTCGCTGGTGATCGACCGCACCGAGGCGATGGTCGTCGTCGACGTCAACACCGGGAAGTTCGTCGGCCAGGGCGGCAACCTGGAGGAGACGGTCACCCGGAACAACATCGAGGCGGCCGAGGAGATCGTGCGCCAGCTGCGGCTGCGCGACCTCGGCGGCATCATCGTGATCGACTTCATCGACATGGTCCTGGAGTCCAACCGCGACCTGGTGCTGCGCCGCCTGCTGGAGTGCCTGGGCCGGGACCGGACCAAGCACCAGGTGGCGGAGGTCACCTCGCTGGGCCTGGTGCAGATGACCCGCAAGCGGGTCGGCCAGGGCCTGCTGGAGTCCTTCTCCGAGCCCTGCGTGCACTGCAACGGCCGCGGCGTGATCGTCCACATGGAGCAGCCGAGCGCCCACTCCCACAGTCACACCGGTGGCGGCGCGGCCGCCGTCGAGGCGGGCCCGGGCAGCGGCAAGCGCCGTCGCCGGGGCAAGGGCGGCGCCGCGCAGGAGGAGCCGCAGACCGTCGAGGCGGCCGTGGCCGAGGCCGACTTCGAGCCGCTCGAGGACGCCGTCGAGGCCGTCGAGGCCGTCGAGGCCGCGCCGGTCCGCGAGGAGATCGAGGGTCAGCTGGCGATCGAGGTCCCCGGCGTCGCCGAGGCTCCGGCCGAGACCGTCACCGAGGCGGTCGTCGCCGAGGCCCCGGCGCAGGCTCCCGTCACCGCGGCCGGGCGGCCCCGCCGCCGGGCGGTCCGCAAGGCCACGGCTCCGGCCGGTGCGCCGGGCGGGGCGGAGATCGTGGTGCTGCAGGCCAAGGCCGAGGCCGCCCTGGCGTCGGCCCTGGCGGCGGTCTCCCCGGCGGACCGGGCTCCGGCCGAGGAGCAGCCCGCCGAGGCGGTCGTGGCCGAGGAGGTGGCCGAGCCGGCCGCCACCGAGGTCCCGGAGGTCACCGAGCCGGCCACGGAGGCCGTCGAGGTCCCGGAGGCCGCCGAGGCCGCCGCCGAGCCGGCCGCGACCGAGGAGCCCGCCGAGGAGGCGCCGGCGCCGAAGAAGCGGGCGGCCCGCAAGACCGCCGCCAAGAAGACCACCGCCGCCAAGAAGACGACGACGGCGGCGAAGAAGACCACCGCCCGCAAGACCGCCACCAAGCGGACGAGCGCGGCGGCCAAGAAGGCGGCGGCCGCCGAGGGTGATACGGCGGCCGAGTAGTGCCCGGCCCCGGGCGGAGACCCTCCGCCCGGGGCCCGTGCGGGCCGGTTTGCCCCTGCGGCGACCGGCCCGTATTCTTGACCACTGGCGTGTCTACGCCATGCTCCCGAGCACATCACCTCCCAACCCCTCGCAAGAGGACGTCGGGGGAGGCCCCTGTGTCCGTACCCAGGTGGCTGGCATCGAGAGTTCCGACCGAGTTGGGAAAGTAGGTACCGCATGTACGCGATCGTTCGCGCAGGCGGCCGCCAGCACAAGGTCGCCGTCGGCGACGTGCTGGAGATCGACCGTATCGAGGCCAAGCCGGGTGACTCGGTGGAGCTCTCCACCATCCTGGTCGTCGACGGTGAGGCCGTCACCTCCGACCCGTGGGTGCTGGCCGGCGTGAAGGCTCACGCCGAGGTGGTCGACCAGACCAAGGGTGACAAGATCGTCATCCTGCGTTACAAGAACAAGACGGGCTACCGTCGTCGTCAGGGTCACCGCCAGCAGCACACCGCGGTGCGCATCACCAGCATCGACTCGGTCAAGTAAGGGGATAGCCAGATGGCACACAAGAAGGGCGCAAGCTCTACCCGCAACGGCCGTGACTCGAACGCCCAGCGCCTCGGCGTGAAGCGCTTCGGCGGCCAGGTCGTCTCGGCCGGCGAGATCCTCGTCCGCCAGCGCGGCACCCACTTCCACCCGGGTGCCGGTGTCGGTCGCGGTGGCGACGACACCCTGTTCGCGCTGACCGCCGGTGCCGTGCAGTTCGGCACCCGCCGCGGCCGCAAGGTCGTCAACATCGTGGCCGTCGAGGCCTGAGTCACACCAGACTCACAATGAGGGGTGGGCCGGAATGATCCGGTCCACCCCTCGTGCTTTACCGCAGTGAACACCGACTTCTTCGTACTGGAGGCACACCCATGACCACCTTCGTGGACCGCGTCGAACTTCACGTCGCCGCGGGCAACGGGGGCCACGGCTGCGCCTCCGTGCACCGCGAGAAGTTCAAGCCGCTCGGCGGCCCGGACGGCGGCAACGGCGGTGAGGGCGGCAGCGTCATCCTCACCGTGGACGCGCAGGTCACCACCCTGCTCGAGTACCACCACTCGCCCAAGCGCAAGGCCACCAACGGCAAGCCCGGCGCCGGCGGCCACCGCACCGGCGCCGACGGCCAGGACCTCGTCCTCTTCGTGCCGGACGGCACCGTCGTCCTCGACCGCCAGGGCAACGTGCTCGCCGACCTGGTCGGCCACGGCACCAGCTTCGTCGCCGCCCAGGGCGGCCGCGGCGGCCTCGGCAACGCGGCGCTCGCCTCCGCCCGCCGCAAGGCCCCCGGTTTCGCGCTGCTCGGCGAGCCCGGCGAGGCCCGTGACATCGTCATGGAGCTCAAGTCCGTCGCCGACGTCGCCCTCGTCGGCTACCCGAGCGCCGGCAAGTCCTCGCTGATCTCCGTGCTCTCCGCCGCGAAGCCGAAGATCGCCGACTACCCGTTCACCACCCTGATCCCCAACCTCGGGGTGGTCACCGCCGGCTCCACCGTCTACACCATCGCCGACGTCCCCGGGCTCATCCCCGGCGCCAGCCAGGGCCGGGGCCTCGGCCTGGAGTTCCTGCGGCACGTCGAGCGCTGCTCCGTCCTGGTCCACGTGCTGGACTGCGCCACCCTGGAGCCCGGCCGCGACCCGCTGACCGACCTGGAGACCATCGAGGCCGAACTCGCCGAGTACGGCGGCCTCGAGGACCGCCCGCGGCTGGTCGCCCTCAACAAGGTCGACGTGCCGGACGGACAGGACATCGCCGACCTGACCCGCGCCTCGCTGGAGGAGCGCGGCTACCGGGTCTTCGAGGTGTCCGCCGCCTCCCGCAAGGGCCTGCGCGAACTCAGCTTCGCCCTGGCGCAGATCGTCGCCGAGGCCCGCGCCGCCAAGCCCGTCGAGGAGTCCACCCGGATCGTGCTGCGGCCCGCCGCCGTCGACGACGCGGGCTTCACCATCACCGAGGAGGACGGCGCCTACCGCATCCGCGGCGTCAAGCCCGAGCGCTGGGTCCGGCAGACCGACTTCTCGAACGACGAGGCCGTCGGCTACCTCGCGGACCGGCTGGCCCGGCTCGGCGTCGAGGACCGGCTGTGGAAGGTCGGCGCCCACGAGGGCGACACCGTCATCATCGGCCCGGACGAGAACGCCGTCGTCTTCGACTGGGAGCCGACCATGGCCGCCGGCGCCGAGATGCTCGGCCGCCGCGGTGAGGACCACCGCCTGGAGAGCCCGCGCCCGGCCGTCGACCGCCGCCGCGAGAAGCAGAAGGGGCGGGACGCCGCCGAGGCCGAGTTCCTCGCCTTCGAGGCGCTCTCCAGCGGCCGCCAGAGCGCCATCGAGGGCGACGACGAGGAGAACTGAGCCCCACCGGGTCCCGTCCGGTCCCGGCGTGACCCCGGTGCGAGCCGGTGCGGTCCCGCGTGACCCCGCAAGCCCCCGCCGCCCCGTCAACGGGCGGCGGGGGCTTGCGCGCTGACGGAGCGCCCGCCCGTCCCGGCCCGCTCCGCGCGTCGTCCGGCCGCTGGAACGCGGTGCGGGCCGGGCGGGCCGATCGCGTAGATTGCGGGGGATGCGGCCGGGCCGGACCCGCCGCCGGAGCACCACACCGGAAGGGCGAACCCGAGATGAGCGAGGACGAACTGCGGTCGGAGGTGCTGACCGCCCGGCGCATCGTCGTCAAGGTCGGCTCCTCCTCCCTCACCACCGCGGCCGGCGGCATCGACGCCGACCGGGTCGACGCCCTCGTCGACGCCCTCGCCAAGGTCCGCACCCGTCCCGACGCCCCCGAGGTCGTGCTGGTCTCCTCCGGCGCCATCGCCGCCGGCCTCGCCCCGCTCGGCCTGGAGAAGCGGCCCAAGGACCTCGCCCGCCAGCAGGCCGCCGCCAGCGTCGGCCAGGGCCTGCTGATCGCCCGCTACACCGCCTCCTTCGCCCGCTACGGCCTGCGCGTCGGCCAGGTCCTGCTCACCGCCGAGGACGCCAGCCGCCGCGCCCACTACCGCAACGCCTACCGCACCCTCGACCAGTTGCTCGCGATGGGCGCCATGCCGATCGTCAACGAGAACGACACCGTCGCCACCGCCGAAATCAAGTTCGGCGACAACGACCGGCTGGCCGCCCTGGTCGCCCACCTCGTCCGCGCGGACCTGCTCGTCCTGCTCTCCGACGTCGACGGCCTCTACGACGGCGACCCCAGCCGCCCCGGCACCAGCCGGATCGCCCGGATCGCCGGCCCGCACGACCTCGACGGCATCGAGATCGGCAGCGCGGGCAAGGCCGGCGTCGGCACCGGCGGCATGGTCACCAAGGTCGAGGCCGCCCGGATCGCCACCGGCGCCGGGATCCCCGTCGTCCTCACCGCCGCCAGCCACGCCGCCGACGCGCTGGCCGGGCGCCCCACCGGCACCCTGTTCCTGCGCACCGGCAGCCGCTCCTCCGACCGGATGCTCTGGCTCGCCCACGCCAGCAGCCCGCGCGGCGCCCTGCACCTCGACCCCGGCGCCGTCGAGGCCGTGGTCTCCGGCGGCGCCTCGCTGCTGCCCGCCGGGGTCACCAAGGTCGACGGCGAGTTCGCCGCGGGTGATCCGGTCGACCTTCTTGCCGAAAACGGCCACATCGTGGCGCGCGGACTGGTCAACTTTGATGCGAGGGAGTTGCCCCGCCTGCTCGGCCGGTCCACCCGGGACCTGGCCCAGGAGTTCGGCGCCGCCTACGAGCGGGAGGTCGTCCACCGCGACGACCTGGTCGTCCTGCGCGGCTGACCCGCCGCCGGACCGCCGGGGCACGGGCGGCTCCGCGCGGGGAGCACACGCCCGGCCACGGGCGAGGAGGGGTGGGGTCGCACCCGCGTCGGCCGGGGCCGGCGGGTACGACGACACGACATCGCCGAACAGGAGGCCGCCGGTGGAACGCAGGCGCGAGGCAGCGCTGACCGGAGGAACCACGAGCCGGCGGCTGACCAGCATCGACGGCGGCGGGGACGACGGCCCCGCCGGACCGGCCGGTCCGCCTCCGCAGGGTCCCGGCACGGTGCACCGGCTCCGGACGGAGCGCCGCGCCGCGACCGAGCCGCCCACCGTGCCCGAACAGGCCCGGCTCTGGCACGTGGTGCTCAGCGTGGCCGGACCGGTCACCCCGCTGACCGAACTGCGGGCCGGGCTGGAGCGGCTGGCGCACGACCACTCGTTCTTCCTGACCGCCCGCTACGCCGCCGACCACGCGGAGATCCGCTACTGGGAGCAGGCCCGCGACCTGCACGACGCGGCGGCGATCGCGCTGCGGCTGTGGGGCGAGCACAAGGTGACGGCGAAGCTGCCGCCGTGGGAGATCGTCGGCCTGGAGGTGGTCGACCGGTCGACGTACCACAAGCGCGTCGCGGAGGGCTTCGCCGGCCCGCCGCCGCAGCTGGGCGGCGTCTACCCCTACTGAGGTGCCCGGCCACCGAGGTGCCCGGCCCGCCGGTGGGCACCGGCGGGAGGCGCGGGGCGCGGCGGAGCGGCGGGCACGGGGGCGGCCGGGGGACGGGCGCCGTCTCGCCGGGCGAAATGCCCCGCGGGCGGGCCGGTGCGCTCCACTACCCTGGGCGCATGACCAGCGAC
Source organism: Streptomyces sp. NRRL F-6131 (assembly GCA_000719695.1). GTDB lineage: Bacteria > Actinomycetota > Actinomycetes > Streptomycetales > Streptomycetaceae > Kitasatospora. Next base: position 54,278 of record JOHN01000045.1, read on the forward strand.
CTCGCCACCGCCGACAGCCCCGTCCTCGCCGTAGCGCGCCGAGCCAGGGAGGCCGCCGCCGCGCTCGCCCCGCTGCCGCGCGCCGCGAAGGACGCCGCGCTGCGGGCGATCGCCGACGCCCTGGTCGCCCGCGCCGCCGAGATCACCGCCGCCAACGCCGAGGACGTCGACCGGGCCCGGGCGGCCGGCACCGCGGAGTCGGTGATCGACCGGCTGACCCTCGCCGAGGAGCGGATCGCCGCGATCGCCTCCGACGTCCGCGACGTGGCCGGACTGCCCGACCCGGTCGGCGAGGTCGTCCGCGGCTACACCCTGCCCAACGGGCTGGACGTCCGCCAGGTCCGGGTCCCGCTCGGCGTGGTCGGCATCATCTACGAAGCCCGCCCCAACGTCACCGCCGACGCCGCCGCGCTCTGCCTGAAGTCCGGCAACGCCGTCCTGCTGCGCGGCTCGGCCTCCGCCTACCGCTCCAACACGGCCCTGGTCGACGTCCTGCGCGACGCGGTCGTCGAGGCCGGGCTGCCGGCCGACGCGATCCAGCTGGTGCCGGGCGAGAGCCGGGACTCCGTCCAGGAGCTGATGCGCGCCCGCGGCCTGGTCGACGTGCTCATCCCGCGCGGCGGCGCCTCGCTGATCCGCACGGTCGTCGAGGGCTCCACCGTCCCCGTCATCGAGACCGGCACCGGCAACTGCCACGTCTACGTCGACGCCGAGGCCGACCTCGCGATGGCCGTCGGCATCCTGCTCAACTCGAAGGCCCAGCGGGTCAGCGTCTGCAACGCGGCCGAGACCCTGCTCGTCCACCAGGACGTCGCCGACGCCTTCCTGCCGCTCGCCCTCGCCGCACTGGCCGAGGCCGGGGTCACCGTGCACGGCGACGACGCGGTGCTCAAGGCCGCCGAGGGCTCCGCCGCCACCGTGCTGCCCGCCACCGACGAGGACTGGGAGGCGGAGTACCTCTCGTACGACATCGCGGCCGCCGTCGTGCCCTCGCTGGACGCCGCCGTCGCGCACATCCGCCGCTGGACCTCCGGCCACACCGAGGCCATCGTCACCACCTCGCAGGCCGCCGCCCGCCGCTTCACCCGGCTCGTCGACTCGACCACGGTCGCCGTCAACGCCTCGACCAGGTTCACCGACGGCGGTGAGTTCGGCTTCGGCGCCGAGATCGGCATCTCCACCCAGAAGCTGCACGCCCGCGGCCCGATGGGCCTGCCCGAGCTGACCAGCACCAAGTACATCGTCACTGGTGACGGCCATGTCCGGGGCGAGGCGACGCAGACCGTGGGCGGCGCCGCCGACGCCGGCTGACCCCGGCCCGCCGGGCCGCCGCGGACCCCGCCGTCACACGGGCGACGGACCAACTGGCCCGAGCCCCAGACAAATCGCCCGCCCGGTAATACGCTGAATCCGTGGCTGACGATGTGGGGGGTTTGCCGTACCCCGACGATGCCGACCACGGTGGTGCGGCCGACGAGTTCGCCACCGTGGTCTTCGACGAGGCCTTCGTGCGCTCCGCCGCCGTGCACGAGCCGACCGCCAAGGAGCGGCAGCTCGCCGCCGCCGAGGCCCGCTTCGAGCCGGACACCACCGGCCCCGGCTGGGGCTACGACGCCCCCGCCCCGGACGGACTGCCGCTCGAACTGCGCCCGTACCCGAGCCGGCTCGACGACGACCACCGCTATCCCGATCCGTGGTCCGGCCCCGGCCGGACCTCCGGACGGCGGCGCTCGCGGCGCTGGCGCCCGGGCGGGTTCGACCCGATCGGCGCCGGCCGCGGCCGGTACGTCGCCCAGCAGCGCTGGCACCGACCGGTGGCCTGGGTGCTCGCCGTGATCATGGGCGTGAGCCTGGTCGCGGTGGCGGTCGCGGCGATCTACCAGGGCGTGGGCGGGGCCGGCGGCGCTCCCCGGCGGCCCGAGTCCGGCAGCAGCAGCCCCGGGCTCGACCCGGCGCCGCCGCCGGCCGAACCGTCGCTGGTGGTCACCGGTCCGGCGGGCTGAGCCACTGACCGGCGGGCGCGCCGGACGGGTGCGCCCCGGGGCGGCCGCCACCGGTCACGGAGCGCTTCCGGTGATCTGCCGCAGGACCCTCGTGGCGGGGCCGTGGTGCGCCTTACCCTGGTGTCATGGGTGACCCGCGCGAGCCTCCGGAGGGTGCGCCCGAGGGTGGTTCCGGAAACGATGACGAGTACCGGTCCGTCGTCTTCGACGAATCGTTCGTCCGGGCTGCCCGGATCCAGGAGCTGTCGGCGCGCGAGCGGCTGTCCGGCTCCTTCGCCCGGCCGACCCGGCCCAAGGTCCGGCTGGGGCCGCTGGGCACCGTGCCCCGGCAGGCGCTGGCGCTGCTGCTGGTGATCCTGCTGGCCTTCGGTGCCGCCGTGTACTTCGGGGTCAGCTCGCCGACCCGGCCCACCGCCCGGCCCCAGGGCAGTCAGCTGACCGTCAGCCTGGTGGCGCTGAGCCCGGCCTCGGCGGTCCGGGCGGTGGCCGACCCGGCCAACCCGTTCGCCGCCCTGCCGCCCGGCTACGGCGACGGCGCGATCGGGCTGGGGACCCCGACCGGGGCGGCCACCGGCCACTTCTCCCGGGTCGAGGTGACCAAGGCGCTCGACACCGTGCAGCGGTACCTGGTGGCGTCCTCGCTGTCGCCCGCCGTGCTGGTGCAGGGGGCGACCGCCGAGGTGCGGGCCTTCGTCACACCCGGCGAGCAGGCCCAGTTCGACGCGAGCGTGGTCCAGCCGACCGACGACCGGCACCACGCATTGACCGGTTGGCTGGTCCGCTTCGACCCGGCGCAGGTGGCACTGGCCGCCGACACCGTGAAGGTGGCCGGGGCGATGCGGATCGACGAGGCGGACAGCGGCACGCTGCGGATCACCACCGACCACACCTTCGTCTACGCGCTGAAGGCCGCCGGGGCGCCGGGCGGGGCGCCGGTCACCCTGGAGACCGTGCGGCGGCAGCTGACCTTCGAGTTCGACCGGATCGACCTGGCGGCGGCGCAGCTGCGGCTGGTCGACTCGGTGCTGCAGGCCGGGCCGACGCCGTGCGACGGCTCGCTGGCCGGGGTCGTGCAGCCGGTGCTGGCCGGGGCGGACCCGACGGCGCCGCCGGCCGGGCCGTCGGCGGTGGACCCGGGCAACCACGCGCGGCCGGCCTGGCAGGTGTGCGGGGTGCTGGCGGGCGGCTGAGCGCCGGCGGCCCCCGGTCGGGGTGACCGGGGGCCGCCGGGGTCGCGCCCGGGGAGGGCGGCAGCCGGGCTCAGTTCGTCCCGGAGCCGCCGTCGCCGTTGCTCCCGTTGCCGTTGCCGTTGCCGTTGCGGGTGGCGCCGGCGAAGGTGTCGCGGAGCTTGCCGCCGACCGTCACCGCGCCGCCCGCGACGTCGCGGATCAGGCCCATCAGCGGGTCCTTGCTCTCCTTCACCGAGGTCGTGTAGTGCTCGGCGGCCGCCCGCCACTGCTCGCCGACCGAGGTGTCCGGGTCGTCGGTGCGGCGCGGGTAGGCGCCGGCCAGGATCGAGCGGTACTCGTCGCTCTCGGCCCACTTCTTCAGCTGGGCGACCCGGACCACCGCGAACGGGTGGCTCTGCGGCAGCACCTGCAGCAGCTTGAGCACGCCGTCGCGCAGGTCGCCGGCCTTCTCGTACTCCTCGGCCTGCTCCAGGAAGGCGTCGACGTTCATCTCGGCGAGGTTGTGGCCGCCGGCCAGCTTCATCAGCGCCCGCATCGACGCCTGGAGGTCCTGCCCGGCCAGCAGGCCGGCCCGGTCGCTGGAGAGTTCGGCCTTGCGGAACCACTCCTTGAGCGCGGTGACGATCGCCATGATCGCCAGATTGCCGAGCGGCACCCAGGCGATCCGGGTGGCGATGTTGGTGAGGATCATCAGCATCGTCCGGTAGACGGCGTGCCCGGACATCGCGTGACCGACCTCGTGGCCGATCACCGAGCGGAGCTCCTCCTCGTCCAGCAGCTCCACCAGACCGCTGGTGACCACGATGACCGGGGTGTCGATGCCGATGCAGTAGGCGTTGACCGTCGGGTCCTGGCTGACGTAGAGGTCCGGCACCCGGTCGAGGTCGAGCACGTACGCGGCGTCGCGCACCATGGCGTGCAGCTCGGGGAACTGCCGCTCGGAGGTCTTCACCGCGGTGGCCAGGAACATCAGCCGGATCGAGCGCTCGGAGACAAGGCCGGCGAGCTTCTTCAGCACGTCGTCGAAGCCGCTGAGCTTGCGCAGCGCGACGAGCGCCGAACGGTCCGCCGGGTGCTCCCAGGCACGGGTGGAGATCTCCGGGAAGCGCTGGCGGCGCCGGCTCGGGGTCTTCGCGATCGGGTCGGTCATGGTGTGAGTACCTCCTGTCGAACGGCGGCCCCGGCCCCCGGCCGGCCCCCGCTGGTCCTTCGCCTGCAACGACTGTCTGTGCAACGTCCGTGGTTGCGTACTCGTCCCCGCGGCCCACCCTACGTGCCTCCGGAGGGACGTCCGGACGCCGTCCGGACGCCACGGACGGCGCCCGCGGGGGCGGTGGGCGGCACCGGTGTGAGGGCGGTCTACCCTGATTGCCCGGGGGAAGCCGGGCCATTCCGGTCCCGGCACCGAGCAGTCCGAGGAGCCCGCAGATGTCCACCGCCGCCCTTGTCAGCCTGGCCGCCCCGATCTCCGGGGAGAACGGTCCCGGGCTCTTCCTGCGGATCATCCTGATCGGGTCGTTCGTCGGTGTCGGCCTGCTCGCCTGGATCCTGCTGCGGGCCGGCCGCAACAGCTGACCGGCCCGGCGGCCGGCGCGGCCGGCGCGCACCGGCTCACGGCGGTTCAGACGCGGTGGGCCGCCGAGCGGTTGCCTCGCAACCCCCCGTACGATGACGGGTGGGCCCTCACCGGCCCGCACCACACCCCCTGCCCGTCATCCGAGCCGAGAAGGTCCCGACGACCATGAGCACTGCTGCCGCACTCCCTGTCCTGAACCTTCTCGCGAACGAGGGCGAGGGGGGCAACCACGACAGCCTCAGCCCCTACCTGACGGGTGGCGCCGCGCTGTTCGTCCTCCTGCTGCTGCTCTTCGTGACCACCCGCTTCAACCGGGACCGCTGACCCGGCCGAGGGTGGCCCGGGGTGCGGCACCGCCCCCGGGACGCCCGGCGCCCGGCCGTTCCCGCACCGTAACGGGCGTCGCGTAAGGTGTGGCGCCATGGGAGAGCAGACCGGGAGTCCCGGTGTACCGGCGCCGGCGAAGCGTCGCCTGGGCGTGATGGGCGGCACCTTCGACCCGATCCACCACGGGCACCTGGTCGCGGCCAGTGAGGTCGCCAGCGCGTTCCACCTGGACGAGGTGATCTTCGTCCCGACCGGGCAGCCGTGGCAGAAGAGCGACCGCGAGGTGACTCCGGCCGAGGACCGCTACCTGATGACGGTCATCGCCACCGCGGAGAACCCGCAGTTCTCGGTCAGCCGGATCGACATCGACCGCGAGGGGCCGACCTACACCGTCGACACCCTGCGCGACCTGCACGCGCTGCACCCGGACGCCGACCTCTTCTTCATCACCGGCGCCGACGCGCTCGCCCAGATCCTCTCCTGGCGCGACTCCGACGAGCTCTTCTCGCTCGCCCACTTCATCGGCTGCACCCGGCCGGGGCACACTCTGTCGGACGCCGGGCTCCCGGTGGGCGGGGTCTCCCTGGTGGAGGTCCCGGCGCTGGCCATCTCCTCCACGGACTGCCGCAACCGGGTCGCCAAGGGCGAGCCGGTCTGGTACCTCGTCCCGGACGGCGTGGTCCGCTACATCGACAAGCGGGCGCTCTACGCGCCGCACCGGACCTGACCCCGGAGAGGCCGACGGATGAGCGAGCGCAGGGGACCGCAGGGGCAGCAGCCCGGGCAGCCGGACGACTGGTCGACCGGGCAGTACGAGCAGTACCAGCCCTATCCGCAGCAGCAGGGCGGGTACGAGCAGCAGCAGTACGACCAGTACGAGCAGCCCGGGATCTACGAGCCGTCGGCCCAGTACGACCAGTACGGCCAGCATGACCAGTACGGCCAGCACGACCCGCAGTACGGGCAGCACGACCAGTACGGGCAGCAGCCGGCGCAGGGGTACCAGCAGCAGGGCGGTTACGGCTACCAGGACCAGTACCACCAGCCGTACGGGCAGCCGCAGGCCCCCGCACAGCCGCAGCAGGTCCAGTCGCAGCAGGTCCAGCCGCAGGCGCAGCCGTACGCGACCGCTCCGATGCCGGCCGTCGTCGAGCCGGAGCCGGCCCCCGCCCAGGCCCCGACCACGGCGCCCGCGGCCCCGGTGACCCCGCGCCCCCGCAGGCCGCGCCCCGCCGCCGGGCCGGCCGCGCCCGCCCGGCCCGAACCGCCGTCCGAGCAGGTCGGCGGCTCCCGGGCGAACCGGTCCAGGACCGCCGGCGCCCCCGAGGACGACTACACCACGGGCGAGTTCACCTTCGTCGACGAGGAGGCGGAGGAGTCCGAGGACGTCATCGACTGGCTCAAGTTCGCCGAGTCCCGCAGCGAGGTGCGCGCCGAGCGCCGCCGCCGCCTGCGCAACCGGCTGATCGGCGCGGCCGTCGTGGTCGCGCTCGCCGGGGCCGGCGCCGGCGGCTACGTCTGGTTCACCCGGGACAGCAGCGGCGCCGCCACCGCCGCCGCCGGGCCCCGCCAGGTCAACGTCGTCCACCTGCGCGATCTGCAGGGCAAGGTCTCCAGCGCCCTGCTGGTCAACGACGCCGCCGGCAAGAAGGGCACCGTCCTGCTCCTGCCCGACACCCTGCGGCTGCCCGGCCCCGGCGACCCGCCGGTCACCACCGTCGGCCAGGCCATGGACACCGTCGGCGCCTCCGGCACCCGCGACGGCCTGGCCACCGTCCTCGGCGCCCCCGTCGCCGGCACCTGGCGGCTCGACACCCCGTACCTGGAACTCCTGGTCGCCCAGCTCGGCGGTGTCCGGGTGGACACCAACGCCGAGGTCCACGAGGGCGGCAAGCCCGACGGCAAGGTGCTCGCCGCCGCGGGCAAGAACACCCTGCTCGGCGGGAAGGCCGCGGTCGGCTACGCCACCCTGCAGAACGCCGGGGAGAACCGCGACGCCCAGCTCGCCCGGTTCGGCCAGGTGATGGACGCGGTGGTGCGCACCATGCCCGTCGAGTTCAAGGACGCCAAGGACGACGTGCACCGGATGAACGCGGTGCTCGACCCCTCGCTGCCCGAGGACGCGCTCGCCGGGGTGCTCGCCCAGCTCGCCCAGCAGGCCAAGGACGGGCAGTTCGGCACCGCCACGCTGACCGTGAAGCCGGACGGCTCGCTGGACGAGGCCACCGCCGGCAAGCAGGTCAAGGACGTGCTCGGCGGCACCGTGAAGGCCGCGACCAACGGCGACGCGCCCGCCCGGGTCTCCGTCCAGGACGCCTCCGGCAACGACGTGTCGGCCGCCGCCGCCCAGGTCCAGGTGGTCAACGCGGGCCTCACCTTCGTCCCCGGCGGGGCCAAGGTCGCGCCGCAGGCCGCCAGTGAGATCCGCTACACCGACGACGCCCGGCAGGCCGCCGCGAAGTCCCTGGCGACCAGTCTCAACCTGCCGGAGACCGCGGTGAAGAAGGTCACCGACGCGCAGAACGCCGACCTGGTCGTGGTGCTCGGCAAGGACTACGCGCCGCCGAAGGCCCCGTAGCGCCCGGCCGCCGGACGGGGCGCCCCGCGCTCCCGCGGCGCGCGCCCCGTCGGCCCACGGCCCGGCGGCCCCGGAAAACGGTTCCGGGGCCGCCGGGGCGGCGTGAGATCCTGGAAGGCGATCCCTGCGCCCCGCGCGCCGGGCGCCCCCAAGCCGCCGAGCCGGAAGTACATCGTGACCGCCACTGAGCACAGCCAGGAACTCATCAACGTCGCCGCCCAGGCGGCGGCCGACAAGCTGGCCCACAACATCGTCGCGTTCGACGTCAGCGAGGTGCTGTCGATCACCGACGCCTTCCTGATCGCCTCCGCGGGCAACGACCGCCAGGTCCGTTCCATCGCCGAGGAGATCGAGGACCAGCTGCGCGAGAAGCTGGACATCAAGCCGGTGCGCCGCGAGGGCGAGCGCGACGGCCGCTGGATCCTGCTCGACTACCTCGACATCGTCGTGCACGTCCAGCACTCCGAGGAGCGCTCCTTCTACTCGCTGGACCGCCTCTGGAAGGACTGCCCCGAGCTGCCGCTGCCGGAGGACGCCGTCGCCTCCCGCAACCGTCCGGACGCCCACACCGACGCGGCCGGCAACGCCGTGGCCCCGGCCGAGCAGGCCCCGGCGGACGACTTCGGCGCCGAGGACTACAGCTGAGCCGGGACGCGCGGGGTCCGCGCATCGTCTTCTGGCGGCACGGCCAGACCTCCTGGAACCTCGAATCGCGGTTCCAGGGCACCACGGACATCGAGCTGACCGGGCAGGGCGTGCTGCAGGCGCAGCGGGCCGCCCGGCTGCTCGCCGGCCTGCACCCGGACCTGCTGGTCTCCTCCGACCTCCAGCGGGCCCGGCGCACGGCCGAGGAGCTCGCCGGGGTGACCGGTCTGGACGTCCAGCACCACGAGGGCCTGCGGGAGACCTACGCGGGCTCCTGGCAGGGGCTGACCAACGCGGAGATCCGCGAGCGGTACCCCGAGGAGTTCGAGGCCTGGACGCGCGGCGAACCCGTCCGGCGCGGCGGTGGCGAGCTCGCGACCGAGGTCGCCGACCGCGCGGTGCCGGTGGTGCTCGACGCGGCCGAGAAGCTGCCCGAGAACGGCACGCTGGTGGTGGTCAGCCACGGCGGCACCATCCGCACCATGCTCGGGCGGATGCTCGGCCTGGAGCCTGCGCTCTGGGAGTGCTTCGGCGGTCTGTCGAACTGCTGCTGGTCGGTGCTGGGCCGCGGTGCGCGGGGCTGGCGGCTGCTGGAGCACAACGCGGGCACCCTGCCGCAGCCGGTCATCGGCGACGACACCTGACCGGTCCGGGCGGCGCCCGGGCCGGTGTCCGGAGGTGTCCGGGAGCGCCCGGGCGGTGGCGTGCCGAGGCCCGGGCGGGGCCCGGGCGGGGGTGCGGAGCGGGGCCGAAGAGGGCGGATTTCGCAGTTCCGGGCCTGACCGGTTAGAGTCTTCCTCGTTCGCACGGAAGGAACGCGGCCCGGAAGGGAAGCGGGAGATCCGGTCAGCGAGGGGCTGTAGCTCAGTTGGTAGAGCGCTTGCATGGCATGCAAGAGGTCCGGGGTTCAATTCCCCGTAGCTCCACTCCGCACCCGGAGTCCGTCAGGACTGCGCGTGTCGCGGGGCTGTAGCTCAGTTGGTAGAGCGCTTGCATGGCATGCAAGAGGTCCGGGGTTCAATTCCCCGTAGCTCCACAACGAGAGAAGGCCGTCACCCCAGGGTGGCGGCCTTCCGCAGTTCCGGGGGCGGGCCCGGCCGTCCGGTCCGGGACCGGACGGGGTCGGACCGGACTCAGCAGCCGGCGGGCCCGGTCATCCGGTGGCCGCACGGGGCCGTCCAGCCGCCCGACGGCATCGCCGCCAGCCGCTCTACCCGCTCGCGGTCCTCCGGCCCGTCCGGGGTGAAGACCGCGACGAAGGCCTCCGGCACACCGGGGATCGTCAGGTACGTCGCGTTCAGCCGCATCACCCCGACCTGCGGGTGCCGGAACACCTTCAGCGCCGTCCGCCGCGGGGAGACCTCCTGCCGGGCCCACAGCTCCCGGAACTCCGCGCTCGCGTCCAGCAGCGACCGCACGTACTCCTCCCAGGGCGGCTCCCCGACGTGCTTGCCGTACGCGCCGCGCAGCACCGCGACCATGTGCGGCAGCTGCTCGGTCCGGTTCAGGAACGGATTGCAGCACTCCGGACTCGTCACCGTGCACCAGAGGCTGTTGAACCAGCCGTCCGCCGTGCGGGGCCGGCTCGTCGCGAACAGCGCCTCGTAGGTGGCGTTCCAGGCCAGGACGTCGAACCGGCTGTTCGAGACGGCGGCGGGCAGCGGGGCGAGGGCGTCCAGGATCACCTGGGTCGACGGGTCGAGCACCGGGGGCTCCGGGTGCGCCGACGGCCGGAGCGCCACCCCGGCCAGCCGGAACAGGTGCTCCCGCTCGGTCGCGTCCAGCAGCAGCACCCGGGCCACCGCCGTCAGCACCTGCGCGCTGGCGTTGATCGGGCGCCCCTGCTCCAGCCACGTGTACCAGGTCACCCCGACCCCGGCGAGCTGGGCGACCTCCTCCCGGCGCAACCCGGGCGTGCGGCGGCGCAGACCGGGCGGCAGGCCCACGTCCTCGGGGGAGACCCGGGCGCGGCGGGCGCGCAGGTACTCGGCCAGTTCGGTGCGGCGCCGGTCGCGCCGGGCGGGGCCCGGCCCGGGCGCGGGCGTTGCGGTGCCGGGGAGGTCCAGGACGGTCATACCCGCCATGGTGCCGCAGCCCGGCGGGGCGCAACAGGTGCTGCCAGTACCAGGATCAGCAGGCTCTAACCACTGGTACCGGGCCGGCGGGAGGCTCGGTCCATGACCGATCTCCAGACCCGACGCGGTCCGGTCGGGACCGCCCCGCCGACCGGTGCCGCCGGTGCCCGGCCCGCCGCGGCGCCCGCCGCCCGGCCCGGACTGCTCCTCGCGCTCGTCCTCAGCGGCCAGTTCATGGCCGTGCTCGACGCCGCCATCGTCAACGTCGCCGTGCCGACCGTCCGCACCGACCTGCACGCCTCCGGCGCCGCCCTCCAGTTCGTGGTGGCCGGCTACACCATCGCCTACGCGGTGCTGCTCATCACCGGCGCCCGGCTCGGCGCCCGGTACGGCTACAGCCGGCTCTTCCAGTCCGGCCTGGCCGTCTTCACCGCCGCCTCGCTGGCCTGCGGGCTCGCCCCCGCGACCGGCTGGCTGATCGCCTTCCGGCTGTTCCAGGGCGCCGGGGCGGCCCTGATGGTCCCCCAGGTGATGAGCATCGTCCAACGGACCTTCACCGGCCAGGCCCGGATCCGGGCCCTCGGTCTCTACTCCGCCGTCCTCGCCGGAGGCGTCGCCGCCGGACAGGTGGTCGGCGGCCTGCTCGTCAGCGCCGACCTGTTCGGCTCCGGCTGGCGCCCGGTCTTCCTGGTCAACCTGCCGATCGGCCTGGTGCTGCTGGCCGCCGGGGCCCGGCTGCTGCCCGACCTGCCCGGTGACCGGGAGCGCGGCTTCGACGTGCCCGGCCTGCTGGCGCTCGGCGCCGCCCTCGGCCTGCTGGTCGTCCCGCTGGTGGTCGGCCACGAGCTCGGCTGGCCCGTGTGGGGCTGGCTGATGCTCGGCGCGAGCGCGGTGATGTTCGCCCTGTTCGTCGTCGTCGAGCGGCGGACCGCCCGGCGCGGCGGACAGCCGCTGATCAGCGGGCGCGTCCTTGGGGCGGCCCACCTGCTGCCCGCCGTCGGCGCGGTGTTCATGATCATGCTGGCCTTCGCGGGCTTCATGTTCTCCTTCGCCCTGCACCAGCAGTCCGGACTCGGCCACAGCGCCCTGAGCGCCGGACTCTGCTCCGCGCCGATCGCCATCGGCTTCGGCGTCGCCAGCCTGCACTGGCAGCGGCTGCCCCGGCGCCTGCACGGCGTCCTGCCGCCGCTCGGCACCGGCCTGCTCGCCGTCGGCTACGTCCTGCTCGGCCTCCTGCTGCGCGACGGGTCCGACATCGGTGCGGCGCCGCTGCTGCTCACCGCCGTCCTCGGCCTGCTCGCGGGCTGCGCCTACGCGCCGCTGTTCGCCCGGGCGCTCTCCGGGGTCGCCCCCGCCGACGCGGCGGACGCCAGCGGGGTGGTGGTCACCGCCGTCCAGCTCGGCCAGCTCGTCGGGATCGCGGTGCTCGGCTCGGTGTTCCTCGGCGCGGTCGACCTGCCGGCGGCCGCCCGGGACTCCGGCCACGCGATGCTGATCACCACGGCCGCCATCGGCGGGGCCGTCGCGCTCGCCGCCGGCTTCGCGGCCCGGGCGGGCGCGGGCGGACGCGCGGGGCGGCGCGAGGGGCGGCGCGAGGGCAGGTAGCCGGGGCGTACGGCGGGCGGCCGCGCGGGCGTTCGTGCCGCGTTCGTACGGCGTGCGCGCGGCGGCGGACGGGCGCCCGCCGGACGCCCGGGCGGCCTCCGCGCGGCGGCTGCGGAAACGGATTCGTGGAGCACCCCCAGGACCGTGTAAAGTAGTCGATGTCGCCGAGGGAAACGGAACGAAACCCCCGGTGACATCGCAAGTCACGGGGCTGTAGCTCAGTTGGTAGAGCGCTTGCATGGCATGCAAGAGGTCCGGGGTTCAATTCCCCGTAGCTCCACAGGAGATCGAAGGCCGCCTTCCGGTAACGGGAGGCGGCCTTCGGCGTTCCCGGGTCCGCGCGGGCCACCGACCGGCTGCTCCACGACCCCGGTGGTCCTCCTCGTGCCGCCACCGGTTTCGGGGAGCCGGATTCGAGAGCCGGATTCGGGGAGCCGATTGCGGGGAGCCGGATTCGAGAGCCGGTTTCGGGGACCGCACGACGACCGCCCCCGGAGGCCCGCTACCGTCGGAGCCATGGCCGATCTGGAGCGCAGACGCAACGAGGAACTCGCGCGGATACTCCACCAGCTCGGCTGGAGCCCCGAGCGGCTCGCCCGCGAGGTCAACCTCACCCTCCCGGCCCGGCTGGCGATCAGCTCCACCGCCCCCTACAAGTGGCGCGACCGCGGCATGGTCCCGCGCAGCCCCCACGACCAGGCCGTCTGCGAGGTGCTCAGCCGCACCCTCGGCATCGCCGTCACCTACGAACAGCTCTGGGGCCCGATGGGCGGCCACCGCGGCGCCAAGATCCTCTCCCCGCGCCTGCTGACCGACCCGTGGACCGCCGACACCGCGCAGACCGCGCTGCGCGAGACCGCCGCCGACGCCGGGCCCGTCCGCCTCACCGACCTCTTCCGCGGCGCCGACCTCGCCGAGGCCGCCCGCCGGCTCACCACCCCGCCACCGGCCCTCGGCGGCGACGGCGCGCTGCGCGTCGACCCCGCGGTGATCGGCGAACTCGCCGCCGCCCACCGCAGCAAGCGGCGACTGGAACGGTCCTGCGGCGGCGGCCTCGTCCTCGGCCCCGCGCGCGCCGAACTGGCCATGGTCACCAAGCTGCTGGAACTCGGCGGGTACGACGAACCGCTCGGCCGGGCGCTGTACGGCGCGGCCGGCCGGCTCGCCCGGCTCGCCGCCTGGGCCGCGTACGACCTCGGCCACGACGCCACCGCCCAGCGGGCGTTCGCGGCCGCGCTGCGCGCCGCCCACCTCAGCGGCGAGCGCCGGGCCGGGGTGGCCGTGCTCGGGGGTCTCGTCGTGCTGGCCACCGGGAGCGTGGGCGGGCGGGGGCTGGACGCGGTCACGGTGCTCGCGGAGGCGTTGGCGGCGGCCGGGGAGGCGCTCGGCCCGGCCGACCGGGCGTTGCAGCTCGGGCGGATCGCCCGGGCGCACGGGCGGCGCGGGGACGCCGCCGGGCTGGCGGAGGCGGCGGGGCGGGCGTTCGCGGAGCTGGACGGGGGCGTCGGGGGCAGGCGCGGGGGTGTGGTCGACGTGGGTGCGGGCGTCGGTGGGCCGGGTGGGCCGGTGGGGCCGGGCGGTGGCTCGTCGGACGGCGCACTGGGCCGTCCGGCCGGGGGTTCGTGGGGCGGCTCGGGCGACTCGGGCGAGTCGGGTGACGGGGAGGCGCGGGCGGACCTCGCGGGGATGGTGGGGGAGGGGTATCTGTTCCTCGGCGAGCACGGCCGGGCCCAGGAACTGCTGGCCGAGGCGGTGGCGGGGCTCGGGCCGGGGCGGGCCCGGGCGCGGGCGCTGCTGATGGTGCGGCTGGCCGACTCGCAGCGGCTGGCCGGGGACACCGACGGCGCGGTGCGGACCGCGGACCGGGCGCGGGCGCTGGCCGCCGGGATGCAGTCGGAGCGGGTGGCGCGGGCGCTGCGCGGGATCGACGCGGCGTTCCGCTCGGCGGAGGCGGAGGCGGAGGCGGGGTCGGCGGCGGCGTCGGGTCTGGGCGCCGGGACGGGGAAGGGCGCTGAGGCGGAGGTGGGGACGGGTGCCGGGGCGGGCTCCCCGGCGGTATCCCCGGGAGGCGGCTGACCCCCTTGCGGTACCCTGAGCCCATGCGAACCGCGCGCCTGCTCCTTAGTCGGCCGCGCTGACCAGGACCGGCCACGCCCCAGGGCGGAGCCGGAGTCGGCGTGGCACCCCCTCCTGCGAGGGGCTTTTTTGTTTTCCGCCCGGGTCACCGCCCGGCGCCCGTCCGGGCCCCGGCCCGGGCACACCCGCCATGTCGCCGGCCGGAACGCCGGTTCGCCAACCGACATCGATGGAGCTTGAAGGACCATGAGCGAGACGACCCCTGCGTCCGGCGCGGCCGACACCGCGACCGCGCCGTTCCGGTACAGCGCTGCCCTGGCGGCGGAGATCGAGTCCCGCTGGCAGGACATCTGGGAGAAGGAGGGGACGTTCCACGCCCCCAACCCCGCCGGTGACCTGGCCGACCCCGCCGCCGCCGACGTCGCCGCGAAGCCGCACAGCTTCATCATGGACATGTTCCCGTACCCGTCGGGCGCGGGCCTGCACGTCGGTCACCCGCTGGGCTACATCGCCACCGACGTGTTCGCCCGCTACCAGCGGATGAACGGCTTCAACGTGCTGCACACCCTGGGCTACGACTCGTTCGGGCTGCCCGCCGAGCAGTACGCCGTGCAGACCGGCACCCACCCGCGGGTCTCCACCGAGGCCAACATCGCCAACATGCGCCAGCAGCTGCGCCGGCTGGGCCTGGGCCACGACCCGCGCCGCTCGATCGCCACGATCGACGCCGACTACTACCGCTGGACCCAGTGGATCTTCCTGCAGATCTTCAACTCCTGGTACGACGAGCAGGCCCGCAAGGCCCGCCCGATCGCCGAGCTGATCGCGCAGTTCGAGGACGGCACCCGTGAGGTCCCCGGCGGCCGCTCCTGGGCCGCGCTGAGCGCCGGCGAGCGCGACGAGGTGCTGGGCGAGTACCGGCTGGCCTACGCCAAGGAGGTGCCGGTCAACTGGTGCCCCGGCCTGGGCACCGTGCTGTCCAACGAGGAGGTCACCGCCGACGGCCGCTCCGAGCGCGGCAACTTCCCCGTCTTCAAGTCCAACCTGCGCCAGTGGATGATGCGGATCACCGCCTACTCCGACCGGCTGATCTCCGACCTGGACCTGCTGGACTGGCCCGACGCCATCAAGCTGCAGCAGCGCAACTGGATCGGCCGCTCCGAGGGCGCCCGGGTCGACTTCGCCGTCGACGACCGGAAGATCACCGTCTTCACCACCCGCCCGGACACCCTGTTCGGCGCCACCTACATGGTGCTGGCACCCGAGCACGACCTGGTCGACGCGATCGTCCCCGCCGCCTGGCCCGAGGGCACCCCCGAGGCGTGGACCGGTGGCGCCGCCACCCCCGCCGAGGCCGTCACCGCCTACCGCGCCGCCGCGGCCGCCAAGTCCGACGTCGAGCGGCAGGTCGAGGCCAAGGTCAAGACCGGTGTCTTCACCGGCGCCCACGCCGTCAACCCGGTCAGCGGCGAGCCCGTCCCGGTCTTCATCGCCGACTACGTGCTGATGGGCTACGGCACCGGCGCCATCATGGCCGTCCCCGCCCACGACCACCGCGACTTCGCCTTCGCCCGCGCCTTCGCGCTGCCGATGCGCTGCGTCGTCGAGCCCACCGACGGGCGCGGCCAGGACCCCGCCACCTGGGACGACGCCTTCGGCACCTACGACTCCGTCATCGTCAACTCGGCCCACGCCGAGGGCACCGAGGACGGCATCTCGCTGAACGGCCTGAGCGTCGTCGACGCCAAGGCCGCCGTCACCGCCTGGCTGACCGCCCGCGGCATCGGCGAAGGCACCGTCAACTACCGCCTGCGCGACTGGCTGTTCAGCCGTCAGCGGTACTGGGGTGAGCCCTTCCCGATCGTCTACGACGAGGACGGCGTCATGCACGCGCTGCCCGAGTCGATGCTGCCCGTCGAGGTGCCGCAGGTCGACGACTACTCGCCGCACACCTACGACGCGTACGACTCCACCTCCACGCCGAAGACCCCGCTGTCCCGCAACGAGGCCTGGGTCAACGTCGAGCTGGACCTGGGCGACGGGCCCAGGACGTACCGCCGCGAGACCAACACCATGCCCAACTGGGCCGGCTCCTGCTGGTACGAGCTGCGCTACATCGACCCGTCCAACCGCGAGCGGGTCGTCGACCCGGCCAACGAGCGGTACTGGCTGGGCCCGACCGAGCAGAAGCCCGGCGGCGGCGCCGACCTGTACGTCGGCGGCGCCGAGCACGCCGTCCTGCACCTGCTGTACGCCCGCTTCTGGCACAAGGTGCTGCACGACCTGGGGCACGTCTCGTCCGTCGAGCCGTTCCACAAGCTGTTCAACCAGGGCATGATCACCGCCGACGTCTACCGCGACGAGCGCGGCTTCCCGGTGCCCGCCGCCGAGGTCGAGGAGCGCGACGGCGGCTACTTCTGGCAGGGCGAGCCGGTCAAGCGCGAGGCCGGCAAGATGGGCAAGTCCCTGAAGAACGCCGTCGCCCCCGACGAGATCGCCGACGAGTACGGCGCCGACACGCTGCGCCTGTACGAGATGTCGATGGGCCCGCTGGACGTCTCCCGCCCGTGGGACACCCGCGCCGTCGTCGGCTCGTACCGCTTCCTGCAGCGCCTGTGGCGCAACATCGTCTCCGAGACCAGCGGCGAGCTGGTCGTGACGGACGAGGAGCCGGACGAGGCGACGCTGCGCGCCCTGCACAAGGCCGTCGACGGCATCCGCGCCGACATGGCCGGGCTGCGCTTCAACACCGCCGTCGCCAAGGCGACCGAGCTGAACAACTACCTGGTCAAGCGCGGTTCCACGCCGCGCTCGGTGGCCGAGCAGGTCGTCCTGCTGGTCGCGCCGCTGGCCCCGCACATCGCGGAGGAGCTGTGGCGCCGGCTGGGCCACGGCGACTCGCTGGCGCACGCCGACTACCCGGTGGCCGACCCGGCGTACGTCGTCGACGAGACGGTGACCTGCGTCGTCCAGGTCAAGGGCAAGGTCAAGGCCCGGCTGGAGGTCGCGCCGTCGATCTCGGACGCCGAGCTGGAGGCGCTGGCGCTGGCCGACCCGGCGGTCGTCGCGGCGATCGGCGGGGCCGAGGTGCGCAAGGTGATCGCGCGGGCGCCGAAGCTGGTCAACATCGTCACCGGTTGAGACGGCGGGTGGCGTCGGCCGTCACCGTTGAGGCCGTGACGGCGGAGGTCGTGACCGGGTGACGTCGTCGCCGGTCGAGGTCGTCACCGGTCCAGGTCGTCACCGGTCGAGGCCGGGCGGGGCGGGCGTGCCTTCGGGGCGCCCGCCCCGCGGCGTTCGGTGGGGCGGCGGGCGCGGGGCAGCGTCGTGGGTGGCGGGGCACGGAGCGGCGACGTGGGGCGGCGGGGCGTGGGGTGGCGTCGTGGGGCCGGGACTCGGGGTTCACCCCGAGCCGTCCCTGAACCTGTCCCTGAACTCGGGCCCGGAGCCCCCGATCGGGGACCCGCCCGGCGGGTACCCGGGCTACGGTGGAACCCTCGGTGGGCCGGCCCGCGTTGGGCCCGGTGGGGGCCGGTTCGGCTGGCGGAAGGTGGCGCGTGATGGAGATCCTCGGGGTGTTGCTCGGACTCGCCCTGCTCTTCGGGCTCGGGGTGGTGGTGCTCGTCATCGTCGGCCTGGTCAAGGCGGCCCGGGCGGTCGGCGAGAAGATGGAACGCCAGGAGGCCAAGGCCCGGCGCGCCGTCGAGAACGTCACGCTGAAGGCCAAGACCTACACCCAGACCGGCCCGCAGGGCCAGATCTCCGCCGTCCGCCTCCGGCTGCGGACCTCGCTGGACGGTACCCGGCAGGTGCTGGAGGGAGCCGTCGGCCAGGACGGCCAGCTCGGCGAGTCCCTCGCCCTGCTGGCCCGGCTGGACACCCACGCGGCGGAGCTGGACGGCGAGCTGCGGACACTGGAGCGCGAACCGGACGCCGGGCGCGTCGCGGCGAAGCTGCCCGAGCTGCGCGAGCGGGCCGAGCGGATCACGCACTCGGCGGAGGCCATGCGCTGGGCCGCGCAGGACCGGATGCACCGCTTCGCGGACGACGAGCTGGGCCGGCTGAGCCAGGAGTGCGAGGACGAAGCGGGGGCGCTGCGGCACTGGGACGCCGCTCCGGGGGCGTCGTCGGGCGGATCCACGGGGTCTGCGGCTGCCGCCGGTGCTGCTGGTGCTGCCGGTGCTGCGCGCGAGACGCAGGGGACGCACGGGACGCGTGAGGCCGGTGCCGGGCGGCCCGGGCTCACGGACGGCCGCGGTGGCCGACCCAGTGCCGAGGAGTTGCTCGGCCTCACCGACCCGGTGGCCAAGCTGGCGCAGCGGCTGCGGAAGCCGACCGCCGGCCCCTCGGCCGGCTGAGCGGGTTCCGGATGCTGCCGACCCGCCCGGGCGGGGAGTAACCTCCGCCTCATGCCCGCCGACCTCGCACTCGTCACCGATTCCACCGCCTACCTGCCGCAGCAGGCCGTCGACCGGCACGGGATCACCGTCGTCCCGCTGAGCGTCGTCGTCGGCGACGAGGTGCGCGCCGAGGGCGTCGAGATCTCCCCGAAGGACGTCGCCGAGGCGCTGCGCGGCAAGCACCGGGTGACCACCTCCCGGCCCAACCCCGAGTCCTTCGCCGCCGCCTACCGGGCGGCCGCCGAGAGCGGCGCGCGGGGCGTCGTCTCGGTGCACATCTCCGGCGAACTCTCCGGGACGGCGGAAGCCGCCCGGCTGGCGGCCGCCGAGTCGCCCGTCCCGGTGCGGGTGGTGGACAGCCGGCTGGTCGGCATGGCGCTCGGGTACGGGGTGCTGGCAGCCGCCGAGGCGATCGAGGCCGGGCAGGGGCTCGACGAGGCGGCGGCGGCCGTCGAGCGGCGCACCGCCGTGACCAGCGGCTTCTTCTACGTCGACACCCTGGAGTACCTGCGCCGCGGCGGGCGGATCGGGGCCGCACGAGCGCTGCTCGGCTCGGCGCTGGCCGTGAAGCCGCTGTTGCACCTGGACGGGGGGCGGATCGAGCCCCTGGAGAAGGTGCGCACGGCGTCGCGGGCGATCGCTCGGCTGGAGGAGATCGCGGTCGAGCGGGCGGGGGAGGGGGAGGTCGACATCGCCGTCCACCATCTCGCGGCGGAGGACCGGGCGGAGCCGCTGGCCGAGCGGCTGCGCGCCCGGGTGCCGGGGCTTCGGGACCTGTACGTGGCCGAGGTGGGGGCGGTGATCGGCGCGCACGTCGGGCCGGGGCTGCTCGCGGTGGTGGTCTCGCCGCGCTGAGGTCCGTCGCGGTGGGGACGGGGGCGGGTGTTCCTGCGGTGGTGGGAGCCCGATCGTCAACCCTCCTCGATGTGCCTCACCCCTCAGGGGGACGTCGATTGTCCACAACCCCCGGGTTTTCCACAGGCTTTCAGTAAAATCCGCACGCTGCCCGGCCGGTTCCTACCGTGCTCCGCATGACGAACACGCGCATCGGCGCACGCAAGCGCCACGAGATCCGACGGGTCAACGAGACCGCGAGGCTGCGGATGGCGGCCCTGCTGCCGGGTGCCGAGGACCCGCCGGACACCGAACCCCCGGTGTACGCGACGCCGCCGCTGCCGCCGGGCGGGTCGGCCGGTGAGCCGCCCGGCCCGCCCGCTGACGGCCCGTCCGGCGTCCCGCGGAGCGCCCTCGACCTCGGCGCGCCCGACACCGGAGCGGCCGACCTCGACCCACCTGACTCCGGCGTGCCCGACCTCGACACACCCGGGCACGGTCCACCCGACGCCGGCACCGCCCGGCACGGCCCGCCCGGGAAGGCCGCGCAGCCGCGGCCGCCGGGTCCCGCGCCGACGCTCGACCGGCGGGCGGCCGTCGGCCTGCTCGTCCTCCTCCTGCTCGCCGTCGGCTACGGCATCCAGCACTTCTGGCTCGCGCGGCCGCAACCGGTCGAGGTGCCGACGGTGGCCGTCGCCTCGGCGGCCGGCGCCGTCACGCCGGGAACGACTCCGCCCGAGGAGGGGCCGGGCACGGCCGGGAGTGACGGGGGCTCCGGCGCTCCGGCGGCCGTCGTGGTCGTGGACGTCGGCGGACGGGTCACCACACCCGGAGTCCACACCCTGCCGAACGGCTCCCGGGTCGCGGACGCCCTGAGGGTGGCCGGCGGTCCACTGCCCGGGACGGACACCAGGAACCTCAACCTGGCGCGCGTCCTGGCGGACGGCGAACAGCTCCTCGTCGGCGAGCCGAGCCCCTCACCGGCCGCCGGGGCGGGCCCGGGACCGCCTCCCGCCGGTCCCCCCAAACAGCCGGTCAGCCTCAACCACGCGACGCTCGAACAGCTCGACACCCTCCCCGGAGTCGGACCGACCCTCGCCCAGCGCATCATCGCCTTCCGCGCCTCCCACGGCGGCGCCTTCCGCTCGCTCGACCAACTCCGGCAGGTGAGCGGCGTCGGTGAGCGCACCTACGCGGAACTCCGGCCACTGCTCGTCCTCTGACGGGCCGTCCATCGCCAACCGGACGCCCTTCTCCGCTCTTGCCCCGCGTCTTCTCCCACCTGCCGAAAGGAGGTGCCGTCATCGCCACCGTCGTCGCTCCCACCCCCTGCACGGATCCGGGCACCGCGCCGCCCACCGCGCCGCCCACCGCGCTGCGGCCGGGCGACCTCCGGCTACTGCTGCCCGCCGGCGCCGCCTGGGCGGTGACCGCGGTGGTCCTCGGGCTGGGGCCCGGCCACGACGCCGCCCTCACCGTGGTGGCGGGCGTAGCGGGTCTCCTCGGGCTCGCCCTCTTCGCCCTCCGGGCACGTACGCGCAGCGGCCCGCCCCGGCGCCGCGCCGCCACCCTGACCGCTGCCGTCCTCCTCCTCACCGCGGCCGCCGCCACGACGGCCACCCTCCTGCACACCGCCGACCTGCGCCGCGGGCCGCTGCCCGAGCTGGCCCGGGCCGGCGGCCCGGCCGCGGAAGTCGGCGTCGACCTCACCGTCACCGGGGACCCGCGCGTCCGCGTCTCCCGGAGCGGCGGATCCGGCGCCGGGCAGACCCTGCTCACCGTGGCCGCGGTCGTCGACCGCGTGACCGTCCCCGACGGCCTCCTGCGGGGCGATCCGAGCCCGCACACCGCCCGCACCCGCACGCCCGTCACCGTCCTGGTCCGCGGCGAGGACGTGCGCGCCTGGGACCACCTGCTGCCCTCGACGCGACTGGCGGCCGAGGTGACGGTCCGGCCGCCCGGCGAGAACGACCGTGAGTCGGCGGCGCTGCTGATCGCGCACGGCGCGCCGCGCACGCTCGGGCCGCCGAGCCTCCCGCAACGGATCGCCGGCCGGCTCCGGGCCGGGCTGCGCACCGCCACCGACGGTCTGCCGCCGGACGAGCGCGGGCTGTTGCCCGGTCTCGTCGTGGGGGACACCTCCCGGCTGCCGGACGACCTCCGGGAGGCGTTCCGGGACACCGACCTGGCCCACCTGGTCGCGGTCAGCGGGGCCAACCTCGCGATCGTGCTGGGCGTGCTGATCGGACCCCCGGGGCGGGCCGGCACCGCCGAACGACGCGGGCTCGCCGCCCTGCTCGGGATCCCGCTGCGCACCACGGCGCTGCTCGGGGCCGCGGTGACACTGGCCTTCGTCACGATCTGCCGCCCCGAGCCCAGCGTGCTCAGAGCGGCGGGGACGGGGCTGCTCGGACTGCTGGCCCTGGCCACCGGCCGTCCGCGCCGGGCGGTGCCGGCGCTGGCGGGCACGGCGCTGCTGCTGATCCTCCTCGACCCGTACCTGGCGCGCTCCTTCGGCTTCCTGCTGTCGGTGCTCGCCACCACCGGTCTGCTGGTGCTCGGCCCGCGCTGGGCGGACGCCCTGCGGGCGCGGGGCTGGCCGCACCACCTGGCGGGCGCCGTCGGGGCGACGGCCGCGGCCCAGGCGCTGTGCGCGCCGGTGACGGTGCTGCTCTCCGGGCACGTCAGTCTCGTCGGGGTCCCGTGCAACCTGCTGGCCGAGTTGGCGGTCGCCCCGGCGACCCTGCTGGGCTTCGCGGTCCTGGCGGCCGATCCGATCTCGCCCGCGCTGGCCCGGCTGCTCGCCGAGCCCGCCGCGGTGCCGGCCGGCTGGCTGGCCTCGGTGGCCCGGCACGGTGCCGCCCTGCCGGGCGGGCAGCTGTCCTGGCCGGGCGGGTGGTTCGGCACGGTGAGCCTCGCCGTCGGCACGGCCGCGCTGTGCTGCGCGGCTCCGCTGGTGCTGCCCCGGCGCTCGGCAGGGCCGCGAAGACCGCGCGCCACGCGCGACTGGGTCCGCCCGCTGGTCGTCGGGGCCCTGTTGCTGGTCCTGCTGACCGTGCTGCTGAGGCCACCCCTGTTGGCCCGGATCGCGACCGGCTGGCCCCCGCCGGACTGGCGCCTGGTCATGTGCGACGTCGGGCAGGGCGACATGGTCGTGCTGCCGGTGCCGTCCGAGGGCGGTGGCCCGCCCGACAGCGCGGTGGTGGTGGACGCGGGCCCGGACCCGCAGGCGGCCGACCGCTGTCTGCGCGATCTCGGGATCGACCGGGTGCCGCTGTTCCTGGCGACGCACTTCCACGCCGATCACGTCGAGGGGTTGCCGGGGGTGCTGCGCGGTCGACGGGTCGGGGCGGTGGAGGGTACGGCCGTGAACGATCCGCCGGGCGAGGCGGCCCGGGTGGCGGGCTGGGCGTCGCGCGCCGGGGTGCCGCTGGTGCGGGCCGCGCGCGGTGAGCGCCGGTCGGCCGGCCCGGGGGTTTCGTGGGAGGTGCTGTGGCCGGACGGAGAGGAGTCCGCAGTGGTGTCGGGTCCGAACAACGCGAGCGTCGTGCTGCTGGTGACGGTGGCGGGCGGCCTGCGGATGGCCCTGCTGGGAGATCTGGAGCCGCCGGCCCAGGAGGCGTTGCTGAGTCGGCTGAGGGCGGCCGGGAAGGAGCACGAGGTGGACGTGCTGAAGGTGGCGCATCATGGTTCGGCCCATCAGGACTGGGAGCTGACGGCGGCGTTGAGCCCCCGGCTCGCCCTCATCTCCTGCGGCGAGGGCAACCCGTACGGTCATCCGTCCCCGCGGACGGTGGACCGGCTGCGGGCGCTGGGCGCCACGGTGCTGCGCACGGACCGGGTGGGTGACATCGCGGTGACCGGTGACACCCCGGACCGCCTCGGGGCCTCCGTCCGTGCGAGCGGGGAGCGCTCCGGGCGCGGTCGGCACAAGCCGCGGACCACCCACGCCGCGGCGCCGGGTACCGGGCTCGCGGCGCGCGCGGGCCACGGGCCGCGCGCGCCGCCCGGGTGAGGCCCACCACCACCTTCCTCCTCAACCTCATGGGGTGGGGCGGGGAATGAGGTTGGGGTTGGGGTGGGGGAGGAGGGGTGGGGTGGACCCGGGGAGAAACGTTTTTGCTCGGCCGGCCCGAGCGGCGCGCTCGGGCCGGCCGAGCGTCCCGGTGGTGCGGCGGTGTGCTGCAGGGCTTCCGTCGGGGCGGGGCGGGGCCCGCGGCGCTGGAGTGGAGCAGACAGCCGCGCTCCGGGGGGCCCGGAGCGCGGCGGCAGGGGAAGCCGAAGCGAACAGGAAGAGAGCAACACGGCGGGTGCACCCGTCGCCTCGCACAGGAAGTCGGCCGGACCGACTTCCCCTGCGAGGCGACGGAGCAGGCCCGGCCCGAGCGCACCGCTCGGGCCGGGCCTGGCAGAGCGAGCGCCCCGACGGTGCGGGCGGGTGGCGCGCACGGGCAGGACGGACAGGTACGCCGTGCTCCGGGCGGGCCCGGAGCACGGCGGAGGAAGGGGAACAGGAGACGGCGGGGAACCCCTGCACAGGAACAGGAAGTCGGCGCCGCCGACTTCCTGCGCGGAGCCCCGGTGAGTCAGCTCTCCTCGCGCCAGCCCTCGTAGGAGGTGACGACCGCGTCGAGGGCGCGGAGGCGGTCCGGGGTCCAGCCGTCCTCGGGGGGTTCCACGACCACCAGCCACTGGGCGTCCTCGGCGTCGTCCTCCCCGGCGAGGGCGTCCCGGACGATCTCGAGCTCACCGAGGTCGGGATGGTTCGCGCCGAGTTCCTCGGCGGCCTCCTCGGCGGTGTCGCGGTCGGGCAGGACGAGCAGTTGCCGGGCGTGCGGGTCGAAGTCGTCCGGCAGGTCGGTGGTGGGTTCTTCGGTCACCCGTCCATTCTCCAGGGCCGGAGCTGTCCGTCCCCCGTGGGATGCTGGTAGGCGATGGCCAGGAAGAGTGCACCCGACGACCTGCTCGCCCCGCTGACCCTCGCGGTCGGCCAGGAGGAGCTGCTGCTGGACCGTGCGGTGGCCCAGGTGGTGGCCGCGGCGAAGGCCGCCGACCCCGACACCGACGTGCGGGACGTCCCGCCCGGGGGCCTGCAGCCGGGCAGCCTGGCCGAGCTGACCACCCCGTCGCTCTTCGCCGAGCGCAAGGTCATCGTGGTCCGGGCCGCCCAGGACCTCTCCGCCGACTCGGTGAAGGAGGTCAAGGCGTACATCGAGGCCCCCGTCGAGGAAGTGATCATGGTCCTGGTGCACGCGGGCGGCGCCAAGGGCAAGGGCCTGCTGGACGCGGGCCGCAAGGCCGGGGGCCGCGAAGTGGCCTGCGCCAAGCTCGCCAAGGCGAGCGAGCGGCTGGCCTTCGTCCGCGGCGAGTTCCGCACGCTCGGCCGCTCGGCGACGCCGGAGGCCTGCCAGGCCCTGCTGGACTCGCTCGGCAGCGACCTGCGCGAGCTCGCGGCCGCGTGCAGCCAGCTCACCTCCGACGTCGAGGGCACCATCGACGAAACCGTGGTGGCCCGTTACTACAGCGGCCGGGCGGAGGCCACCGGCTTCGAGGTGGCGGACCTGGCCGTCACCGGCCGGGCGGCCGAGGCGCTGGAGCGCCTGCGGTGGGCGCTGGCGGTCGGCCAGCCTCCGACCGGTATCACCTACGCGCTGGCGTCCGGCGTGCGCAGCATCGGGCGGCTGGCGACGACCGGGCGGAACATGCGCCCGGCGGACCTGGCCCGGGAGCTGGGCATGCCGCCGTGGAAGGTGGAGCGGGTCCGCCAGCAGATGCGCGGTTGGACGGGCGACGGCGTGGCCGTGGCGCTGACGGCGATCGCGCAGGCGGACGCCGCCGTCAAGGGCGGATCCGACGACCCGGCCTTCGCACTGGAGCGCGCGGTGGTCGCGGTGGCGAGGGCCGCCCGGGCCGGCTCCCGACAGCCGTCGTACTGAACCCGGCCGAGTCCGGGCCGCGAGCTCGGAACGGAGCCCGGCCCCGAACGGAGCCCGGCCCCACCGGCTTCCCGGGCCCTGAGAGCCCCGACGGCCCCTACGGCCCCCGCCCGGCCCCTACGGCCCGCCGATGGCCTTGAGCATGTCCCGGGTGTCGTCGAGCATGGCCTTGCGCACGGTCTCGCGGTCCAGCGTGTGGTTCTTGCCGACCTGGTAGTTGTCCGTCCAGTACAGCGAGTACGTCATGGCGCCGTCCCGGACCTGCAGGTAGTAGTTGATGTCGTGGAAGGACTTGTCCGAGCTGGTCGGCTCGTCGCCGTAGGCGAGGTAGGCCTCCTCGCCGAAGCCCTGCACGTCCGTGATCTCGTACTTCTGCTGCTCGAAGTACTGCCGCAGCGCGGCGAACTCGGGGACGGAGTCGACCTTCCTGTGCAGCTCGGCCCGGATGTCGAGGGTGGCGTAGTCGGTGGTCTCGCTGTCGCTCGGCGTGCGCTTCATCAGTGCGTAGCAGCGCATGACGTCCATGGACTCGCTGCGGCCGGCGTGCTCCAGCGGGTAGTTGTCGACCATCTTGTACTTGCCGCGGAACGCCGTGAGCTTGCCGGCGTCGCAGATCCGGTCGACCGCGTGGTAGCCGCGGAGGCTCTTCGCGGTGGATCCGCCGCCGACGATGCCGGGTACCGCGAAGACGGTGCCGGTCCAGACCGCGGAGGCGAGGATCGCGCCGACGAACGCCCAGGTCGCGCTGCGCCGCAGGTTGCCGCGGCCGCGCGCGGCGGGCGTGCCGGGCACGGCGGCCGCCCCCGGCACGGTGGGTGCGCCGGGCACACCGGGCGCACCGGGCGCGGTGGGCAGACCGGGCGGCGGCCCGAAGCCGGGCGGGCTGCCCGGCGCCGACGGCTGCGACTGCTGCGGGAAGCCGGCGAAGCCGGGTCCGTTCTGCGGCGGCGTCGGTGGCGGCGGTGTCGCCATTGGGTGCCTCCCTCGGGCCTCGACGTGGCTGCCGGAGCCCGACCCTATCGGTCGGACCGGAGACCGTCACAGGTGTCGCGCGAGCCCCGCGGGCCGGTGGGGCCGTGGCCTGTCCGGCCACCCGTCCCGGGGCGGGATCTTGCGCACGCGCACCGTCACGATCGTCGCGGCGGCCGTTCGGTCGGCCGTTCGGTCGGCCGGACCGACGGCGTGTTCCAGCAGTTCGAAGAGCACGACGGCCTCGGAGCCGCCCCGGTTCCCGCCTCCGGTGCCACGGAAGGTCGGCCGACCGCCGAACGACGGCCGCCCGGTCCGCGGACGCGGGTGAAGGTTCGGGAACGCGAACTGCCCGACCGGTGGTGACCGGTCGGGCAGTTCGGGGAAGGGCCGCGTGTGTTAGGGACACTTTGCTGACCAGCGGAAACAGGCTCCATAGGCCGGTTGAACTGGGAAAACGTATCCCGCGTTGTCCCTCGAAATCCCGGCCTGTCCCTGCCTCATGTGTACTGAATGTGTACTGCGGAAGGGACGGCGCCGCCCGGTATGCAACCACCGGGCGGCGCCTGAGCCGAACCCCTCACTGACAGGGAGTCCGATCTGATGAACGACACTACCCCCGCCCTGCCCCGCCGCCGGCGCCTGCCGGACTACGCGGCTACGAGCCCGCTGCATCTGCTGATGCTCTCCATGCGCCTGAGCGTTGACGACCCGCAGGACGTCCTGCTCGCCGTGGCCTACCGGCTCGCCGCCCGCCTCGAGCGGCACACGGCCCCGTGGGACGCCGAGGGCACCGACCCTGATTGGCGCCAGCACGTCCGCCCGGCTGACCGGCGGCGCCTGCTCCGTCCACCTCGACGCCCGGATCGGCCGCTACAACGACCTCGGGGACGATGCCCGGTGAACGGCCGCCCCCGCACCGCGACCGTGCGCACCCTCGACCAGGGGCCGGTCATGGTGCCGTGCCCGTCCTGGTGCCTCGGCGTCCACGAGGACGGGCTCGACCTGGTCGACCTCGCCCACGAGGGGCCCGAAACGGCACTCACCGTGGACGTGCCGCACGGGCCGGTGCAGCTGCTCGACACCGGCCTGTGCCAGTACCCCTACAGCAGCGACCCGTCCGACCGTGGGATGAAGGTGGGCGTGCTGCTCGGCACCGGCTGGCACCGCCTCGACCACGACGAACTGCGGATGCTCGCCGCGCAGCTGGTCCTGCATGCCGGGCGGCTCCGCGACCTCGCGGCCGCGCTCCGCAATGCGGAGGGCGCTCTGTGAGTCGGGGTGCGGTCACCGGGGATGGCGTCAGCATGGCTGACCTCATCGGGGTGGTGCTGGCCGGCCCGTTCGTGTGGCGGACCGTGATGCCGCCGCAGGGCGGTCCGGAGCTGGCCGAGTCAGCACCGAGTCAGGCCCGGCGGCGGATCCCGCGGGGCGTGACGGGTGCGCTTCTCGGCGTCTGGCGACGGGGGCTGAGTACCCGGTCGGCGGCGGCCCGGTGCGGGGTGAGTCAGTCGACTGCATCGCGGTACCACCGGCGGTTCGAAGCCGAAGGCGCTTCTTCGGCGATCACCGAAGAGGCCGTTGGCGCCGCACCCATAATGCTGCCGTTGGTGTGGTGAGCGGGGCAGTGTGCCGGTCATCGCTCACGCCGTGGTGATCCTGCCGTCCTGGATGGTCTGACCTGCGATTTTCCCGACTCCGGGAAAATCCCGACCGCTGCTCGGACGGTAGCGGTTGTGGGGGACAGTCTGTCCCTCACAGAGGTCCCGCAGGGACCCGAGTCTGTGGGGTTCTTCCGGGACGTTCCGGGCCTGGAGCATTCTGGCGCCGCCGAGAAGGGGGTGCGCGGTGTGCACCCCCTTCTACGGCCGTGAGGGGCGCCGCCGCCGGCGGCCCCCTCTTCGGTGATCTTCGCGGTGCCGCGAAGCCGACCGCGGCTCCCTCCGGCTGATGGGCGGAACCCGCACCCCAGCCACCGAGGGGTACTCACTCAGCGCGTATCCCTTGTGGTGGGGTCGGTCTGGCCGACGGCACTGGTTCCATCCGCCGGCCGGACGGAACCAGGGTGTCCACAGTACGGAGACCCCTCGGGCCCGCGGGCGGCCCCTCCCTCATCGCGGCCAGGACGTACGCTAGGCGGCAGGTAGACGTGCTCTGACCTGCGACGACTACCCGCCTACCGGCTTGCCTGCCGCCTCGCCTACCGGCCGGGGGAGGGACAGCAGGCGGCCGTCAGTCTCGGTCGGAGTCCGGCTCGTCGCGAGGTTTGACCCTCTTCCCCTCCGCGGCCCTGACGGCCTTGCGGCGCCTGTGCTCGACCTCGTTGCCGTCGTTGCCGTCCTCCACGGCGAAGCGGGCCATCTCGGCATGAGCGGCGGCCGCGACCGCGCGGTCGACGGCAGGGGCTGCGGAAGGGGTGGAACTGCGGAAGATGCCCAAGGTGAGTCCTTCGAGGTAGGGGCGCGGTCAGCGCCAGATGGTCAGCAGCAGCACGCACACGAGCACGATGGCCGAGAGGGAGACGGCGAAAGCGATCGTCAGCTGGGGCGATTCCCGGCGCGGCGGGCAGTGCTCCACCACGGCGGTGTACGCGGTGAGGTCGTAGAGCCAGCGGCCCTGCCCCCACCGGCCGCAGGTGGCGCACCTGCCGTGCTCGGTGCGGGTGGGCGCCGGCGACCCGCCGGCCAGGCTCACCGAGTGGCTCCGCTGGCCGCGGCTGCCGCAGTGGTGTGGCTGGCCTTCCCCTGGTAGTCGGCGCGGGCCAGCTCTCTGCTGATCCAGGACTGCGCGCTCGACTCGATACCCCAGCGGAGGACGTGGCCGTCCTCGCGGACCAGCTGGCCCGTCGAGGTGTCCTCCACCACCCAGAGTCCCGGGTTTCGCCCCTGCCGGGGCTGTTGCTTCACCCGGTATCGGGCGGCGTGCCGCTGCCTGGCGGTCCGGCCGTCGCCACGGCGGACACGGATCGTGGTCCGGCTGTCGGAAAGAATGACCGGGAAGTCGAGCTGGCCGCCGTCGAGTGCCGCCTCGACCATCTCGGTGGCCCCGGTGCCGAAGAGAAGCTTCAGGGCGGCGTACTGCTGGTCCCCGAGCTCCAGCCCCCGGACGGCCTGCCAGACGGCGGTCAGCGCCGCCGCCGGCAGGAGAGCTTGGGGGTCCAGGCGCCCATCGACGCTCACGGTCCAGTCCTCGTCGCTGGTCAAGGCCATGTGTCCGTCCTCCTTGGTGCCGGGGCGGCATCGGCGTGGGCGTCCAGCCGCACTGTTCTCTGACGAGATTCGGGTAACGCACCGTGCGGCTCGATATCCGGACGGTAATCTCACGGTGAGATGCATTCACGGAGACAGGACTGCTGCTGTGGCAACTGCACTCGAACCGATTCGGCTGCCCGACCCGGCTTGGCAGAACTCCGAGGTCCGCAACGCCCTACGGGACCGAAATGTCGCTGCCGTCTTCCGGTGGGTTCAGCACCACAGCGGCGCCAGCCAGGCCCGGATCGCTGCCCAGGTCGGTATGACCCAGAGCCGGGTCAACGAGATCATCAACGGGCGCCGTGAGGTGGTTCGCCTCGACGTATTCGAACGCATCGCGGATGGGCTGAACATGCCCGCCGACGCACGACGCCTGCTCGGCTTGGCCCCACAGCGGGAAACCCGGACACCTGGTGCCGCCTTCGATCTCGCAGCCTTCCCCGAGATCGTCCGCGTCTACTCGGATCAGGCATCCGCTGCGGCCGAGATCCAGCGCACTGCCCGGTCAGCAACGGAGCTTGACGTCCTCGCTGTCCGTGGCCTTGGGCTTCTCGCGCTTCGGGACTCCCTTCTCCGGCCGCACCTCGACCGGGACGACGACGATCCGCCCCGCCTCCGCGTCCTCCTGCTGGCTCCGGACTCGCCGGCCCTGGTCCGCAGAGCTGCCGAGATCGGCGAGTCACCCGAGTCACTGTCCGGCGGCGTCCGCCTGGCCGAGGCTCGGCTGCGTGAGCTCGCGGCGATCGCCCGCGTAGAGGTCTACCACTACCGCACCCTGCCCGTTTGGAGGGTGATCCGGCTCGACAAGACCCTCTACGTCTCCGCGTTCGACACGGATTGGGAAGGCCACGAGTCGGCAACCTATAAGGTGCTGGCCACCCCGTACGGCCCGCTGTACCGGGGATGGCGTCGGCTGTTCGACGCCATGGTGAACGACGCCGACCGCGTGATCTGAGAGAGGGGCAGCAGTGGCGATCGAGGCAGAGCTCAAGGCCATGGTCCGCGACCCGGAGACGCTCCTGCGGCGTCTGGAGGACCGGTTCGGCGCTGGCCGCGCCGAGGTGTACCGCGACACCTACTACGACGCCCCGGACGGTTCGCTGATGGGAGAGGACCGAGAGCTGCGGATCCGTACTGTTCACGGTCCGGACGAAACTCGCACCGTCCTCACGTACAAGGGTGCCCGCGTCGATGAAGCCTCCGGCTCCAAGCCCGAGGCGGAGACGCGCGTGGACGACGCCGAGGCCGCGCACGAGATCGTCCGTGGACTCGGGTTCGTCCCGCGTATCGCCTTCGAGAAGCGCTGCCGCAACTACGGCTTCGAGCATGATGGCTGGCGTTTGCTGGCCACGCTGGTGCGTGTTCCCGAGATCGACGGCACGTTCATCGAACTGGAGACCATCGCGGCCGCGGAGGGTGACCTGCCGGCGGCCCTCGCGGTCGTCCGGGCCGTGTTCGTCGAGTTCGGCATCAGCGAAGACGACCTCACCACTGAGCAGTACACCGACGCGGTTGCCGCTGCCAGGCCGGCCTAGTGCTTTGACCGGGAAGGTTTGCCGGGTTGCTCGTTGTGCTGGTCGGATGTGACGACTTCGACTGGCATGGGGAGGCGGTATGGCGTTACCGGTCAGGATCCGCAGGCTGACCGAGCAGGAGGGGCAGAAGCTGCAGCACATCGTTCGGCGGGGCAGCACGAACTCGGTGCGGTTCCGGCGGGCGATGATGCTGCTGGCCTCGGCCGGCGGCAACACCGTCCCGGTCATCGCCCGGCTGGTCCAGGCGGATGAGGACACCGTCCGTGATGTGATCCACCGTTTCAACGAGATCGGGCTCGCATGCCTGGACCCTCAGTGGGCGGGAGGCCGTCCCCGCTTGCTGAATCGTGACGACGAGGACTTCGTCGTCCAGACGGCCACCACTCGCCCGACCATGCTGGGCAAGCCCTTCACCCGCTGGTCGATCCGCAAACTGGTCGATCACCTGCGCCGGAGCATGGCCCGGCCCGTTCGGATCGGCCGGGAGGCCCTGCGCTGGTTGCTGGCCCGCCGGGGCATAACCTTCCAGCGGACGAAAACCTGGAAGAAATCCCCGGACCCCGCCTTCGACGCCAAGCTGGCCCGGATCGAGTACGCGGTCAACGAGCGCCCGGACCGCACGTTCGCCTTCGACGAGTTCGGACCGCTGGGCATCCGCCCCACCGCCTGCTCCTGCTGGGCCGAACAGAAACGCCCCGACCGGCTGCCCGCCACCTACCGCCGCACCCACGGCATCACCTACTTCCACGGCTGCTACTCGCTCGGCGACGACGAACTCTGGGGCATCAACCGCAGGCGCAAGGGCATCGACCACACCTGGACTGCCCTGCGATCTATCCGGGCGGCCCGCCCGGACGGCGCCCCGGTCTACGTGATCCTCGACAACCTCTCCGCCCACCTGAACTGGAGAATCCGCAGGTGGGCGGCACGCAACAAGGTCGAGCTGTGCTTCACGCCGACCTACGCCTCTTGGGCGAACCCGATCGAGGCTCACTTCGGGCCCCTGCGGCAGTTCACCTTGGCCAACTCCCACCATCCGAACCACACGGTCCAGACCCGGGCCCTGCACGCCTACCTGCGCTGGCGCAACCAGAACGCCCGCCACCCCGACGTCCTCGCCGCCCAACGAAGTGAACGCGCACGCATCCGCAGCGAGAAAGGCCTCCGATGGGGCGGTCGATCCCTCCTCGCCGCGTGACCGAGCAGATCGGCGCCCCTGCTCGGACGCCCTGTAGTTAACGCTCCGGCGTCACGATCTCAAGTCCGCCAAGACGGAGGGCGTCCTGAAGCTCACCAAGCTTCGCGGGCGGCAGGACTCCTGCCCGGTCGATCAGATCTTCCCTGGCCAGGGTGACCAGCCAAGTACACGGGACAAGGCCCGGACGTGGGAGTGCCACACGCAGAACGCCTTCAAAGGGCAATCCCTCGGGGGCGCCTACTGTCACCTCGACGGCCAGGCCACTGATCTCGATGTCTGCGGGAGCGACCACCTGCATCGCCCAGACCCCGGACGCTTCTTCTCCCGACAGCAGCACGACCGGCCGCCGCTCATCGAAATCCGCCCACCAGACCTCGCCATGTTGCATATGTCCTCCCGAGTACAGGGCAGCGAGCGATCACCTGCCCACCCCTGGACCAACCATCTCATCGTCGGCATCAACCTGGCAGTCCAGGCGTTGAAGCGCCCAGTCAGGAACCCGGTGAACCTTTCAGGTCACAGCACTAGGACAGCTGGGTGGCGGGCTCCAGCCAGTCCGAACCGTCGAACTGACCAGGCTGCGCGGCCGGGCGAGTGGCGGCATACGACTTGCCGTCCGCACCGATGATCGCGGCAGGTGACTCAATTTGCGTCACGTCCTTCAGGACCGTGTTGTAGGCCGCACCGGTGGCGGACGCGATCGCCGGACGCGGAGCCCCGATTCGCGCAGGCTGGCGATAACTTCCTGCCGCTCTTCGCGCGGTAGCCGGCGAACTCCGGCACATCACGGCTCAGCAACAGGCCGTAACCCTCGTAGGTACGAGCGATATGGTCCCGCTCTCACATACTTTCAACAGGGACTTCCATGCGCATACGCATCGCCATTGCTGCTGCGGTTCTGGCTGGGACCGCAACGGCGTGCAGTAGTACTTCCGGCAGGAGCGCTGAGGCCATATCGCCGTCCGCACTTCCGACCGTCACGAAGACCGTCATTGAAACGGTCACGGCGCCCGCAGTCCCTGCTCCCACCGTGACGGTGACAGTGACTGCGACCAACACGCTGCAGCCGACCAGCGAGGCTTCGGCTAAGCCTGACGGCACGATCGCCGGAAGCGGCACCTACCTGGTGGGTACGGACGTGCAGCCCGGCACGTACAAGACCGCCGGCCCGAGTGGCAGCACCGGCCTCTGTTACTGGGAACGCAGCAGCGGAACCAGTGGGGAAGCCGGTTCGATCATCGCCAACGACGCGCTGACCGGGCAGGGGGTCGTCACGATCAAGAAGTCGGACGCCTTGTTCAAGTCGCAGGGCTGCCAGATGTGGACGAAGGTCAGCTGACCAAACAGCGAAGCGCCCGGCCGCCGTGGTGGCAGCGGGCGCAACAGCGCGACGATCAGGCGGTCAGGTCGACCTCGACGATCGCCGAGGGGCGCAGGGTCTCCAGCCCGAACCGTCCCTCGAACCGGAAGCGGATCACGTTTCGCTCAAAGTCGGAGGCGCTGACCCCGGAGCCCAGGGCGTCCTTGTCGTACATGTTCTCCAACCAGTCGAGGACACCGTCCTCCAGGACGTGCAGGTGGGTCGCCGCCTGCCAGTCCACCAGGTGCGTGACGCCGACCGTCTGCGACAGTGAGGTGACTACCGGGGCGCCCCACAGGCGGCGCGATGCCGGGTCCACCGCGTTGTCCGGACCGCCGTAGTAGAACCTCGACTCGGAGCCCTGCAGAAGCTCGAACGTCTCCCAGTCGTCCGGGTGCATCAGCCAGCCGGCCCCCGCGAGGTGGCCGACCTTCTCCAGCTTCGTCACCGCCTTCCGGGCGGTCACGAGGATGTCAGTGTCGAACGCCTGGGCCTGGGAGCCGGAGACGCTGGCAACGCGGGTCATGTGCTCCCCGGTGCCGTCGCCGTTGAGAATCTCCCCTTCCAGGGCGAGCTCCAGACCGAGGCGCATCTCCTGGTCGAGGAACGGGCGGAGTGCCGGCGCTCCGCCAGGTCGAACTTGTTGATCGGCTCGGACAGGTGGGCGATCGCCCGCACTCGGTCGTCGACACTGGTCAGGGTGTAAGCGCTGGTCGGCTTCTTCGCGCCGTGCGTGACGACGGCCGCGTTGTTCGTGCGGGTCGTCTGCCGCAGGTACGAGAACCGCGGGCCGGTGTTCGGCGTGCCCGGGATCAGCTGCCGCAGCGACAGGACCGGCGCGTCCATGCGGTCGATCCGGTGGGAGTAGGTCTCCGAGTGGTTGACCGCGCTGTGCAACGCCCCCGGTGTGCGGGGCAAGCCGTTGTCAGCCGGCCGGATCGCGAAGATCCACCTTGTGTTCGGCATGGTGCTCAAGTACGCCGTGAAGACGGGGAAGATCGCGTCCAGCCCGGCCGTCGACCATGAGCTTCCGCAGGACGAGGACGACGACCAGGTCTACCTCACGCACGAGCAGGTCGCGAGGCTGGCCCTGTCGGCCGGGGAGCATGCACTGCTGCTGGTCCTCGCCTACTGCGGGATCCGCTGGGGCGAGGTCTCGGGGCTCAAGGCCGGGCGGGTGCAGGCGGCCGCGCGTCGGCTCCGGATCGTTCAGGCTTACACCCGCAAGCGCGGCGGCGGGCTGTTGCTCAAGGACGTGAAGAACCACGAGAAGCGCTCCGTGCCGCTGCTCGGCTCGCTGGTCGCCGACCTGCGGGACGTGCTCAAGGGCAAGGGGCGGGATGCCCTGCTGTTCACCGGCCGCGACGGTGAGCCGATGGGCTACTGGGAGTTCCGCTCGACCGTCTTCGATCCGGCGGTCAAGGCGGCCGGGCTCGACGATCTCGGTCTCACCCCGCACAAGCTCCGCCACACGGCGGCCTCGCTGGCCATCGCGGCCGGCGCGGACGTGAAGGTCGTGCAGCAGATGCTCGGCCACAAGTCGGCGGCGATGACCCTCGACGTGTACGGGCACCTGTTCCCGGACCGCCTCGATGAGGTGGCGAACGCCCTCGACGCGGGCCGCGCGGCCGCACTGGCGGCCAGGACTGCGCTCGCCGCGTAGTGGTCCGCCCGGATCGATGTGTACAAAATGCGTACTGCCCGCCCGGTGTGTACCGGACGGGCAGTAGAAGAAGGCCTATGAGCTGGCACTTCTGGTCAATCTTGTTGCACCGCACCCGCGTGGCGAACGCAGGCCGCGTGCGGTGCGAAGTGTGTTGTGCACCTCGGGTTTCCGGGTAGAGGGCCGGGTCGTCCCGAGGAGGGTGGGGCCGTCGGTGCGGCCCCGGGGGCGTCAGGCCTGGACGGCGGTGTTGACGCGCTTGGTGATGGCCGACTTCTTGTTGGCGGCCTGGTTGGCGTGGATGACGCCCTTGCTCACGGCCTTGTCCAGCGCCTTGGAGGCGGCGCGGGCCAGCTCGGTGGCCTTCTCGGTCTCGCCGGCGGCAGCGGCCTCACGGGCCTTGCGCAGGGCGGTCTTCAGCGAGGACTTGACGGCCTTGTTGCGCAGGCGCGCCTTCTCGTTGGTCTTGTTGCGCTTGATCTGGGACTTGATGTTCGCCACGAAAGTGCCTCAGTCTGTGTCATCGGTTGGAACGGGCTGCACCGCGCGGCCGCCGGACCAGCTGAGAGGGCATGCCGGGGCCAGGTGCAGCCGCCCACGCTACCAGGGGCGGCGGGTCCCGCCCAAACCGGCGGGCGCGGCCCGGCGCCGGGGCGGGTGGCGGCTCAGGCGCGCAGGAGCGGCTCGCCGTAGTGCTCGACCTCGGGGAACGGCCGGTAGAAGTGGTGCAGCAGGGCGCGCCACCGCTGGTACTCGGGGGAGCGGCGGAAGCCTTCGGTGTGGTCGGCGAGGGTCTCCCACTCGACCTGGAGCAGGAACCGGGAGCCGTGTCCCTCGTCGAGGCGGCGGCGCAGCTCCAGTGAGCGGAAGCCGGGCTGGCCGGCGATCAGCGGGCGGGCCTCGGTGAAGGCGGCGAGGAACTCCTCCTCCCGGCCGGGCAGGACGTCGAGCAGGGCGCTTTCGAGGATCATGCCCGGCAGCCTGCCGCACCGGGTCGCCCGCGCGACAGCGGGCTCCGCCCGGGCCCCGCCCGCACCCCGCGCGGGCCCGCGGGCGGCCCGAACCCGACGGGTGGCGCGCGCCCCGCCCGCGGGAGGTGGGAAGATGGGAGGAACTATCTCGATCGGACGACCGTCCGGTCGCCCGGGAAGCCGGTCAGCGATGATCCGGACACCCCCGGCCCCCGGACCAACGGAGAATCGGACCAAGGTGCCCGCGACCCCCAGCAATGTGCCAGAGCCCAGCCGTACCGACCCGGCGCTGATCCGCAACTTCTGCATCATCGCCCACATCGACCACGGCAAGTCGACGCTCGCCGACCGGATGCTGCAGATCACCGGTGTGGTCGACCCGCGGCAGATGCGCGCCCAGTACCTCGACCGCATGGACATCGAGCGCGAGCGCGGCATCACCATCAAGTCGCAGGCCGTCCGCCTCCCGTGGGCGCCGAAGACCGGCCCCCACACCGGGTCCACGCACATCCTCAACATGATCGACACCCCGGGCCACGTGGACTTCACGTACGAGGTGTCCCGCTCCCTCGCGGCCTGCGAGGGCACCGTCCTGGTCGTCGACGCGGCGCAGGGCATCGAGGCGCAGACCCTCGCCAACCTGTACCTGGCGCTGGAGAACGACCTCACGATCGTCCCGGTGCTGAACAAGATCGACCTGCCGGCCGCCCAGCCGGAGAAGTACGCCGAGGAGATCGCCCACATCATCGGCTGCGACCCGGGCGACGTCCTGAAGGTCAGCGCCAAGACGGGTCTCGGCGTCGAGGACCTGCTGGACCACATCGTCAACACCGTCCCGGCCCCGGTCGGCGTCGCGGACGCCCCGGCCCGCGCGATGATCTTCGACTCGGTCTACGACTCGTACCGCGGCGTGGTCACCTACGTCCGTGTCGTCGACGGCCAGCTCACCAAGCGTGAGCGGATCGCGATGATGTCGACCGGCGCGACCCACGAGCTGCTGGAGATCGGCGTCATCTCGCCGGAGCCCAAGGTCGCGGACGGCCTGGGCGTCGGCGAGGTGGGCTACATCATCACCGGCGTGAAGGACGTCCGGCAGTCCAAGGTCGGTGACACCATCACCTCGATGCACAAGGGTGCGACCGAGGCGCTGGGCGGCTACAAGGACCCGCGTCCGATGGTGTTCTCCGGTCTGTACCCGCTGGACGGCTCGGACTACCCGCTGCTGCGCGACGCGCTCGACAAGCTGCGGCTGAACGACGCGGCGCTGGTGTACGAGCCGGAGACCTCGGTCGCGCTCGGCTTCGGCTACCGCTGCGGCTTCCTCGGCCTGCTGCACCTGGAGATCATCCGGGAGCGCCTGGAGCGCGAGTTCAACCTCGACCTGATCTCCACCGCCCCGAACGTGGTCTACCGGGTGATCATGGAGGACGGCACCGAGCACACCGTCACCAACCCGAGCGAGTTCCCCACCGGCAAGATCGCCGAGGTGTACGAGCCGGTCGTGCGCGGCACCATCCTGGCGCCGAACGAGTTCGTCGGCGCGATCATGGAGCTCTGCCAGTCCCGCCGCGGCAACCTCCAGGGCATGGACTACCTGTCCGAGGACCGGGTCGAGCTGCGCTACACCCTCCCGCTGGCCGAGATCGTCTTCGACTTCTTCGACCAGCTGAAGTCCAAGACCCGCGGCTACGCCTCGCTCGACTACGAGCCCATCGGCGAGCAGAGCGCGAGCCTGGTGAAGGTCGACATCCTGCTGCACGGCGACGCGGTGGACGCGTTCTCCGCGATCGTGCACAAGGACAAGGCCTACAGCTACGGCGTCATGATGGCCGGCAAGCTGCAGAAGCTGATCCCGCGCCAGCAGTTCGAGGTGCCGATCCAGGCGGCGATCGGCTCGCGGGTGATCGCCCGTGAGACGGTCCGCGCGATCCGCAAGGACGTCCTCGCCAAGTGCTACGGCGGTGACATCTCCCGCAAGCGGAAGCTGCTCGAGAAGCAGAAGGAGGGCAAGAAGCGGATGAAGATGGTCGGCCGGGTGGAGGTTCCCCAGGAGGCCTTCATCGCCGCGCTGTCCACCGACGCCGAGGCCCCCAAGGGCGAGAAGAAGTAACCGCGCGGGAGTGGTGGCCACGGCGGAGCCGTGGCCACGGCGCCACCGCGAGGGGCCCGGGACGCACACCGCGTCCCGGGCCCCTCGCGCGTACGGCCGCCCCGCCGGCGGGTCGCTCAGCGCAGCGACATCACGACGCTCTTGATGATCGCCGCCTTGATCAGCCGCCCGGTCCGGCCGGTGAGCGCGCCCGGCCGCATCGAGTCGTCGCCGTGGATCAGCTGGACCAGCCCGTCGCGCCGCCCGAGGCTCAGGCACTGCACGACGTACCGGAAGGCGAAGGGCTTGGCGGTGCGCCCGGCGAGCAGCTTGCCCACGTACTGGCCCTGCGGCAGGGCGGTGGCGCAGCCCATCCGCAGGGTGCCGGTGCCGGGGACGGTGACCTCGGCGGCGTCGCCGATGACGTGCACCTCGGGGTGCGAGACCGACCGCAGGTGGTCGTCGACGATCGCCCGGCCGGCCGGGTTGACGGCGAGGCCGGCCTCGGCGGCGAGCGGGTGCGGTTCCATCGAGGCGGCCCAGACGACCAGGTCGGCGGGGATCCGGCCGGCGGTGGTGGTGAGGCCCTCGGCGTCGACGGCGGTGACGGCGCTGTGCTCGTCGATCCCGACGCCGAGGCCGCGCAGCACCCGGTGGACGTGGTCGTGGCCCTTGGCCGAGAACCAGCCGCCGACCCGGTCGGCGGCGACCAGCCGCACGGTCCAGCGGGGGTGGGCCTCGGCGAGTTCGGCGGCGAGTTCGATGCCGGTGGCGCCGCCGCCGACGACGGCGACGGTGCCGGGGCGGTCGGCGGTGCGCAGCCGTTCGGCGACCTCGGCGGCCTGTTCGGCGCTGTAGGCGTGCTCGTCGGCGCCGGGGACGCCGAGCCGGGCGGTGCGGCTGCCGAGGGCGTAGACGAGGGTGTCGTAGGCGAGGGTGTCGCCGTTGTCGAGGAGGACCTTGCGGCCGGCGAGGTCGAGTTCGGTGGCGCGGGCGGCGATGTGGCGGACGTCGCGCCCGCGCAGCACCTCGGTGAGGGCGGGCCGGTTCTCGGGGAGGCCGGCGGCGGTCTCGTGCTGGCGGATGCGGTGCAGGAGGCGGGCCTCGGGGGCGATCAGGGTGACCCGGCCGCGCTTGCCGGCGCGGGTCGCTGCGGCGAGGCCCGCGTAGCCGGCACCCAGTACGACGATCTGCTTCTCGGTCATGTCGTCCCGCTCCTTCGTGGCGCCGTCGGTGGCGTCCTCTCGCGGCGTCCCCGGGGTGGCCGGGGAACGCTCTCCGCGTGTTCGGAAGGGGGACGACGGAGCCCGTCGGAGTGTGACGGTGACCTGCGTCACACTGCCGTGGGGTCGGCGGGCGGGTTGAGGTGGGTGAGCTTCTCCGGGTTGACCACGGTGTACGCGGAGGTGATCCGGCCGTCGGCGACGGTGAAGCCGAGCACGCCGCCGACGACGCCAGGCTGCTGGTACCAGACCAGGCCGGGTTCGCCGTTGACCAGGGCGAACTCGATGACGGTGTCGGGGGTGCCCCACTTGGCGACCATGCCGGCGACGAGCCGGGAGACCTTGTCCGCGCCGAGCACCGGGCGGGCGCCGGCGGTGACGAGGCCGCCGCCGTCGGAGTGCCAGACCACCTCGGGGTCGAGGACGGCGAGCAGGCCCTCGATGTCGCCGCGGGCGGTGGCGGCGGCGAAGGCCTCGACGGCCTGCCGGTGCTCGGCGGGGTCGGCGGTGGCCCGGCGGCCGCCGTCCTTGACCCGGCGGCGGGCGCGGGAGGCGAGCTGGCGGGCGGCGTCGGGGCTGCGGTCGAGGGAGGCGGCGATCTCGTCGAAGCCGACGGCGAAGACGTCGTGGAGGACGAAGGCGGCGCGTTCGGCGGGGGTGAGCTGTTCGAGGACGGCGAGCAGGGCCAGCGAGACGGATTCGCCGAGTTCGGCGATCTCGGCGGGGGAGGCGGGGC
The DNA here is from genome assembly GCA_000719695.1 of Streptomyces sp. NRRL F-6131. GTDB lineage: Bacteria > Actinomycetota > Actinomycetes > Streptomycetales > Streptomycetaceae > Kitasatospora. The sequence goes on from JOHN01000045.1 coordinate 94,518, forward strand.
CGCTCTGGTAGGAGACGGACGGTTCGGGCAGCCATTCGCCGAAGTAGGACTCGCGGCGGGCCCGGGCGGAGCCGAGCTGGTCGTAGCAGAGGCGGGTGACGACGGTGGTGAGGTAGGCGCGGGGGTCGGCGACGGTGCCGCGGTCGGCGGCCCGCCAGCGCAGCCAGGCCTCCTGGAGGACGTCCTCGGCGTCGGTGAAGGAGCCGAGCATCCGGTAGGCGACGGAGCCGAGGTAGCGCCGGTTGGCCTCGAAGGCGTCCGGGGCGTCCGGCGCGTCCGGGGCGTCCGGCGCGTCCGGGGTGGTCGGGTCGGTCGGCTGGGTGCTGCCGGGAGCGGGTGCGGCGGTCGCCGCCGACGGGTCGTCACTCACGGGCCCTACGGTAGCGCCCGGCGGGTCGGCCCGGCCGGGCGGCCGGGTCCCTGACGTGCGCGGGCCCGGGGCGGGACCGGCCGTGGGGCCGGGCCGCCCCGGGCCCGCGGGGTTCACCGGGTGGGCGCGGGATCGCGCCGCGGGTTGTCCGACCCGGGCGCGGGAGCGCGCGGAGGGCTATTCGACCTCGGCCACCGCCTCGGCGAACTGCGCCTTGTAGAGCCGGGCGTAGGCCCCGTCGGCGGCGATCAGTTCGTCGTGGCCGCCCTGTTCGACGATGGAGCCGTTCTCCATCACGAGGATCACGTCGGCGTCCCGGATGGTGGAGAGCCGGTGGGCGATCACGAAGCTGGTGCGGCCGGTGCGCAGCCGGGCCATGGCCCGCTGGATGAGCACCTCGGTGCGGGTGTCGACGGAGCTGGTGGCCTCGTCGAGGACCAGGATCGACGGTTGGGCGAGGAAGGCGCGGGCGATGGTGATGAGCTGCTTCTCGCCGGCGCTGACGCCGGTGCCCTCGTCGTCGATGACGGTGTCGTAGCCGTCGGGCAGGGTGCGCACGAAGCGGTCGACGTGGGCGGCCCGGGCGGCTTCGACGACCTGGTCGCGGGTGGCTCCGACGGCGCCGTAGGCGATGTTGTCGGCGATGCTGCCGCCGAACAGCCAGGTGTCCTGGAGGACCATGCCGATGCCGGAGCGCAGGTCCTCGCGGGACATGGCGGCGATGTCGACGCCGTCGAGGGTGATCCGTCCGGAGCTGACTTCGTAGAACCGCATCAGCAGGTTGACCATGGTGGTCTTGCCGGCGCCGGTGGGGCCGACGATGGCGACGGTCTGGCCGGGTTCGACCTTGAGCGAGAGGTCGTCGATGAGCGGCTTGTCGGGGTCGTAGCGGAAGGCGACGTCCTGGAAGACGACCCGGCCGCGCAGGGTGTCGGGCCGTTCGGGCATGGCCGGTTCGGGGGTCTGCTCGGCCGAGTCGAGGAGTTCGAAGACGCGCTCGGCGGAGGCGACGCCGGACTGCACCAGGTTGGCCATGCTGGCGACCTGGGTGAGCGGCTGGCTGAACTGCCGGGAGTACTGGATGAAGGCCTGGACGTCGCCGATGGTCAGGGCGCCGCCGGCCACCCGCAGGCCGCCGACGACGGCGATGAGCACGTACTGGAGGTTGCCGATGAGCATCATCGCGGGCTGGATGATGCCGGAGATGAACTGGGCCTTGAAGCTGGAGGCGTAGAGGGCCTCGTTGTGCTCGCGGAAGGTTTCGGCGGACTCCTTCTGCCGGCCGAAGACCTTGACCAGGGTGTGGCCGGTGTACATCTCCTCGATGTGCGCGTTGAGCTGCCCGGTGGAGCGCCACTGCTGGACGAACTGGGGCTGGGCGCGCTTGCCGACGCGGGTGGCGACGACGACGGAGAGCGGGACGGCGATCAGCGCGATGAGGGCGAGCAGCCAGGAGATCCAGAACATCATGGCGAGCACGCCGACGACGGTGAGCAGCGAGTTGATCACCTGGCCGGTGGTCTGCTGCATGGTCTGGCTGATGTTGTCGATGTCGTTGGTGACGCGGCTGAGGACCTCGCCGCGGGGCTGCTTGTCGAAGTAGCTGAGCGGGAGACGGGCGAGCTTGGCCTCGGTGTCCTGGCGCAGTCGGTAGCCGACGCGCTGGATGGCGCGGGCGGCGAGGCGGCCCTGGACGACGCCGAAGACGGCGGAGGCCACGTAGATGGCGAGGACCCAGAGCAGGACGCTGCCGATGGCGTCGAAGTCCATGCCCTGGCCGGGGGTGAAGTCGACGGAGGAGATCAGGTTGGCGAGGTCGCCGTCGCCGCGGCCGCGCATGGCGTCGACGATCTGCTGTTTCGAGGCGTCGGCGGGGAAGCGGGAGCTGACCACGCCGGCGAAGATGAGGTCGGTGGCGTGGCCGAGGATCTTGGGGCCGACGATGGCGGCGCCGATGCTGAGGACGCCGAGGGCGAGGACGCCGGCGATGAGGGCGCGTTCGGGGCGGAGCAGTTTGAGCAGCCGCTTGCCGGAGGTCTTGAAGTCCATGGACTTCTCGGCGCCCTGACCGCCCATGAAGCGGCCGGGTCCGGCCGGGCCGCGGCGGGCGGCGGCGGCCTGCGAGTCGCCGCCCGGAGCGCCGGGTCCGCCGGGTCCGCCGGGTCCGCCGGGCCCGCCGGGGCGTCCCGGTCCACCCGGTCCACCCGGTCCGCCCGGTCCGCCGGGGCGTCCGCCCGGTGCCTTGTCGAAGCCCGGTCCGCCCGGCCGCCCGCCGGGCGCCTTGTCGAACCCGGGGGAGGGCCTGTCGGGGCTGGTCACGCCGCCTCCTGCTCGGTGAGCTGGGAGAGCACGATCTCCCGGTACGTCGGGTTGTCGGCCATGAGCTCGCGGTGGGTGCCGGTGCCGACGACGGCGCCCTCGTCCAGGACGATGATCCGGTCGGCGTCGCGGATGGTGGAGACGCGCTGGGCGACGATGACGACCGTCGCGGAGGTGGTCTCCCGGGCGAGCGCCTTGCGCAGCTTGGCGTCGGTGGCGTAGTCGAGTGCGGAGAAGGAGTCGTCGAAGAGGTAGATGTCGGGCCGGCGCACCAGGGTGCGGGCGATGGCCAGGCGCTGGCGCTGGCCGCCGGAGACGTTGCCGCCGCCCTGGGCGATGGGCGCGTCGAGGCCCTCGGGGAGCTGCTCGACGAAGTCCTTGGCCTGGGCGATCTCCAGCGCGTGCCAGAGTTCCTCGTCGGTGGCGTCGGGCCGGCCGTAGCGGAGGTTGCTGGCGACGGTGCCGGAGAACAGGTAGGGCTTCTGCGGGACGAGTCCGACGCTGTCGGAGACGGCCCCGGGGTCGAGTTCGCGGACGTCGACGCCGCCGAGCAGGACCTGGCCGGAGGTGACGTCGAAGAGCCGGGGGACGAGGCCGAGCAGGGTGGACTTGCCGCTGCCGGTGGAGCCGATGACGGCGGTGGTCTCGCCGGGGCGGGCGGTGATGTCGATGCCGCGCAGCACCGAGGCCTCGGCGCCGGGGTAGCGGAAGTCGACCTCGCGCAGTTCGAGGTGGCCGCGGCGCGGCACCTCGGTGACGGGGGCGGTGGGCGGCACGACGCTGGAGTCGGTGCCGAGCACCTCCTGGATGCGTTCGGCGCAGACCTCGGCGCGGGGCACCATCATGAACATGAAGGTGGCCATCATGACGCTCATCAGGATCTGCAGCAGGTAGGAGAGGAACGCGGTGAGCGCGCCGATCTCCATCTCGCCGCTGTTGATCCGGTGGGCGCCGAACCAGAGGACGGCGACGCTGGAGACGTTGACGACGAGCATCACGCTCGGGAACAGGTAGGCCATCAGCTTGCCGACCTGCAGTGAGACGCCGGTGAGGTCCTCGTTGGCGTCGCCGAACCGGTTCTGCTCGTGGTCGTCCTTGACGAAGGCGCGGATCACCCGGATGCCGGTGATCTGCTCGCGCAGCACCCGGTTCACGGTGTCGATCTTCTCCTGCATGCTGCGGAAGCGGGGGCGCAGCTGGCGGACGAGGGCGGCGACGACGATGCCGAGGGCGGGGACGACCGCCAGCAGCAGGCCGGAGAGCGGCACGTCCTGGTTGAGGGCCATGATGATGCCGCCGACGCACATGATCGGCGCCGCGACCATCATGGTGAACGACATCAGGACCAGCATCTGGACCTGCTGGACGTCGTTGGTGGTGCGGGTGATGAGGGAGGGCGCGCCGAACTGGCCGACCTCGCGGGCCGAGAAGCCCTGGACGCGGTCGAAGACGGCGGCGCGGATGTCGCGGCCGACGGCCATGGCGGTGCGCGCGCCGTAGTAGACGGCGCAGATCGAACAGAGGGTCTGGAGGACGGTGACGCCGATCATCACGGCGCCCACCCGCAGGATGTAGCCGGTGTCCCCCTTGATCACGCCGCTGTCGATGATGTCGGCGTTGAGGGTGGGCAGGTAGAGCAGCCCGAGGGTGGAGACCAGCTGGAGGAGCACCAGCAGGGTGATCGGTCGGGTATAGGGGCGGAGGTACGCCCCGAGCAGTCTGATCAGCACTGGCTCACTCTTGTCGTCGGCGGCGGCTTTGGCATCCCAATTCTCGTTGTTCGGGGGCCTCGTACAGCAGATTCCGGGCAAGCGAGCCGGATCTTTGTCCAGCCCTTTGCCGAACGTTCCGGGGGGCGGGGTGGTGCCGTGCACCGGTGGTTCGAGAGGGTGCCAGCTCGGCCCGCCCCCTTACGGAATGACCGGTTTCCCCCTAGGCTGCTGAAAGCCCTCTTGTTACTCACTGGTACCGGCCCGGTTTTCCCAGGAGGGCCGGCGACCGCCCCCACGGCCGCCGCGCGTCACCTCCGCGGCGCCGGTCCCAGCCGCAGACCCGTCCTCCAGATCCCTCAGACGGCCACCCGCCCCCGGAGGTCCTCGTTGAGTTCCGCGCAGTCCCTGATCGACTCCGGCCGTACCGACCTCGTCGCCGGGCGCCCGACCTCCGTCGCCCACCTGTTCCAGGAGCGGGTCGCGCTGACCCCCGGCGGTGAGGCCTACCGCTATCCCGTTCCGGTGGACGAGCACGCGGCGGACAGCACCCCCGGCGCCGAGCAGTGGCGGTCGATGACCTGGGCGCAGGCCGCGTCCCGGGTGTACGCGGTGGCGGCCGGGCTGCTGTCGCTGGGCATCGAGGCCGAGGACCGGGTCGCGCTGGCCTCCTCCACCCGCCTGGAGTGGGTCCTCGCGGACCTCGGCAACATGTGCGCGGGCGCGGCCACCACGGCCGTCTACCCGAGCACCAACGCCGACGAGACCGCGTTCATCCTCTCCGACTCCGGCTCCCGGGCGATGTTCGCCGAGAACGCCGCCCAGCTGGACAAGGTGGTCGCCGAGCTGGACCGGCTGCCCGCGCTGGAGACGGTGATCCTCTTCGACGCGCCCGGCGGGGCGCCCGAGGCCGGCCGGCTGCGGGTGATCACCCTCGCCGAGCTGGAGCGGCTCGGCGCCGCGCACCTGGCCGAGCACCCGGACGCGGTCGACAAGGCCGTCGCCGCGCTCGACAAGGAGCAGCTGGCCACCCTGATCTACACCTCCGGCACCACCGGCCGCCCCAAGGGCGTGCGGCTGGTCCACGACTGCTGGGCGTACGAGGGCCGGGCCCAGGAGGCGAGCGGGCTGCTGGCCGCCGACGACGTGCAGTTCATGTGGCTGCCGCTGTCGCACGTCTTCGGCAAGACGCTGATCTCCGGGCAGATCGCCACCGGGCACGTGATGGCGCTGGACGGCCGGGTGGACCGGATCATCCACAACCTCCCGGTGATCCGGCCGACCGTCATGGCCTCGGCGCCGCGGATCTTCGAGAAGGTCTACAACGGCATCGCCGGCAAGGCCCGCGCCGAGGGCGGCGCCAAGTACAAGATCTTCCAGTGGGCGGCCCGCACCGCCCGCGACCACGCCCGGGCGGTCCAGGAGAGCCGGGTGGCGACCGGCGTCGGCACCGCCCCGGCGGCGCTGCGGCTCAAGCACGCGATCGCCGACCGGCTGGTGTACGCGAAGATCCGGGCCGCGTTCGGCGGGCGGCTGCGCGGGGCGGTGTCCGGCAGCGCGGCGCTGGCGCCCGAGATCGGCTACTTCTTCGTCGGCGCGGGCGTGCCGATCCTGGAGGGCTACGGCCTTTCCGAGACCAGCGCCGGCTCCTGCGTCAACCGGGCCGAGGACATCCGGGTGGGCACGGTGGGCCGTCCGCTGCCCGGCACCGAGGTGCGGATCGCCGAGGACGGCGAGATCCTGCTCCGCGGCCCGGGCGTGATGCGCGGCTACCACAACCTGCCGGAGAAGACCGCCGAGGTGCTGGAGTCGGACGGCTGGTTCCACACCGAGGACATCGGCGAGCTGTCCGCGGACGGCTTCCTGCGGATCACCGACCGCAAGAAGGACCTGTTCAAGACCTCCGGCGGCAAGTACGTGGCGCCGAGCGAGGTGGAGGGCAAGTTCAAGGCGGTCTGCCCGTTCGTCAGCAACGTCCTGGTGATCGGCAACGGCCGCAACTTCTGCACCGCGCTGATCGGCCTGGACGAGTCGGTGATCATGCCGTGGGCCGCCGAGCACGGGATGGCCGGCAAGTCCTACGCCGAGGTGACCGCCGACCCGCAGACCCACGAGCTGATCGAGGGCTTCGTGCGGAGGCTGAACGGCTCGCTGCAGCGCTGGCAGACGATCAAGAGGTTCCACCTGCTGCCGCGCGACCTGGACGTCGAGCACGGCGAGCTCACCCCGAGCCTGAAGATCAAGCGCCCGGTGGTGGAGCGGACCTACGCGGACGCGGTCACCGCGATGTACTCGGGCGCCAACGAGGCCTGAGCCGCCCGCCGCCCCGCACCGCCCGCCCCGCACCGCCCGTCCTGTTCCTTGCCTCCCGTCCCGTACGGCCCGCCGACTCCGGCGCGCCGTACGGGACAATGGGGTCATGCCCTCCGCACTCCCCGACGGCGAACCGGTGCCGTCCGACGGTTCCCTGCCCGCGCACGCCCTCGACGGGCTGGGCCCGCGACCGTTCGGCTTCTACCTGCACGTGCCCTACTGCGCCAGCCGCTGCGGCTACTGCGACTTCAACACCTACACCGCCACCGAGCTGCGCTCCTCCGGCACGGTCGCCTCGCAGGAGACCTACGCGGACAACGTGGTCGCCGAGGTCCGGCTGGCCCGCCGGGTGCTCGGCGACGCCGCGCCGCCGGTGCGCACCGTCTTCCTGGGCGGCGGCACCCCGACCCTGCTGCCGGCCCGCGACCTGGTGAAGATGCTCGCCGCGATCCGCGAGGAGTTCGGGCTCGCCGAGGGCGCCGAGGTGACCACCGAGGCCAACCCGGAGTCCGTGGACCCGGCGTACCTGGCCGAGCTGCGGGACGGCGGCTACAACCGGATCTCCTTCGGCATGCAGTCGGCCCGTCCGCACGTGCTGCAGCTTCTCGACCGCCACCACACCCCGGGCCGGCCCGAGGCCTGCGTCGCCGAGGCGCGGGCGGCGGGCTTCGAGCACGTCAACCTGGACCTCATCTACGGCACCCCCGGCGAGTCCGACGACGACTGGCGGGCGTCCCTGGACGCCGCGATCGGCGCCGGGCCCGACCACGTCTCCGCCTACTCGCTGATCGTCGAGGAGGGCACCAAGCTGGCCGCCCGGGTCGGGCGCGGCGAACTGCCGATGATCGACGACGACGTGCACGCCGACCGCTACCTGATCGCCGAGGAGGCGCTCAGCGCGGCCGGCTACACCTGGTACGAGGTCTCCAACTGGTCCACCACCCCCGAGGGCCGCTGCCGCCACAACGAGCTGTACTGGACCGGCGGCGACTGGTGGGGCGCCGGCCCCGGCGCGCACAGCCACGTCGGCGGCGTCCGCTGGTGGAACGCCAAGCACCCGGCCGCCTACGCCCGCGCCCTCGCCGAGGGCCGCACCCCCGCCCAGGGCCGTGAGCGCCTCACCGCCGAGGACCGCCGGGTCGAGCGCGTCCTGCTGGAGCTGCGCCTCGCCGAGGGCGTCCCCCTGGACCTGCTCACCGCCGCCGGCCGCGAGGCCGCCGCCCGCGCCCTCGCGGACGGCCTCCTCGCCCCGGAGCCCTGGGCCGCCGGCCGCGCCGCCCTCACCCTCCGGGGCCGCCTGCTGGCCGACGGGGTGGTACGTGACCTGGTGGACTGAGACTCGTTAACGTGGTGTCAGCCGTCGGAGGGAGCGCGCAAATGACCGCCATCGATGACCGGATGACTGGGATCTTCGAGAACCTGGAGGTCCCGGAAGGCTTCAAGGCCGAGCTCATCAGGGGGGAAATCGTGATGATGGCAGGGCCGGACATGGTCCACAACCTCATCATCCGCGCCATCCAGCATCAGACGCCCTACGCCCGGTGGAACGCGCTGACCACACAGGACGTGGCCTTCGTCGGTGCGGTCAGTGAGCCCCAGCCTGACCTGGTCGTGTTCGAACGCGGGGTGGTCGAGGAATCCGGTCGGCTTCTGCCTGCGCCTGCTGTGACCCTGGTGGTCGAGGTGGTCTCCAAGACCAGCGTGTTCCGCGACCACCGGACCAAGCGGGAACTGTACGCGGAGGGCGGGATCCCCGTGTACCTGATCGTCGACCCGATCAAGGGCGTCTGCGTACTGCTGACCGAGCCGACCTCGGCGAGCGCCTCGGGCATGCCGGACTACGTGGCCGAGCGGACGACCAAGTTCGGCGAGCCGGTCCCGCTGGACCTGCTGGGCATCACACTCGACACCGCGGAGTTCCAGCCCTACTCCTGACCCGGCGGCGTGACGAAGTCGATCAGCTCCTCCACACGGCCCAGCAGCTCGGGCTCCAGGTCCCGGTAGGAGTTCACCTTCGACAGGATGCGCTTCCACGCCGCCGGGGTGTCCTCGGGCCAGCCGAGGCGGCGGCAGGTACCGGTCTTCCAGTCCTCGCCCCGGGGGACGGCGGGCCAGGCCGGGATGCCCACGGAGGACGGCTTCACGGCCTGCCAGACGTCGATGTAGGGGTGGCCGACGACCAGGACGTGGGGACCGGTGACCCGGGCGGCGATGCGGTGCTCCTTGGTGCCCGGGAGCAGGTGGTCGACCAGGACGCCGAGGCGGCGCTCCGGGCCCGGGGCGAACTCGGCGACGATCGCGGGCAGGTCGTCGACGCCCTCCAGGTACTCGACGACCACGCCCTCGATCCGCAGGTCGTCCCCCCACACCCGCTCCACCAGTTCGGCGTCGTGCCGGCCCTCGACGTAGATCCGCGACTCGCGGGCCACCCGGGCCCGGGCGCCGGGGACGGCGACCGAGCCGGACGCGGTGCGGCCGGGGCCGCGGGCCGGGGCGGGCCCGGTCGGCCGGACCAGGGTGACGACCCGGCCCTCCAGCAGGAAGCCGCGCGGGACCAGCGGGAAGACCCGGTGCTTGCCGAACCGGTCCTCCAGGGTGACGGTGAGGCCCTCGGCGGTCTTCTCGCAGCGCACCACCGCCCCGCAGTAGCCCGACGCGGCCTCCTCGACCACGAGGTCCCGTTCGGCGGGCACCTCGGGGGCGGGGGCCTGGTTCTTCCACGGCGGGGTCAGGTCGGGTCCGTACTGGCGGCTGCGCATTCCCCGGAGTCTACGAGGGGTCAGCCGAGGTAGTACGAGGTGTTGATCGCCAGCACCTCGGCGAGTCGCGCGCGCAGGGCGGCGGCGTGGCGCAGCGCCGGCGGCTCGGCACCCGGGGCCGGGCGGAGGCGACCGCCGGCAGCGGCGCCGGGGCTGTGAGCCTCGGGGCTCACCGGCCCCGGGGCTCACAGCCCCGGCGCGCCCCAGACCGGGAACCAGCGGGTGAGGTCCTTCTCCAGCCGCAGGTCGTTGCCGAGCATCGCGTTGACCTCCAGCTCCAGCGGACTGTCGCGCTTCTCCCCGCCGCCGGGCATCGGCGCGAACGGGTAGAAGGTGCCGCGCTTGTACAGGTAGACCAGGGCCAGCGGCCGGCGCCCCTCGGCGTCGCGGAAGCCGACCAGCGAGCAGAGCAGCTGCGGGCCGAAGCCGTGCACCTCCAGTTCGCTGTTGACCGCGTGCAGGTCGTTGACCAGCTCCGGGAGCTCTTCCGGCGCGTGCCGGGCGAGCAGCCAGGAGTAGCCGTACCCGTCCTTGGACGCCTCGACGGGGACGCCGCCGCGCTCGGTGTCGGCGTCGAGCAGGGCCCTGACCTGCCGTTCGACCTCGTCGAAGGCGCCGCCCTCGACCGAGGCGAAGCAGACCGAGCCGAGTCCGGTGGGCCGGAAGCCGGCTCCGGCCTCCAGGGTCAGCGCGGCGGACGGCACCCCGAACAGCTGGTCGAGGTCGGGTTTCACGGGCTTGGTGCGGCCGAACAGCGTGTCCAGGATGCCCACGGCGGTCCTTCCGGTCGGAGGGCGGACGGGGAGGCGGGGGAGGGGTCAGTGGCCGAGGTCCGAGGAGATCCTCGCCAGCTGGGCCAGCCGCTGCTCCAGCGACGGGTGGGTGGAGAACAGCTGGGTGGCGGCCTCCCGGGCGCTCAGCGCGGGAGCGAAGTAGAAGGCGTTGTAGGCCTGCGACTGCCGCAGGTCCCGGGTCGGGATGGCGGCGATCTGGCCGGTCACCTTGGTGAGCGCCGAGGCCAGCGCGCTGGGCCGGCCGGTGAGCTGGGCGGCGGCCCGGTCGGCGGCCAGCTCCCGGTAGCGGGAGAGCAACCGGGTCAGCAGGAAGCTGATCGCGTAGACGGCGATCGACACCAGGGGGATCACCAGGGCGGCGATCGCGGCGTTGGAGTCGTTGTTGCTGCGCCCGCCGCCCAGGAAGCCGCCGTACACGGCGATCCGGGTCATCACGCCGGCCAGGACGCCGAGGAAGCCGGCCACCGTCATCACGGCGACGTCCCGGTGGGCGACGTGCGACAGCTCGTGGGCGAGCACGCCCTCCAGTTCCTCGGGCTCCAGCCGGCGCAGCAGGCCGGTGGTGACGCAGACCACCGCGTTCTGCGGGTTGCGGCCGGTGGCGAAGGCGTTCGGCATGTCGTTGTCGGCGACCGCCACCCGGGGTTTGGGCATGTCGGCGAGCGCGCAGAGCCGGTCCACGGCGCCGTGCAGCTGCGGGTACTGCTCCGGGGTGACCCGGTGGGCGCCCATCGCCCGTTCGGTGATCCGGTCGCTGAACCAGAACTGGGCGACGAACAGGCCGCCGGAGACCAGTACGACGATCGGCCAGGCGCCGCGCAGCAGCACGATCAGCAGGCCGGTGAATCCGACGTACAGCAGCCCGATCAGGAACATCGTCCCCACCATGCGGCCGGTCAGGCCGCGGTCGGGGGCGAAGCGGGTGTGCTGGCCCGAGCTCGACATCGCTGCTCCTCCGTTCGCCGTCCGCTTCCGATGCTGCCACCGGCCGGGTCCCGCGGCATCACCCGCGCGCCGCGAACTGCGGGCAGGATCACCCCGGCCGGGCCGTTCCTGCCGTCGGACCCGGGCCTTACACTGGCAGGTACGGTTTTGGCACTCGCGTGTTCAGAGTGCCAGGGCCGGGTCCTCCGGGGCCGGACCGGACAGCTCGAAACACGGACACATGCCACAACGGCGTGTCACAACGGACAACGCGTGAAGACGGAGGTGCGTGCCCATGGCCGGAGAGGTCCGCCAGCTCGACGACCGCAAACTCGCGGTGCTTCGCGCGATCGTCCAGGACTACGTGGGGACGGAGGAGCCGGTCGGCTCCAAGGCCCTCGTCGAGCGGCACAACCTCGGGGTCTCCCCGGCCACCGTCCGCAACGACATGGCGGCGCTGGAGGAGGAGGGCTACATCCACCAGCCGCACACCAGCGCCGGGCGGATCCCCACCGACAAGGGCTACCGGCTGTTCGTCGACAAGCTGGCCGAGGTCAAGCCGATGAGCGCGCCCGAGCGGCGGGCGATCCGGCACTTCCTGGACGGCGCGGTCGACCTCGACGACGTGGTCGCCCGCACGGTGCGGCTGCTCGCCCAGCTGACCCGCCAGGTCGCGGTGGTGCAGTACCCCTCGCTGAGCCGCTCCACGGTGCGGCACATCGAGCTGGTCGCGCTGGCCCCGGCCAAGGTGATGCTGGTGCTGATCATGAACACCGGCCGCGTCGAGCAGCGGTTGGTGGACTGCCCGGGTACGGTCGGCGAGACCGTCCTGGCGGACCTGCGGGGCCGGATCAACGCGCGGGCCGCCGGCCAGCGGCTCCCGGACGTCCCGGGGCTGCTGGAGGAGCTGCCCGCGCTGTTCGAGGCGACCGACCGGCCGACCGTGTCGACGGTGCTGGCGACGCTCTTCGAGACGCTCGCCGAGCAACGGGAGGAGCGGATCATGCTGGCCGGTACGGCCAACCTGACCCGCTTCGGCCACGACTTCCCGCTGACCATCCAGCCGGTGCTGGAGGCGCTGGAGGAACAGGTCGTCCTGCTCCGTCTCCTGGGTGAGACCGCGGACGCGGGGATGACGGTCCGGATCGGCAGGGAGAATGCCTACGAAGGGCTCAATTCCACCTCGGTCGTCTCGGTCGGTTACGGTTCGGGCGACGAGAGCGTGGCCAAACTGGGTGTGATCGGTCCGACCCGGATGGACTACCCGGGCACAATGGGGGCGGTGCGAGCGGTGGCACGGTACGTGGGCCAGATCCTGGCCGAGTCGTAGGAACGGTCGTCGTCGGACAGCTGACGGCGCCCGAAGTCGCAAGCACTCTTACAGGCGGAAAAAGCGGAGCATTTGGTGGCCACGGACTACTACGCGGTACTCGGCGTCCGACGGGATGCGGGGCAGGACGAGATCAAGAAGGCGTTCCGGCGCCTGGCACGCGAACTGCACCCGGACGTCAACCCGGACCCGAAGACGCAGGAGCGGTTCAAGGAGATCAACGCCGCCTACGAGGTGCTCTCCGATCCGCAGAAGCGTCAGGTCTACGACCTCGGCGGCGACCCGCTCTCGCCGAACGGCGGGGCCGGGGCGGGCTTCGGCGCGGGCGCGGCGGGCTTCGGCTTCTCCGACATCATGGACGCCTTCTTCGGCGCCGCCTCCGGGCAGCGCGGTCCGCGCTCGCGGACCCGGCGCGGCCAGGACGCCATGATCCGGCTGGAGATCACCCTGGAGGAGGCCGCGTTCGGCACCACCAAGGAACTCCAGGTCGACACCGCCGTCACCTGCACCACCTGCAGCGGTGAGGGCGCCGCGCCCGGCACCTCCGCGCAGACCTGTGACATGTGCCGCGGCAAGGGCGAGGTCTCCCAGGTCACCCGGTCCTTCCTGGGCCAGGTCATGACCTCCCGCCCCTGCCCGCAGTGCCAGGGCTTCGGCACCGTCGTGCCGACCCCGTGCCCGGAGTGCGCCGGCGACGGCCGGGTCCGCGCCCGCCGCACCCTGACCGTCAAGATCCCGGCCGGTGTCGACAACGGCACCCGGATCCAGCTGGCCGGCGAGGGCGAGGTCGGCCCCGGCGGCGGCCCGGCCGGCGACCTCTACGTCGAGATCGCCGAGACCACCCACACGGTGTTCCAGCGGCGCGGCGACGACCTGCACTGCACCGTGACCATCCCGATGACGGCGGCCTCGCTCGGCACCCAGGTGCCGCTGCAGACCCTGGACGGGGTCGAGGAGGTCGACATCCGGCCCGGCACCCAGTCCGGCCAGTCGATCCCGCTGCACGGCCGGGGCATCACCCATCTGCGCGGCGGCGGGCGCGGTGACCTGATAGTGCACGTCGAGGTGCAGACGCCCACCAAGCTCGACGCCGAGCAGGAGGAGCTGCTGCGCCGCCTGGCGGTGCTGCGCGGCGAGGAACGGCCGTCCGGCCAGTTCGCGCCCGGGCAGCAGGGGCTGTTCTCCCGGCTGAAGGACGCCTTCAACGGCCGGTAGCCGTCCCGCGCGGGGGTGTCGAGGCTTCCTCGGCACCCCTTTCGCGTTCCCGTTCCCGCACCCGTTCCCACCCCGGAGGTTCCCCGCATGACCGCGCCCGTGTTCGTCGTCGACACCGAGCGGATCGCCGCCGCCGTACCGGGCGCGTCCGTCCGGCTGGACGGGCCGGAGGGCCGGCACGCCGCCGCGGTGAAGCGGCTGGAGCCGGGCGAGGCGGTCACCCTGGCGGACGGGCTGGGCCTCGGCGTGGACGGCGCCGTCGCGGCGGTGCACGGCAAGGACGCGATCGAGGTGACGGTGACGGCGGTGCGGCGCGAGCCCGAGCCGGCGCCGCGGATCGTCGTCGTCCAGGCGCTGCCCAAGGGCGACCGGGGCGAGCTGGCCGTGGAGACCATGACCGAGGTCGGCGTGGACGTGGTGATCCCCTGGTCGGCCTCGCGCTGCATCACCCAGTGGAAGGGCGAGCGCGGCGCCAAGGCGCTCGCCAAGTGGCGGGCCACCGCGCGGGAGGCCGGCAAGCAGTCCCGGCGGCTGCGCTTCCCCGAGGTCCGCGAGGCGATGACGACCAGGCAACTGGCCCCGGTGCTGGCCGGCGCCGCGTTCGCCGCCGTCCTGCACGAGGAGGGCGCCGAACCGCTGGCCGGGGCCGCCCTGCCGACGGGCGGGGACGTGGTGCTGGTGGTCGGCCCGGAGGGCGGCGTCTCCCCGGAGGAGCTGGCCGCGTTCGCCGAGGCCGGCGCGAAGCCCTACCGGCTCGGCCCGTCGGTGCTGCGCACCTCCACCGCCGGTGTGGCGGCCGGCGCGCTGCTGCTGGGCCGCACCGGCCGCTGGGCCTGACGGCGCGTCCCCCGTAGGGGTTCGCGCTCCGCGAAGTGCGGGCACGCACCCCGGTCCGGTGCCTAGGGTGACGGTGTGAGCGAATCCAGGAGCACTCCCGAGGGCGCCTACCTGCGCCACCCGCACCTGCACGGTGACCTGATCACCTTCGTGGCCGAGGACGACGTGTGGCTCGCCCCGCTGGACGGTGGCCGGGCCTGGCGGCTGACCGCCGACCACCGTCCGGTCCGCAGACCGGTGTTCTCCCCGGACGGCCGGCACGTGGCGTTCACCTCCACCCGGGACGGCGCCCCGGAGGTGCACGTCGCCCCGGTGGACGGCGGCCCGTCCCGGCGATTGACCTACTGGGGCGACGCCCAGACCCAGCTGCGCGGCTGGACGGCCGACGGCCGGCCGATCGCCACCACCGCCGCCGGGCAGGCCTCGCTGCGCCGCACCTGGGCGCACGCGCTGCCGCTGGACGGCGGCGAGGCCACGCGGTTGCCGTACGGCCCGGTCGGCGGGCTGGCCTTCGAACCGGACGGCGACCGGGTGCTGCTGGTGTCGGCGTTCGGGACCGAACCGGCCTGGTGGAAGCGGTACCGGGGCGGTCGGACCGGCCGGCTGTGGATCGGCGCCGAGCGGTTCGAGCGGGTCCACGAGGAGCTGGCGGGCAACATCGAGTCGCCGCTCTGGGTCGGCGGGCGGATCGCCTTCCTCTCCGACCACGAGGGCGTCGGCGCGCTGTACTCCAGCCTCCCGGACGGCTCCGACCTGCGGCGGCACAGCACCTCCCCGGAGGGCTTCTACGCCCGCAACGCCACCACCGACGGCACCCGGGTCGTCTGGCACAGCGCCGGTGACCTGTGGCTGCTGGACGACCTGGACGGCGCCGAGCCGCGCCGCCCGGACGTCCGGCTGGCCGGTCCGCGCACCGGCCGCCGTCCGCGTCCGGTGTCCGCCGCGTACTGGCTGGAGGGCGCCGCCCCGGACCGCACCGGGCGGGCCGGGGCCGTGGTGGTGCGCGGCACCGTGCACTGGCTGACCCACCGGGAGGGCCCGGCCCGGGTGCTGGACGAGACGCCCGGCGTGCGGAGCCGCCTCGCCCGGGTGGTGCCGGGCGCGGCGGGCGAGGACGCCGCGCAGGGCGTGGTCTGGGTGACCGACGCCGAGGGCGAGGACGCGATCGAGTACGCGCCCGCGGTGCTCGGCGCGGAGCGCCGCCGACTGGCCGGCGGGCGGCTGGGCCGGGTCCGTTCGCTGCTGGTCTCGCCGGACGGCAAGCAGCTGGCGGTCGGCGCGCACGACGGCCGGGTGCTGCTGGTGACGCTGGCCGACGGCGCCGTGCACGAGCTGGCGCACAGCACCGACGGCGAGGTCAGCGGGCTGGCGTTCAGTCCGGACTCGGCCTGGCTGGCCTGGTCGCAGCCGGCCCTCGGGCCGTGGTCGCTGCGCCAGATCGTGCTGGCCAACCTGGCGACCCGGACGGTCTCCGAGGCGACCCCGCAGCGGTTCGTCGACACCTCCCCGGCGTTCACCGCGGACGGCCGGCACCTCGCGTTCCTGTCGGTGCGCAGCTTCGACCCGGTGTACGACTCGCACGTCTTCGACCTGTCGTTCCCCAACGGCTGCCGCCCGTACCTGATCACGCTGGCCGCCGACACGCCGTCGCCGTTCGGGCCGCGCCGGGCCGGCCGGCCCGTCGGCGGGGAGGACGACGAGCCGAAGGCCCGCCGGGCGGACGGCGAGGAGGGCGGGGCCGACGCGCCGCCGGCGACCCGGGTGGACCTGGACGGCATCGCCGACCGGATCGTGCCCTTCCCGGTGGAGGGCGGCCGGTTCGGCAGCCTGCGGGCCGCCAAGGACGGGGTGCTGTGGACCAGGCTCCCGCTGGTCGGCGAGCTGGGCGACGAGGCGGCCTCGCTGGAGGACGAGCGTCCGCGGCCCACCCTGGAGCGCTTCGACTTCCGCAAGCGCCGGGCGGAGCAGCTGGTGGACGGCCTGGACGGGTTCGCGGTGAGCGGGGACGGCACCCGGCTGGCGGTCCTGGACGAGGGCGAGCTGCGGATCCTGCCGGCCGACCACAAGGCGGCCGGCGAGGACGACGAGATCGACGTCGACCTGGACCGGCTGCGGGTGACGGTCGACCCGGCGGCCGAGTGGCGGCAGATGTTCGACGAGAACGGCCGGCTGATGCGGGACAACTTCTGGCGTCCCGACCTGGACGGGGTGGACTGGGCCGGGGTGCTGGCCCGCTACCGGCCGCTGGTGGAGCGGCTCGGCTCCCACGACGACCTGGTGGACCTGCTCTGGGAGGTGCACGGCGAGCTGGGCACCTCGCACGCGTACGTGGTGCCGCACGGGCCGCACACCGCGCCGGCCCACCGGCAGGGCCTGCTGGGCGCCGACCTGGTCAGGGACGGCGAGGCGTGGCGGATCGCGCGGATCCTGCCCGGGGAGTCCTCCGACCCGCGGGCGCACTCGCCGCTGGCCGCGCCGGGCGCGGCCGTCCGCCCCGGGGACGCGGTGCTGGCGGTCAACGGCCGCCCGGTGGACCCGGTGACCGGTCCGGCGCCGCTGCTGGCGGGCACCGCCGGGCAGCCGGTGGAGCTGACCGTGGCCGGCAAGGACGGCACCGACCAGCGCCACCCGGTGGTCGTCCCGCTCGCCGACGACGAGGCGCTGCGCTACCACGACTGGGTGGCGGGGCGGCGGGCCGCCGTGCGCGAGCTGTCCGACGGCCGGCTCGGCTATCTGCACATCCCCGACATGCAGACCACCGGCTGGGCGCAGATCCACCGCGACCTGCGGTCGGAGATGGCCCGGGAGGGCGTGGTCGTCGACATCCGGGGCAACCGGGGCGGGCACACCTCGCAGCTGGTGATCGAGAAGCTGGCCCGGCGGATCGTCGGCTGGGGCGTCGGCCGGGACATCGCCAACCCCTCCCCGTACCCCGAGGACGCGCCGCGCGGGCCGGTCGTCGCGCTGGCCGACGAGTACTCGGGTTCGGACGGGGACATCGTCAACGCGGCGATCCAGGCGCTCGCGATCGGCCCGGTGGTCGGCACCCGCACCTGGGGCGGGGTGATCGGCATCGACAGCCGGTACTCACTGGTGGACGGGACGCTGGTGACCCAGCCGAAGTACGCGTTCTGGTCGGAGCAGCGCGGCTGGGGCCTGGAGAACCACGGGGTGGACCCGGACGTGGAGGTGCCGTTCCCGCCGCACGCCTGGGCGGCGGGGGAGGACCCGCAGCTGGCGGAGGGCGTCCGGATCGCCCTGGCGGCGCTCGCCGAGCGGCCGGCGAAGACGCCGCCGGAGCTGCCCTGGGAGCGGTAGCGCGCCGTGGGGCGGGCGGGGCGGCCGGACCGGTCGCCCCGCCCGCTCCGGGGCAGGTCGGGGGAGGTCGGGGACAGGTCGGCGGCCGGGTACGATGCGGGGCTGTTCATGATCACCGACATCCGACGGGGGACACGGAAATGGCGCAGGGGTATCCACCGGGCTCGTACGCTCCGCAGCAGTACGGGCAGCAGCCGCACCCACCGCAGTACGCGTACCCGCCCCAGCAGCTCCAGCAGCCGCCGTACGGGCAGGCCCCGCAGTACCCGCAGCAGTACCCGCAGGGCTCGCAGTACCCGCAGCAGTACCCGCACCAGCACCAGCAGCAGGGGGCCCCGCAGCAGGCCCCCCGGCCGCCGCTGCCGCCCCGGCCGAAGGAGGCGAGCGGCTTCCGCCGCTACCCCGCCGTGATCGTGGACTGCCTGCTCGCGGTCGTCCCGGGCTTCCTCGCCGCCAAGGCCGCCGCCGGGCCCGGGATCGAGCACGGCGGCGGCGCCTACTTCGGTGCCCTGCTCGCGGTCGGTTTCGGCATCTCCTTCGTCAACCAGGTGCTGCTCGCCCGGCTCGCCGGCTTCAGCGTGGGCAAGGGCCTGCTGGCCCTGCGGGTGATCCGCGCGAAGGACGCCTCCCGCCCGCACCTGTGGCGGCTCACCAAGCGCTGGGCGATCGGCTTCGTGATCATCGCGGTCGCGCTGATCACCGAGGACTTCGACGAGGAGAGCGAGGTCTTCGCGGTGCGCGTGGTGCGGTGGAAGCACCTGCGCGAGTACCGACGGGCGGCGGCGCCGCTCGGCTAGCATGCCGCCGTACGACCCGGCCCGAACCCGGACCGGCACCGTCGCACGACCGACCCCCGCGAGGAGATCCCGATGGCCGGCGAGCCGCAGCCCGACTGCCTGTTCTGCACCATCGTGGCGGGCGCGATCCCGGCCACCGTGGTGCGCAAGACCGACCGGATCCTCGCCTTCCGCGACATCGCGCCGAAGGCCCCGGTGCACGTCCTGGTGATCCCGCACGCCCACTACCCGAACGCGGCCGCGCTGGCCGCCGCCGAGCCGGAGATCGCCGGCGAGCTGCTCGCCGAGGCGGGCCGGGTCGCCGCGGACGAGGGCATCGAGGACTACCGGCTGATCTTCAACACCGGCGCCGGCGCGGGGCAGACCGTCTTCCACGCCCACGTCCACGTGCTCGGCGGCATGCCGATGACCGAGCGCATGGTCTAGATATGTCCCAGCGCGAACTCGTCGTCCTCGGCACCGCCAGCCAGGTCCCGACCCGGCACCGCAACCACAACGGCTACCTGCTGCGCTGGGACGGCGAGGGCCTGCTGTTCGACCCCGGCGAGGGCACCCAGCGGCAGATGCTGCGCGCCGGGGTGTCGGCCACCCAGCTCACCCGGATCGCCGTCACGCACTTCCACGGCGACCACAGCCTGGGCCTCGCCGGGGTGATCCAGCGGATCAACCTGGACCGGGTCCCGCACCCGGTGGACGTCTACTTCCCGGCCTCCGGAGAGGTGTACTTCGAGCGGCTGCGGTACGCCACCGTCTTCCACGAGACGGCCGTGCTGCGGCCCCGCCCGATCGAGGAGCCCGGCCCGCTGCCGGCGCCCGGCGCCCGCTTCGCGCTGGAGGCCGTCCGGCTCTCGCACCCGGTGGAGTCCTTCGGCTACCGGCTGAGCGAGCCGGACGGCCGCCGGCTGGTGCCCGAACGGCTGGCCGCCCTGGGCATCGCGGGGCCGGACGTCGGACGGCTCCAGCACCAGGGCGCGATCGAGACGGACGGCCGGCGGATCACCCTGGAGGAGGTCAGCGAGCCCCGGCCCGGCCAGCGGTTCGCCTTCGTCATGGACACCCGGCTCTGCGAGGGCGTGCACGAGCTCGCCGACCGCGCCGACCTGCTGGTCGTCGAGGCCACCTTCGCCGACGCCGACGTCGCGCTGGCCGAGGACCACGGCCACCTCACCGCCGGCCAGGCCGCCAAGGTCGCCGCCGAGGCGGGCGTGCGCACCCTGGTGCTGACGCACTTCTCCCAGCGCTACCCCGACCTCGGCCAGCACCTGGCCGACGCCCGCAAGCACTTCGACGGCCCGATCGTGCTTGCCGAGGACCTCGCCCGGGTACCAGTACCGCCCCGGCGCAAGTGAGGCGCCCACCCGTCAGGGCCGCGGTGAGCAGCGTGGAAAACCGCTCGCGCCGCCCGGCGATCTGCTTCAGCATCGTCGGGTGCGGCCCCGCCGCCCGCCGCGGCGATCACGTGCGCGGCGTACCCTGGTGCCCCGGAGAGACCCGAGCGGCACACGAGACACGGATGGGATGAGGCAGGCCCCAGCGCCGACCTATGAGTGACACATCGCAGACCCGTACCAACGGACAGCCGCGCCCGGAACCGGCCGACGACGGCCGCGTCAGCGCCCGGATCGTCATCCCCGAGAAGCATCCGATGGTCACCCTGCTCGGCGCCGCCGATTCGCTGCTGCGGGTGATCGAGCAGGGCTTCCCCGGTGCCGACATCCACGTCCGGGGCAACGAGGTGACCGCGACCGGCGAACGTGCCGAGGTCGCCCTCGTCAAGCAGCTGTTCAGCGAGATGATGCTGGTGCTGCGCACCGGCCAACCCCTCACGGAGGACTCCGTGGAGCGCTCCATCGCCATGCTCCGCAGTGCCGTGGACGACCCCGACAGCCCGGCGCCGTCGCAGGTGTTCACCGCGAACATCCTGTCCAACCGGGGCCGGACGATCCGTCCGAAGACCCTGAACCAGCAGCGCTACGTCGACGCGATCGACAAGCACACGATCGTCTTCGGCCTCGGGCCGGCCGGTACCGGCAAGACCTACCTCGCGATGGCCAAGGCCGTCCAGGCCCTCCAGGCCAAGGAGGTCAACCGGATCATCCTGACCCGCCCGGCCGTCGAGGCGGGGGAGCGGCTCGGGTTCCTGCCCGGCACCCTCTACGAGAAGATCGACCCGTACCTGCGGCCGCTGTACGACGCGCTGCACGACATGATGGACCCGGACTCCATCCCGCGCCTGATGGCCGCCGGGACCATCGAGGTCGCGCCGCTCGCCTACATGCGCGGCCGCACCC
This sequence comes from Streptomyces sp. NRRL F-6131, assembly GCA_000719695.1. Lineage (GTDB taxonomy): Bacteria > Actinomycetota > Actinomycetes > Streptomycetales > Streptomycetaceae > Kitasatospora. Next base: position 115,494 of record JOHN01000045.1, read on the forward strand.
TCAACGACGCCTTCATCATCCTCGACGAGGCCCAGAACACCTCGCCCGAGCAGATGAAGATGTTCCTCACCCGCCTCGGGTTCAACTCCCGGGTGGTCGTCACCGGCGACACCAGCCAGATCGACCTCCCGGGCGGCACCCGCAGCGGACTCAAGGTCGTCCAGGAGATCCTGGTCGACGTGCCCGACATCCACTTCTCCGTCCTCACCAGCACCGATGTGGTCCGCCACAAGCTGGTCGGCCGGATCGTGGACGCGTACGAGCGCTGGGACGCCCGCCAGGAGGCCCAGGAGACCGAGGACCGCAGGCCCCCGGTCAAGCCCGCCCAGCGGCGCGGCTCGCGCGCACCCCGTCAGTCCCATCGCACCGAAAGCTGAGTAACCAGCCCGTCATGTCGATCGACATCGCCAACGAGTCCGGTTGGGACGCCGACGAGGAGTCCATCCTCGACGTCGCCCGCTACGCCCTGGACAAGATGCGGATCCACCCGCAGTCCGAACTGTCCGTGATCCTCGTGGACGGGGCGGCGATGGAGGAGCTGCACATCCAGTGGATGGACCTCCCGGGCCCCACGGACGTGATGTCCTTCCCGATGGACGAGCTGCGCCCCGGCAAGGAGGGCGAGGAGCTGCCGCAGGGCCTGCTCGGCGACATCGTGCTCTGCCCCGAGGTCGCCGAGCAGCAGGGCAAGGCGGCCCCGTCCAAGCACTCGATGGACGAGGAGCTGCAGCTGCTCACCGTGCACGGCGTGCTGCACGTGCTCGGCTACGACCACGAGGAGCCGGACGAGGAGGAGGAGATGTTCGGCCTCCAGAAGGCGATCCTCGACGGCTGGCGGGCCGAACGGGGCCTCGGCGGCATCTCCCCGGCCCCCACCACCCACTGAGCGCGGAGCCCGAACCCCTGTGAGTGGTGAGAGTACGAGCTTCATCCTGGGCGCGGTCGCGCTGGTCGTGCTCGGCTGGCTGGCCGCGTGCGCCGAGGCGGGCATCTCCCGGGTCTCCCGGTTCCGGGCGGAGGAGGCGGTCCGGTCCGGGCGCAAGGGCTCGGCCCGGCTGCTGGCGCTGGCCTCCGACCCGATCCGCTACCTCAACCTGGCCACCCTGATCAGGGTGGCCAGCGAGATGGCGGCGTCCGTCCTGGTCACCGTGGTGTGCGTGCGCAACATCGACACGACCTGGCAGGCCGTGCTGCTGGCGTTCGGCGTGATGGTGCTGGTGTCCTTCGTGGCCGTGGGGGTCTCCCCGCGCACGATCGGCCGCCAGCACCCGCTCACCACCGCCACCGCGGCCTCCTTCGTGCTGCTGCCGCTGGCCCGGATCCTCGGTCCGATCCCGCGACTGCTGATCCTGCTCGGCAACGCCCTGACGCCCGGCAAGGGCTACAAGGAGGGTCCGTTCGCCTCCGAGGCGGAGCTGCGGGCCCTGGTCGACCTGGCCGAGAAGAACGACGTCATCGAGGACGAGGAGCGCCGGATGGTGCACTCGGTCTTCGAGCTGGGCGACACCATCGTCCGCGAGGTGATGGTGCCGCGCACCGACCTGGTGATGATCGAGCGGCACAAGACCGTCCGCCAGGCGCTGACCCTGGCGCTGCGCTCGGGCTTCTCGCGGATCCCGGTGGTCGGTGACAACGAGGACGACGTGGTCGGCATCGTCTACCTCAAGGACCTGGTGCGCCGCACCCACATCAACCGGGACTCCGAGTCCGACGAGATCGGCGCCGTGATGCGCCCGGCGGTCTTCGTCCCGGACTCCAAGCCCGTCACCGATCTGCTGCGCGAGATGCAGAAGATGCGCTCGCACGTGGCGATCGTGATCGACGAGTACGGCGGCACGGCCGGCCTGGTCACCATCGAGGACATCCTGGAGGAGATCGTCGGCGAGATCACCGACGAGTACGACCGGGAGATCCCGCCGGTGGAGGACCTCGGGGACGGCTCCTACCGGATCACCGCGCGGCTGCTGGTCGAGGACCTGGGCGAGCTGTTCGGCATCGAGCTGGAGGACGAGGACGTCGAGACGGTCGGCGGTCTGCTGGCCAAGCACCTGGGCCGGGTGCCGATCCCCGGCTCGTCCTGCGCGATCCCGCTGCCGGAGGAGGTCCCGGGCGGCCTGACCGCGATCCGCCTGACCGCCGAGAGCTCGGCCGGCCGCCGCAACCGCATCGGCTCCGTCGTCGCCGCGCCCGTCCCCGCCGCCCGGGCGGCGGGCCGGGAGGGCGGCGAGTAGCGCTCGGGTGCGTACGGGGCGACCATGGGAGGCATGACTCACCAACTTCGCGCGGAGTACGGCCCGCAGGGGACGGCGGGCGGGGTGAAGGTCTGGCACGTCGTGCGGGAGGGGGATCCGGCCATGGCGCTCTGCGGCCGGACCATGCCCGTCGAGGCCGAGACCCGGCCGGAGCAGGAGTGGGGGACCGGGCTCCGGTGCTGTCAGCAGTGCGGGTCGCTGTACATGCACGAGGTGCCGCACATGCAGGGGAGCCACCCCTACAGCTAGGCGGGGCCCGGACCGGTAGGAAACAGCGAGGCGCTACGGCCACGTCGGAGGTCGCCATGAAGCTGCAAGACGAATTGCCCGTCGACCACAGGCTGGTGCTGGTCTGGCGGATCGGGGCGGGGCTCGGCGGGGTCTTCCTGATCGTGTTCGGCTGCCTGGGGCTGGCCGACCACCCGGGCTTCCTGTCCACCGAGGGCGACGAGATCGCCGGGATGTCCACCAACGGCGCGCTGAGCATCCTGTCCGTCGTGGTGGGCGGGATCCTGGTGATCGCCGCGTTCGTCGGCGGCAACGTCGCGGCCAACGTGAACATGGCCGTCGGCGTGCTGTTCGTGCTGTCCGGGTTCTACGGGCTGATCGTGCTCGACCGGCCGGACGCCAACATCCTGAACTTCGGGATCCACAACGTGGTCTTCGCGTTCGTCTTCGGCGTGGTGATCACCACCTTCGGGATGTACGGGCGGGTCAGCGCTCACCTGCCGCACGACAACCCGTACTGGCGCAAGCGTGCGGCGGAGGAGGAGGCCCTGCCGACCGGTCCCAAGACCTTCGTGAAGGTGATCCGGCCCGGTCCGCCCAACCCGGTCGGCCACTGAGCACCCGTGCCGCCGGGGCCTATGCTCCTGGGCATGAGTGACATCGTCGAGCTGGATCCCGAAGACAAGAAGATCATCACCCTGGCCCGCTCCGCCCGCGCCCGCAACGGCGTCCCGGAGGGGGCCGCGGTGCGTGACGAGACCGGTCGGACGTACGTGGCCGGGACGGTCGCGCTGGACTCGCTGCGGCTGAGCGCGGTGCAGACGGCGGTGGCGATGGCGGTGGCCAGCGGCGCGAAGTCGCTCGAGGCGGCGGCCGTGGTGACCGAGGCGGAGCAGCCCGCCGAGGCGGACCTCGCGGCGGTGCGCGACCTCGGCGGCGCGGGCACCCCGCTGCTGCTGGCCGGTCCGGACGGGGCGCTGCGCGTCTCGGTCGAGGCCCGCTGAGCGCCTGCGGCGCGGTCGGTGCCCGGGGTGCGCGCCCCGGGCACCCGTGCGTTCGGGAACCCCAGGATCCGGCGGATAATCTCACCGGGGACGGGTGGGGATTCGGCGCGGTGAGGGGGCTGGGCGATGGGACCGTTCGCGTTCTTCGCGGGACTGCTGCTGGGCGTGATGGGCATGGGCAAGTGGCAGGAGACCGGCTCGCCGTTCTGGCTCTGGGGCTCGGTCGCCTTCCTGCTGCTCGTCCTGGGCTGGGGGCTCGGCGCGGTGTTCGGCGGGAAGAAATGACCGCTCCGGACGCCGGTGTCCGCCCCCTCGCGGGTGATCAGGGAGAATGGGGCCCATGAGTGCCCCTTCCTCCTCGTACCGCTCCGGCTTCGCGTGTTTCGTCGGCCGGCCCAACGCGGGCAAGTCGACCCTGACCAACGCTCTGGTGGGGACGAAGGTCGCGATCACCTCCGACCGCCCGCAGACCACCCGGCACACCGTTCGCGGCATCGTGCACCGCCCGGACGCCCAGCTCGTGCTGGTGGACACCCCCGGCCTGCACAAGCCGCGCACCCTGCTCGGCGAGCGCCTCAACGACCTGGTCCGCAGCACCTGGGCCGAGGTCGACGTGATCGGCTTCTGCCTGCCCGCCGACCAGAAGCTCGGCCCCGGCGACAAGTTCATCGCCAAGGAACTCGCCGAGATCAAGAAGACCCCCAAGGTCGCCATCGTCACCAAGACCGACCTCGTCGACTCCAAGCGGCTCGCCGAGCAGCTGATCGCCGTCCACCAGCTCGGCGTCGAGCTGGGCATCGAGTGGGCCGAGATCATCCCGGTCTCGGCGGTCGGCGACAAGCAGGTCGACCTGGTCGCCGAGCTGATCACCAAGCTGCTGCCGGAGGGCATGCCGCTCTACCCGGACGGCGACCTCACCGACGAGCCCGAGCAGATCATGGTGGCCGAGCTGATCCGCGAGGCCGCGCTGGAGGGCGTCCGCGACGAGCTGCCGCACTCGCTGGCCGTCGTGGTCGAGGAGATGCTGCCGCGCGAGGGCCGTCCGGCCGACCGGCCGCTGCTCGACATCCACGCCAACGTGTACATCGAGCGGCAGAGCCAGAAGGCCATCGTGATCGGCGCCAAGGGCGCCCGGCTCAAGCACGTCGGCACCACCGCCCGCAAGCACATCGAGGCGCTGCTCGGCACCCCGGTCTACCTGGACCTGCACGTCAAGGTCGCCAAGGACTGGCAGCGGGACCCGAAGCAGCTGCGCAAGCTCGGGTTCTGAGCACGGCGGGGCGGGAGCGGCCGGGACGACCGGGGCGACCGGGGCGGCAGGACGGCGGAGGGGGAGCGCGGGATGAAGCTGAACACGCGGGAGTGGGGCGCCGGCGACCGGGTCGCGCTGCTGGTCCACGGGATCATGTCCGACCACCGCAGCTGGCGGTCGGTTGGCCCGGCGCTCGCCGGGCGCGGCTACCGGGTGATCGCCGTCGACCTGCGCGGCCACGGCGCCAGCCCGCGCGGCGAGGGCGCCACCCCGGTGGACCGCTACCGCCCCGAGCGGTACGCCGAGGACCTGGTGGACACCCTGCCGGAGGGCGCCGACCTCGCGATCGGCCACTCGCTCGGCGCCCTGACCCTGCTGCACGCGGTGGACCGGCTCCGGCCGGCCCGGGCCGTCTACTCCGACCCGGCCTGGAAGTTCGCCCGGCCGGGCCTCTTCGACCCGGCCGTCTTCGCCCAGTTCAAGGCGGCCACCCGGGAACAGCTCGGCGCGGTCAGCCCGCGCTGGGCCGCGGAGGACGTCGAGGTCGAGCTGGCCACCCTGGCCCTCTGGGACCCGGACACCGCGCTGGCGCTCTCCGCCCTCGCGGACCGGGCCGTGCTGCCCGGCGCCCCGGCGGTGCCCTCCCTGGTGCAGCTGGCCGACGACAGCTGGCTGATCGGGCCCGAGGACGCCGCGACGCTGCGCGGCCTGGGCTACGAGGTCCGCACGGTCGTCGGCGCGGGGCACACCATCCACCGGGACGACCTCCCGGGCTTCCTGGCCTCCCTCGACGGCTGGCTCTGAGGCCCGCCCGGCGCCGCCCGGTGGCGGGGGTCGGTGGGCAGGGTCGGGGCCGGCAGGGGCAGGGGCCGGCAGGGCAGGGGCAGCGGCAGGGGCCGGGGGCGCCGGTCAGGCGCCTTCGCGCAGGACCAGCGAGACCAGCTCCCGCTGGGACTCGGTGAGCTTCGGGTCCGCGCAGTGCACCGTCCGCCCGTCGACGGTGATCTCGTAGTGGAAGCCGTCGGGCACCCCGTACGAGGGCGCGCGCAGCCCGCCCGCGACGGCCTCGCGGGCGAGCGCGTGCACGTGCGGGGCGTCCACCCGCTCGGTGGTGTCGAGCTCAGCGCGGCGGACGTGTCCCGCGAGGCCGCCGGTCCGGGTCACCTGGATACGCATGGTGTCCATGGTGCTACCCAGGGATGGCGTTTGCCGGGGTTTTTCCGGACCTTGACCTAAGCTGCACTCATGTCGGACTGATGCCGACCTTCGCCCAGGACGCGGTCACCGTGTCGGCGACCTCCGGCTCCGGGTAGCGGGCCTTCGCGGCGGCCACGGTGGCCCGGGCGAAGGCGGTGAAGTCGGCGTCGGCGGGCAGCCGCCGGCCGGTCAGCGCGTCGTACCAGATCCGGCCCGCGCGCTCCCAGGCCGGACCGCCGAGCGCGGTGGCGAGCAGGTAGAAGGCGTGGTTGGGGATGCCCGAGTTGATGTGCACCCCGCCGTTGTCCTGGCCGGTGCGCACGTAGTCGCGCATGTGCGCGGGTTGCGGGTCCTTGCCGAGCCGGGGGTCGTCGTACGCGGTGCCGGGCTCCTTCATCGAGCGCAGGGCGACGCCCTGCACCCCGGGGGCGAGCAGGCCGGCGCCGATCAGCCAGTCCGCCTCGGCGGCGTCCTGCCGCAGCCCGTACTGCTTGACCAGCGAGCCGAAGACGTCGGAGACCGATTCGTTGAGCGCGCCCGGCTGGTCCCGGTACTCCAGTCCGGCGGTGAACTGGGTGACCCCGTGGGCGAGTTCGTGACCGATGACGTCGATGCAGGCGGTGAAGTCGCCGAACACCTCGCCGTCCCCGTCGCCGAACACCATCCGTTGGCCGTCCCAGAAGGCGTTGTCGTAGTCCCGGCCGTAGTGGACGGTGGCGTCCAGGCGCAGGCCCTCGTCGTCGATGGAGTGCCGCCCGTAGACGGTGGAGAACAGCGTCCAGGTGGCGCCGAGGCCGTCGTAGGCGTGGTTGACGGACGGATCGGGGACGGGCTCCTCGCCCTCCCGGCGGACGGTGCGGCCGGGCAGGCGTTCGCGGTGCCCGGCGTCGGAGATCACCCGCTCCAGCCGGTCGGCGGCGGCGGCCCGGAGGGGCGGCGCGGCGGTGAGCCGCGCGGCCCGGTGCGCGGCGTCGAGGGCGAGGGAGCGGGCGGCGGGCTCGTGACCGTCCTCGGCGAGGCGGTCCAGGACGTACGGCGGAACGATCGCGCAGAGCGTCGGTTCGGCTGTCATGTGGCCCAGAGTGAGGCATTGATGACGTGTTGTCACCGGCGCGGACGGGATTGCGCGCCGCCCGGCCGGGGTCGCGCGCCGTCTCAAGGGGTGGGAAGACCGCCGTGGCCGCTTCGGGGTCGCGCGGCACTGGGTTACGCTGGATCGCATCATGCGCATCGGGCTGCTTCTTCTTAGCTGCCGCGTCGAGGGCCTGTAGTCCACCAGGGGCCGGCTTCCCTCGCCGCGGGGACTGTGCTGCGCGCTGAATTCGGGCGACCCAAGGGCGGGTCGCGAGCGGCAGCAGGCCGGCCGAGTCGGGTGACCATCCCACCCCGACCCGTCCGCACCACGCATCACAGGAAGCCGAGAGTCACCTCCATGACCGAGCAGAGCTCCGCCGCGTCCATCCCCGCCGCCCGCGCCTTCGTCGACCGTCCGACCCCGATCACCGCCGCCTCGGTGCGCCAGCGGCCGTCCGGCATGCGCCACGGCCGCTACCTGCCGTTCGGCGCCGTCGACCTGCCGGACCGCACCTGGCCGGACAAGGTGATCACCCGGGCGCCGCGCTGGCTCTCCACCGACCTGCGGGACGGCAACCAGGCGCTGATCGACCCGATGTCCCCGGCCCGCAAGCGCAAGATGTTCGACCTGCTGGTCGCGATGGGCTACAAGGAGATCGAGGTCGGCTTCCCGTCGTCCGGGGCCACCGACCACGCCTTCGTGCGCTCGCTGATCGAGGAGGGGGCGATCCCGGAGGACGTCACCATCTCGGTGCTGACCCAGGCGCGCGAGGAGCTGATCGAGAAGACCGTCGAGTCGCTGGTCGGCGCGCCGCGGGCGACCGTGCACCTGTACAACGCGACCGCGCCGCTGTTCCGCCGGGTGGTGTTCCGCAACGACCGGGCCGCCACCAAGGCGATCGCCACCGACGGCACCCGGCTGGTCATGGAGTACGCCGAGAAGCTGCTGGGCGAGGACACCGTCTTCGGCTACCAGTACTCGCCGGAGATCTTCGTCGACACCGAGCTGGACTTCGCGCTGGAGGTCTGCGAGGCGGTGATGGACGTCTGGCAGCCGGGCGAGGGCCGCGAGATCATCCTGAACCTGCCGGCCACCATCGAGCGGGCCACCCCGAACGTGCAGGCCGACCAGTTCGAGTGGATGTCGCGCCACCTGTCGCGCCGGGAGTTCGTCTGCCTGTCGGTGCACCCGCACAACGACCGGGGCACCGCCGTGGCCTCCGCCGAGCTGGCCTACATGGCCGGCGCCGACCGGATCGAGGGCTGTCTGTTCGGGCAGGGCGAGCGGACCGGCAACGTCGACCTGGTGACCCTGGGCATGAACCTGTTCTCGCAGGGCATCGACCCGCAGATCGACTTCTCGGACATCGACGAGGTCCGCCGCACCGCCGAGTACTGCAACCAGATGGAGGTGCACCCGCGCCACCCGTACGCCGGTGACCTGGTGTACACCTCCTTCTCCGGCTCGCACCAGGACGCGATCAAGAAGGGCTTCGACGCCCTGGAGGCGGACGCCGCCGCCGCGGGCGTGCCGGTCGAGGAGCACACCTGGGGCGTGCCCTACCTGCCGATCGACCCGAAGGACGTCGGCCGCACCTACGAGGCGGTCATCCGGGTCAACAGTCAGTCCGGCAAGGGCGGCGTGGCGTACGTCCTGAAGAACGACCACAAGCTGGACCTGCCGCGCCGGATGCAGATCGAGTTCTCCCGGATCATCCAGGCCAAGACCGACGCCGAGGGCGGCGAGATCACGCCGGACGAGATCTGGCGGGTCTTCGAGGACGAGTACCTGCCGACCACGGGCAACCCGTGGGGCCGGATCTCGCTGACGGGTTCGCGCACCCTGACCACCGAGGACGGCCGGGACGCGCTGACCGCCCACGCGGTGGTGGACGGCGCGACGGTCAGCCTGGCCGGTACCGGCAACGGCCCGGTCTCCGCGTTCGCGGACGCGCTGGCGCAGATCGGCGTGGACGTCCGGGTGCTGGACTACGCCGAGCACGCGCTGAGCGAGGGCGGCGACGCCCAGGCCGCCGCCTACGTCGAGTGCGCGGTGGACGGCCGGGTGCTGTGGGGCGTCGGGATCGACGGCAACACCGTGCTGGCCTCGCTGAAGGCGATGATCAGCGCCGTCAACCGGGCGCAGCGCGGTTAGTTCGTACGGGTCGAGGCGGTCGGGCCGTCCCTCCGGGGGCGGCCCGACGGCGTTCCCCGACGGCTTCCCCGGCGGGACGGGGTGACCACCGGGCCGGGGCGCCCGGGCTGTGGCCTGCGCCACATTTTTTCGCGGATCGGGCCGTTCGAGGTACTGACACGTGTCGGCAACCCGTGGCAACATCGTCCCACCGGTAGGCCGGGTCGGTGGGACGGCCCGGTGGCCGGTCGCGTGACCTGCCCATCGTTGTGCAGGCCGCCTGCCATGTCTGGGGAGTGGCGCCGTGACAGGGATGTGGGGTGTTCGCCCGCGGTGGCGGACTGACGTTCTCGGTGACTTCTTCTGCCCGGGCTGCGGCGGGGACCGCAACTACCGCCGGCAGCACGGCCGGCGGTGGCTGCGGCTGCTGGGGACCCCGGTGCTTCCGCTCGGACCGGTGATCGGCAGCGTGCAGTGCACCAGCTGCCACGGCCGGTTCGGGGTGGAGAGCCTGGAGCAGCCCACCTGTGTGCGCCTGGGCGGGATGCTGCGCGACGCGCAGTACACCGTCGCGCTGGCCGTGCTGGCGGCCGGCGGCACCGCGCACCGCGCGGCCCGCGAGGCGGCCTGCGCGGCCGTCCGGGACGCGGGGTTCGAGGACTGCGGCGAGGCGCAGGTGCTGGCGGCGCTGGCCGCGCTCTCCGGACTCGGTGGCGAGCTGTACGACGCGCACGGGATGTCCGGCGGCCTCGCGGTGGAGCTGCACGCGGTGCTGGAGCCGCTGGCCCCGCACCTGGCCCGGCCGGGCCGGGAGCGGCTGGTGCTGCAGGGCGCGGCGATCGCCCTGGCCGACGGCCGGTACCGGCCGCAGGAGCGGGAGGCGCTGGCCGCGATCGGGCGCTGTCTGGACCTGCCGCACGCGAGGGTCGGGGCGCTGCTGGAGGCGGCGACCCGGGCGCCGTACTAGACACCCCTCTTCTCCTTCTCCTCCTCTTCCTCCTCCCGTCCGCTCCTCCTTCCCCCAGGACCCCCACACCGGGCTCCCCCGGCC
>JOHN01000046.1 GCA_000719695.1 Streptomyces sp. NRRL F-6131
AACCTCGGACTCACCCACAACGGCACCACCTGGCAGATCCGGGCTGCCGCCTGAAGGCGGCAGCCCGGATCACACCAAGATCTTCATCAGTCTTCTAGGCGGCGAGGTCGGACTCGGGCGGCTGCTCCTCGGAGCGGACCGTGCCGCGGGTCCCGCCGCCGCGCCGTCCGCGGCCGCCGCGCCCGGTGCTCCGTTCGCCGCCGAGTCCGGCCGGGCGGCCGGAGCGGATCAGCGGGGCGAGCGGGGTGCGGGCCAGCGCGTGGCAGAGCGGCACGAGCACGGCCATCGCGATCGGTGCCAGCAGCAGCACCACGGCGACCGCGAGCGCGAAGCCGCCGATCACGTCCGTGGGGTAGTGGACGCCCATGTACATCCGGCAGAAGCCCTGCAGCAGGGCCAGTGCTCCGGCGATCCAGCCGAGCCGTCGGTTCACCAGGAAGAGTGCCACCGCGATGCCCATCGACATCGTGGAGTGGTCGCTGACGAAGGAGTAGGTGCCGGCCTTGCCCTCGACCAGCACCTCCAGGTCGGGGTGGTCGACGAAGGGCCGGGGGCGGTCCACGATCGCCGAGATCGGGAGGTTGGCCAGCTCGGCGATGGCGACCGAGAGCGGGGCCCAGAGCAGCCCGGCGACCGCCACCGGGGCGTCGGGGCGCCGCCGGGCCTGCAGCCAGCCCGTCAGGCCCAGCAGCGCGAGGCCGATCAGGATGCCGTACTCGCCGATCCAGGAGACCAGGTGGTCCAGTGGGGCCGGGGCGTGTTTGGCCAGACCGTTGACGGCGTAGAGCAGTCCGAGGTCGGGGTTGGTCGTGTCGGCAAGCGGCGTCGACACGCCGCACCTCCTTCTGGTCCGCTGCACCTGGAACGTTCCGGCCGTGGCCCGTCCGCCGTCGCCCAGGTCAGGGCGGTTGACGGGGAGCCGACGGACACAACGTCATAACCGACGGACAGCGTTCCACGGGAACGCGCGGTTATGGAAACTTGACTCAGCGTCCACACCGCGCGCACACCGGGCGGGCGACCGGGGTCAGTTCTTTGCGGGGAGTTGACCTGAACCTGTCGGGCGAGCGGTGGCGCCCGCGGTGGGCCGGATCACCGGGGCCGCGGGGGCCGGCTGTGCCGCCGGGGCCGCGGGGGCGGGGGTGCTCGGCGCGGCCGGCGCCGAGGTCGGGGGTGCGGGGGGGTCGGCGGGGCGGCTCGGGGCGACCACGCCGCCGTCGGCGTTGCGGGTCGGCAGCGCCGACGCGGCGTCCGAGGTCACCCGGGTGGCCCCGATGTACTCCCGGGTGTCGATCTTGTCGTAGCGGATCACCGCACCGGTGTGCGGGGCGTTGATCATGTACCCGCCGCCGACGTAGATGCCCACGTGGTGGATGCTGCGCGGATCCGTCAGATCGGTCGCCCAGAACACCAGGTCGCCGGGCCGCAGCTGGTCGCGGGAGGGGTGCGGCCCCGCGTACCACTGGTCGTTCGCGACCCGGGGCAGGTTGATGCCCACGCTCTCGTACGCGGCCTGGGTGAGACCCGAGCAGTCGAACCGCCCGTTCTGCGAGGGCAGCCCCTCGCCGCCCCACAGGTACGGGGTGCCGAGCTTGGTCTGCGCGAAGTAGATCGCGGCGGCCGACTGCGCCGACACCTCCACCGGCGTCACCGGGGCGGCGAAGCTGCGGGCCGTCGCCAGGATGTTCCGCACGTACCCCTGGGTCTCCCGGTACGGCGGGACGCCCTGGTACTTCGTCACCGCGCCCGGCCCGGCGTTGTAGGCCGCCAGCATGTTCGACTGGCGGTCGCCCGGGACCTTGCCGACGTAGGTGGCGAGCGCGCAGTCGAAGGTGGCCGCCGAGGCGATCGCGTCCAGCGGGTCCCAGGGGTCCTTCCGGCCGTCGTTGTTGCCGTCCGTGCCGTACGTCGCCCAGGTGGCCGGCATGAACTGCGCCAATCCCTCCGCCCCCACACCGGAACGGGCCCGCGGGTCGAAACCGCTTTCCTGGTACAACTGCGCCGCGAGCAACGGGGGAGAGAGATCGGGACACAGTCGGCCCCACTGTTCGATCGGCCCCTGGAAGGCGGCCGGAACGGTGCCCGGGGAGAGTCCGGCGGCATTGCCCTGTTGCTGCGGCGTCCCGCTCGCCGCATACGTCCCGACCGTCACCAGCCCGACGAAGCAGGCCAGGACAACTCCCGCAGCAGCGGCGGCCGTAGCGCCCTTCCGGAGTACCATCAGCACCATCCCGACGAATCGTCAGTCGAAGTGTCCCGGAAGGCGTTGCTCACCGCAATCATCAGAGATACAAAGAGTGAGCGCTATCCTTCGTACGGTGGACATCCTCGCGTACGTGTCCGATGCCTCACGACCAATCCGCGAGAAGTAGCCAAGTCGACATCAGATCTGGCCAAGAATAGGTACCGACCCTTCGCGCGGGCGGGGTCTGGGCCCTTGAATTTGCCTGATCGGGCGGTGAGATGGAAATGAACCAGAGCAGCGTGCACAGCATCGCGATCGGCCACCTGGCCGAGGACCCTCCAAAGAAGCCGAATATCGACACCATCATCGGCGGGATCGCCCCGGACTGGGGCCCGTTCGCGAGCCTCGGCTCGGAGGCCCGGGTGATGGTGGAGGTCGTCATGGCCGTGGCGATCCTGGCCTGCCTCGGCCTCGCCGTCTGGGGTGCGGCCAAGCAGCGGATCGGTGCCACCGCGATGCGTGACAGCTTCGGCGCCGAACAGGGCAAGGGGCTGATCATCGCCGGCCTGACCGGCGTGTTCATCATTGGATCACTTGGCACTCTGTTCACCATTGTGTACGGCATGGCGATCTGACGAGCAGGCAGAACGGGCGGAACGGACGGAACGGGTAGGACGGGCAGAACGGACGGCCGGGACAGCGCGGCAACCGTGCCGCTCGACCTGTCCGATCGTCTGATCGTCTGACGCTCCGACTGTTCGTCCGTCCGAACGGCCGGACCGACTGTCGGACCGTCCGACCGGGCGTCCGTGCATGCCCGGAGCCACGCCGGGAATCCATCCACCACCCCTTCCCTCCGCGCCCGCCCACGGCCGGAGGGGCCCCGGAGCCGCCCCCGGCTCCCCGCACCAGGAGGGCCGCCGTGCCGTTGTCCGACGACCAGCCGCACACCCGAACGCGGCTGCCGGTCGGCGAACAGCCCTCCTCGCAGATGAGCGCCCGTCAGGCGCGTCCGCTGCGGACCCTGCTGACCGTCTTGCTCGTCGTCACCCTGCTGGTCCTGGCGATCTCCATCGCCAACCGGGGCAAGCCCGACCCGGCCGCCGCCGGCCCCGGCCGCTCCGCCGACCGGGCCACGGCCGCCCCCACCACCACCTCGGGCGCGGGCCCCGCGCCGAGCGGCGACCAGCCGGTCACCACCACCGTCAACGGCATCGCCGCCGGCTTCCCGCACACCGACCAGGGCGCCCAGTCCGCCGGAGCCAACTACGCAGTGGCCATCGGCTCCGCCGACATGTTCCGCGCCGACACCCGCCACACCATCGTCACCACCATCGCCGACCCCTCCGCCGCCCAGACCCTCCAGTCCCGCCTGGACCAGGGATTCAGCGGCGACACCGTGGCCCGCTACGGACTGGACGCCCAGGGCCGTGCGCCCAAGGGCCTCACCTTCGTCAGCCGCACCGTCCCGGTCGGCACCAAGTCGGTCGGCTACACCGACGCTGAGACCAAGGTCGAGGTCTGGTGCACCGGCCTGACCGGTGTCGCCGGCGAGCGCTCGGTGCAGCCGGTCGTGGGGAGCTGGTTCACCCTCACCCTGGGCCTGCGCTGGACGGGCGGCGACTGGAAGCTCACGGACTACGCAAGCCGGCAGGGGCCCGCCCCCATGCCGGGCGACGAACAGGCCGCCACCGCCGAGGAGCTCACCGGCGCCGTCCAGCAGTTCGGGGGTTTCCGCTATGCCCGTTGACCTGGTTGACCCGACCGTCGACCCGACCGCCGGCCGCCGCGCGGCGCGCCGGGGGGCCGGGCCCGGCCGTGGCGCCCGGCCCGCCGTCCGCCGCGCGGGCACGCTGGCGGGCGCGCTGGCGACGCTGCAGCTCGGCGCCCTGCTGATGGCTCAGCGCGTCTTCGCCGAGCCGTCCCCGACCGGGAGCCCGTCGCCCTCGCCCTCGGCCACCTGCCAGAAGGTGGACCTCCCGATCCCCGGTAGCGACGCGGGCTGCGCCCCGAACGGCGCCGTGGTGATCCCCGGGAGCGGGACCGTCGGGTCGGTGACGGATCCGTTGGGGTCGTTGGCGAAGGGGTGTGCGCAGGCGGCGTCGTGGGTGGTGCGGAAGTTGTCGGGGGCGATCGACGGGACGACGGAGGTGGACTTCACCAACGCGTCGTTCCTGCAGCAGTACGCGGTGGTGTTCGCCGCGTCGACGATCGTCACGCTGGTGCTCTGGCTGCTCGCGGTGACCAAGCGGGCGGTGCGCGGGGCGCCGTTGACGACGGCGATCTCGGAGGCGATCGGGTTCCTCTGGCTGACCGTGGTGGCGTCGGCGTTCACGCCGTTGATCCTGTACACGGTGGTGAGCGCGACCGACGGGCTGACCAAGACGATCGCGATGGGGACGAAGTCGGACACCGGGACGTACCTGGGCGGGTTCGCGGACACCCTGGAGAAGGGTGACATCGGCGGCGGGCCGCTGATCCTGATCATCACCTCGCTGGTGGCCGTGCTGGCCGCGGCGGTGCTCTGGATCGAGCTGCTGATCCGGGCGGCGATGCTGTACGTGGGCGCGCTGCTGGGGACGGCGGTGTACGCGGGGCTGGTGGACAAGCAGCTGTGGAAGCACGTGCGCCGCTGGGCGGGGGTGATGCTGGCGGTGGACCTGGCGAAGCCGATCATCGTGATCATCCTCGGGCTGGCCGGCGCGGTGTCGGCCGGTGCGGGGGCGAGCGACGACTTCGCGCGGGTGCTGTCGGGGCTGGCGATCCTCTTCCTGTCGATCTTCGCGAGCGCCGCCGTCTACCGCTTCGTGCCGGGCTTCGGCGACGAGATCATGAGCATGCGCCACGCCCGGGCGAGCGCGGTGTCCGCCGGATCGGCGATGATCAACGGGACCGCGAACTTCATGCGCCAGGGCATCAGCACGCACGGCGACCGCGGCCCGCAGCCGGGCGGCGGGGGCGGTGGTGGCGGGGGCGCCGGCGGCGGTTCGGTCGCCCCCGGCATCGCGGCCCACGCCGCCCGGACGCCGGCGCCACCGCCGCAGGCCGGGCCGCCGGCCCAGTCCTCGGTTCCGATCCGCGACAGCAATCCAGCGAAGGGAGGGTGACGGGTAAGTGAGCAGCGAACCGCTCGGCCAGTACGGCGGCCAGTACGCCCAGCCGTACGTGCACCAGCGCCGCACCTACCTGATCGGCAAGGCCCGCCCCAACGCGCCGATCGGCCGGAACCGGGAGTCCGGCGAGATCGTGCTGATCATCTTCGGCGCTTTCCTCGGCATGCTCTGGGGCCTGCTGATGCCGGTCCTGCCGTTGCGCATCGCCGGCCTGGTCGGTCTGCCCGCGCTGGCGATCGCGGCGGTGTACGTGCCGTACCGGCGCCGGACGTTCTACAAGTGGGTGGAGATCAACCGCACCTACCGGCGGACGGTCCGCAGCGGGCGGGCGGTGTGGAAGTCGGACGCGGTCGACGCGGGGACGCGGCTGGACGGCCGTGAGGTGGAGATCGGGCCGCCGCCCGGGGTCGGGCGGCTGCGCTGGCTGTCGGCGCCGTTCGGGCCGGACGAGGTCGGGGTGCTGATGCACCTGGAGCGGCGCACGGTGACGGCGGCGATCGAGATCGAGGGCCCGGGTGTCGGGCTGCGCGACTCCGAGGACCAGGAGGCGCTGGTCGACCGGTTCGGCACGCTGCTGAAGCACGTCGCGAACGGGGACGGCTTCGTGACCCGGCTGCAGATCCTCGCCCGGACCCTGCCGGCCGACCCGGACGCGCACGCCAAGGACGTGGAGCGGCGCGGCGACACGGACGCGCCGCGCTGGTTGAAGGACTCGTACGACCAGTTGCAGTCGATGGTGTCGACCTCGTCGGAGCAGCACCGGGCGTACCTGGTGGCCTGCATGCACTACACCCGGGACCTCGCGGCCGAGGCGCACGCCATGGGGCGCAGCGCCGACGGGAAGGGCTCGTCGGGGCGGCGGGCCCGGGACGACGAGGGGCTGGCCGCGGTGATGGCCCGCGAGCTGACCGACATCTGCGCGCGGTTGGCGGAGGCGGACATCCGGGTGCGGCAGCCGTTGGGCCAGGCCCGGCTCTCCTCGCTGCTGCACTCGATGTACGACCCGGACCACCCGATCGACCACATCCAGGCGATGTCGAAGCGCAACGCCTGGCCGGCCGAGCTGGACGCCACGCACCAGCAGTACCTGCAGGCGAAGACCCGTGAGTCGGCGACCCGGGAACCGTGGTGCCACGCCACCGCCTGGATCAAGGAGTGGCCGCTGACCCCGGTCGGCGTGAACTTCCTGGCGCCGCTGCTGGTGCACACCCCGGACGTGATCCGGACGGTGGCGGTGACGATGGACCTGGAGCCCACCGACGTCGCCATCGAGCGGATGCTCACCGAGAAGACCAACGACGAGGCGGAGGCCAGTCGCGCCGCCAAGATGAACCGCACGGTCGACCCGCGCGACCTGGCCCACACCGGCCGGGTGGACCAGCGCGGTGACGACCTGGCGTCCGGCGCGGCCGGCGTCAACCTGGTCGGGTACATCACGGTCTCCTCGCGCAATCCGGAGGCGCTGGCCCGGGACAAGCGGACGATCCGGGCGTCGGCGGGCAAGAGCTACCTGAAGCTGGAGTGGTGCGACCGCGAGCACCACCGCGCGTTCGTCAACACCCTGCCGTTCGCCACCGGTATCCGCCGCTGAGCGGGTCCCGGCCGAGCGACTGATCTGGAGGCCCCCGTATGGCGATCGGCAACCTCACCGACGCGTTCACCAGCCTGATGTTCGGGAAGGTGGAGACCACCCGGCTGCCGGTGCGCACCTCGACCGGTCAGGCGCAGGCGGTGTACCTGCCGACCGCCGCGCCGGGGCTGGGCGACTCCGGGGTGATCATCGGGCGCGAGGTGTACAGCGGCAAGGGGTACGTGTACGACCCGTTCCAGCTGTACGGCCAGCAGCTGCCCGCCCCGCACTGGCTGGTGCTGGGGGAGTCGGGCAACGGCAAGTCGGCGCTGGAGAAGACGTACGTGCTGCGCCAGCTGCGATTCCGGGACCGGCAGGTGGTGGTGCTGGACGCGCAGGGCGAGGACGGGGTCGGCGAGTGGAACCTCATCGCCAACGCGCTGGGCATAAAGTCGATCCGGCTCGACCCGATGGCCGCCCGGGACGGCGGGGTGAAGCTCAATCCGCTGGACCCGGCGATCACCCAGACCGGGCAGCTGTCGCTGCTGCGCACCATCGTCGAGGTGGCGATGGGGCGGGGGCTGGAGGAGCGAGCCGGCTTCGCGCTGAAGGCCGCGCACGCCCATGTGGTGGCGACGGTCCGGGACCGCCAGCCGGTGCTGGACGACATCATCGACACCCTGCGCAGTCCCGAGCTCTCCTCGGTGGAGTCGCTGGGGGTCGCCGTGGACGAGGTGCAGTCCTGGGGCCTGGACGTCGCGCTGGTGCTGGACCGGCTGGTCGACGGTGACCTGCGGGGCATGTTCGACGGGTCGACCACCGAGGGCATCGACCTGGACGCGCCGCTGATCGTCTTCGACCTGTCGCACATCGACCGCAACTCGATCGCGATGCCGATCCTGATGGCGATCGTCGGCGTCTGGCTGGAGCACACCTGGATCAGGCCGGACCGCAAGAAGCGGATCTTCCTGGTCGAGGAGGCGTGGCACATCATCAACAGCCCCTTCGTGGCGCAGCTGTTCCAGCGGCTGCTGAAGTTCGGCCGCCGGCTCGGCCTGTCCTTCGTCGCCGTGGTCCACCACCTGTCGGACGTGGTGGACGGCGCGGCGGCCAAGGAGGCCTCGGCGATCCTGAAGATGGCCTCCACCCGGACCATCTACATGCAGAAGGCCGAGGAGGCGCGGGCCACCGGCCGGGTGCTGGGTCTGCCCCGCTGGGCGGTGGAGATCATCCCCACACTTTCGCCGGGCATCGCGGTCTGGGACGTCAACGGCAACGTCCAGGTGGTGAAGCACATCATCACCGAGGCGGAGCGCCCATTGGTCTACACCGACCGGGCGATGACCGAGGACGCGGTGGCCGAACGGGTCCGGGCCGACCGGCAGTTGGCGGCCGAGCCGGGCGTCTGAGCCCGGTCGCGAGGCGCCCGGACCCGCCCCGGGCCCGCCCCGCGCGCCGGTGCCGGCGGCCGCCCGGCGGTGGTGCGGGGACGGAGCGACGGGGAAAGTCCGGCGACGATTCGTCAGCAGGTAACCCTGTCGTTACGTCCAGGGGCCTGACAGCTACGCGCGTTGACTCTAGGCTGCACTCGCGCAACGACACTCGTCTCGCGCGCCCGGGCCTGTCGGCCTGTCCACAGCTGGGCGCTCTCACAGGTGCAGGGGACCCCCTACATGCTCTCCGTCAGAACCCGACGGTCGGCGCTGGCCGTCGTCGCCGCCGCCGGCCTCGTCGGCACGGTCGCCGTGCCGTCCGCGGCGCAGGCCGCGACCGCGAAGAAGCCCAAGACCGTCAACCTCCAGTTGCTGGCGATCAACGACCTGCACGGCAACCTGGAGCCCCCGGCCGGTTCCTCCGGCACCATCCGGGAGATCGACCCGGCCACCGGCCAGGTGGTCAGCACCCCGGCCGGCGGCATCGAGTACCTGGCCACCGCGCTGCGCCAGGCCCGCATCCCCGCCGACGACTCGATCACCGTCGCCGCCGGCGACCTGGTCGGCGCCTCCCCGCTGACCTCGGCGCTGTTCCACGACGAGCCCACCATCGAGGCGCTGGACAAGCTCGGCCTGGACGTCACCTCGGTCGGCAACCACGAGTTCGACGAGGGCTCCGCCGAGCTGCTCCGCCTGCAGGACGGCGGCTGCCACCCGACCGACGGCTGCTACGAGGAGGGGCGCAAGTTCAAGGGCGCCAACTTCAACTACCTGTCGGCCAACGTCACCAACGAGAAGACCGGCAAGCCCCTGCTGGCCCCGTACTGGGTGACCAAGTCGCAGGGCGTGAAGGTCGGCTTCATCGGCGTCACCCTGGAGGGCACGCCGAACATCGTGACCGCCGAGGGCGTCAAGGGCCTCAAGTTCGCGGGCGAGGTCGCCACGATCAACAAGTACGCCGCCGAGCTGAAGGCCAAGGGCGTCAACTCGATCGTCGCGCTGATCCACGAGGGCGGCCTGCCGGCCAGCAGCACCTACAACTACGACTGCGGCGCGGCCGGCGAGGGCATCTCCGGCCCGATCGTCGACATCGCCAAGAAGATCGACCCCGCGGTCGGCGCCATCGTCACCGGCCACACCCACAACGCGTACGCCTGCACCATCCCCGACCCGCAGGGCGTGCCGCGTTCGGTGACCAGCGCCGCCTCGTTCGGCCGGCTGTACACCGAGATCGACCTGAAGCTCGACAAGACCACCGGGACGATCGTCCGCCCGTCGGTCAAGGCCGAGAACCACGTCGTGCGCCGGACCGTCGAGAAGGCCCCGGACATGACGGAGCTGATCTCGCACTACTCCAAGCTGGCCGCGCCGATCGCCAACCGTCCGATCGGCTACATCGCCGCGGACATCAACGGCCGGGGCAACAGCGACCCGGAGAAGCCGCTCGGTGACGTCATCGCCGACGCCCAGCAGGCCGGTCTGGCCGCCCCGGACAAGGGCGGGGCGCAGATCGCCTTCATGAACCCCGGCGGCATCCGCTCCGACCTCGTCTACAAGCAGAGCGGCGCCGAGGGCGACGGCGTGGTGACCTACGGCGAGGCGTTCACCGTCCAGCCGTTCACCAACATGATGCAGGTCAAGACGCTGACCGGGGCCCAGCTGATCCAGCTGCTCCAGCAGCAGGTGAGCGGCTCCAACGAGGCCTCGCCGAAGATCCTGCAGTCGTCCAAGGGCCTCACCTACACCCTGGACATGCGCAACAAGGGTGCCGACCGGGTCGTCGTCGACTCGATCCGCCTGGGCGGCGCGCCGATCGACCCGGCCGCCAAGTACCGCGTCGCGGCCAACGAGTTCCTGGCCGGCGGCGGCGACGGCTTCCCGGCCTTCGCGGCCGGCACCGACAAGCTCGTCGGCGCCTCCGACCTGGACGTCTTCGCCGCCTACCTCGGTGCCAACAGCTCGGCCGCCGCGCCGCTGAAGGCTCCGGCGCAGGACCGCATCAAGGTCATCGGCCCGGGCAGCACCATCGACTGAGTCGGCGGTCGCTGGCCGTGAGCCGGCCGGGGCGGGGCGCTGTCGGGGCGCCCCGCCCCTTTTTCGTGTCCGCGGGGCGGGATCCGAAGGAGAGGGCCTATGCCGGGGCGGGTCCGCCGGGGAGCCGGACGGTGGCCAGCGTGCCGGGTCCGCCGTCCGCGGCCGGGCCGAGCGACACCTCGCCGCCGGCCTCCCGGACGCTCTGCGCGACGATCGACAACCCCAGGCCGGAGCCGGGGAGCTGGCGCGAGGACGGGGAGCGCCAGAACCGGTCGAAGACGTACGGCAGCTCGTCCTGCGGGATGCCGGGACCGTGGTCGCGGACGGTCAGCACGCCCCGGTCGAGCCGGACGGCGATGGTGCCGCCGGGCGGGCTGTACTTGACCGCGTTGTCCAGCAGGTTGATCACCGCGCGCTCCAGACCGGCGGCGTCGGCGTGCACGAACCAGGGCGCGACGGAGGTCTCGAAGACCAGCCCCGGACCGCGCAGCTTGGCGCGCTCCACGGCGCGCTCGGCGATCTCGTGCACGGCGACCACGGCGAGCGTGCGGACCGGCTTCGGGGAGTCCGGGCGGGAGAGCTGGAGCAGGTCGCCGATCAGCACGGTGAGCTCCTGCATCTGGGCCTTCATGTTGCCGAGCAGCTTGGTGCGGGTGGCCGGCGGCAGCGGGCGGCCGGTGTCGTCGCTGCGGATCAGCAGGTCGACGTTGGTGCGCAGTGAGGTCAGCGGGGTGCGGAGCTCGTGGCCCGCGTCGGCGATCAGCCGGGTCTGCCGCTCGCGGGAGTTGGCGAGGGCGGTGCTCATGGAGTTGAACGAGGTGGAGAGCCGGGCGATCTCGTCCTCGCCCTGCACGGGGATCGTGGTGCCGACCTCCTCGGTGCGGGCGATGTGCTCGACGGCGTCGGTGAGCTGGTCGACGGGCTTGAGCGCGGAGCGGGCGACCAGCCGCCCGGCGAGACCGGCGAGGATGACGCCGCCGAGGGCGACCCCGCCGAGAACGAGCGCCAGTTGGCGGAGGGATTCGTCGACACCCTTGGTGGGGGTGGCGACCATGACCACGATCGAGTTGTGGGCGGGACCGCGTACCAGGGAGAGCCGGACCATCGCGGGGTCGCCGTTGGTGTACGTGCCCTCACGGATGATCGCCTGGTTGGGCCTGAGGGACAGGGCCGCGGTGGTGTCACCCGGCTGGATCACGATGGCGCGGGCGGCTCCGGCGGGGACGGAGACGCAACCCTGGTCGGCCCAGACGAACTGGGTGTCCCGGGGAGCGGGGCCACCGCGCGGAAGGTCCGGGAGGTCGCCTGCCCGCTGCGCGGCCTGGGACTGTTCGAGGGCGGCCTCAGGAGTCGGGGGGCAGGGACGCTGCAGGGTCGCGGCCTGGGGCGGGGGAACGTTCTCCAGGTCGTTCCGCACCTGGCCGTAGAGCTGCTTCTCCACGATGAACCAGCAGGCCAGCGCCGACAGGGCGATCGCCACCGCGACCGCCGCCGCCGTGAGGAAGGTGAGGCGGCTGCGCAGCGAGCGGGCGCGGTACCAGGTGGTGAGGCGGCCGCGGCGGGGGATGCGGGGCGGGCCGAGCGGGGGCGGCGGGACGGTGGGGCTCACGCGCTGGTGCCGGCGGCCGGGCGGAGCGCGTAGCCGACCCCGCGGACGGTCTGGATGAGCCGGGGCAGGCCGCCCTGCTCGGTCTTGCGGCGCAGGTACATCACGTACACGTCCAGGGAGTTGGACGAGGGCTCGAAGTCGAAGCCCCAGACCGCCTTGAGGATCTGTTCCCGGGTGAGCACCTGCCGGGGGTGGGCCAGGAACATCTCCAGCAGCATGAACTCGGTGCGGGTCAGTTCGACCGGCCGGCCGGCCCGGGTGACCTCGCGGGTGGCGGTGTTCATCCGCAGGTCCGCGAAGGCGAGGACGTCGGTCTCCTCCTCGACGGCGGCCGCCCGGGCGGCGGCCTCGGTGGCGAGCGCGTTGCGCCGCAGCAGCGCCCGCACCCGGGCGAGCAGCTCGTCGAGTTCGAAGGGCTTGGCGAGGTAGTCGTCGGCGCCGACGTCCAGGCCGGTGACGCGGTCGCCGACGGCGTCGCGGGCGGTGAGCATCAGCACCGGGACGGTGTCGCCGCGCGAGCGCATCCGGCGGACGGCGGTGAGGCCGTCCATCCGGGGCATCATGATGTCGAGCAGGACGAGGTCCGGCCGGTCGCGTTCGACGGATTCGAGGGCCTCGTAGCCGTCGGTGGCGGTGGCGACCTCGTAGCCCTCGAAGGCGAGGCTGCTCTCCAGGGCGTCCCGGAGGGCGGGTTCGTCGTCGACCACGAGGAGCCGGGCGGTGGTCTGCTGCCCGGGCTCGGCGGGGGTGCGGTCGTCGGCGGACGGGGTCATCGGCGGTGGGCCTTTCTGGTGGCGGGAGGGCCTGCTCGGGTCAATTGTCGGGCGCGGTCAGACGTTCTGGCCGGACTGCAGCTTCGGCAGCACCTGCTTGATGTCGTCGATCGGGATGGCGAAGCCGAGGCCGACGCTGCCGGCGCCGCTGCCGCCGGCGGTGGCGCTGGACCCGCTCGGCGAGTACATGGCCGAGTTGATGCCGATGACCTGCCCGTTGGCGTTGATCAGCGGGCCGCCGGAGTTGCCGGGGTTGAGCGCGGCGTCGGTCTGGAAGGCCTGGTAGGTGGCGGTCTCGCCGCCGCTCTGCGGGGTGCTGCCGCGCAGCCCGGGCAGGTCGGGGAAGCCGAAGCCGCCGTTGCCGCTGGTGGTGCCCTCGTCGAGCCGGACGGTGACCTCGCGGTGCTCGGCGCTGATGATGCCGGAGGTGACGGTGCCGGTGAGGCCCTCGGGGTTGCCGATGGCGACGACCGGGTCGCCGACCGAGACGGCGGAGGAGTCGCCGAGGACGGCGGGGGTGAGCTGCTTCGTGCCGCTCGCGGTGATCACGGCGGCGTCCAGGCCCTTGTCGGTGCCGGTGAGGGTGGCCCGGGCGGAGGAGCCGTCGTGGAAGGTGACGGTGATCCGGCCGCCGCCGGCGGCGCCCGAGACCACGTGGTAGTTGGTGAGGATCTGTCCGCCGGCGGTGAGCACCACGCCGGTGCCGGTGGCGGTCCCGTTGGCGGTCTTCACCGTGATCTGGACGACGCTGGGGGAGACGGCGGCCGCGACGGCGGCGACGTCCGCGCTGCCGTCGGTGCGGGCGGCGACCGGACTGGCGACGGTGCCGGTGCGGGCGGCGGAGCCGTGGCCCTGGGCGGCGACGACGCCCCCGGTGACCCCGCCGAGCACGGCGGCGACCGCGGCGACGGCGGTGGCCAGGGCCAGTCGGCCGCGCAGCAGGCCGCGCCCGGCCCGGTGGCCGGGGCCGCGGGGGCGGTCCGGGTCGGCGGCCGCCTCGGGCGGGAACGGCGGCAGAGGGGGAGGGGGCGGGGTACCGGCGGCGGGGTGGGCGGCGGCGCCGTACCCGGTGCTGTCGTGGGTGCTGCTGCCGAGGACCGTGCCCGGAATGACCTGGGGGCGCTGCTCCCCGTACCGGGGGTCGGCCGCGCCGTCGTACCCCGCGTCGTACCCCGGGCCGTCGTAGGAGCCGCTGCCGTAGGAGCCGCCGTCGTACCGCTCGCCGCCGCTGTCGCGGTGCTGCCACTGCTGGTGATCGCTCATGGCGACCAACGTCCGCCCGCCGGATGAGAATCCGGTGAGAGCCCGCTCAGAAGCCGCCGAGAAGCCCGTTGACTTCTCATAAAGCCTGGTCAGGCCGGGACGGCCGCAAGACACCCCTAGGCGTCGGCGGTGTCCGGCGAGCAGCCGCAGGAACGCCGTACGACCAGGCGCGACGGGAACTTGCGGACCCGCTCGGTGTCCGATCCGGGCACCATCAGCGAGTCGTCCAGCACCAGGTCCACCGCGGCCCTGGCCATCGCGTCGCGGTCGGAGGCGACGGTGGTCAGCGGCGGGTCGGCCAGCGCGGCCTCCGGCACGTCGTCGAAGCCGGCCACCGCGAGGTCCTCCGGGACCCGCAGTCCCACTTCGCGGGCGGCCCGCAGCACGCCGATGGCCTGGTCGTCGGTGGAGCAGAAGATCGCCGACGGGCGGTCCTCGGAGCGCAGCACGCCGAGCGCGACGTCGTACGCGCCGTAGCGGTGGAAGGGCGCGTCGATCAGGTGCGGTTCGGTCGGCAGGCCGTGCGCGTCCATGGCGCGCTGCCAGCCCTCGACGTGGTCGATGACCGGGTCGCCGGGGGCGGGGGACTCGACCGGGCCGCCGAAGCAGGCCACGTACGGGTGCCCGTGCACCTCCAGCAGGTGGCGGACGACGGCCTCGGCGCCGCCGACGTCGTCGGTGACCACCGCGACGTCGTCGATCGCCTCGGGGCGGCGGTGCAGCAGCACCACCTTGGCCCCCTCCATGGCGGCGAACTCCTCGGCGGCCCGCTGCGAGGGGCCCTGGCTGACCAGGATCAGGCCGGAGACCCGCATGCCGAGGAAGGCGCGGACGTAGTGGACCTCGCGGTCGTCGACGTAGTCGGAGTTGCCGATCAGCACGAGCTTGCCGCGCTCGGAGGCGGCCCGTTCCACGGCGTGCGCCATCTCGGCGAAGAACGGCTGGCGGGCGTCCGGGACGACCATGCCGATGAGGTTGGTGCGGCGGGAGGCCATCGCCTGCGCGACGCTGTTCGGCCGGTAGCCGAGCTGCTCGATCGCGGCGAGCACCTTCTCGCGGGTGGCGGGCGCGACCGGCCGCGGCCCGTTGTTGATCACGTAGCTGACGACCGCGGTCGAGGTACCAGCCAGTCGGGCTACATCGTCGCGCGTCACTTTGGCCACGGGGGGAGTCTACGCGGGTGGCGTGCGCCGGGGCAGTGGGGACCTCAGCCCGTCGGGTGCCGTCCGCGGGGGTGGTCGGGGACGGGCCGGGGCGAATCCGGACAGGCCGGGCCGGGCGGTGCGGGGTGGGCCCGCCCGGCCGGCCGGGTCAGGCGTCCAGCGCGGCCGGGGAGCGCCGGGCGGCCGGGTCGGAGCGCTCGCCCTTGTCGGGCTTCTCCGGGACGACGAAGCGGTAGCCGACGTTGCGGACGGTGCCGATCAGGCCCTCGTGCTCGACGCCGAGCTTGGCCCGCAGCCGCCGCACGTGCACGTCGACCGTCCGGGTGCCGCCGAAGTAGTCGTAGCCCCAGACCTCCTGCAGCAGCTGCGCCCGGGTGAAGACCCGGCCGGGGTGCTGGGCGAGGTACTTGAGCAGCTCGAACTCCTTGAAGGTGAGGTCGAGCACCCGGCCCTTGAGCTTGGCGGAGTAGGTGGCCTCGTCGACCGAGAGGTCGCCGTTGCGGATCTCCATCGGGCTGTCGTCGGTGGTCACCTGGAGCCGGCCGAGGCCGAGCCGCAGCCGGGCCTCGACCTCGGCGGGTCCGGCGGTGTCGAGCAGGACGTCGTCGACGCCCCAGTCGGCGGTGACGGCGGCCAGGCCGCCCTCGGTCACGACCAGGATCAGCGGGCAGCCGATGCCGGTGGAGCGCAGCAGCTGGCAGAGGCTGCGGATCTGCGGCAGGTCGCGCCGGCCGTCCACCAGGATGACGTCGGCGCTGGGTGTGTCGACCAGGGCGGCGCCCTCGGCGGGTGCCACGCGGACGTTGTGCAGCAGCAGGCCGAGCGCGGGCAGTACCTCGGCGGACGGTTGCAGCGCGTTGGTGAGGAGGAGCAGAGAACTCATACCCGGTAGTCCCCTTTCCGGGTCGTCGCGGTCGCGTTCCGGCTGCCGCCACAGCCGGATGGCGCACGTGCTGGTGAGGGGGAGGAGACGGCCGCCCGGTCGGAACCGGTGGACCCGTGGACGCGGACGGCCGAACGGGGGGCGCGTCGGGGGTCCCGCAACCCGCGATGCACCGTTTCTGCCCTGTTCATCCCGCGAACCTTCCGGTCCTGGCCCGTCCCGGGCGGCGGCCCGGAGCCGGGGTTGTCCGACGCCCCTGCCGGGCCCGGCACCTCGTTGTGCCGTGCGTGGCGGGGGCGGTTCCTGCGTGCGCCGGGGGTGGACCGACGATTCGCACGAACGTCCGTACTGGCGTCCTGAAAGCACAAAAGGATCCGGGGGCGACTCTGCCCGGATCCCTCAGGGGTCGAGGATAGCCGACCGGCTCCCGCGCCGGGAGGGCCCCGGACCGGCGGTTCGGCCATTCCGGGCACGCCCCGGGTGAGCCCGGCCACAGCTTCGCGACGGCGCCGCCGGGTGCCGGGCCGGGGCGATTGCCGCTCGCCGGGGCGAACACGCCATCATGGGACGCACATCGGCGGCACCGTGCGCGTACACCTTCCGGGCGAGGCCCGGGCGCCTCCGGTGGACCCGGCCGGGGCACCCGGGACGGGGCGAGGACGACGAGAAGGGGTTGCCATGGGCGCGACCACCGGGCACGACCCGGCGGCCGCCGTTCGGGTCAGCGGAACGATCCGCTACTGGGCGGCGGCGAAGTCGGAGGCCGGGCTGGCCGAGGAGCCGTACCTGGCGGTGACCCTGGCCGAGGCGCTGGCGGACGCCAAGGAGCGGCACGCGGACCGGCCGAAGCTGGTCCGGCTGCTCGGCCACTGCTCCTACCTGGTGGACGGCTCGCCGGTGGGCGGCCGTGACCACACGACCGTGGCGCTCAGCGAGGGCGGCACGATCGAGGTCCTCCCGCCGTTCGCGGGCGGGTGAGCGGCGTGACCGGGACGAACGGGGCCCCCGAGGGCCCGCAGCAGCACCGGCCCCAGCCGCCGCAGCAGCCGCAGTACCCGTACGGGCGGCCGGAGCAGGTCCAGCAGCCGCAGCAGGCCCAGCCTCAGCAGGCCCAGCCTCAGCCGCAGCAGCCTCAGGGGCACCACCCCCAGCAGCCGCCGTACCCGTACGCCCCGCAGCAGGGGTACGCGCCGGATCCCTACGCGCAGCAGGGGCTCGCGCCGCAGCCGCACGCCCCCGTCGCGGGCGGGCCGTCGTACGGCGGCCCGGCGGCGCAACAGCCGGCCCACGGCCGGCCGCAGGGCCACGGCCACCAGCCCCACGCCCAGCAGCAGCCGTACGGTCAGCAGGCCTACGGTCAGCAGCCGCCGTACGGGCAGCCGCCGTACGGGCAGCCGCCGTACGGGCAGCCGCCGTACGGGGCGGGACCGGGCGGCGGGCCGGCCGTGGACGACGCCGCGACGGCGCTGCTCCCGCCGGTGCCGCCGCTGGACGACGCGGCGACCGCGCTGCTCCCGCCCGTGCCGCCGCTGGACGACGCGGCGACTGCGCTGCTCCCGCCGGTGAGGGTGTCCGGTGCGGTGCCGCCGGGTGTCCCGGGGCAGGCGTCGGCGCCCTTCCCCGGCCACGCCGGGCCAGCCCACGCCGGGCCTGCCCACGCCGGGCCTGCCCATGCCGGGCCGCCTGCTCGCAGCGGGCCGCCTGCCCACGGCGGGGTGCCCGGGCATGCCCGGCCGGGTGCGCACGCCCGGCCGCAGGCGCCCGCCCAGGCCTCCGGTGGGGCGCCGTACGGCCGGGAGCAGGTCCCCGCCCCCGGGCCGGACGCGGCGCAGGGCCTCGACCAGCCGACCATGACGCTGAAGCGCCCGGAGCCCCCGGCCCCGGTGCTGACCGACCCGGCCGCGGCGCGGGCCGCGCGCGCCGCCCGCGCCGCCCAGGGCGGTCACGCCGCCCCCCTGGCGCCGGCCGCGCCGTTCCCCACCCCGGTGCCCGCCCCGGCGGCCCCGGCCCCGGCCCCGGCCGCCGCGAGCCCGGCGGCCCCCGCCGCCCGGACCGGTTCGCCGATCGACGATCCGGGCCTCCAGCCCGCCCTGATCACCGCCGGCACCGCCGCCCTGCTGGCCGGTGGTGCGGCGCTCGGCCAGATCCCGCTCGCCCTGGTGCTGGTGCTGCTCCAGGGCCTGACGGCGGCCGGCTGGTTCCGGCTGAACGGCATGTGGCCGGCCCGCCAGGGCATCGCGCTGGCCGCGCTGGCCGGTGTGGTGGCCGACGCGGCGGTGCTGCTGGCCGACGCGGACGGCGGCATCGCGGCGGTGATCGGCACGCTCGGCGGGTTCTTCCTGCTGGTCCTGGTGCTGCAGACGTTCCGGCCGGCCGATCCCAAGGAGCGGTTCTACGCGCTGACCGTGCTCGGCTCGGCCACCGTGGTGACGGTGCTCTGCACCGCGCTGCTGCTGGCCGACTGGGTGCCGGCCGCGGTCGGCGCGGTGGCGCTGGCGACGCTGTTGGCGGCCGCGCCGCTGCCCGGGCCGAAGTGGCTGGGCCCGCTGCTCGGTCTGCTCGCGGCGGTCGGCCTGGGCTTCGCGGTCGGCGCCCCGCCGGCGCTGGGCGCGGCGGCCGGGCTCGGTGCGCTGATCGGTCGCCGGGTGGCCGGGTACGACTTCCCGTCCCGGTTCGTGCACATGACGGCCGGCGTGGCGCTGCCGCTCGCGGTGTCGGCGCCCCTGGTCTGGATGGCCACGGCGCTGCTCGGCTGACCGCCGCCGGCCGCCACCGGTCTTCCCCACGACGTCCCGCCCCGGAACCATGTTCCGGGGCGGGACGTCGTACCGTTTTGCGGGCGCGGCCGTACCGGAGCGGCCGGATCCGCCGACACCACGCCCGGCACCCGGCACCCGGCACCCGGCGCCCGACGACCGCACGACCGCACGACCGCACGACCGCACGACCGCACGGCCGTGAACAACGGCGGACCGCGACGAACGACGAACGAACGACGACGAACGACAGCGACCGGCGACGACGGGGGAGAGCGATGCGCGGCTGGCTGAAGGCGACGATCGGCCTGGTGGTGCTCTCGGGGGTGCTGGTGGGCGCCGACCGGATCGCCGTCGGTGTCGCCGAGGACGAGGCGGCCGAGCAGATCCTGAAGAGCGGCCGGATGAGCCAGAAGCCGCACGTGTCGATCGAGGGTTTCCCGTTCCTCACCCAGGTCGTCACGCAGAAGCTGGACGACGTGCGGATCTCCTCGGACGGGCTGACTGTCGGCGAGGGCAAGGACAAGGTCGCGCTGCACTCCTTCTCGGCCAAGTTGTCCGGTGTCGAGGTGAGCGACAACATGAGCAGCGCCACCGTGGACAGCGGGTCCGGGTCCGGTCTGATCGACTACACCGACCTGTCGCGGCTGATGCCGCCGGCCTCGGAGCTGGTGCCGAACGCGGGTCGGCTCTCGCTCGGCGGCGGCACGCGGCTGACCCTCTCCTACGGCGGCCCCGGCAAGATCAAGGCCTCGCTCGGGCCGTTCGCGGTCGGTGAGGCCTCGGTGCACAACCAGGGGAACACCGTGACGGTGGACGGTTTCCGGCTGAGCGCGATGGCCTCGCTGCTGGGCGGGGTGTCCGACCAGAGCCTGCGGCCGATCAGCTTCACCCTCTCGGCGCTGCCCGCCGGGCTGAACCTCGCCTCGGTCACGCCCCAGGAGGAGGGCCTGCGGCTGGCCTTCGACGGCAAGGACGTCAAGCTCATCGGCTGACCCGGCGCCGCCGCCCACCGTTCCGCTCCGCGAGACGCGCTGTCCAGCGCCGGCCGCGGAGCGGTGCTGTTTCCCCCCTCCGGCCCGCCCTCGTGCGGCCGTCGCCCGGGCCCTGGCCGGTTACCGATGCCCATGGGAAGGTCAAATCCCAGCATTCGAGTCATCTGGTCTCGCCATTCGATACGCTGATGACAGCGGGCGTCCGGAGTCCCTAGCATCGTCGGCATGAAGCGACAGACGGACCTCACGAAGCGGCGGGCGGTAGACCTGTGCCGCGTGGCCGCCTGTCTGTGTCGAATGCGCTGACTCGGCGTCCTGGCAGGGCAGTTGCTGCCCGCCGCCGATCTCTCCGGTGATTCGTGCCGGCCCTCCCGGCCGGGCGTGGACGCCGTACTCCGCACCTCATTGCCCGCCCGCACCATGCGCCGCCGTACGTCCCACTATTCGGACAGTCATTCGGACCGGTGCCCGACGGGCGACCGCACCACCGCTGAGCCGCAGCACCCGAAGCGGCCGCGATCGCCACACCTTCCGCAAACCGCCCCCGGATGGAGAACATCACCATGAGCCGCAGCGACGTCCTGGTCGACGCCGACTGGGTCCAGGCCCGCCTGGACGACCCGAAGGTCGTCATCGTCGAGGTCGACGAGGACACCTCCGCCTACGACAAGAACCACATCCGCAACGCCGTCCGGATCGACTGGAAGTCGGACCTCCAGGACCCGGTCCGCCGCGACTTCATCGACCAGGCCGGCTTCGAGGCGCTGCTCAGCGCCAAGGGCATCGCCAACGACGACACGGTCGTCCTCTACGGCGGCAACAACAACTGGTTCGCCTCGTACGCCTACTGGTACTTCAAGCTGTACGGCCACGGTGACGTCCGCCTGCTCGACGGCGGCCGCAAGAAGTGGGAGCTGGACTCCCGCGACCTGGTGTCCGAGGTGCCGCAGCGCGCCGCGACCGAGTACACGGCGCGGGCCGCCGACTCCTCGATCCGCGCCTTCCGCGACGACGTGATCGCCGCCATCGGCACCCTCAACCTGGTCGACGTCCGCTCGCCCGACGAGTTCTCCGGCAAGCTGCTCGCCCCGGCCCACCTCCCGCAGGAGCAGTCGCAGCGTCCCGGCCACGTGCCGTCCGCGCGCAACATCCCGTGGGCGAAGAACGCCAACGACGACGGCACCTTCAAGAGCGACGACGAGCTCAAGGCGCTGTACGAGGCCGAGGGCATCGACCTGGCGAAGGACACCATCGCCTACTGCCGCATCGGCGAGCGCTCCGCGCTCACCTGGTTCGTCCTGCACGAGCTGCTCGGCCAGGAGAACGTGAAGAACTACGACGGTTCCTGGACCGAGTACGGCAGCCTCGTCGGCGTGCCGATCGAGCTCGGCAACTGAGCCACCGGCTCCACCCGTAAGGCAGAAGGGAAACAAGACAATGTGCGGTGCGAAGGCCGGCGGCCCGGACCTGGCAGGAGTTGACGTGGCGAACGAGACGATCATCCAGGGTTCGGTGACCCGCGACGGTGAGCCGGTCAACGGCTACGTCCGACTGCTCGACGAGGGCGGCGAGTTCACGGCCGAGGTGCCCACCTCGGCGACCGGCCAGTTCCGGTTCTTCGCCCGCCCGGGCAAGTGGACCCTGCGGGCGCTCGTCCCGGGCCAGACCGTGGACCGCCAGGTGGTCGCCTCCCAGGGCGACCTGACCGAGGTCGCGATCGCGGTCTGACCGTCGAGGACGGACACGCGTCACCCGGAGGCCCCTGCCGTGCAGGGGCCTCCGGGCATACCGTGGGAAGGGTGAAGTCCCCTCGGCGGCGCCGCTACTACTACGTCATGATGGGCGTCTGCCTGGGCCTCTTCGTGCTGGCCTGGGGCGTGGTGCGGTTCTTCTCCGTCCCGGCGGCCGTGGGCCTGTGCGTGGTCGCGATGGTGATCCCGCCGGTCGCGGCGGTGTTCGCCAACCGGCGCGACCCCGAGGACGACTGGTGGGACGACCCGCGTTGGGAGGACCCGAAGTGGGACGACCCCGGCCACGACCGGGACCGCCCCGACCACGGGGACCGGCGCGATCAGTAGACGAGTGCCTGCACGCCGTCGGCCATGATCTCGCTGACGAAGACCTGGGCGCCCGCGATCCGGGCCCCCTCGACGAGGTCCTTTTCCTCGATCCCGCGCCGGGCCGCGCACTGGGTGCACAGGGTGATGGTGCCGCCGCCCGCCACGATCCCCTCGATGAGGTCCGGCAGGGGCGCTGCGTGCGGCAGCTCGAACTCCGCCGCGCGCCCCGGCAGGGCGAACCAGGACGACTCCCCGGTCAGCCAGAGCGAGACCTCGACCCCGCTGGCGACGGCGACCGCCGCCACCGTGAAGGCCTGCGAGCACCGCTCGGGGGCGTCGGCCCCGGCGGTCACCTTGACGACGAGCTTCTTCTGGGACGACGGGGACGACGGAGAGGACTGAGAGGACTGAGAGGACATGCCGACACACTAGATCGCCGAGGTGGTGGGGCTCACCGAGACCCGTCGGTACCGTCCGGATAGAGTGAGCGGCAGCAAAATCCACCACACTGTCGCCGCCCTGGGAGCCCCCCGTGTCCGGTCTGGAAATCTTCTTCGACGGTCTGCTGGCCCTCATGGCCGTGCTGATCACCTGGTTCGCCATCTTCTCGGTGATGAAGCTGTACCAGGGCCAGCGCTGAGCGACTGCCGTACGGTTGAAGTGATCCCGCACCGACGACAGCGACCAGGAACATGATCGAGATCCCCTCTGACCTCCACAAGGACGTCGTCCCGCTGGCCTTCCTCCTCGGTACCTGGGAGGGCGCGGGCGTGTACGCCCCTCTGCCGGGTGAAGGGGGCCCCGGTACCGAGAAGTGCAACTTCGGCCAGGAGATCGTCATCCGCCACGACGGACGGCCCTTCCTGGAGTTCCGCTCCCGCACCTGGGTGCTGAACGGCGAGGGCGAGAAGATCCGTCCGCTGGAGAACGAGCACGCCTTCTGGCGCATCACCAGCAACCAGCACGGCACCAGCGGTGCCCGCGGCGTCGAGATCTCCTCCGTCCGCGACGACGGCACCGTGGAGATCTGGTACGGCGAGCTGGCCGACGGCAAGCCGCAGATCGACGTCTCCACCGACGCGGTCGCCCGGATCGAGGGCTCGCCGGAGTACTCGGGCGGCAAGCGGCTCTACGGCTTCGTCAACGAGGAGCTGCTCTGGGTGGGCGAGAAGGCCGCCCCGAACGTCCCGCTCCGCCCGTACATGTCCGCGCAGCTGAAGAAGGTGCTCTCGCCGGCCCAGCTGATCCGGGACATCAACGACCTGCCGGACGACGGCATCGCGTTCTTCAAGTAGGACCCGGCGGCGGACGTCCGCCGTGGCGCACAGGGGTAGGGACCGGCCGGTCGGCCGGTCCCTACACTGGCTCCAGGACCCCCGACGTTTGGCAGGGACAGGACCGTGGCGGACACCGGCACCACCGACTGGCAGCTCTCCGGCGACTGGAAGGCCGACCTGCGCGAGCGCGGGTACCGGCTCACCCCGCAGCGCCAGCTCGTCCTGGAGGCGGTCGACGCGCTCGACCACGCCACCCCGGACGACATCCTCGGCCACGTCCGGCAGACCGCCAGCGGCGTCAACATCTCCACCGTCTACCGCACCCTGGAGCTGCTGGAGGAGCTGGGCCTGGTCTCGCACGCCCACCTCGGCCACGGCGCCCCGACCTACCACCTGGCCGGCCGCCACCACCATCTGCACCTGGTCTGCCGGGACTGCGAGAAGGTCACCGAGACCGGCACCGAGATCGCCCAGCCGCTGATCGACAGCCTGCGCGCGCAGCACGGCTTCGACACCGACCTCAAGCATTTCGCCATCTTCGGCCGCTGCGCCGACTGCTCCGCCGAACGCGCCGCGGAGCGGCCGTAAGCTTGCCGGTATGACCGGTCTGAAGAGTCCGCTGCTTGCCCTGCCCGGAGCCGTTCCCGCCGAGGGGACCGACGAGGGCGTCGCCGCCCACTACGGCGACCTCTTCCGCGAGCAACGCAACCTCGCCCGGGGGACCGGCTTCGTGGACCTCTCGCACCGCGGCGTCCTCACCGTCACCGGCGAGGACCGGCTGAGCTGGCTGCACCTGCTGCTCACCCAGCACGTGAGCGCGCTGCCGCCGCAGCAGGCCACCGAGGCGCTGGTGCTCTCCCCGAACGGGCACGTCGAGCACGCCCTCTACCTGGTCGACGACGGCACCACCACCTGGGCGCACGTCGAGCCGGGCACCCAGCAGGCGCTGATCGGCTACCTGGAGAGCATGAAGTTCTTCTACCGGGTCGAGGTGGTCGACGCGACCGCCGACTACGCGGTGGTCCACCTGCCGGCCGGTTCGACCGCCTCCGCCGAGGGGGCGGCGGCCGTCCGAGAGCTGCCGTACGGACGGGACCTCTTCCTGCCGCGCGCCGCGCTGGCGGAGCTCACCGCGGCGTACGGCCCGGCGGCCGGTGTCTGGGCGTACGAGGCGCTGCGGATCGAGGGCCACCGGCCGCGGCTCGGCTTCGAGACCGACCACCGGACGATCCCGCACGAGGTGGACTGGCTGACCTCCGCCGTCCACCTGCAGAAGGGCTGCTACCGGGGGCAGGAGACGGTGGCCCGGGTGCACAACCTGGGACGGCCGCCGCGCCGGTTGGTCATGCTGCACCTGGACGGCACCGAGGAGGTGCTGCCCCCGCACGGGACGGAGGTGCGGCTCGCCGCGGAGCCGGAGGGCCGGGCGCTCGGCTTCGTGACCTCCTCGGCCCGCCACCACGAGCTGGGGCCGGTCGCGCTGGCCGTCGTCAAGCGGAACGTGCCGGTGGACGCGGTGCTGCTGGCCGGCACGGTGCCGGGGACGCAGGACGTGATCGTCCCGCAGTAGCGGCCCGGGCCCTGGCCCCGCCGCGGACCTGCGGCTCAGACCTCCACGATCACGGTGAACGGGCCGTCGTTCACCAGGGCGACCCGCATGTCCGCGCCGAAGCGGCCGGTCTCCACCTTGGCGCCGAGCGCACGCAGCCGGGCGACCACCTCGTCCACCAGCGGTTCGGCGACCGGGCCGGGCGCGGCGGCGTTCCAGGTGGGGCGGCGGCCCTTGCGCGCGTCGCCGTAGAGGGTGAACTGGCTGATGACGAGCAGCGGCGCGCCGATGTCGGAGCAGGACTGCTCGACGCCGTTCTCGTCGGCGGGCAGCAGCCGCAGCGTCCAGAGCTTGCGGGCGAGGCGGTCCGCCTCGGCGGGGGTGTCGTCGTGGGTGACGCCGACCAGGACGCAGAGTCCGGGCCCCTCGATCGCGCCGACGGTCTCCCCGGCCACCGTCACCCGGGCCTCGGTCACTCGCTGCACCACTGCTCGCATGCCCGTCATTGTGCCGGAGGCGGTGGGGGCGCGAGCAGGCCCCCCAGGGGCGCCCGTCCAACTGGCGTGCGCCGGGTAGCGTGCGCCTGCGCGCTCCTTGGCGCCGCTCTTGCTGGGAAAAGCTTCGGTCGTATCAGCCACCCCTCTTCGCCAGGGGGCCGTTCGGGTGCACGGGCGGTGCGGCGGCGCGGGGCGGGGTGGCACGCTGGGGGACCGTACAAGGGCGCGTCCGGCCGTCCACCGCGTGAGGCGGGGGGAGGGCCGGACACGTCCGTGGTCCGGGGCGCCGAAGGTCCGCCGCGCCGGGCCCGGTTCGGCCGGGCGGTCGAGCCGGTAGGTCAGGCGTTCTGGTCGTGTCGCCCCGGTGGGTGGCCACGGCCGGGGGCGGGAACCATCGCGGGCGTCCGGGCGTGCCTCCGGACGGGAACGCGCCGTCGGCGCGCGCGGCGGTGACGGGCCGGACCGGCGGCAGGCGACGGGGTGCCGCGAGCGGGCGGGATCGGGACGACGGCAGGTGGGTTGGTTGATGGACGCGATCGACGCGGCGCAGGACCACGACGGGCGGGGGCCGCAGGGCCCCGGTCCCGGGATCGAGCCGGACCTCGAACGGCTGGGCCTGGACCAGCTGCGGATCCTGCGCCGGGAGACCCTGGAGCAGGAGGAGGACCTCTCCTACCTGCGGCGGCTGCTGCACGGCCGGATGGACATCCTGCTGGCCGAGCTGGACAGCCGGCCCGACGGCGGCGCCGCCCGTCCGGAGGGCCCCGCGGAGCCGGCCGGCGCCCTGCTGGAGCGGCTGTCGGCCATCCTGGCGGACGCGCCCTCGACCGTCCGCCGGTCGGCCCGGCACGTCACCCTGGGGCCGCCGCGCGGGCAGCAGTCCCAGCTGGAGGCGGACGCGCTGATGGGCGACGTGCAGCTGGCCGACCTGGCCGCGCACCCGGCGGCGGACCTGCTGGCGGCGGTGGAGCGGCTGCGCGCGCACGAGCGCGAGGTGTCCGGGCGGCGGCAGCGGCTGCTGCGGACGGCGGACGGCTGCAACGCGGAAATCACCCGCAGGTACCGTGATGGGGAAGCACGGGTCGACGACCTGCTCGCAGGCGGCCCGCTCTGACGGACGAGGCGCCGTGGGCGGGGGGACGGGCCCGGCTCGCCCCCCGGCCCACCCTCACCTCCGGAAGGCTCTTCACCATGTCCCATTCCGCCCCCCTGCCCGTGCTCGCCGAGGTCGTCCGCTCGGGCTTCGTCGAGGGCCGGCACCACGGTTCGCTGGTCCTGCTCGCCGCGGACGGTTCGGTCGAGTACGCGCTGGGCACCCCGGACGCACCGGTGTTCCCGCGCTCCTGCGCCAAGCCGTTCCAGGCGGTGGCCACCCTGCGGGCCGGGCTGGAGATCGACGGGGAGCTGCTGGCGCTGGCCGCCTCCAGCCACTCCGCAGAATCGTTTCACCTTGCCGGTGTGCGGAAGATCCTGGCCTCCGCTGGGCTGGACGAGAGTGCTCTGCGCACCCCGGCCGACCTGCCGCTGGACGAGACCGAGGCGGAACTCCACCTGCGCTGGGGCGGCGACCACGAGCCCGTCCTGATGGACTGCTCCGGCAAGCACGCCGGCTGGCTGGCCGCCTGCGCGGCCAACGACTGGCCCACCGACAGCTACCTCGACCCGGCCCACCCGATCCAGCGGCTGGCCCGCGAGGCCCTGGAGGAGTCCGTCGGCGAGCCGGCCGCGCACGCCGGGGTCGACGGCTGCGGCGCGCCGCTGCTGGCCGTCAGCCTGACCGGCCTGGCCCGCGGCTTCCGGTCCCTGCTGCTGGCCGAGCCGGGCACCCCCCAGCGTCGGGTGGCGGACGCCATGCGGGCGCACCCCGAGTACGTGGCCGGCACCCGCCGCGCGGACACCTGGCTGATGCGGGCGGTGCCGGGTGCGCTCGCCAAGATGGGCGCCGAGGCCGTCCAGGTGGTGGCGCTGCCGGACGGCCGGGCGCTCGCCTTCAAGATCGACGACGGTGCCGAGCGGGCCCGCGGCCCGGTGCTCGCCGCCGCCCTGCGCCGCCTCGGAGTCACCGCCGAGGACGGCACGATCGACCGGATCGCGGCCGCCCCGCTGCTCGGCGGCGGCATACCGGTCGGCGAGATCCGCGCGGCCTTCTAGGCCGCCGCTGGGTCTCTCCCGTCTGCTCGCCTCCCTCCCGCGCTCCGTCCGGCGGTCGCCGGAGTGCGGAGCGGCGGCCCCCGGTGCACGGTGGACCGGGGGCCGTCGCACAGCTGAGGGAGTCCGTCATGAGCGAGCACGTGTACCGGGTGACCGAGATCGTCGGGTCCTCGACCGAGAGCATCGACGCCGCGATCCGCAACGGCGTGGACCGTGCCTCCCGGACGCTGCGCAACCTCGACTGGTTCGAGGTGACGCAGGTCCGGGGCCATCTCGCCGAGGGCCGGATCCAGCACTACCAGGTCGGCCTGAAGATCGGCTTCCGGCTGGACGACGAGGGCTGAGGCCCCGGGGCCTGTCCTCAAACCCGGGCGGCTACCGCTCCGGCAGCACCAGCGGGACGCCCGTCCGGGGGTGCGGCACGATCTCGACCGGGTGCCCGTACACCTCGCTGAGCAGCGGCGCGCGCAGCACCTCGGCCACCGGCCCGTCGGCGACCGTGGCGCCGTCGGTCAGCAGCACCACGCGGTCCGCGTAGGCCGCCGCCAGCGACAGGTCGTGCAGCACGACGACCACGCCGTCCCCGGCGGCGGCCCTGGCACGGGCCAGCCGCAGCACCAGCTCCTGGTGCCGCAGGTCGAGCGCGGCGGTGGGTTCGTCGAGCAGCAGCAGGGCGGTCCGCTGGGCGAGCACCCGGGCGAGTGCCACCCGGGCCCGTTCGCCGCCGGAGAGCGCGGTGAACGGGCGCCCGGCGAAGGGGGTGGACTCGGTGGTGGCCATCGCCTCGGCGACCACCCGTTCGTCCTCGGCGGCGGCCGCAGTGCCGGCCCAGGGGGCGCGGCCCATCCGGACCACCTCGTCGGCCGGGAACGGGAGGGACAGCGCGGCGGCCTGGGGGAGCAGCGCGCGTCGGCGGGCCAGGTCGGCGGGCCGGTAGCCGGCCAGCGGGCGGCCGTCCAGCCGGACCTCGCCGGACGTCGGGGTGAGGTCGCCGGCGAGGACGGAGAGCAGGGTGGACTTGCCGGCGCCGTTCGGCCCGAGCAGGGCGACCACCTCCCCGGCCGTGATCCGGACGTCCGCGCCGGCCAGCAGCTCGCGGCCGCCGACGGTCAGCCGGACGGCCTCGGCGGTGAGCAGTTCGGTGCCCGGGACGGGGCGCTGCGGTACCTCGGGGCGGTTGCGCAGTGTCCTGAGCCTCATGCCCAGCCTCCCTGCCGGTTCCTGGTGCGGCGCAGCAGCCAGAAGAAGAACGGGCTGCCGATCAGCGCGGTGAGCACGCCGAGCGGGAGTTCGGCCGGTTCGGCGAGGGTGCGCGCGGCGAGGTCGGCGGCGACCAGGACGAGCGCGCCGCCGAGCGCGGAGGCGGGCAGCAGGAAGCGGTGGCCCGGTCCGGCGATCATCCGCAGCAGGTGCGGGACGACCAGGCCGACGAAGCTGATGATGCCGCTGACCGCGACCGCGGCGGCGGTGAGCAGGGCGACCAGGGTGATCAGCACCAGCCGCATCCGCTCGACGTCCACGCCGAGGTGCCGGGCGGGCCGTTCGCCGAGGGCCAGCAGGTCCAGCGAGCGGGCGTGGCGGGGGGCGACGGCGAGGCCGACGAGGGCGAACGGCAGCACGCCGAGCACCTTGCCCCAGGTGGCCTGGGAGAGCGAGCCGAGCTGCCAGAAGGTGACCTGGCTGATCGCCGCGGTGTCGGCGGTGAACAGGAACAGGCCGATCAGCGCGCCGCAGAAGGCGTTCACCGCGACGCCGGTGAGGATCAGGGTGACGACCTCGGTGCGGCCGCCGGCGCGGGACATCGCGTACACCGCGAAGACCGTCAGCAGGCCGGTGACGAAGGCGGAGGCGGTCACCGTCCAGGTGCCGAGCGCGTCCAGGCCGATCACGATGCAGCCGACCGCGCCGACCGCGCCGCCGGAGGAGACGCCGATGACGGCGGGTTCGGCGAGCGGGTTGCCGAACACGCCCTGCATCAGCGCGCCCGCGCAGCCGAGCGAGCCGCCGACCAGCAGGGCCAGCACCACCCGGGGCAGTCGGACGTTCCAGAGCACCGATTCCGGGACGCGGTCGAGGGCGTGGCCGCCGAGGCCGAGCCGGTGGCCGAAGGAGGCGAGGATGTCGCCGAGCGGGATCCGGTAGGCGCCGATGCCGGCCGCGAGCAGGGCGCAGAGCACCAGGGCGGCGGCCAGGCCGGCGGTGAGCAGGGTGCTGCGGCTCGTGCGCCGCCCGGCCAGGGGGGCGGTCTTCTCCGGTGCGGCGGCGGTCACGCGGCGGCCTTCGGGTACAGCTGTTCGGCGATCTCGCGGATCACCTGGGGGGTGCGCGGGCCGTAGCTGAGGAGTTGGCCGTCCTCGACGGAGACGATCCGGCGGTCGAGGCCGGCCGGGGTCTGGGCGACGCCGGGCAGCTTGAGCAGGCCGTCGACGCCGCCGACGGAGTCGAGGCCCTTGCTCATCACCAGGATGGCGTCGGGGGCGGCCTTGACCAGGGCCTCACTGGTGAGCGGGGTGAAGTCGCCGCTCAGGCCGGCGGCGGTGCCGGCGTCCTCGCCGCCGACCGCGGTGATCAGCGAGCCGGCGCCGGAGGCCGGGCCGCCGAGCAGGTAGACCGAGGCGCTGCCGCGCAGGTAGAGGAAGGCGACTTTGGGGTGGCGGTCGACGGCGGGCAGGGCGGCCCGGGCCTCGGTGATCCGCTGTTCGGTGCGTTCCTTCAACTGCCGTCCGGCGTCCGGGACGCCGAGGGCGGCGGCGACGGTGTCGATGCGCGGGCCGACGTCCTCCAGGCGCTTGGCGTCGTCCAGGACGAGCAGCGGGACGCCCGCCGCGCGGATCTGGGCGATCGCCTCGGCCGGGCCGGTGGAGCGGTCGGCGAGGACGACGGTCGGGTGCAGGGAGAGCACGCCCTCGGCGGAGACGTCGTGGGCCTGGGTGATCACCGGCAGGGCGGTGGCCTGCTGGAAGGTCGTGGAGACGTCCCTGGCGACGACCTTGGGGCCGAGGCCGAGGCTGAAGACGATCTCGGCCAGGCTGCCGTTGAGCGGGATGATCCGCTCGGTGCTGGTGACGGTGACCGCCCGGCCGTCGGCCGAGGTCGCGGTGGCGGGGAGCTGCGGGCTCGGTTCGCCGGCCAGCGGTTCGACCGTGTCCGGGGCGCGCGAGGTGCCCGGCCCGGCGGCCTTGCCGGCGGTGCCGGTGGCCGATCCGCAGGCGGTCAGTGCCAGCAGCAGACCGAGGAGCAGCAGCAGGGGCGCGGGGCCGCGGATGGCCCTGGTACGGGTGGTGCTGCTGCTCAAGGTCGTTCCCTTCGCCGGGAGTTGTCGCCGTCGGGGGCGGGGGTGCGGTGGCGGCCGACGGGGCTCTTGACTCATATATTAGGTTAGCCTTACCTAAATCTCGCAAGGGGGTCGGTGATGTGCCGACCCCTGCTTTCCCCTGTCGCGCCGAGGAGTGATCCGCGTGCCTGTCCCCCATCGGCTCCGCCGCCTGGCCGCCGGCCTGGTGGCCGCCCTCGCGGCCCTGTTGACGGTCGTGGTGCTGCCCGGCCAGGCAGCGGCGGCGGAGGGCCGGGTGTCCGGCGGGCGGCTCGACTGGGGGATCAAGCAGTCCTTCCTGACGTACGTCACCGGGCCCATCGCCCATGGGAGTTGGTCGCTCACCGGCGGCGCGGCCACGGTGGCCGGCAGCGGTTTCCGGTTCCACTCGGCGGCCGGCACCTACGACCCGGCGAGCGGCGCGCTGACGGCCGCGTTCTCCGGCGGGGTCCAGTTCACCGGGCACCAGGAGAACGGCGTCAACGCGCTCGACCTGAGCGTCGGCCGGCTCACCTTCAAGGCCGCCGCGGGCGGCGCGGCCGGGCTGTACGCCGACGTCAGCAGCAAGTCCCGGGAGACCGGGCAGGTCAGCAGCGCGAGCCAGGCCAAGCTGGCCGAGCTGTCGCTGGCCGGGGTCGACCTGCGCGGCGCGGCCGGGACCCTGACGCTCAGCAACGTCCCGGCGACCCTGACCGACGCGGGGGCCAAGGCCTTCGGCGGCTTCTACACCGCCGGGACGGCGCTGGACCCGGTCAGCCTCTCGGTCAACCTCCCGGCGGTGCCGAGCACCACCGCCCCGCCGTCCTCGGCCGCGAGCACCCCCGCGGCGCCCGCTGCACCCGTCACGCCTGCCGTGCCGGAGAGTCCGGCGGCCACCGCGCCGGCCACCGCCGCCACCGGGTTCGCCAACGGTGCGCTCGACTGGGGCGTGCGCCGGACCTTCCGCGACTACGTCACCGGCGCGATCGCCCAGGGCCGTTGGGAACCGTCCGGCGGCGCGGCCGACGGCGGCGCGTTCTTCCGCTGGACACCCGCCAAGGGCAGCTACGACCCGGCCACCGGAGCGCTCGCCGCGGCCTTCGCCGGCAGCGTCCGCTTCACCGGTCTGAAGAGCGACGACACCCACGGCCTGGACCTCACCCTGGCCAACCCCGGCGTCACCGTCGCCGACGGCAAGGGCGTGCTGCGCGCCGACGTCTCCGGCCGCACGCCGGACGGCGGCACCCAGCAACTCACCGGCGTCGAGCTGGCGACCTTCGACCCGGCCGGGCTCAAGTCGGGGGGCGGTCTGCTCAAGGCCGTCGAACTCCCGCTCGAGCTCACCGAACCGGGCGGCCGGGCCTTCGGCGGTCTCTACCCGGCGGGCACCGAGATGGACCCGCTGAGCTTCGCCGTCGCGCTCGACCCGGCCGCCGCGCTCCCGCCGCTGCCGGACATCGGCAGCGCCCCGGCCACCGCGCCGAGCCCGGCGGCCACGACCGCCTCGCCCGCCGCGGCGCCGGTCGCCGCCGGGACCGACGGCTCGGGCGGCCTTCCGACGGCGGCCGTGGTCGCCGGCGGCGTGCTCGCCGCAGGGCTGGCCGCAGCCGGGGGCCGGTACCTCCTCCGCCGCCGTCGTGCCACGCCCTCCGACGCGGCCTGACCCCCACCCACCCACGTCCCCCGCTCACCGAACGGAGTCCCTCCATGCCCCGCAACCGCATCCGGTTGGCCGCCCTGGCCGCCGTCACCGCCGGCCTCGGCCTGACCGCCTTCGGCGCCCCGGCCCTGGCCTTCGGTGCCGGCGCGCCGAGCAGCGTCACCTACGACACCGGCGCGCTGGACTGGGGGGTGAAGGCCAGCTTCCGCAGCTACGTCACCGGGCCGGTCGGCCAGGGCGCGGTGGAGCTGACCGGCGGCGCGACCACCAACGCCGACGGGACCTTCCACTTCGGGCTGGCGACCGCGAGCTACGACACGGGCACCCACGTGCTGACCTCCGCCTTCACCGGCGGGGTGCGGTTCACCGCGCACCACGGCGCGCTGGACGTGGCGTTGAGCGACCTGAAGATCACCACGGCGGGGACGACCGGTACGCTCACCGCCGACACCGCGTCCAAGGAGGCCGTCGGCGCCCCCGACGTCACCCGGCGGGACGACGTGCCGCTGGTGACATTCACCGTCGGCCGGGACACCACTACCGGCGTGCCGACTGCGACCAAGCTGACGGAGCAGGGCGCCAAGGCGTTCGCCGGCTTCTACGCGGCCGGGTCGGACATGGACCCGCTGGCGCTGCTGCTCAAGCAGAGCCCGGCCACCCCGTCCCCGACCGCCACGCCGACCGCGACGCAGTCGCCCACGGCCATGCCGACCGCAACGCCGACGGCGACCGGTTCGCCGACGGCCACCGCCTCGCCGACGGCGAGCGATACGCCCACCGCGACTGCTTCGCCGACCGCGACGGGCTCGCCGACGGCGACCCAGTCCCCTTCGGCCACCTCGTCGCCGACCGCGACCACCTCGCCCTCCGCGACCGGCAGCCCCTCCACCGCGCCGAGCGGCAACGGTGAACTCGCCGTGGTCAACGGCACCCTGGACTGGCAGGTCAAGGAGAGCTTCCGCAAGTACCTGCAGAGCCCGGTGGCCAACGGCAAGGTCGAGTTCGCGGGCGGCGCGGCCGACTACCGCTTCGGCGGCGCCAAGGGCAGCTACAACACCAAGTCCCATGCGCTGTCGGCGGGCTTCGCCGGTTCGGTGCGCTTCCTGGGGCACCCGGTCGCCGGTGGCGGGTACCAGCTGGACACCACCTTCTCGAAGCTGGGCCTGAGCATCGACAAGGACGGCGCCTTCCTGACCGCCGA
This sequence comes from Streptomyces sp. NRRL F-6131, assembly GCA_000719695.1. Lineage (GTDB taxonomy): Bacteria > Actinomycetota > Actinomycetes > Streptomycetales > Streptomycetaceae > Kitasatospora. Next base: position 33,465 of record JOHN01000046.1, read on the forward strand.
CGTCAACGCCAAGTCCATGGACGGGAAGACGACCTCGCTGTCCGGCGCCCGGATCGCCAAGCTGGACATCTCGAAGGCGAACCTCGCTCCGGTCAACGGCGTGGTGACGCTGAACGCGGTGCCGGCCACGCTGACGGCCGAGGGGGTGCCGGCCTTCGCCAACTACAAGGCGGGTGAGTCGCTCGACCCGGTCACCGTCTCGCTGGCCTTCGACAAGGCCGCCCAGTTGCCCACCACCGCCCCGGTGACCGCCGGCTCCGCCGGGGGCGGCACCGGTGCGGGTACGGGTACGGGCACCGGTGCGGGCACGGTCGGCGGCGCCTCCCTGACCACCGGCGGTGGGGCTTCCCTCGGCGGCTCCGGCGTGCTGGCGTCCACCGGCTCGTCCACCCCGGTGATCCCCCTGCTGGCCACCGCCAGCGGCCTGCTCCTCCTGGGCGGCGGTGCCACCGCCCTGGCCCGTCACCGTGCGTCCCTCGGCGCCTGATGCCCGGACGGTGAACGCCGTGGCCACTCGCTCGACTCGAGCGAGTGGCCACCGCGATTATGCGTGGTGGTCGAGTGCGCCGGCCTTGATGGTGCGGAGGAGGCTGGCGAGGGCGTCCGGTGTGGTGCGGAGGATGACGTCGCCGTCGTCGGACTCCCGGATTTCGACCAGACCAGCCCCAATGCGGACCTCGACACAGTTGGCCTGGTCACCGCTGAAGCTGGACTTCTGCCAATCGAGCTCTGACATGTGCGCCTTCCTAAAGGGTGTAACGGACGTGCTGGATCAGTCCCAGAGAGTCGTGCTCGGTTCGGGCGCGCAGACTGAGGGTCGCATCCAGCTCCGGAAGCGCAAGGGACTTCAGGCGTTCGAACTTCGAGCGGTAAGCGGTGAGTGAATCCTGATCGCCATGGAAGGTCGAGCCGCCCGGGTGCTCCATCAGGACGGTGTCCAGCTCGGAGTGCGGGCCGTGTACAAGCATGAAGGGTGTGTCGCTGGAAACGTACTCAGTACAGCGGAAAGGCAGGATCTGGATCGTGACGTGGGGGAGTGCGCTCACCTCGACCAGATAGTCCAGTTGCTCCCTCATCACTTCGGGCCCGCCGAATTGCGTGCGCAGCGCCGCTTCGTGAATCACGGCATGAAGGGGCACCGCCCTGTCGCTGCTTATGGCCTGCTGGCGGCCCCGACGGAACTCGACCTTCTTCTGGTTGCTGCTGAGGATGGTCTCGCTGTAGCCGGACACCTGAAGCAGTCCGGGGATCAGCAAGGTCTCGTAACTGGACAGCGCGGTGGCTACCGACTCGGACTCCGCGAGATCAAGGGCCGAGGAAGTGACAAACCCCTTGAACGGGCTCCACCAGCCCTTCCCATTACTGAGCCCCATCTGCTGGAGCGCCGCAACGTACGTCTCATCCATGTAACCGTAAGCGCGCAGTAGAACAGTCAGGCGATCAGGATCCAGCCCCGTACGTCCGGCCTCGATGTGGCTCAGTTGCGGGCCGCCCATGCCGACGAGTGCGCCGGCGTCTTTGACCGTCAGCCCCACGCCCTCGCGGAGGCGCCTCAGTTCGGCGCCGAATCGCCGCTGCCTCTCACTGATTTGGGTCCTGAGTGCCAAGGGGTGTCCTTCCGTGTCGGAGCAGTCTCCCGCTGCACGGGGCCGGGATGCCACTCGCGCGAGTGAGGCCTCTCGTTCCCGACGGCTCATCTTCCCGGATCGTGTTGCACGCGTGGAACGTTATGACCTACCGTCAGTGTTGCGTCGGTCACATGGCGAATCGTCAGAAATGCCTTGGGTCAGGGCAGTAGGTGCATGCTGCCCCTCCGGCCCGCCGGCGTCTCTCCGTTCCCCTGCCTCTCCCTCGGAGGTCTGTCATGCGTGCCCTCAACCCGCCCGACTGCTCCCTCGCCCGTGCCGAACTCCGGGCCGCCCTCTCCTCCTCCGGCTGGCTGCCCGACGTGATCGACGACGCCGAACTCGCCTTTCACGAGCTGTACGTCAACGCCTGGCAGCACGGGGGCTGCCAGGCGCCCCCCGTACTGGTCTGCCTCCGGCCCGCCGTGCTCCGGGTCTCGGTGTGCGACGACTGCCCGGACCTGCCCGAGCCCTCCGGGGCCACCGACCTCTACGCGGTCTCCGGGCGCGGCCTCCACCTCGTCCGCGCCCTCACTCACCGCTTCGGCACCGATCCCACCAAGACCGGCAAGGTCACCTGGTTCGAACTGGATGCCGCCGCGTGAACACGCCGCTCGAACCGCACGACCCCTACCTGCGCACCTACACCGAGCCCGAAGTGACCTCCCTCCTCCGCGAACTCCACGAGCGGGGTCGGCCCTTCGGCATCCGGTGGGGGTCCGCCGCCGTCAGCGGCGCCACCGTCGACGGCCGCCTCCTGATCGACTTCGGCGACGCCTCCGTCGCCACCCTCCTCAACCTGCTCGCGCTCCTCCGCGAAGCGGGCCGAGGGTGACCAACTTCCTCGTCGGCGCGGCCTTCGCCGTCCTCCTCGCCCTCGCCGTCACCACCGAGATCACGGGTGTCCTCACCGCTCTCAAGATCGGCCCGCCTCCGCCGCCGATCACCCGCCACGGGCGCCGGGAACTCCGCACCCTCCCCGACGGCACCACCGAATACACCTGGATCGCCCGCCAGGCCGGCCAGTTCAGCCCCGAAACCAACCCCGAGAACCTGAAGCCCCACGGCCGCCACCGCATACCCCCCTGACCACTCGGAGCCGCACAGCCCGTCGGTGGCCCCCGTGCGAACAGCAAGGGGGCCACCGGAAGAGAACCTTCCGAGTGGAAAGTCGACCCCGTCGACTTCCTGCTCACGCCACGGCACTCACGCGCTCAGCGGGTACCGGGTGTCGAGGTCGCGGAAGAGCGCGCCGTTCAGCTGGAAGGCGCGCTTGCACTCCTCGACCACCCGGCGGCGCTCGACCTCGTCCAGCGCCAGCCCCGCGGCGTCCAGCTTGGCACGGTAGTCGCGCTTGAACGCGGCCGGGTTCTCCACCTGCTCGAAGACGTAGAACCGCACGCCGTCGCCCTTGCGCTCGAAGCCCCAGGTCTTCTCGGCTATCCCCCGGATGATCTGGCCGCCCGAGAGGTCGCCCAGGTAGCGGGTGTAGTGGTGCGCGACGTACCCCGCCGGCCACTGCTCCGCCAGCTCCTCCAGCCGCGCGACGTAGGCGGCGGTGGCGGGCAGCGGCGCCAGCCCCGCGCGCCAGTCCGGGCCCCGCAGGTGGGCCAGGTCGCGCTCGATGGCGGCAGTCCGCAGGATCGTGGTGTCGATGAACGGCCCGGCCACGGGGTGGTCCGCGAGGTCCTCGGCCCGCTCCTCCAGGGCGCGGTAGACGAACCAGAGCTGGCCGGTGAGGTCGGCGTAGGCCTCGATCCCGAGCTGACCGCCCAGCAGGCGGCTCATGAACGAGGACTGTTCGGCGGCCTCGTGCTCGGCGCTGCTGGCGGTGCGCAGCACGGTGGAGAACGGGACGACGGGCTGCTCGGGAACGGGCATGCGGGCCTCCTGGGTCGAGTACACCCCCGATTGCTTTGGTTAGCCTAACCTAAGCAATCGTCATGCCGACAGGCTGTCGGGAAGAACCGGCCGCCCCCGGACACGACGAAGGCCGGGCTCCGCGGAACGACTCCGCGAATCCCGGCCTCCGACTGCCTCGACCTACCCCGCGCCGCGGCGGACGGACCGCCGGACGAACGAGATGGGCACGACGGCTCAGCGACCGCCCTGGTCCGCCAGGCGCTTGATCGACGCGGTGACCTCGGCCTCGGCCTCGGTGCGGCCGACCCAGTTGGCACCCTCGACGGACTTGCCGGGCTCCAGGTCCTTGTAGACCTCGAAGAAGTGCTGGATCTCCAGACGGTCGAACTCCGACACGTGGTGGATGTCCTGCAGGTGCTCCCAGCGCGGGTCCGTCGCCGGGACGCAGAGCAGCTTGTCGTCGCCGCCGGCCTCGTCCGTCATCTTGAACATGCCGATGACGCGGCACTTGATCAGGCAACCGGGGAAGGTCGGCTCGTCCAGGATGACCAGGGCGTCCAGCGGGTCACCGTCGTCCGCCAGGGTGCCCTCGACGTAGCCGTAGTCGGCCGGGTAGCGGGTCGAGGTGAAGAGCATCCGGTCGAGCCGCAGACGGCCGGTCTCGTGGTCGACCTCGTACTTGTTACGAGAGCCCTTCGGGATTTCGATAAGGACGTCGAACTCCAACGGTTCCTCCAAGGTAGGGACTGACAGAATCCAAGTGTCTCCTACGGGAGTGGGTGCTCAGGAAAGGGGCCGGGTCGGTGCGAGCAGGGGCTGGGGCGGGGAGCCGTCGCGGGGGGACGGCCGCCGGGCTGTTCGGGGCGACGCTGCTGGTCGCCGGGGTGGTGCTCGGGGCGGGCGGTGCGTACGCGCAGCCGTCCGCGACCCCGTCCGGATCGGCGACACCCGGCGGCCGGTCCACCGGGAACGCCCAGGGCGACGAGGACGAGGACAACGGCAGGAAGGGCGACCGGGGGGACAAGGGGGACAAGGGGGACAAGAGCGGCGACCGGAACGGCGAGAAGAACGGCGCCGGGCCGAAGGGCCGGAACGGCGAACCGCCGGACCCGTCCACCAGCGCCACCACCAGCGCCAGCGCCAGCGCCACCGCCACCGCCCCGCCGTCCGGCAAGCCCTCCGGAGCCGCCCGCCCGGCCCCCGCCGCCGCCGTGCTGGCCGCCGCCGCAGCCGGCCCGGGGACCGGCCTGCCGACCGCCCAGGGGCTCCAGCAGGCGCTCGCCGGCGTGCTCGCCGACCGGAACCTCGGCACTGTCGGCCTCGCCGTCGCGGACGCCGCCGACGGCCAACTCCTCTACGGCGCCGCGGAGAACACCGCCGCCACGCCCGCCTCCACCACCAAGCTCGCCACCTCGATCGCGGCCCTCTCGCTGATCCCGGCGGACACCCGGCTGACCACCAGGGTCGTCAAGAACGCGGCGACCGGCGGGATCACCCTCGTGGGTGGTGGTGACCCGACGCTGACCGGGCTCCCCGCCGACCAGGTGCTGGTCGGCGGCGTCCCCGCCGACCCGGACACCGCCCCCGCCTCGCTGGACGCGCTGGCCCGGCAGACCGCGGCCGCGCTGAAGACCACCGGCGCCACCACCGTCGTGCTCGACTACGACGTCTCGCTCTACACCGGCTCCCCGCTGCACAAGAACCACGACGGCGAGAACATCGCCGCGGTGACGCCGCTGATGGTGGACGAGGGCAAGGTCGATCCGAAGAGCCGAGAGGACGCGCCCGCCCGCGTCACCGACCCGGCCGGCCAGGCCGCCGAGGCCTTCGCCGCCCTGCTCAAGGGCCAGGGCGTCACCGTCCAGGGCAAGCCGAAGCCGGCCGCCGCCCCGGCCGCCGGCGACGCCCCGGTGCTCGGCCGGGTGGACTCGCCCACCGTGGCCCGCCTGGTCGAGCGGATGCTGACCACCTCCGACAACACCCTCGCCGAGGCGATCGCCCGGCAGGCCGCGATCGCCGCCCACCAGCCGGCCGGCTTCGAGGGCGCCGCCACCGCCGTCACCCAGGAGCTCGCCCGGCTCGGGGTGCCGATGACCGGCGTGGTGCTCAACGACGGCAGCGGCCTGCACACCGGCAACGCGATCCCGCCGGCCGTCCTGGTCAAGCTGCTCGCACTGGCCGCCTCCGAGCAGCACCCGACGCTGCGTCCGGTGCTGTCCGGCCTGCCGATCGCGGGATTCACCGGCACCCTCGGCAAGCGGTTCGGCACCGGCTCCGGGGCGGCCGACGCGGCCGGCCTGGTCCGCGCCAAGACCGGCAGCCTGAGCGGCGTCAACACCCTGGCGGGCACCGTGGTGGACGCCGACGGACGGCAGCTCGCCTTCGCCCTGATGACCCGGACCGCCGCCCCCGTCGACACCGCCCGCGCCGCGATGGACCGCGTGGTGGCCAAACTGGCGGCCTGCGGCTGCCACTGAGCGACGACCGGCCGCCCGGCGGGCCACCATTGACCGGCCGTTCCGGCTCCCCCCGGCGGACGGGAGCACGTACGGTGAGGGCATGACGAGCGCGAGCGGCGGTGCCGACATGGTCGACTGGAATCTCGCGGTCGCGACCGCGACCAGGCTGGTGCGGCCGGGGCCGGAGGTGAGCCGGGCCGAGGCGGCGGCGGTCGTCGCGGAACTGCGCCGGCACGCCCTGGCCGCCGAGGAACACGTCCGGGAGTTCACCGGCATGCGCTCCAGCAGCCTGGCCGAGGCCGCCGCGACCCCGGTGCTGATCGTGGACCGCCCGGGCTGGGTGCGGGCCAACGTCGCGGGCTTCCGCACCATCGTCCAGCCGCTGGTGGAGAAGCTCCAGGCCCGCCGGTCGAGCGGTTCGGCCTCCGCGGTGCTCGGCACGGTGGGGGAGAAGGCGACCGGCATCGAGGTCGGCGCGCTGCTGGCGTTCCTCTCCACCAAGGTGCTCGGCCAGTACGAGACCTTCGCCCCGGCCGAGCCGTCGCTGGAGGCGCCGGACAGCCCGGCCGCGCTGTTCGACAAGCCGCGCCTGGGCCCCGAGGGCCCCGGTCCCGGCCGGCTGCTGCTGGTGGCGCCCAACATCGTCCACGTCGAGCGGGAGCTGGACGTCGACCCGGCCGACTTCCGGCTCTGGGTCTGCCTGCACGAGGAGACCCACCGCACGCAGTTCACCGCGGTGCCCTGGCTGCGCGACCACATCCAGTCCGAGGTGCAGTCCTTCCTGGCCGAGACGGACGTCGACCCGGGCGCGCTGGTGGAGCGGCTGCGGGAGGCCGCCGGCTCGCTGGGCGCCGGTCTGCCGGGCCTCGGCGGCCGCGACAGCGCCCCGTCGGCCGGTCTGCTGGAGATCGTCCAGTCGCCGGCCCAGCGGGAGATCCTCGGTCGGCTGACCGCGGTGATGTCCCTGCTGGAGGGCCACGCGGACGTGGTGATGGACGGCGTGGGCCCGGCCGTGGTGCCGAGCGTCGCCGAGATCCGGGAGAAGTTCCAGCAGCGCCGGGACCGCGGCGCCAACCGGCTCGACCTGGTGCTGCGCCGGCTGCTCGGGATGGACGCCAAGCTCCGCCAGTACCAGGACGGCGCGGTCTTCGTCCGGGGCGTGGTCGAGCGGGTCGGTATGGAGGGCTTCAACCGGGTCTGGACCTCGCCGAACACCCTGCCGACCAAGGAGGAGATCCACGACCCCGCCGCCTGGGTCGCCCGGGTGGGCCGCTGACGGCGTCGGCGCGGGGCGGCGGAGCAGGAGCGGATCGGCCTCGGTGGTCGGCCGCGGGGATCGACCACCGGCGCCGCGGGGCGGCCGAACTCGTTCGCACGGATGGTCCAGTCGTGCACATGGCGGGTGAAGATACGTTTCTTCATTCACCCGAACGTGGGACGGTGGTCGTACCGGTGGCGCGGGTGGCGTAGCGGGCACCTCCTTTCTGCCACCATCTGTGAGCGCCCGGTAACACGGTGCTCATGGATGCGCGGTCCCCGCCGCGCCCACCGCCGTCCTGTCCCCCCTCCGTCGAGGAGTCGTCCGCCGTGGGCCCACACCCCGCCGTCGCCGCGATACGCCTGGCCGTACGCCGCACCCTCACCGACCTCGTCGCCGAGGCCGGCTCCACCTTCACCGCGCCGGCCCGCGAGCCGCGCGAGCGCACCGGGGGCGTGCCGCTGGCCGCCGCCGCGCTGCCGGCCGCCGTCGGCACCACGCTGATCGGCAACGCCCACCGCCACCCGTCCGGGCTGCCCCGCACCCCCGCCGCGCCCGGCTCGCCGCTGGTCCTGGTCGCCGTCAGCGGCGGCGCGGACTCCATGGCGCTCGCCATCGCCGCCGCCTTCGAGGCGCCCAAGCTCGGCCTGCGGGTCGGCGCCGTCACCGTCGACCACGGCCTCCAGTCCGGCTCCGCCGACCGCGCCGAGCAGGTCGCCGGCCGGCTGCGCGAACTCGGTCTCGACCCGGTCGAGGCGGTCGCCGTCCGGGTCGGCCGCGAGGGCGGTCCCGAGGCCGCCGCCCGGGACGCCCGGTACGCCGCGCTGGACGCCGCCGCCGAGCGGCACGGCGCGGTCGCCGTCCTGCTCGGCCACACCCGCGACGACCAGGCCGAGACCGTCCTGCTGGGCCTGGCCCGCGGCTCCGGCGCCCGCTCGCTGGCCGGGATGCCGGCCCAGAAGGGCCGCTACCGCCGCCCGCTGCTGGAGCTCGACCGGGCCGCCACCCGGCAGGCCTGCTCCGCCCAGGCCATCCCGGTCTGGGACGACCCGCACAACTGCGACCCGGCCTACACCCGCTCCCGGGTCCGCCACGAGGTGCTGCCGGTGCTGGAGAAGCACCTGGGCGGCGGCGTGGTCGAGGCCCTCGCCCGCACCGCCCGGCTGTTCCGCGACGACGCCGACGCCCTCGACCAGTGGGCCGCGCTGGCCGAGCGCGACATCCGGACGGGCGAGGGCGCCCTGGACGCCGTCAAACTGGCCGAGCTGCCCCCCGCCGTGCGCCGCCGGGTGCTGCGCCGGGCGGCGCTGCGGGCGGGCTGTCCGGCCGGCGACCTGTTCGCCCGGCACCTCGAAACGATCGACCTGCTGGTCACCGGATGGCGCGGCCAGGGGCCGCTGCACCTACCCGGGGGCGTCGAAGCCACCCGGCGGTGTGGCACGCTGGTCTTTCGGCGACAGGGCGACTGACGGGCGGGCATGCCCCGGGGGAGCCGGCCGCCGGCCATCCAGACCCCGACACGTTTGAGGACGTATCCCCGGTGGACCAGAACGACATGGGCGCTGACCTCGCGAAGGTGCTCATCAGCAAGGACGAGATCGACGCGAAGCTCCTGGAGCTGGCCGAGCGCATCGACCGGGACTACGCAGGCAAGGACCTGCTGATCGTCGGCGTCCTCAAGGGGGCCGTGATGGTGATGGCCGACCTCGCCCGTGCCCTGCACTCGCAGGTGACCATGGACTGGATGGCCGTCTCCTCCTACGGGATGGGCACGAAGTCCTCCGGCGTGGTGCGGATCCTGAAGGACCTCGACACCGACATCGCCGGCCGCGACGTCCTGATCGTCGAGGACATCATCGACTCCGGTCTGACCCTGTCCTGGCTGCTCGGCAACCTGGGCTCGCGCGGCCCGGCCTCCCTGGAGGTCTGCACCCTGCTGCGCAAGCCGGACGCGGCCAAGGTCGAGATCGACGTCAAGTACGTCGGCTTCGACATCCCGAACGAGTTCGTGGTCGGATACGGCCTCGACTACGCGGAGAAGCTGCGCAACCTGCCGTTCATCGGCACCCTCGCCCCGCACGTCTACGGCGGCTGAGGACCCGTTCGGACGACGGGCGGGAACAGGAACCCGTTCCCGCCCGTTGGACCGGGGGACCATAGAAGAACGTCGTATCGCCGTGCTCCCGCCACGTGGGGGTCGTACTGCGGTACGGTCCAATAAAACCGCTCTTCACATGAGCACTGACCGGATGCGCCGGCGGCCCCAGGGCCCCACGGCGCCGCTGAGTGGCAGGAGGGACGGGGCGGCAACGCCCCGCATGGATGGACGTCAAGCGATACTTCCGTGCGCCGATCATGTGGATCGTGCTGGCCGTCCTCGCCGTCATCGTGTTGATGCAGGTCGTTTCGGATTCGAACGGCTACAAGACGGTGGACACCGGGCAGGTCGTCGCAGCGATCGACGCGAAGCAGGTCAAGTCGGCGCAGATCACCACAGGTGACTCGAACACGATCAAGATCCAGCTGAAGGACGGCGCCAAGCTGCCCGCCGTGGGCACCGGCAAGCCGCAGTCCGGCAGCAAGTTCCAGGCCTCGTACATCGGCGACCAGGGTGTCGCGATCGCCGACAAGCTCCAGGCCCAGATCAACGACAACGACCAGAGCACGCTCACCGAGGGCTACACCGTCAGCCCCGAGAAGCAGAGCACCCTCGTCAGCCTGCTGCTGTCGATGCTGCCCATCGTGATCATCGTGCTGGTCTTCCTCTTCCTGATGAACCAGATGCAGGGCGGCGGCTCGCGCGTCATGCAGTTCGGCAAGTCCAAGGCGAAGCTGCTCACCAAGGACACCCCGAAGACCACCTTCGCCGACGTCGCGGGCGCGGACGAGGCGGTCGAGGAGCTCCACGAGATCAAGGAGTTCCTGCAGGAGCCGGCCAAGTTCCAGGCCGTCGGCGCCAAGATCCCCAAGGGCGTGCTGCTCTACGGCCCGCCCGGCACCGGCAAGACCCTGCTGGCGCGCGCCGTCGCGGGCGAGGCCGGCGTGCCGTTCTACTCGATCTCCGGCTCCGACTTCGTCGAGATGTTCGTCGGTGTCGGCGCCAGCCGCGTCCGCGACCTCTTCGAGCAGGCCAAGGCGAACGCCCCGGCGATCGTCTTCGTCGACGAGATCGACGCCGTCGGCCGGCACCGCGGTGCGGGCCTCGGCGGTGGCCACGACGAGCGCGAGCAGACCCTCAACCAGCTGCTGGTCGAGATGGACGGCTTCGACGTCAAGGGCGGCGTCATCCTGATCGCCGCCACCAACCGCCCGGACATCCTGGACCCGGCGCTGCTGCGCCCGGGCCGCTTCGACCGGCAGATCGCGGTCGAGCGTCCCGACCTCCAGGGCCGACTGGACATCCTCAAGGTGCACCAGAAGGGCAAGCCGATCGCGCCCGACGTCGACCTCTCGGCCGTCGCCAAGCGCACCCCCGGCTTCACCGGTGCCGATCTGTCGAACGTCCTGAACGAGGCGGCGCTGCTGACCGCCCGCTCGGACAAGAAGCTGATCGACAACAACATCCTGGACGAGGCGATCGACCGCGTCGTGGCGGGTCCGCAGAAGCGCACGCGGATCATGTCCGACAAGGAGAAGAAGATCACCGCGTACCACGAGGGCGGCCACGCCCTGGTGGCGGCGGCCTCCCCGAACGCGGACCCGGTGCACAAGATCACCATCCTGTCCCGCGGTCGGGCCCTCGGCTACACCATGGTGCTGCCGGACGAGGACAAGTACTCCACCACCCGCAACGAGATGCTCGACCAGCTGGCGTACATGCTGGGCGGCCGCGCGGCGGAGGAGCTGGTCTTCCACGACCCGACCACCGGCGCCTCGAACGACATCGAGAAGGCCACCGCCACGGCGCGGGCCATGGTCACCCAGTACGGCATGACCGAGCGCCTCGGTGCGATCAAGTTCGGCAGCGACAACTCGGAGCCCTTCCTGGGCCGCGAGATGGGCCACCAGCGCGACTACTCGGAAGAGGTCGCCGGGCTGGTGGACGAAGAGGTCAAGAAGCTCATCGAGAACGCGCACAACGAGGCCTGGGAGATCCTGGTCGAGAACCGCGACGTGCTCGACAACCTGGTCCTGGAGCTCCTGGAGAAGGAGACCCTGAACAAGGAGCAGATCGCCGAGATCTTCTCGACCATCGTCAAGCGCCCGGCCCGGCCGGCGTGGACGGGTTCCGCCCGCCGGACGCCGTCCACCCGCCCGCCGGTCCAGTCGCCCAAGGAGCTGGCGCTCACCAACGGTGCCGCCGCCACCGCCGAGGCCGCTCCGGCCGACGTGGTTAAGCTCCCGCCGCTGCCGGTCGAACCGCCCGCCGAGGGCTGACGGCCGCACCGGCACCCGACGGAATGGATGCCGCGCCACCGGGGTTTGTACCCTGGAGGCGCGGCATCCGTGCTGTTCAACCCATGTTCGCCCTGTTCGTCCACGAGTTAGCGAGGCCCGCATGATCGACCCGGTGACGCTCGACGGTCCGCCCGCCGTCGGCACCTTCGACCAGAAGCGGGCCGAGAACGCGATCCGTGAACTGCTGCTGGCGGTCGGTGAGGACCCGGACCGCGAGGGCCTGCTGGAGACCCCGGCCCGGGTGGCGCGGGCCTACAAGGAGATATTCGCCGGGCTCTGGCAGGAGCCCGAGGACGTCCTGACCACCACCTTCGACCTCGGCCACGACGAGATGGTGCTGGTCAAGGACATCGAGCTGACCTCGGTCTGCGAGCACCACCTGGTGCCGTTCCGGGGCGTCGCGCACGTCGGGTACATCCCGTCCACCAGCGGCAAGATCACCGGCCTGTCCAAGCTGGCCCGGCTGGTCGACGTCTACGCCCGCCGGCCGCAGGTGCAGGAGCGGCTCACCAGCCAGGTCGCCGACGCGCTGATGCGGATCCTGGAGCCGCGCGGCGCGATCGTGGTCGTCGAGTGCGAGCACATGTGCATGTCGATGCGCGGCATCCGCAAGCCCGGCGCCAAGACCATCACCTCCTGCGTGCGCGGGCAGCTGCGCGACCCGGCCACCCGGGCCGAGGCGATGAGCCTCATCATCGGGCGCTGACCGGGCCGCGACGGCCCCGTGCGGGCGGACGGGCGCAGGCCGCTCAGAGCGGCTCGGGCCCGGCGTGCGGCGGGGCCGGGGTGCCCAGCGCGTTGCGCAGCGCGGGCGTCCGCAGCTTCACCATCCGCCGCCAGCCGTACAGCAGGTCGTAGAGGTAGAGCGCGTGCACGCCGGCCGTGACCACGGCCAGCTGCCAGCGCGGCCACGCCAGGATCCGCGCCATCCGGGACGTCACCGCCAGCCCGACGTCCCGGTGGGTGCGGATCTCGCCGCGCGCGCAGGTCTCCAGCACGTGCCGGATGTACGGGCCGTGCCCCTCGGCGGACAGCCGCAGCAGCTCCTCGTGGCAGTAGGCGAGGTGGTTGTCCTCGTCCGCCGAGATCATCCGCATCGCCCGGCCGAGGTCCGGGTTGTCCCCGTACACCTTGACCAGCTGGCGCATCTGCTCGGCCGCGCGCTGCTCGGTGACCCGGCTGTGCGCCAGGTAGGTGATGATCTCGCGGTCGGTCAGCGGCAGGTCGGTGGTGAGCCGCTCGTGGGCGAGGCCGACGCCCTGCCGCTCCAACAGCATGCAGTAGTCGGCCTCGGCGGGGACGTCCACCTTCGGCAGGCCGCGCTTGTGGAGCAGCTGGGCGAAGATCCGGCCGTGCTTGCGCTCGTCGGCGCCGTGCCGGGCGATCTTCGGGGCGAGGACCGGGTCACGGGTCAGTTCGGTGATCCGCTCGTTCTCCCAGCCGCCCTGGTCCTCGCCGCCCGCGGCGATGCTGCAGAACAACTGGTAGGCCTCGTCGTTCCGGTAGATCTCGTCGAAGAGCGATCGGGTGCTGAGCATGGGGCCTCCTGCCCGGATCGGGGCGGCCCCGGCCGTCCGTCGGCCGGGGCGGTCGAGATGCGTCCCCCCGCGGCGCCCGGCGGTCCGCCCGACCGCCCGGTAATCACCCGGCTGCCGCAGTGGCCGGCTAGCCGAGGTGGTGGCCGATCCACTCCAGGGTGGCCGGGAGCTCGCGGACCCAGCTCTCGAAGTTGTGGCCGCCGTCGTCCAGGTACATCGACTCCACCTGGAACTGCGGGTTGCCGGCGGCCACCTGCTGGGCCAGCTCGACGAACTGAACGGTCTGCGGGTAGTCGGCCTCCTTCCGGGTGGAGACCACCAGCATCGACAGCGGCGGGGCGGGCAGGTTCTGCAGCCGCCAGGTGAGGTCGCTCTGCTCGGCCAGGGTCCGGTCCCCGCCGAACAGGCTGCCGCCGGTGAACTGGTCCTCGACGACCTTGACGTCGCCGTGCAGCGCCGCCGTGGCGCCGAACACGTTCGGGAAGCGCATCGCCAGCCGCAGCGCGCAGCTGCCGCCGGTCGAGTAGCCGAAGACGGCCCAGGAGGCGGGGGAGCGGCCGATCCGGTACGCGGAGTGCAGCGCCTCGGGGACGTCCTTGGTGAACCAGGTCTCGGTGCGCGGTCCGCCGGCGACGTCCACGCACTCGGTGTTCCGCGGCGGGGTGAGGGTGGGGCGGGACAGGACCACGACGGTCGGCTGCATCTTGCCGGCGCGCTGGAGCTCCACCGCCTGCTGGACGACCGGGAGCTCCTTCATCAGGTTGACGGTGACCCCCGGGTAGCCGGCGACGGCCAGCAGGACCGGGAACCGGGTCAGCGCGAGCTTGGGGTCGAAGTACTCCGGCGGCAGGTAGACGAACATCTGGTCGGACAGTCCGGTCTCCTTCCCGGTGACCTGGACCGACTCGACCCGGCCGACCTCCTCGGGTGCCCCCTTGGGCAGATCGCCGACGGTCTCGAGGCCGCCCTCGTTGGTGGGCCGGACCAGCTCCTCGCCGACCGGCGCGCCGCCCTTGTGGTTCTCGTTGCTGGTGAGGGCGAGCTTGGTGCCGCCGGAGCCGAGCAGGTCGTCCCATGAGGTGTAGAACCCGAAGGAGTTGTTGACGCAGAGCGCCAGCACGGCCAGCACCGACACCTGAGTGACCGTCATCAGGCCCACCCGGCCGAGCACCGGCAGCGGCCGCTGGCGGGCCAGTCGCGGCCAGAGCCACAGGGTGATCACGAGCGCCGCCGAACCCAGGGCCAGCAGTGAGTTCACGAGCGCGTCGCTGGTCAGTTCCATGCAGTCGGCCTTCCGGTGGGACACTGACGGTGCAGGCTTCATCGTCTGGCGGTGCGTCAGCCCGAGCCACCGCGGCTAGGCTGTCCGGACGCCGGGAGGGGACCGGGAGCCCGACGGCGCTCGCGCGCAACCGACGCCCTAAAATGCGGCGTCCACCGTACGAAGCACGTACGCGGGGGCTCGTCGCGCCACGCGGCGAGGGGCCCCCGGACCCACCCCTCGGCTCAATTCGCAGCGTCCCCGGGGCGCCGGTCTACCCTTCGTTGCCGGTTCCTTGGTGTGCGTCCTGCCAGATGAAGGAAAACGCATGAAGGTCCATCACGGCTCCCGCCCCGGAGTGACGGGACACCCCGCGACAGCCTCTACGCTGAACCCCCATGAGCGTTCCCGTGTCCGTTGAGCCGAGCCCCGAGCAGCCGCAGCCCCGTCGCGGCCTGCAGACGCTTCGTACCCAAGCGGCCGCCGTTCCGAGGGCCTGGCTCCCGGGTGCGGTCGGCTACGCCTGTCTGCTGATCGGACTGGTCGACATCGCCAGCGCGGTGTTCCCCAAGCTCCGGCACACCAAGGTGCACACCTTCGCCGGACAGCTGCCCGGCGGCACCACCACGCTGGCCGCGGCCGGCACCCTGATGATCGGCCTCCTCCTGGTGCTGCTCGCGCACGCCCTGCGCCGCCGCAAGCGGCGCGCCTGGCGGGTGGTCTGCGTACTGCTGCCGGTGGGTGCGGCGCTGCACCTGCTGCGCTGGCACCAGCTCGGCCCGGCGGTCATCTCGGTGGTGCTCTTCGTGGTCATGCTGGTCCACCGGCGCGAGTTCTACGCCAAGGCCGACCCGCGCACCCGCTGGCGCGCGGTGGTCAACCTGGTCGTGCTGGGCGTCGTGAGCCTGCTGATCGGCCTGCTGATCGTCAGCACCCGCACCAAGTACGAGCTGGGGCACCCGGGCCTCTACCAGCGGCTGGAGCACGTCCTCTACGGGCTGTTCGGCTTCGAGGGCCCGGTGCACTACAACTCGGACCGGATGGCGGACCTGGTCGGCTACCTGCTCGGCGCGATGGGCCTGATCACCGCCCTCACCACCACCTACCTGGCCCTGCGGCCGGAGAAGCCCAAGCCGGAGCTGACCGCCGAGGACGAGGTGAGGGTCCGGGCGCTGCTGGAGCGGCACGGCGAGCGGGACTCGCTCGGCTACTTCGCGCTGCGCCGTGACAAGAGCGTGCTGTTCTCGCCGACCGGCAAGGCGGCGATCTCCTACCGGGTGGTCTCCGGCGTCATGCTGGCCTCCGGCGACCCGGTCGGGGACGTCGAGGCCTGGCCCGGCGCGATCAAGGTCTTCATGGCCGAGGCCCGGGAGCACGCCTGGGTGCCGGCCGTGATGGGCTGCAGCGAGGTCGGCGGCGAGGTCTGGACCCGCGAGGCGGGGCTGGACGCGCTGGAGCTGGGCGACGAGGCGATCGTCGACACCGCGACCTTCTCGCTCTCCGGGCGGGCCATGCGCAACGTCCGCCAGATGGTCAAGCGGATCGAGCGCAACGGCTACTCCTGCCAGGTCCGCCGGGTCGCCGAGCTCGGCCGGGAGGAGAAGCAGCGGATCGCCGACGCCGCGGCCCGCTGGCGCGGCACCGACACCGAGCGCGGCTTCTCGATGGCGCTCGGCCGGTTCGGCGACCCGGGCGACGACGACTGCGTGGTGGTCACCGCCCACAAGGCGCCGGAGGAGGGCGAGGGCGGCGACGACCTCAAGGCCGTGCTGCACTTCGTGCCCTGGGGCGAGGACGGCATCTCGCTGGAGCTGATGCGCCGCGACCGGGCGGCCGACCCGGGCCTGAACGAGCTGCTGATCGTCGCCGCGCTGCAGGCGGTGCCGGCGATGGGGGTGCGCCGGGTGTCGCTCAACTTCGCGATGTTCCGTTCGGCGCTGGCGCGCGGCGAGCGGATCGGCGCGGGACCGGTGCTGCGCGCCTGGCGCGGGCTGCTGGTCTTCCTGTCCCGCTGGTTCCAGATCGAGTCGCTGTACAAGTTCAACGCGAAGTTCCAGCCGGAGTGGGAGCCGCGCTTCCTGGTCTTCCCGAACACCCGGGACCTGCCCCGGATCGGCTTCGCGGCGATGCAGGCGGAGGCCTTCATCACCCTCGGCATGCCCCGCTTCGGCCGTCGGCCGCAGCGCGCGGGGACGCTGGCGGGCGGGGCCCGGCCGGAGGTCACCGAGGCCGCCTGACCCGTGCGGACGGCCGCCGGCCCCCGTCGAGGACCTCCTCGGCGGGGGCCGGCGGCGTCCCGGGGCACGGCTCCGGGGCGACGGGCGGGGCGGCTCCGGCACGGTTCCGGGCGGCTCCGGCACGGCTCCGGGGGCGGGCGCCGGGTGACCGGGAGCGGGCCGCCGGATAATGGGGTCATGAGCAATTCGGTGCCCTACTCGCTGCCTTCCGGACTGCCGCGGCTGGACCGTTGCGCCGTCATGGGCGTGGTCAACGTGACCCCGGACTCCTTCTCGGACGGTGGGCTGTGGCACGACCCCGCCAAGGCGATCGCCCACGGCCTCGCGCTGCGCGCCCGGGGAGCGGACCTGGTCGACGTCGGCGGCGAGTCCACCCGCCCCGGCTCGCAGCGGGTGCCCGAGGAGGAGGAACTGCGCCGGGTCGTCCCGGTGGTGCGGGAACTGGCCGCCGCCGGGGTGCTGGTCTCCGTCGACACCATGCGGGCCTCGGTGGCCGAGCGGGCGGTCGAGGCCGGCGCGGTGGTCGTCAACGACGTCTCCGGCGGCCTGGCCGACCCCGCGATGGCCCGGGTGGTGGCCGAGACCGGCGCGCCGTTCGTGGTGATGCACTGGCGCGGGCAGTCCGCCGACATGGACCGGCTGGCCGTCTACGACGACGTGGTCGCCGACGTGGTCGGCGAGCTCACCGCCCGGGTCGACGCGCTGCTCGCCGCCGGGGTCAAGGAGGACCAGCTGATCCTCGACCCGGGACTCGGCTTCGCGAAGACCGCCGGGCACAACTGGGCGCTGCTCGGCCGGCTCGACGCGCTGACCGCGCTCGGCCGTCCCGTCCTGGTCGCCGCATCGCGCAAGCGGTTCCTGGGTACGCTGCTGGCCGACCCGGAAACCGGGGAACTGCGCCCGGCCCGGGAGCGCGACGACGCCACCGCCGCGGTGTCGGTGCTGTCGGCACGGGCCGGGGCCTGGGCGGTGCGGGTGCACGACGTGTCCGGGACGGCGGACGCCGTCCGGGTGGTCGCGGCCTGGCAGCGCGCGGCCCGGCAGGGGTGAGCGAGGTTGGCGAAGACGGGAGGGTCATGGCAGGTGACGGCAGGTTGAGCGGGGAGACGGCGGGCCGGCGGTCCGCCGAGGCGGACCGCGAGGCGGTCCTGGAGGCCAACCGGGCGCTCTACGAGGCGCTCGAGAACGGCGACCTCGCGGTGGTCGAGGACGCCTGGCTGGGCGCCGCCGACGCGGACGACAAGGGGGGCGTGGTCTGCGTCCACCCGGGGTGGCCGGTGTTGCGCGGGCGGGCCCAGGTGACCCGGTCCTACATGCTGATCATGGCGAACACCGAGTACATCCAGTTCATCCTCACGGACGAGGAGGCGGAGGTGCACGGCGATGTGGCCCTTGTCACGTGCACCGAGAACATCCTTTCCGGCGGCGAGGCGGAGGAGGAGGGCGAGCTCGGTCCGCTGGTCGGCGGAAAGGTCGTGTCGACCAATCTCTTCCGGCGCACCCCGGCTGGGTGGAAACTCTGGTCCCACCACGGTTCACCCGTTCTGACCAGCGCCGACGAGGACGACGAGGACTGATTCCGGGAGCCGGCGGAAAACCGGGGGAAATCGTCGCCGTGCGGTGGCCGGGGAATTCCCGGCAGGTCACCGAACGTTCACGTCAATCGCCAATGCGGCGTGCGTGACGACGGTTCGTGCCGGGTAGGACGGTCGGGTGTTGTCGGCGCGCGCGGGTAGATTCGAAAAATCAGCGGCGGGCGCGACGCCCGTCTCCGCCCTGCCCGCCCTCCTCGTCCGGGGCGGGGCCCGTCCGACTGGGAGCAGTGATTCGTTTGCTGGACCGCGTCACCCTGCGGGGCCTGCGTGCCCGCGGCCACCACGGCGTCTTCGAGCGCGAACGGGCCGAGGGCCAGACCTTCGTCGTCGACCTGGTGCTGTACCTGGACACCCGTCCGGCCGCCGCCGGCGACGACCTGACCCGTACGGCGCACTACGGCATCGTGGCCGAGGAGGTCACCGCGATCATCGCCGGTGAGCCGGTCGAGCTGATCGAGACGCTGGCCCAGCGGATCGCGGACCAGTGCCTGAAGCACGAGCCGGTGGAGGAGGTCGAGGTGACCGTCCACAAGCCGGACGCCCCGATCACCGTGCCGTTCGACGACGTGACCGTGACCATCCACCGGACCCGCGGGTGATCCGTCCCGCGCGTCCGGTGCCCGCCGCAGGGCGGCCCGTCTCAGCCCTAGGGGAAGTGCGATGACCACCAGTGACCCGACCGCCTCGCCGAGCGCCTTCGACCTGGAGGAGCGGGTGGACTCGGTCGACACCACCCTGCACAGCCAGCGCTGCGCCGTGATCGCCCTCGGCTCCAACCTGGGCAACCGCCTGGACACCCTCCAGGGGGCCGTGGACGCCCTCGCGGACACGCCCGGGCTCAGGATCAAGGCCGTCTCCGCGGTGTACGAGACGGACGCCGTGGGCGGCCCCGCGGAGCAGCCCGCCTACTACAACGCGGTGGTCGTGCTCAGCACCACGCTGCCGCCGCGCGACCTGCTGGAGCGCGGCAACGCGATCGAGGACGCCTTCGGCCGGGTCCGCACCGTCCACTGGGGCCCGCGCACGCTGGACGTCGACATCCTGAGCTACGAGGGCGTCGTCAGCGAGGACCCGCAGCTGCTGCTGCCGCACCCGCGCTCGCACGAGCGGGCCTTCGTGCTCGCCCCGTGGCTGGACGCCCAGCCCGAGGCCGAGCTGCCCGGGCACGGGCCGGTCGCCGCGCTGCTGGCGGCCCTCGGCGGCGCGGAGGCCCAGGGCGTCCGGCGGCGCGAGGACATCCGGCTGACCCTGCCGGAGTAGGGCCGGTCCTCGCCGCCGCGGCGGGTCGGGGAACTCGGCCGGGGCCGTCGACCGTACCCATAGGTGTCCGCCCCGGTCCGGGTCCCCTGCGGGCCGGGCCCGGTACGGTGGCCTGACGCCGCCGCACCGGTGCCCCGGGGCGGTCGGTTCCGCCGTCGCCGCCCGTGTTGCCCGTTGCCCGTCGCCCGTCGCCCGGGAAAGGACCTCGTCCGAGTGAAGCTGCTTCGCCTCCGTCTGCTGGTCGGCATCACCGCCGCCACGACGGCGCTGTCCTGGGCCGGTGCCAAGCTCTGGGCCTCCCTGGACACGCTGCCCGCCGTGCCGGGCGCGGCGCCGGTGGTGCTGGCCGCGGTGGCGGTGATCCTGCTCGCGACCGCGCTCTCGCTGCGTTCGCGGCTGAAGGCTGCGCGCGAGCGGCAGCCCGGGGCGAAGGGGGTCGACCCGCTGGGCGCCGCCCGCGCGGTCGTGCTCGGACAGGCCAGCGCGCTGGTCTCGGCGGTCGTCACCGGCATCTACGCCGGCGCCGGGATCCAGCTGCTGGGCGAGCTGGACGTGCCGGCCCGCAAGGACCAGGCGATCACCGCCGGGTTCGCGGTACTGGCCGGAGTGGCGGTGATCGCGGCGGCGCTCTGGCTGCAGCACGTCTGCAAGCTGCCCGAGAACCACGACGACCCCGGCGGGCACGGGCCGGCGGCCACCCACCGCTGACCGGCCCCTTTCCGGTGATCTTGAGTGATTTCCCGGATGCGTCCGGTTGATCCGGCGCGGTGTCAAGGGCGGAAGCCGACCCTGGGCTGACACGGCCCCAATTCGCACGCTAGTTTCTTGGCATGTCTCGCGGACGCCACCGTCATTCCTCCGTCCTCGGCCGGGTCTTTCCCCCCACCGCCGCCGGCGTGCTCCTCGTCGCCGCGCTGGGAGCGCTGCTGTTCAGTCAGGACACCGTGCTGGTCCGCTCGGTGGGCGTCGCCTCGGTGCTCGCGACGCTCGGCTTCGCCGTGCTGCTGCGCCAGCGCGACCGGGCCGCCCGGGCGGCGGCCGAGGTCTCCGCGGCGCAGCGGCTGCGGGCCGAGGAGCGGTTCGAGGAGCAGCTCGCCGAGGCCGAGTACGCGGCCGAGGTGGCCGAGGAGCGGGCGACCCGCTTTGGGCGACGGCTGACCGCCGAGAAGTCCCGGCTGGCGAAGGCCGAGACGGAGACGGCCCGGCTGCTCAAGGAACGGGCCGTGATGGTGGCCGCGCAGGCGCTCAAGGAGGCCGAGGCGGCCCAGCGGGCGCTCGCCGCGAGCCGTCCCAAGTACCCGGCCAGCCCGGCCGCCTACGTCCGCGCCGGCGCCGCGCTGCGGCAGCTGGAGCGGCGGGCGCAGCAGCAGGAGGCGCAGCGGGAGCGGGAGGCCCGGCGGGAGGCCGAGCGCGCAGCCGAGCGGGAGCGCGCGGAGGTCGCGCTGCGGGCGCGGGCGGTGCCCGCGACCACGTCCGCGCCGGTGCCCGAGCGGGTCGTGCCGACGGTTCCGGCCCCGGTCGCCCCCGCCGCCCCGGTCCGGCCGGTGCTGACGGCGACCGTGGGGCAGCTCGGCGGGGCGCCCGCCGCGCAGCCGGTGCGGCCGGCCGAGCGGCAGCGTCCGCGGCCGGCGGCGCAGGGGGCGCCGCGTCCGCAGGGCTTCAGCTTCTTCGGGCGGGGCGCCGGCGGGGTGGCCCGCCCGGCCGCGCCGACCCCTGCCGTGGGCAGTGTCGCGGAGCTCGGCGAGCGGGCCGACCTGGCCGACGTGGTCGGGGACGAGGTGGTCGCCGCCCAGGCGCGGAGGCAGGCCGAGGCGCGGGCGCAGGCCCGGGCCGAGGTGCGGGACCCGGAGCCGGCCGGGCGTCCGGAGGGCTCCGAGGAGCGGACCCAGGTGCTGCCGCAGGTCGGCGCGCCGGCCGGGCCCCAGGTGGTCGACCTGACCCCGCACGACGAGACCGAGCAGATCGAGGTGCCGGAGCTGCGCGCCTCCCGCTGAGGCGGCGCGCGGAGGTCGTCGAGGAGTCGTCGAGGAGTCGTCGGGCGGCGCGGGTGGACGGAGTGCCGTCCGCCCGCGCCGCTCCGTCGTCCCGGGCGCGGTGCGCCCGCGACGACGCGGCGCCCGCCCCGCCGGGAGGCGGAACGGGCGCCGGGCGGCACCGGGGTGCCCGAGCGTCAGATCTGGACGCCGAAGTCCTGGGCGATGCCGGCCAGGCCGGAGGCGTAGCCCTGGCCGACCGCGCGGAACTTCCACTCGGCGCCGTTGCGGTAGAGCTCGCCGAAGATCATGGCGGTCTCGGTGGCGGCGTCCTCGGAGAGGTCGTAGCGGGCGATCTCGGCGCCGCCGGCGGCGTTCACCACGCGGATGTAGGCGTTGCGGACCTGGCCGAAGTTCTGCGACCGGTTGACGGCGTCGTAGATCGAGACCGGGAAGGTGATCCGGGTGGCCTCGGCCGGCAGCGTGGCGAGGTTGACGTTGATCGCCTCGTCGTCGCCGGCGCCCTCGCCGGTGCGGTTGTCACCGGTGTGGACGACGGTGTTGTCCGGGGTGCTGGTGTTGTTGAAGAAGACGAAGTGGCTGTTGGACAGCACCTTGCCGTCCGCGTTCAGCACGATGGCGCTGGCGTCCAGGTCGAACTCGGCACCGGTCGTGGTGCGGACGTCCCAGCCGAGGCCGACGGTGACCGCGGTCAGGCCGGGGGCCTCCTTGGTCAGCGAGACGTTGCCACCCTTGGAGAGGCTCACTGGCATGGTGTGTGCTGTCCCTTCGATTGCTGTTGCCGGGGATAACGCGGGAACCGCGAGAGTTGGTTCCGCGCGGTCGGGCTTTTCCGCCGCCGGCACGGCTTCGGGTATTCCCCGTCAGACGCGGCGGAACCTGCCCTGGAGCTCCCAGATGACCGGATTGTCGGCCAGATCGGGGTGCATGTCGAAGAGGTCGGCGAGGGTGTCCTGGAGAAAGTCCCTCGCCTCGCGCCGCAGGTCGCCGTGGCGCACCACGACGGGCGGCTCGTCCGGCAGCCAGGTGGCGGTGACCTCGACCCAGTTGAAGCGGCGGGCGAACCGCAGCAGCTGGGTGTTCTGGGTGAAGTCGAGGTCGGCGGTCTGCACCCGGGCGGCGCGGCCGCCGGCCGGGTCGCGGTCGAGTTCCTCGACGATGTCGCAGAGCGCCCAGGCGAAGTCCAGCACCGGGACCCATCCCCAGGCCGTGGACAGGTCCGCGTCCTCGGCTTCGAGGTGGACGTCGCCGCAGAACAGGTCGTACCGCAGCTCACGCACGCCGGCGGACCGGTAGTCGGTCTGCGGGGGGTCGGGGAAGCGGTTGGAGAGGGAGTAGCCGAGCTCGATCACACTGGCCATTGTCGGGGGTGCCGGGGCCGGACCGGATAACCGGGTGACCGGGCGTGGTCCGGCGCGGGATGATGGGCGCATGCCTGAGCCCATCCGCGTACGGGGGTCGGTGGTCGTCCCCGACGCCGAGCTCGTCTGGCGCTTCTCGCGTTCCTCCGGCCCCGGTGGCCAGCACGTCAACACCTCCGACACCCAGGTCGAGCTCCGCTACGACCTGGCCGCCTCCGAGGCGCTGCCCGAGGTGTGGAAGCAGCGCGCCCTGGAGCGGCTGGCCGGCCGGCTGGTGGACGGGCGGGTGCTGGTGGTCCGGGCCTCCGAGCACCGCTCGCAGTGGCGCAACCGGGAGGTCGCCGCGGCCCGGCTGGCCTCGCTGCTCGGCGAGGCGACCGCGCCGCCGCCGAAGGCGCGCCGGGCGACCAAGCCCAGTCGGGGCATGGTCGAGCGGCGGCTCTTCAACAAGCGGCACCGCTCCGAGGTGAAGCAGGGCCGCCGCTCCCCGCGCGGCGGCGAGTAGCCGGCCGACGGGCCGGGCCCCGCCGGGGCGCGCCGGTTCAGCCCAGGGCGCGGTAGCCGCCGCGGAAGTACAGCAGCGGGCGGCCGCCGGGGTCGGGCACCAGGGCCTCCAGGACCCGGCCGAGCAGCAGGGTGTGGTCACCGGCGGCTATCCGCTGCTCGGTGCGGCACTCCACGGTGGCGAGCGAGCCGTCGATCAGCGGGGCCCCGCTGTGCGGGCCGCGGTGGTGCGGGGCGTCGGCGAACAGCAGCCGGTCGCTGAGCCGGCCCTTCATGGCGAACCGCGATCCGAGGGCCCGCTGCTCCTCCGACAGCAGCGAGACGGCCCAGGTGTCGGCCCGGGAGAGCACCTCGTCCATCCGGGAGTCCTCGCGGACGGAGATCAGGACCAGCGGCGGCTCCAGCGACACGGAGAGGAAGGACGTGGCGGTCATGCCGACGTCCTCGCCGTCGTCCGGGTCGTGGACGGTCACCAGGCTCACACCGGAGGCGAGCTGGGAGAGCGCCGCCCGGAACTCGTCGGGGGTCGCGTGGGAGGCAGCTTCGGGCTGCGGGGACGGGTACACGTACCGCACGGTAGCCCGCGACCGGGCGGAACGACATCGGGCCCTGGTCGTAGGACCAGCGGAGCAGCGCGGCTCGGCCCCCCGGGGCGGCCGGAAGGTCACGGTTCGCGCCCGGCCTCACCCCCAGGGGTGAAGCGAGGGGCCTGCCCGGCGGTCAGTCGGCTTCAGTGCGGGGCCGCGGCGACCGACCATCGGAAATGTTCCGATGGGGTTTTATGTCCCGTTATGGGGCGGATGAACCGATTAAGGGTGCATGAGCGTCGTGTGATTTAAGTCACAAGTGCTGACCTATTGCTGACCGAGCGTGCCGAACGCTGTGCTCCCTGTGATTCAGTTCTTCTGGCAATCGGACGATAACCAATCAAGACCTATCCGAAGCAGCCGGGGAGCCCCCGCATGGAAGCCGAGTCGGAGCCGTATGTCCGTCTCGCGACCCTCCGCACCTTGCACCGGGTCGTGGCGGACCTCAACGCTGCCCGCAGCCTGGCGGGAACGCTGCAGGCCGTGGTCGAGGGCGCGGTGCACGGGCTCGGATTCGACGCCGCCGCGGTCAGCCTGGTCCGGCCCGACGGCGATCTGGTGGTGGCGGCCGTGTGGGAGCTGGAGGAGAGCGCCATGGGCGGCCCCTCCGTCCTGCTCGGCCAGGTCGGCTCCCGGGAGTCCTGGGACCGGCTGCTCGGCGTCAGCGACCACTGGGGCACCCTGCGCTTCCTCCCCTACGACCGCGGCTGGGCCGTGGCCAGCGACATCCCGCGCTGGATCGGGGACGGTCCGATGCCCGTCTACGCCAACGACTGGCACCCCGCCGACGGCCTGCTCGCCCCGATGTACAGCGCCGGCGGCGACCTGCTCGGCGTCCTCTCGGTGGACCGCCCGCGCAGCGGCAAGCGCCCCGGCGCCTGGACCCGCGAGGCCCTGGAGATGTTCTCCCTGCAGGCCTCCATCGCGATCGGCAACGCCCGGCTGCGCGCCGAGATGCAACGCGCGCTGGCCCGCCTGGAGAAGGAGCAGCAGGCCCTGCGGGCCAGCGAGGAGAGCTTCCGCCAGGCCTTCGAGTACGCCCCCAGCGGGATGGCCATCACCGAACTCCACGGCGCCGGGCGCGGCCAGCTGACCAGGGTCAACGACGCGCTCTGTCGATTGCTCGGCCGCCCCCGGGCGGTGCTGCGCCAGCAGAGCTTCGCCGACCTCGTCCACCCCGACGACCGGGCGCTGCTGGAGCGCACCAGCGCCGAGAGCGGCCGGGCGGAACTGCGGCTCTCCCGCCGCGACGGCGGCTACCAGTGGGTCTGCCTGCGGAACTCGATCGTGGCCGACGCCGCGGAGGGCCCGAGCTTCCTGCTCACCCACGTCGAGGACATCGAGGACCGCAAGCGGCACGAACTCCAGCTCGCCCACCGGGCCAGCCACGACGCGCTCACCGGCCTGCCGAACGGGGCCGAGCTCAAGGCCCGGCTCGGCCGACGGCTCTGCGGCCAGCCGCACGCGGTCACCGCCGGGCACCCGGCCGGACCGGCCGACACCGGCCACGGCGGCGCCGGGTACGCGACCGCCGTCCACCCGGAGGCCGGGCACCCCGAGGACGGCTTCGGCGGGTACCCGGAGAACCTGTTCGGGGACCTCCACCGGGCGTACGGCGGGTACGGGGGCGCCGACCCGGCGCACGGTTACGGCCTCCCGGACGGCTACCCGGCGGGCGCCGGTGCGCCGGACGGGCCGAACGGCTACGGCGACCACGTGCACGCCGTGGTGCCGGCCGACCACGGCCCGGGCGGGGAGATCCGGTCGGGCCCGTTCCGGTCGAGCCCCGCGGTCACCGTCGAGAAGGGGCTCGCGGTGCTCTTCTGCGACCTCGACGGCTTCAAGTCGATCAACGACCGGTTCGGGCACAACGCCGGTGACGCCGTCCTGGTGGAGGTCGCCCGCCGGCTCAGCGCGGCCGTCCGGGACGGCGACACGGTGGCCCGGCTCGGCGGCGACGAGTTCGTGGTGCTGGCCGACGGCATCGGCCGGGACGAGGCGAAGGACCTCGCCCACCGGCTGCGCAACGCGATCATCCCGCCGATGCGGATCGACGGACGGGCGATGCGGGTCGGCGTGAGCCTGGGCATCGGCTGGGCCGGCTGCGGGATGAGCACCGAGGAGGTCCTGCACACCGCCGACGAGCGGATGTACGACGAGAAGCGGGCCCGGGGCGGCGCGGTGCGCGGCGCCCGCGGCGAGCGCTCGCACCGTCGGGCGGGATAGCTTCCGGCCCGGCCGCGGAGCCCGTGGGGGCGCAAGCTACTCGCGGGTTGTCAAGGGGTCTTTTCGGGGCGTAGTCGGCGGCAGGTAGGGTTCCGGGGTACGAGCGACCACGACCAGCGCCGACGGCACGGCAGCCCGGCGGCGCGAACGCGATGGGGGAGTTGACCACCGTGACCACCGCCGGCAGCAGCGGGGCGCCCCAGGGCCCGGAGGGCGGCGCCCCTCAGGACGACGATCCGTTCGGCTACCTCTACCGGCCGGCCGACGGCGCCTCCGGGCAGCCGACCGAGCCGCAGCAGGGCGTGCCCCGCACCCCGTACAGCCGTCCGATGGAGGTCGGCCGTGCCCAGTACGGCCAGCCGCCGCGGCCGCCGCAGCCCTATCCGCCGCAGCAGCAGGGCTACCCGCAGGCCCCGCAGCAGCCGTACCCGGCGCAGGCCGACTTCGGCGCCGCCCCCACCCAGCAGACCCGGTACGCCGAGCACTCCCGCCCGCAGCCGGGTGAGGAGCGGCCGAGCGGCGGCCGGGGCAAGGGCGCGGTCATCGGCGCGGTGGCCGTGGTCGCGGCCGTCGCGATCGGCGCCGCGGTGGCCCTGACCGGCGGGGACCGGGACGGTGACAAGGACAAGAGCGCCAAGGGCGGTTCCTCGGCGAGCGCCCCGGCGTCCCCGGGCGCCGGAACCGGCACGGCGAGCCCGGCCGGTTCCGCCTCGGCCACGCCGTCGGCGACCGCCTCCGGCACCGGCGGCCTGGGCGCGGTGGACGCGAGCCAGCTGCAGGCGCAGAACGCACCGGCCGGCAACACCGTCAAGGGCGCCAAGTCGTCGGACGGCAGCTACCTGACGCTCAACCCCGGCGGGACGGTCACCTGGAGCGGTGAGCTGGCGACGGCCGGCACCTACAAGTTCACCGTGCACTACAGCAACGCGGCCGCCGACGTGCGGGCGACGACGGCGGTGAACGGCAAGGACTGGCCGGGCGGGCTGGGCTTCAAGAACTACTCCCCGGGCAAGGACCCCGCCTCGTCCTGGTTCAACACCTACATAACCCCGCCGATGCAGGCGGGTCCGAACACCATCGTGATCTCGCTGCCGCCGGGCAGCGGCACGATCCTGGTCGACCAGGTGGTGCTGGAGGCGGCGTAGGCAGGCCTCCCGGCGCACGACGGCCGCCCGTTCCCCGAGGGGAGCGGGCGGCCGTTCGGCGTGGTGGGGTCAGACCGCGGTGACCGGGGCGAAGCGGTCGCCGCCGACGATCCACTCGCCGCGGCGCATGACGGCGACCAGGTCGTAGCCGGTGGAGTCGAGCACCACCAGGTCGGCGAGCTTGCCGGTCTCCAGGGTGCCGACCCGGTCGGCGCTGGAGGGGGCCGAGGGGGTAGAGGCCGTCGCCCATGCCGGCGGCGCCCATGGCGTCGGTGATGAGGGCGACCCGGGAGGCGCCGGC
>JOHN01000047.1 GCA_000719695.1 Streptomyces sp. NRRL F-6131
GGTGGGCGAGGCGGTGGGGGTGGTCTCGGGGGTCGGAGTCGGGGTCGGGGTCGGCGTGGCAGTGGGTGCCGGAGTGGGAGTGGTGCTCGGAGCGGCGGACGTCGGAGCGGCGGACGCCGGGACGGGCGGAGCGGCCGTCGGCGGCTCGGCGGCCTTCGTCGGCGCGGGTCTCGTCGTCGGCGCGCAGGCGGCCAGGGCGGTGCCGGCCGCGGCCACCAGGAGGGTCCGCCGACTGAGTGACATGGAAAGCTCCGAATCTGCCCGACTGTCAGATGATCTGAATCACTCCTATTCAGAGCCCGCCCCGCCCCCGGGCGCAACCCGGGTCGGCCTTCACGGGGCCGCCGCACGGTCGTGGGGCCCGGCTCACCGGGGGTTCACCCGCACGGGTAGGTAGGGGCCGCGACCATCCCGGCGAGAGCGGAGGCACCCGATGACGGAGGACCAGCACGACGAGAAGGCGCGGCCCGGCCGGCGCGGACTCCTGGCCGCCGGGGCGGCGGGCGCGCTCGGCGCGGTGGTGGCCGGCACGGGCGCCGCACACGCCGAGGAAACGGCGCCCCCGGACCGGACGATCACCCTCACCGGCACCCTGCCGACCGGCGCGCCCGACTTCGTCCACCTGCCCTTCGACGTCCCGTCCGGCGTCCGCGAGATCGCCGTCTCCTACCGGTACGACAAACCGACGGTGCCGCCCGGCACCCCGGGCAACTCCTGCGACATCGGCCTCTTCGACGAACGCGGCACCGACCTCGGCGGCCGGGGCTTCCGCGGCTGGTCCGGCGGCTTCCGGACGGAGTTCGCGGTGAGCCGGGAGCAGGCCACGCCCGGCTACCTGCCGGGGCCGATCCGCCCGGGACGCTGGCACGTCGTCCTGGGCCCGTACCAGGTGGCGCCGCAGGGGCTGGCCTACCAGGTGGACGTGACGCTGCGGTTCGGCCCGCCCGGCGGCGAGTTCACCCCCGCCTACCCGCCGGAGCGCGCGCGGGGTCGCGGCCGGGCCTGGTACCGGGGCGACTGCCACCTGCACACCGTGCACTCCGACGGGCGCCGCCAGCCCGCCGAGGTGGCCGCCGGGGCGCGCGCGGCCGGGCTGGACTTCATCGTCTCCACCGACCACAACACCTCCTCCGCCCACGGCGCCTGGGGCCCGCTGGCCGGCCCCGACCTGCTGATCCTGCTCGGCGAGGAGGTCACCACCCGCAACGGCCACTGGCTGGCGCTGGGCCTGCGGCCGGGTGAGTTCGTCGACTGGCGCTACCGCTCGCGCGACGAGGCGCTCCCCCGGTTCGCCCGTCAGGTCCGGCGGCAGGGCGGGCTCGTGGTGCCCGCGCACCCCTTCTGCCCGTACGTCGCCTGCCAGTGGAAGTTCGGGTACGAGCACGCGGACGCCGTCGAGGTGTGGAACGGCCCGTGGACGTACGACGACGAGTCGGCGGTGGACGGCTGGGACGCCCAGCTGGCGGTGGCGCTGCGCGACGGGCGCGCCTGGCTGCCCGCGATCGGCAACAGCGACGCGCACAGCGCCCCGCAGGTGATCGGCTCGCCGCACACCGTCGTGCTCGCCGAGGACCTCCACCGGGACGCCGTCCTGGCGGGCCTGCGGGCCGGGCGCAGCTGGCTCGCCGGGTCGGCGGCCGTCGGGTTGGAGTTCACCGCGACCGGGCACGGCCGGCAGGCCGGGATCGGCGAGGAGCTGACCGTCCCGGCGGACGCGCCGGTGGACGTCCGGCTCGCCGTCTCCGGGGTGCCGAACGGCACGGTGCGGTTCCTGACCGACGAGGGGCAGCTGCACCAGGAGTCGCTGCCCGCCGAGGGCGCGGGCACGGTGGTCTGGCGGACGACGGCCTCGCTCGCCGCGTTCGTCCGGGCCGAGGTCCGGCATCCGAGGGCCGACGGGACCCCCGGCCGGGGCAACGCCATGGGCCCCGATCTGCCGTGGGGGCCGATGGCCGCGCTCACCAACCCGATCGTGCTGCGTGTGCGCAGGTAGCGGGAGGGCGAAGGCGGGCGGAGGGACGGCGGGAGGTCCGGGGAGGGGAGGACTCCGGGGCGCGGCGTGGACTAGGTTGATCCTCGACAGCAGTCACTCGTAGGGACGAGGCGGTCGGCTGTCCGTTTCGCCGGGTTCGGCCGACCCGTGGTCCGATTCCGGCCGGTCCCCGTGCGCTCCGGCCCCGCCCCGCCCCGGCCCCGTCCGTCCCCGGCCCGCGAAGGGATCAGCAGCTGTGAACCGTACGACCATTGGAGGGCCGGAGCTCGGAGGCGGACGGGGAGCGGGCAGCGTGGTCGTCCTCTCCGACCCGGCCGCCGGCGCCGGGAGCGGCGCGGTCGCCCCCCTGGTCGCGGACGCGCTCTTCCCCAGCGTCCACCTGCGCGCGGAGGACTTCCGGCGGGCGGTCCGGCGGGGGTACGTCGCCCCGGACCGGCCGGAGGCCCGGCGGCAGAACGTGACCGCGCTGGCGGCCACCGCACAGGCCGCGTTCGCCTTCGCCTCGGGCGGCTACCAGGTGGTGGTGGAGGGCTCGGTCGCGCCGACGGCGCTGGACGCCTTCCGCCGGGAGAGCCGGGCGACGGGTGCGGCGCTGCACTACGTGGTGCTCAACGGGGGCGTGGTGCTCAACGCGCGCGCGGCGGCCGGCGGGGGCGCGGCGGCGGCCGGCGGGCCGGCGACCGACGACGCCGAGGTCACGGCCGACACGGTGCTGGCCGGGCTGCGCCGAGGGGCGTACCTGCTGGGATGGTGACCCGGGCCCGCGGCGAGCGAAGTCCCGCGAACGGGTTCGGCGAGCGGGGTCCGACTCGTGCGGTCCGAAGAACGGAACCGGGGCGGCCGGCCGACTCTGGGGGGATCGGCCGACCGCCCCGGGGCAGGACGCCCCCGACGGAACGGCGCCCCGGTGTCCGCTCTCCCACAAGAGCGAACGCCGGGGCGGCCGCGGGGCCCGGCGCCCGCACGGGGGAACGGGCGCCGGTGGCGGTGCCGCCACCCTGGTCAACGGGCGACGGAGGCGAAACGGTTCACGCCCCTCCGGTTCCGGGCCGACCGGCCCGGGCGGCCTTCCCGAAAGGGCACCGGCCGGGGCGAACCGTCGGCGAAGTACGCGAGCCCGGCGGGCTCGGCGGGTACGCGGGCCCGGCCGGGGCGGACCGGCTCAGCCGGCCCAGGCCATCCCGCGGGCCTCGAGGATCGGCCGCAGGGCGCGGACGGCGTAGAAGCTGCGCGACTTGACCGTGCCGACCGGCACCCCCAGCACCTGCGCCGCCTCCACCATCGACCGGCCCTTCATGTGCAGCTCGACCAGCACGTCCCGGTGGTGCGGCTGGAGCTCGGCCATCGCCACCGCCATGTCCCGGGCGACGAGCACCTCGTCGTACGGGTCGTGGGCGACGGCGTGGTCCTCCGGGGTCTCGTCGGCGACCTCCTGCGCGCGGGCGGCCTGCATCCGGTAGTGGTCGATGGCGATGCGGCGCGCCACCGTGAACAGCCAGGGACGGCTGTGCTCGGCGCCGCGGTGCATGGCCGCCGGGTTCTGCCAGGCGCGCACCAGGGTCTCCTGGAGGATGTCCTCGGCCTTGCCGCGGTCGCCGCTGGTGACCCGGAGCATCGCGCGCAGCAGGTAGCCGCCGTGCAGGCGGTACAGCTCGGCCAGGGTCTCCTGGTCCAGGGTGGGCCGGGCGGCGGCCGGGGCGGGCACGGCGGGTACCGGGGCGTCCCCGGTGGTCGTCCCGGCCTGGGCGGTTGCGTCGATGGCCACGGCTGTTGAGCCCCTCACACCATTCATCGGTACCTCGGTCGGTCGGTACCGGGGTCGATCGCTGTCTCGGTGCACCGGGGTGTGCCACTGCGATCGGACCGTTCCCCGGGCACTGCCACGCTGGCAGCCGACGCCAACGCGGGACCAACGCGACCGCGACGGGCCGCGTTGGCGTGACGTTGGCGGTCGCTCCGGCCGGGGAGACCCGCTCCCGCTAACCTGCCCCGGACCCTGAGCCGGTCCCGGTCCCGGCCCCGTTCCGACGGCGGTCCCGGCCGACCCGCACCGCGACGGCCGCCAGGCCGATCAGCGCCGCACCGCCCAGACTCGCCCCGGTGACGGCCGAGGCCAGCCGCACGGCCGTCCGGTCCGGCGGCGGCGGGACGACGACCGGATCGGAGGTCGCGGCCGGGGCGGCCGCGTCGGCCCCGGCGGCGGTGACGGCGGTGCCGACCGCCGTCACCGGGTCCACCGCGCCCCAGCCGACCAGCGGATCGGGCAGCGCCGTACCGGGCCGGTAGGCGGTGCTCCGCAGCCGGTCGGCGAGCTGCTCGACGGTCAGCGACGGCGACCGGCCGAGCACCAGGGCCGCCACCCCGGCGACCAGCGCGGCGGCGTAGCTCGGCCCGGCGGCGGTGAAGGTGCCGCCGCCGGGGCCGGCGGCCAGCAACCCCTCGCCGGGCGCGACGACGTCCACCCGCGAGGTCCGCCCGGCGGCGACAGCGGCGGACGAACCCGCGGTCGAGCCCGCGGTCGAACCCGCCGCCGAACCGGAGCCCGACGCGGCGGAACCGCCCCCGCCGCCCGGGGCGGTCCCGCCCACCGGGGAGCCGTCCGCGCCGATCCCCGCCACCGCGAGCACCCCGGGGTACCCGGCCGGATAGACCGGCGCGGCCACCGACTGGGTGTCCGGCCCGACCGGGGCGACCAGCAGCACGCCCTTCGACGTCGCGTAGCCGACCGCCTCGGCGAGCGCCGGGGCCGGTTCCGCGATCGGCGTCGCGACCACGGCGATCCGGGCGCCGCCGTCGGCCGCCGCGCGGATCCCCCGGGCGAGCAGGTCCGCGTTGGTGCTCCCGGCGTCGTCGGTGGCGGCCACGGCCAGCACCTTCGCCCCGGGGGCGATGCCGGCCGGGCCGCCGTCGGCGGGGCGACGGCCGGCCACCAGGCCCGCGAGGACGGTGCCGTGGCCGACGCAGTCCCGGCCGGCGTCGCCCTCGCCGTGCAGGCGGGCGCCGAGCGTCAGCCGCCCGGCCAGCGCGCCGGAGCCCGCTCCCGCCGAGGCGTCCACGCCGGAGCCGATCACGGCCACCGTCACCCCGGCGCCCCGGCTCAGCGGCCAGACGGCGTCGGGCCGCAGGTAGACCTGCGACCAGGCGGGCCGGTCGACGGTCCGGGTGGCCGGCTTGCGGCACCCGTTCTGCCGGACGTCGGACAGCGTCTGTCCCATCGCGGGCAGCTCGGCCGCCCCGGACGGCGCGGCCCCGGCGGTCGGCGCCCCGGCGGTCGGCGCCCCGGAGACGGGCACCCCGGTGGCCGCCGGAACCCCCGCGGCCGGAACCCCCGCGGCCGGAACCCCCGCGACGGGTACCCCGGCCACCGGGGCCCCGGTGGCCGGCACCGCGGTGGCCGCCGGCACGGTCGGCCCCGCCGCGACACCCGTCCCCACCGCGCCCGCCGGCCCGGCCGCCGTACCGAGCACGGCGAGACCGCAGACCGCCGCGGCGGCGGGCCGGCCCAGCCGGCCGAACCGTCCGCCGTCCCGCCTCCTGCTCCGTCCGCCGCCCGGCACTCGCCCGCCGTCCCCCGCGCTCACACCGGGCTGCCCGAGCGGTTCGAGCTGACAGAGCTGCCCGAGCTGCCCGAGCGATCCACCGCGATGTCCTCGGGCAGCAGCAGGCTCAGCTCCGAGAGGTCGGCGATCTCCAGCCGGCTGAGTCGCCCGGCCTGGCGGGTGATCATGCCCTCCAGGGTCTGCCGCGCGAAACGGCCGTTGCCGAAGGTGCGGTCGCGCGCGACGCCGGCGAACAGGTGCTCCAGGGCGGTCAGCGTCTGCGGCGCGCACTCGTACCCGGCCTTGACCGCGTGGTTGCGCACGATGGTGACCATCTCCGCGTCGGAGTAGTGGCCGAAGTCGATCTGGCGGGAGAAGCGGGAGGCGAGACCGGGGTTGGAGGAGAGGAAGTGCCGCATCTCGTCCTCGTAGCCGGCCACGATCACCACCACCTCGTCCCGGTGGTCCTCCATCAGCTTCATCAGGGTGTCCACGGCCTCCTGGCCGAAGTCGCCGCCGCCCCCGTGCCGGGGCGTCAGGGTGTACGCCTCGTCGACGAAGAGGACGCCGCCGCGCGCCCGGTCGAACGCCTCCTTGGTGAGCTGGGCGGTGTGGCCGACGTAGCGGCCGACCAGGTCGGCCCGGGCGGTCTCGATCAGCTGGCCGCCGGGCAGCACGCCCAGCTCGGCCAGCAGCCGCCCGTACAGCCGGGCGACCGTGGTCTTGCCGGTGCCGGGCGGGCCGGCGAAGACCAGGTGGTGGCTGATGGTGGCGGTCGGCAGCCCGGCCTCCTCCCGGCGGCGGACCTGCCGGATCAGGTTCACCAGGTCCTCGACCTGTTCCTTGGCGGCGGGCAGGCCGACCAGGGCCTGGAGTTCGGCGAGCGGCTCGGTGCCGTCGGCCTGCTTCACCGGCGGTTCGAGGTCGACGCCGACGTCCGCGGGGACGAGCAGGGCGAGGTCCTCGTCGCTGATCTCGGTCTGCTCCGCGAGCCGGGTCGCCTGCCGGTCGACCATCTCCTCGAAGACCTTGCGGGCGGACCGGCCGTTGCCGAAGTCCTCACCGCGCGGCATCCGCTCGAAGAGCAGGGCCAGGGCGGCGCCGGTGCCCTCGGCGAGTTCGTAGCCGTGGCCGGCGGCCGCCCGTTCGACGATGGTGACCAGCTCGTCGACCTCGTAGTTGGCGAACTCGACGGTCCGGCTGAACCGGGAGGCGAGGCCGGGGTTGGAGGCCAGGAAGTCGGTGATCTCGGCGGAGTAGCCGGCCACGATCACCACCACGTCCTCGCGGTGGTCCTCCATCAGCTTGACCAGGGTGTCGATCGCCTCCCGCCCGAAGTCAGGTCCGGAGCCGCCGGAGCCCGCCGAGAGGGTGTACGCCTCGTCGATGAACAGGACGCCGCCGAGCGCCTGCTGGAACACCTCGGTGGTCTTGATCGCCGTGCCGCCGATGATCGAGGCGACCAGGTCGGCCCGGGCCACCTCGGTCAGGTGCCCGCTGCGCAGCACGCCCAGCTCCGCGAGGATGGCGCCGTAGAGCCGGGCGACCGTGGTCTTGCCGGTGCCGGGCGGGCCCGCGAAGACCAGGTGGCGGCTCATCGGGAGGGCCGGCATGCCGGCGAGTTCGCGGCGCCGGGCGAGCTTGTTGAGGTTGACCAGGGTGGCCACCTGCTCCTTGACGCCGGCCAGGCCGACCAGCGCCTCCAGCACCTCCAGCGGTCCGGGCGGCGCGGCCGGGGCGGGGGTGCGGCCGGGCTCGGTGTCCGACTCGGGGGCCCCGCCGTTCCCGGAGGCGGCCGGACCGGAGGCGGCGGTGCCCTCGGCGCGCGGGCCGCCGGTGGCGGCCGCGGCGGTGCCGTGGGCGTCCGGAAGGCCGTTCTCCTCGCTGATCAGCTGTTCCACCGCGAGCCGCTCGCTCGCCGCCGTCTGCCGCAGGCCGGAGCCCCGGTTGCGGGACAGCGTGCAGCCGGTCAGCCGGACCGGCTCCACGGTGTCGAGGCGCACCCCGTCGCCGATGTTCTCCACCGCGTCGACCTGGGCCAGGGCGGCCCGGCCGCCGGCGCCGATCCGCACGCCGTGGCGGCGGTTGCCGTGGCTGCGGACCCGGGTGCAGGTCAGGTCGCCGCCGTCCTCGACGGCCAGGCCGTCCTCGCCCGAGCCGCTCACCTCGCAGTCGCGCAGCGCGGCCCGGCCGACCTTGCCGACCACCACGCCGGCGCCCTTGGCGCCGCGCACCACCCCGGCGCCGACGAAGGTGTCCGCGCCGTCGGTGATCCGCAGTCCGGCCCGCCCGGCGTCGGTCACCTCGACCCCCTCCAGCCGGCCCCGGCCGTCGCGCAGCACCTCGACGCCGTCGGCGCCCGCACCGGTGACGGTCAGGTGGCGCACCCGGGGGTTGGCGCCGCCGCCGATCGACAGACCGGCCCCGGTGACGTCCCGGACCTCCAACCGGTCGATGTCGGCGGCGCTCTCCTCCGCGAGTTCGACACCGGCCCCGCCGCAGCCGCGCACCACGGTGCCCCTGAGCACGGGACCGGCGTGCTCGCCGACCCAGATGCCGGTGCCCTCGGCGTCGGCCACCTCGCAGTCCTCGAAGTGGCCGCGCGAACGGCCGGTGATGTGGATGCCGTGCCCGCCGGTGCGGGCCGTGGAGCAGCGGCGCAGCTCCGGGTCGGTGCCGGCGGCCAGCGCGATGCCGTGGCCGGTGGTGGCGCTGACCACGCAGTCCTCCAGCACCACCCGGGCCTCGGAGCTGATGTACACGCCGATGGCGGTGTCCCGGACGGCGGTGCGCACCAGCCGGGTCGTGGAGCGCTCCTCCAGGGCGACGGCGGGCTTGTCGGTGACGGAGATCTCGCAGTCCTCGAAGGTGCCGCGGGCTTCGCCGTTGGCGCAGATGCCGTTGCCCCGGGCGTCGCGCAGCACGCAGTTGCGCAGCAGCGGGTTGGCCCGCTCGCCGACCACCACGGCCGAGGTGCCGAGGTGCTCGATGACGCAGTCCTCGATCACGCTGGTGCCGGTGGAGGTCTCGACGATGCCGGCGCCGGCCGGGTTGGTGACCCGGCAGTCGCGCATCGCGAGCGAGCCCTGCTGGCGGGTGAGGACGGCCGTCCAGGAGCTGCCGACCACCTCGCAGTCGGACAGCGCGGCCTGCCCCCGGGGCACGTCGACGGCGGGGAGTTCCTCGTCCTCGCCCTGGACGACCAGGCCGGTGAGCTGGACGGCCTCGGCCACCACCTGGACGACGCAGCCGCGCCGGGCGGTGATCCGGACGCTGCCGCGCGGCTCCTCGGCGGTGATGGTGACCATCTTGGTGATGACCAGGTTCTCCTCGTAGCGGCCCGGGCGGACGGAGATCACCGCTCCGCTGCGGGCCGCCGCGAGCGCGTCGCCGATCGTGCGGTACGGGCCGCCCCGCTGTTCCGGGCACACCGTCAGCACATGGCGCGACATGGCCGTCCTCTCCTGGGTCTTCATCGGTACGTCGTCGGGGGGTCGGACAGGGGGGTCGGGCAGGGGGTCGGACGGGGTGGGCCGGGGCGGCCGGGGTTCTCCGGGCCGCCCCGGCGCGGTCAGGAGGCCGTGCAGTCGGCCTGGACCGCGGAGGCCGCGATGTGCGCCTTCTCGGTGGCGGTGCCCGCCCAGTCGAGGCCGCGGGAGTGCAGCATCACCGAGATCCTGCCGCCGGTGACCGCGAACGACCCTCCGGACGCCCAGGTGCCCAGACTGCCGGTCTGGTTGACCGAGAAGTCGCCGATGACGCCGGAGTTCGGGGTGGAGGAGTTCTGGACGGTGTAGTACGCGGGCTTGCCGCCGACCAGCTTGTAGTCGTTGTTCTTCGGCACGAAGACGGAGATCGTGCAGCGGCCGGTCGTGACCGGCGCCGTGGAGAACGTCCAGACCACCGAGTTGTCGTTGTCGTCCTTGGTCGCCGAGCCGGACATCGGCAGCGACACGTACTTGCCGTTGCAGCCCGAACCGGTGAAACCGCCGGTCGAGCTGCTGAGCCAGCCGCTCGACCCCGACTCCCAGTAGCCGTGCTGGGCGTAGGCGACCGAGGCGGTGCTGCAGTTGCCACCCCCGATGGCCTTGTAGGTGGCCTTGGCGGCGGCGGGCGGCTGGACCGGGGGCGGGGAGGCCGGCGGCGGCTGCGGGGCCGGCTGCTGAGGAGCGGGCTGCTGCGGGGCCGGCTGCTGCGGGGCCGGCTGCTGGGGAGCCGGCTGCTGCGGCGCGGGCTGTCCCGGGGCGGGCTGCTGGGCGGGGGGCTGACCGGCGCCGGGCTGTCCCGCGCCCGGCTGCGTCGTCCGGCCGTTCCCCTGCTGGGTCGACGAGCCGCCGCCCGCGGGCGCCTTGGCCACCGGGGTGCTCCCGGGCTGGGTCCCGGTGGTCGTCGGGGCGCCGCCGACCGGGGCGCCGCCGGGGACCAGGCCCTGCACCTGGGTGCCGGGCGTGGTGGGGACCCCGGGCACGGTCTGCCCGGCCACGGTCTCCCCCGCGACGGCCGTCGCCTCGGCGGGTGCCGGGGCCGGGGCGCCGGTCGCCGGGGGGTCGTTGGGCGCGGGCGGCGGGACGTCGTCGAGCAGCGGGCCCTCGACGAGCTGGGTGTCCGCCCGGTTCACCCCGCGGTCGTCGCCCCGCTTGTCGTGGCCGGCCTCGGCGCCGTCGGTGATCAGGAACGGCAGGCCCATCAGCACCACGCCCGCCGTGGCGGCGGCGACCAGGGTGGGCCGCTTGAACCGGGTCCGCCGGCCGGCCGGCCCCTCGGGCTCGGCACCCCGCGGGCCGTCGGGGCCGTCGGCGCCGTCCGGTCCCTCGCCGACGGGCAGCGGGGCCCCCGGCTCCTCGGCCGGGCCGAACCCGTGCTCGGAGACGTTGGCGGCCGGTGCCGCGCCGCCCGGGGCGGCCTGGACGGCCGGCCCGTACTGCGGCACGGCGACCTGCTCGGTCGGTGCCTCCGCCGTCGCGGGGACGGCAGAGGCGGCAGTCGCGGCAGTCGCGGCGGCCGCGGCTCCGGCCGGGCCCGGCGGAGCGACCTCCTCCTCCATCTCCCACTCCATCGACGGCAGTTGGATGCCCGCCGCCCCGCCCCCAGCCTCGTTCCCGCCCGTACTCGTGCTCACCGCAGCTCCTCGGCCTCGCGCGCAGTTCCCTGTCGGTGGGAGCACCCGGCCGACAGGTCCTGGGGTGCTCCCACTCCGTACCTACGGCCGGGGCCCGCCGGACGGTTCACCCCTGCTCAACCACCGCCCAGGATCCGGACGATGTCGCTCACAGTGGCACGCGGCGGCGGGTCGACCCGGAAGCGCCACAGCACCGTCGGGACGTCCCGGGCCCGGCCCGGGGCGTTCCGCTCGGCCTCCGGCCTGCCGTCGCCGACCCGCATCTCGACCTCCACCGGCCCGTCCGCACCGTCGAGCAGGGTGCGGAGGGTCCGCTCGACCTGCTCGGCCCGCCGCCGGTCCGCGGCCGCCGAGCCGCCGCCGTCCACCCGGACGACCAGGACCGGGGCCACGCCGTCCGGGGCGGCGGCCCTCAGGTTCCGCAGCTCCGTGAGCAGCCGGGTGCGCCCCGGCCCGTCGAGGGCCTCGGGCCGGATCCGGTGGACCGGCCCGGCGGGCGGCGGGGCGAGCACCAGGTCGGCGGTCGGCTCGGCGGCCGCGTGCCAGTGCGCGGCGAGGTCGCCGAGGGTCGGCCGGCCGTCGAGGGCGCCGAGGTGTTCGGCCGCACGCTGCAGCCGCCACCTCACCGGATCGGGCACCGCACCGCCCGCGGCGAGCGTGTCGAGGGCGGTGAAGGCGCCACCGACCTGCTCGTCCGCACCGGTGCGGTCGAGGCGGACCAGCCGTACCAGGCCCCGCAGCCACGGCCGGGCCGCCTCGGAGTGGCCGGTCAGCGCCGACGGGAGCAGGCCCTGCGCCGCCCGGGTGGCGTCGATCAGCACGCCGCGCCCGTCCGGGTCGGTCGTGCGCAGTGCCTCCTGGTCGTCGTTCCCGTGCGGCGGGAGGGTCGCCTCGGCCACCCGCTCCACCGCCCGGGCGTCGGCACCGATCAACCGCACCTCGCCCGCGGGCGCGTCCGGACGGAAGACGAGCCGGCCGCCGTCCGGTACCGGGGTGCTCCCGGTGTGGTCCACCGGGATGTCGATCTCCACGGTCACGGTGGCCCGGTTGGTGACGGGCTCCGCACCGTCCCTGTGGAAGACCACCTCCACCTCGGCGAGACCGTGGAACTCGGCCGCTCCGGTGCGGAGCTTGGCGTTGTTCAGGACCTGCCCGCCCTCGCCGGTCGCGACGGAGCCGCGGCTCTGGTGGGCGATGTCGACGTAGCCGCCCGCCCGGCCGCCGAAGCCGTCGGTGCCGAGCGTGGCCCCGCCGGTGCCCCGGCCGCCCAACTGGAGGCTGCGCTGGGCGTTGACGGTCGAACCGACCGGTGCCGCGTTCGTGGGGTTGGCGTCGGCGGCGCCCTCGGTGCGGCGGTGCTCCAGTTGGACGATCCTGGTCCGGATCTCCACCCGGCCGTTCACCGCCAGGTGCGGCGGGCCCACCGACAGGGTGGCGTTCCCCGCCGCGGTCCCGGTGCCGGGAGCACCTTCCGCCCGCGGCGCGGGGGTGACCGGGCTGGTGAGCCGGCTCGCCAGGGACACCGGGTCGAGCATCCCGGTCACCGTGCCCCGGAGCCTGCCCCAGGCCGACGACCCGAAGAACTCCTCGCCCCCGGCGAGCAGTTCGCGCTGCACGCCCTGGGTCACACCGACCGTCCGGACGATGTCGGTGTCGAGCAGGCCGTGGTCCCACACCCGCTCGGGCGGCCGCCGGACGTCGGTCGGCACCGCCCCGTCCAGGGAGCGCAGGGCGCCGCCCCGCGGGGCGTTCGCGGCCACGAAGGCGAGCGGCGCGTCCCCGTCACCGTGGCGCGGCGGCGCGGCGAGCGTGTCCGCCCGCTCGACCACCACCTCCATGCCCAGCGCGCGGGAGAACCAGGTGTGCTTGGTGCCGCCGACCGCCGACCGCCGCTCCACGTGGAAGTGCAGCGTGGCCTCGCCGCCGAAGACGCTGCCGGGGACCTTCGCCTTGGTGGCGTTGCCGGACCCGGTGCGGTCGCTCCGCGACTCCTGGACGTCGTGGCCGGTGGAGCCCGCGAGGGACAGCCCCGCGTACCAGCTGACGTCCCCGCCCGTGACCCCACCGCGCAGCAGGTGGCCGGAGCCCCGTCCGCCGCCGGTGACGCCGTCGGCGGAGGTGTGCGCGTGCTCCACCTGGGTGCCGGTGTTGAACTCGGTCGTGGTGGTGCTCCCGGTGTGCTCCAGACTCCGGACCGACGCACCGATCCGGATCGT
This sequence comes from Streptomyces sp. NRRL F-6131, assembly GCA_000719695.1. GTDB lineage: Bacteria > Actinomycetota > Actinomycetes > Streptomycetales > Streptomycetaceae > Kitasatospora. Next base: position 12,868 of record JOHN01000047.1, read on the forward strand.
CACGTTCCCGTCGGTCACCACCAGCCGGCGGCCGTTCATCATCGCCTTGAGCTGCTCGTGCAGGGTGTTCGGGGTGAGCACCTCCAGCAGTTTGTCGCGCAGCTCGGGCCGTGAACGCAGCCAGCGGTCGACGGTCCTCCCGTCCACGAGGGTCCGCTCCGCCTCGGCACCGTTCCCCCGCCCCGCGAGCAGCGCTTCGCCGAACCCCGGCAGCCGGCCGTCGGCACCGGCCTGCGGCCTCAGACCGCCCGGGACGAAGACGTCCGTGACGACGTCGGACGAGCCGAGCAGGTGGCTCCGCCAGACGCGCTCCGGCACCCAGGCCCGGGCGGGCGCACCGTCGGGGCCGAGCACCGGGCCGTAGTGCGGCGCGGCCAACTGCACCGTCACCCCGTCGAACGACTGGCTCGTGGTCCGGCCGGGAACGCCCGCCCGGCTCGTGCGGACGGTCACGTCGAACCTGGCCCCGGACGTCCACAGGTCGGCTGTGACGACGTTCTTGCCGCGGTTGACGGTGGTGCCGGCGCTGTCCAGGGCGTACCCGGTGGAGCGGTCGCGCCGGTAGGCGTACTCCCCGGACGCGCCGGTCTTCCCGATCGCCGTCGTACCCACCGAGCCGCTCGCCCCGCCGCCGGCCACCAGGCGGGTGCGCTCGTCGTGCGAGACGCCGTGGCCGGTGCGGTTCTGCGCGCCGACCTCGAACTCCACGTCGCTCGCCGTGCTGCGCCCGGTGGGTTCGCCGGTCAGCGCGGCCCGCACGGTGACCTCGGCGGTCCACGTCCGGCCGCCGACCTCGATCGTGACGTCGCCGCCCCTGGTGAGCTGCGGCAGGTGGGCCTGCAGGGCGGCCGGGGCGAGCTCCTCCCGCAGCGTGCGGACGGTCTCGGCGGAGAGCGGTCCGAAGCGGCGCTGCAGGTCGGCCGTGACCCCGTCGGCGATCCGCCGGGCACCCTCCATGGACAGCACGGTGGTGGCCGCGCCCAGCTCGGCCGGGTGCCGCACCCCGGGCGGGGTGGCGGTGTCCGCCCTGCTGTTCGCGTTCGCGTTCGCGGTCGTGTTCGCGCTCGTGGTCGTGTTCGCGTGCGCGTTCGTGGTCGTGTTCGTGGTGGTGACGGTGCTGGTGGACCCCTCCCCGTCGGTCCGGACCTCGGTCAGCGGGCTCTCGCGACGGAAGACCAGCGGCGGCTGCCGACCGTCGTCCGACCGCGGCGGCGTCGGGTACGTCGTGGTGCTGCGCCGGTCGACGCTCACCTCGGCCCCGATGGACCGCGTCACGTCCCGGGTCGTCCCGCCGCGGTGCAGCGTCACCGTCAGCGCCACGTTCGCGCCGAAGATCTCCTGCGGCACACGGAGCTTGTTGTTCCCGTAGAGCTTGTCGGCACTGCCCTCGCGCACACCGGCCCGGACCCGGCTCTGGTGGCTGCCCGCCACGCTGCCGGTCGCCTTCGCCCCGTCGAGGTCCCCCAGCGGGAACTGTCCCCGGGCCTGGCGGACGGTGTGCTCGCCCGTCAGGCGGCGCTCCGCCGTGAAGACGCTGCTCTCGTTCTGCCGGGCGAGGTCGGTCGAACCGCTCGTACGACGGTGCTGCATGTCCGTCAGCTCCGCCCGGACGGTCACCTTGAGGCCCCGCCGGAGCAGCGCGTCCAGCGCGGCCGAAGGCTTCCCCCGGTCGAACGAGGTCAGCTCGACGGTCTCGCCGCGGGTCATCCCGACCAGCCGGGAGGCCAGCACGGGCTGGGTGACGAGCTGCATGACCTCGTCACGGAGGTCGGGCCAGAGGTCCCCGTACATCCGCCGGCCCGCGGCGTCGAGCTCCTGCCGCAGCCCCGCGAGCGAGTCGAGGTCGCGGACGACGGCCGTCCCGTCGATCCGGAAGGTGGTCCGCTCGCCCTGCTGCTGCCAGGCGTCCGGGCGGGGCCCGATGCCGGTCGCGCCCTCCGGCGCGGGCGCGTACAGGGACTGCGGTGCCAGCACCCGGTAGCCGACCGGGACGTCGACCGGGTCGCCCAGCCGCGTGGTCCCCTTCATCACCGTCACCTGGAGCGCGCCCTCCCCGTGCAGGACGACCCCGGGTTCCTTGGTCTTCGTGGTGATACCGGTCTCCAGGGTCCGGCCGGAGATCCGGACGGTGTCCGAGCCCCAGCGCCGGCCCAGTCCGCCACCGCCGTTGAGCTTGCCGGTCCCGACGTTGCCGTTCGCGTCGAACTGCCGCAGACCGCTGACCACCTCCTGCCGGACCCGCGTCACCACCGATCCGGGTCCGACGGTGAACTCGGTGTCCCTGCTGGTCGTGCCCACCACCCGGAGCTGCCGGTTGGCCGCGGTCACCACCGCGGAGATGTCCGTACCGGGCACCCGGACGACCACCGGCTCACCGGCCGTCATTCCCTTGAGGTCCTGCTGGAGACGGTTGTAGTCGAACGCGGCCACCAGCCGGTCCGCCAGGTCGTCGACGTGCTTCCCGAGCTCCCGGCGCGCTCCGTCGGTCAGCAGGTCGACGACCCCCGCCATGACCTGCCGCTGCACCGGCCCGTTGCCCGCGGCGTCGTTCCCGCCGAGCACGGCCATGCCCACGGAGCCGCCGTCGGCGACCGCCGGTGCGGTCCTGGCGCGCGGCGGGCCCGCGGCGTGGACGTCGAGCAGCACGTGGTTGCCGCCCAGCCGGGGCCCGGCCAGTACCTGCGGATCGATGGTGAACGGGAGCGGCGGCGCGGTGGTGAAGGGCGACCCGTCCGCACCGTCCAGGGTCTCGCGCAGGGGCATGGCCACCGTCACCGGGGTGGCCACGTCGGCCCGGAAGGGCTCCGGCCCGGCTCCGCGCCGCTCGCCGGGTGCGTGGTGGCGCACCTCCAGCTCCAAGCGCCCGGTGAACACCCCGGTGTCCTCGGTGGCCTTCACCCGGGAGAAGAACCGCGATCCGGTGGTCAGCCCGTCGCCGTTCAGCCGGTCCTTCTGTCCGCCGAAGGAGCCGAAGAAGCGGACCAGCTCCGTGACGTTGAACCGCCACTGCGCGCCGCCGCCGATCCGCCACCGGGTGTCGGACTCCACGCCCAGCGTCACCTGGCGGTCGGTGCCGTTCTCGAACTCGAACCGCTCCGTGGACCGGGTGTGGTCGAGCCCGGTCACCCGGGCGCGGACCGCGATCGTGCCCTCGCGGGCGTCGGTCCCCACCGGGATGTGCAGCACCTCCCCGCGGGACAGGGCGGTCACCCGGGCGCGCAGCCCGGGGCCGCTCAGCACGGACTCCGCGAGCGTACGGGCCAGCGCCCGCACCTCGGCCGGGTCCTCGTTCCGGTGCCCGAGGACCTCGCCGATCCGCCCGGTGAGGTGCCGGACGAGGTCGGAGCCCGGTTCGCCGATGCTGAGCACCGTGTGCGAGGCCGCGAGGACGCCGCTCTCCGACACCGACCGCGGTGGCACCGGTCGCCGGGGAGCCGCCGTGATCTCCTGGCCGTCGCCGTTGGTCGGCTGCGGCTGCCGGGGGAGCTGCTGTTGCTGCTCCTGCTGCTCCGTCTGCTGCTGCTCCTGCTGCTGCTCCGTCTGCTCCTGCTGCTGTTGCTGCTCCGTCTGCTCCTGTTGCTCCGCCTCCCGGTTCCTGCGGGGTTCCTGCCCGTGCTGCGTCTCCCGGTCGGGCCGGGGCTGCGTGCGCCGGTCGTCGCCGCGGTCGTTCGACGGGCCCCGGTCCGTGTTCCGGTGCTCGTTCCCTTCCCCCGGCGCGGGCTGCTTCTCGGCCCGGCGCTGCCGGCGCTGCTCCTCCGTCATCACCGGTTCGTCGTCCGACGAGTCGCCCAGGTCGTCCCGGTCGCGCCGGCGGTCGCGCTGCCGGTCCCCCTCCGGCTCGTCCTCGCGGTGGTCGTCCCGACCTTCGTCCCGCTCCCTGGCCCGCTCCGGCGCGGCGTGCTCCTCGGTGGGCGGCACCGGGCGGCGGACCGGCGCGAAACCGTCCCGCTCGTGGTGGTCGAGGGCCAGCGGCAGGCCGTCCTCCGGCCCGAGCACGGCGAGCCGGCGGCCGGGCTCCTGCCCGTCCATGACGGTGACCCGCAGTCCCAGTGCCCGGGCCGTCACCACGGCGAGCACGTCGCGGACGGGCCCCGACCGCAGCTCGCCCCAGTCCCGCACCTCGCCGAGGATCTCGGCGTGGACCTCCGACCACGGGCCGACCGGACGGCCGGTCCGCTCGGCCCACGCGCGGTAGCGGTCGTACGCCTCCCGCGCCAGCTCGGGATCGGAGTCGAGGCGTTCGAGGACGCGGCGCCGCAGCACCGCCTCGGCCGCCGCCGGATCCGCCACCGGATCGGGCGCGTCCTCGGACGGTTCCAGGGCGCGGCGCAGCACCGCGGGGTCCGCCGCGAGCAGCGAGCGCAGCAGCGGGGAGGCCTGCGGCACCGGCGCGGCGGTGTCGCGGGGGACCACGCCGTTCCGGTCCCCGGAGCCGCCGAAGAAGGATCCGGCGGCGGACGGGTTGCGGAGGATCTCCTCCACGGAGGCGTCGGACAGCCGGCGTCCGCCGGGCAGCGGCACCTGGTCGTAGTCGTCCAGCGAGAAGTCCGGCGTCCGCGCGCCGGGGGCCAACGGGGTCAGGTGGTAGTCGTCCACGGAGAAGTCGGGCGCCACCTCCCCGTCGGCGGGGTGCAGCGGAGCGGAACCGTCGAGCGAACCGCCGTCCGACGCGGTGTCCGAGTCGAACTCCGGCGCCGTCTCGTACGCGGAGCCCTCGTCGGCCGTCCGGTAGACCGAGGAGGTGTCCGAGCCCGGCTCCGACGCCCCCTCCTCGACCTCCGGCGCGTGCAGCGGCGCGAGCATGCCGTCGCCCCGGGTGGAGTGCTGACGGGACGACTCCTGCCCGGCGACGCCCCAGACCTCGGAGATCAGTCCGCCCCGGAGCCGCACGTTGACCACGACTCCGGCGACCCGGTCCTGCAGCACCGCGTCGGACGGCGGCACGGCCGGTCCCCGCAGCGCCTCGCGGCGCACCTCGGAGGCGGCGTGCCGCACGTCGTCGGCGGACCACTCCCGCGGCAACCCCGTGCCCCGGCTGTCCCAGCCGTCGGGGGTGAACTCCCCGCGGCGCGTGCCGAGGTCGGTCGCCGGGACGACGACCGGTCGCTCGTCCGGCCGCAGCGGGCCCGGCTCCCGCAGCGCGGTGGGACCGTCGAGGGACAGCACCCGACCGTCGAAGTCCTCCGGCGCGGGGGCGCGCCGGAACAGGTCGGCGACCGTTCCGGCCGGGTGGTCCCACCCGGGCACCGGCCTCAGCCGCGACAGCAGCCCGGTGGCCTCCGGCACGCCCAGGGCGGCGGGGGCGGCCGCGGGGTCCGTGACGGCCACGAGCCGGACGTGGACCGCCGTCCCCGGTGCGCCGCGGTCGGCGTGCGCCCACTCCTGCGAGAGCCGCGCGTTCAGCTGGTCGACATGGGCACGGACGTTGGCCTCCGGGGTACCCGGTACCTGGAGGTGGACCGGGACGAGCACCTCCAGTCCGCCCCGGCCGGAGTCGAAGACGACCCGACGGAGCTGGATCCGCCCCGCCCCGGTGTCGACGCTGCCGGCCCGGCCCGTCCCGACGATCCTCCGCCGGTCCCACCCGGTCACCTCGTGCGGCGGCGGCTGGTGCTCGCTCGGCCGGTAGGCCAGGTGCTGGCCGTCGCGGGAGAGACCCTCGATCAGGACGCCGCCCGACAGCCCGACCCAGCGGTAGGTGCTCTCGTCGACCCGCACCCGGTGGATCGGCTGCTGGTGGGCCCGCTCGACGTGCTCCAGGAGCCCCTGGCGCGACCAGCCCTGCGGGAACATGGTCCGGACCTCGGCGCCCTGCCGCGACCCCCACCGGTGCGGGAAGGCGGCCAGCGGCGCGTCCGGGGCGACGGTCACGTCGAGGAAGCGCACCTGGGCCCGGTAGGTGCCGTTCGGCTGCAGTTCCCCGCGGGCGACGACCTCGACGCCGCGCCGGCGGTGCCACTGCTCGCGGTCCTGCCCGCCGTGCAGGGCCGGCTCGTGGTGGAGCCCGGTGAGGGACTGCCGGTCCCCGTAGCGGGCGACGTCCTGGGCCCGCTGTCCGTACCGCAGGCTGTCAGCGGGCCTCGACGGCGCGTACGCGAGCGGGTCCGGCTCGTCGTGGGACATCACGTCGTCGTAGGACATCACGTCGTCGTCGTAGGACATCGGCTCGTCGTCCGACCGCCCGGTGTCCTCGGACATCGTGTCGTCGTCGGCGCGCGGCACCGGGCCGCGCTCGTGCGGCAGCAGCGGCGGCTCGGAGGTGCCGTCCCAGGGCCGTGCCGCCGGGCGGACGAAGTCCCTCACCCGTGGTGCGTCCCCCGGTTGGGTGTCGGAGGGACGGAAGGACACGAACCGCCCGCCCCGGACCTCGCCCTCGATCCGCACACCCGCGTACTCGCCGGTCCAGCGGTGGGCGCCCGGCCCGGCCTCGACGACCCGATCGCGCCGCAGCGCGTGCTGGTAGGCCTGCTCGGCGGCGTAGGTCGCGTCGTCCTCGGTCCAGTTGCGCGGGAACATCCGTCGCCGGACGGCCGTGTCGGTGGTGTCCAGGTCACCACCGAGCGAGGTGACCCGGGCGTCGACGGCCGTGCGCGGACGGCCGCGGCCGGTCGGTGCCGTCTCGAACTCGACGTGCAGCACACCGTTCGGGTGCTGCTCGACCAGGCCCGTCGGCCGGATGCGGTCGGAACCGAGCTGCGGGAGGAGGTGGCCGCCGGGGTTGCGCCGGTCTCCGTACAGGGAGGCCTGCCGGGCATCGAGGTCGAAGGCCGCCCGGGGCGGTACCCCGCTCCCGGCGGGCGCCGGGTCGACCCCGAACGCCTCGTCGACCGCCGCGCCCAGCTCGCGCAGGTTGCGCGGGGCGAGCGTCCAGCGGCCCGGTGACGTGCTGCCGCCGATCCCGGCGACCTGGTCGACGGAGCCGCGGCCCTGCTCCAGGTAGCGCGAGCCCATCAGCGAGCCGTCGGTGTGGACGGCGTACGGGCGGTGGCGCTCGCGGTACTCGTCGGGCAGGCCCAGCAGGTGGCCGATCTCGTGGGCGAGCGTCTCCGGGTCGGAGAGCAGGGACCACGCCTCGTGGTTCTCCCGGCGGGGCGTGCGGTGGAGGTCGACGACGTGGATGTGGTGGTCCGCGTCGTCCATGACGTCCACGAACTCGGGCCGGATCCGCAGGACATCGCCGTTGGGCAGCCGGTGGCCGATGTTGAACACCCGGTCCACGCCGGTCCAGGCCCGCTCGATCACCTCGGCGATCTCATGGGGCTCGAACTCCTCGGAGGGGCCGTCCCAGCCGTCCTCCGAGTCGGAGCGGTCCGAGTCGGTGTGCTCGTGGGGGTCGACGGTGTCGGTCCCGTGGTCGGAGAGCAGACCGCCGCGCAGGTGGATCCGGACCACGAGTTCGGTCGCGGGCTCGCCACCGTCCAGCACGCCGCGCCGGGCCTCGTAGCCACGCACGGCGGCGGCCGAGACGGTCTGGCGGAACCGGTCGGCCGGCGGACGGATCTCCGCCACCCGGTCGATCCGGTCGAGGGCCGACTCCGAGGTGTCCATCGGGGTGTCGACGTCGCCGTGCTGCAGCGGGCCGTTGCCGGCCGCTTCCGGCACGTGGGCCGGGTTCGGGGCGGACTGCTGCGCCTGGGGACCGTCCGGGCCGAGTCCGCCGGCGGGCCCGAGGCGGTACCGGGAGGACGCGGTGTGTCCGGTGAGGTCGGGGGCGGCGCCCTGGGCCGGCTGCGCGAGGAGGAGTTCCGCCGTGCGGTCCGGCGGAAGGAAGGAGGCTGCTTCGAGGCCGACCTGGTCGTCCGCGGGCCGGAAGGAGGTGAACACGCCGTTGTTCACCTCGCCCTGGATCCGGATGCCGCCGTACACCCCGCGCCAGGTCTGGCCCTGGTCGGTCTCCATGACGTCACCGGTACGGCGGGCGTGCAGGTACGCCTGTTCGACCGCGTAAGTCACGTCGTCCGGGGTCCAGTGCCCGGGGAACATCATCCGCTCCACCGGCGCGGCCGCGCCGGGAGCCGGCGGCTGCCCCGTGCCGGTCGCAGGGCCCGGGGGCGCAGGCGCGGGAAGGGACATCACGTAGGTGCCGTTGGGGTACATCCGCACGAACTCTTCACCGAGCGCGGAGTACAGATGTCCGGGCTCCTCCGCGAACCGTCCGATCATGGTGGACACGGCACCCGGAGCGAAACCGGGCGCAGGGTCCGGCAGCGGGTTCCCCAGGAGGCCGAGGGCCCCGTCGGTGCGGAGGCCGATGGCGCGGAGGTCGGCAGGAGTGAGTAGCCGCTCGCTCCGCAGGTCGGCCCCCAGCGGTGGCGCGCCCAGGAGCGAATCGCCGAGGACGTGCCCGAGTTCGCGCGCGCTCGCGTCGGACCGCCACCACGCCGTCTCGCCACCCATGGTGACGAGGCCGTCCCCCTCGACGACCGTGATCCGCCGGTGTCTGAGAACGGCGTCCCCGGGGAGGAATTCGACCTCGACCCGCAGCCGGTCACCGTTGGGCAGACGGTGTCCGCGGTTGTAGAGGTCGTCCACCCCCTGCCGGGCACGCTGCTTGAGCTCACCCAGGCGATCGACGGCCGCGGGGTCGAGGGCCGTGGTGTCGAGAGCCACCCTGATGGTGAGCACGGTCTCGGCGTCTCCGTCCGGCAGGCGGACCCGTCGGGCGCCGAAGTTCTGCAGACCGGGTGTCGGGGCGAAGTCGACGGAGAGGAGGTGCTGGCCGATCTGCGGCTCCAGACCCCGTGCGAGCTGCGGAGTCGGCCGCGCATCGGGCTCCCCCCAGTAGTCGACGACCTCGGTGCCGAACGTCCGCACGTTGATCCGCACACCGGCGACGGTGCCCCGGTGGACGACGGTGCCGTCCATCTCGGTGGTGGTGACGGTCGCCCGTCGGCCTGCGTCCAGGATCAGCTCCGTCACCGCGGCCCGGTGGTCGTCCGGCGTCCACTCCGTCGGCAGCCGACGACCGGCGTTCGGGGCCGGCGTCGCGGAGAACACGGCGGAGGGGGACTCCGCGGCCAGGGTAACGAAGTCCGGGCGCGGACCGGTGCCCGGTGTGCCGGGCGGCACCAGGGCCCCGGGCTGCGGGGGCGTCAGGACGCCCGCCGGTCGCGCGGGCGCGGCCGGCGGAACCACCGGAGCACCACCCGGCAGGGGCGCCGGAGCACCACCCGGCGGAACCACCGGAGCACCACCCGGCAGGGACGCCGGAGCACCACCCGGCGGAACCACCGGAGCACCACCCGGCAGGGGCCCTCGATCCAGACGTCGCCGGACTTGCCGATCCAGTGCTCGGTGCCGTCCGCACGCCGCTCGCGCCACTGCGCGGCGCCGTGGGCCTCGGTGACGTGCGTGACGACCCGGTCCGCCGTCCAGGCGTCGGGGTAGAAGGTGTTGTTCCGGCCGTCGAACCGGTGCCAGCGGCTCGGCAGCTCCGCGAGCCGCATCCCCGTCCCGACCTGCGGGTCGAGGAACCAGACCGGCCGCCGGTAGGTGCCGTTCGGGTGCTGGACCTCGACGTCCCCGAACCGCAGGCCGAAGCGGCCGCGGAGCTGGTCGCCGAGGTCGTGGTGCACACCGGCGAGGGTGTGCCGGTCACCGTAGCGCGCCAGGGACTCGGCCCGGTGCGCGAACGCCTGGTCGGTGAGGCGCTGCGGGGCGTAACCGGGCGGCGCCGTCACGGGCTGGTCGTCGGAGGGCCGGAAGGAGAGGAACTCGCCGCTGCGGACGGTGCCCTGGATGCGGACGCCGCCGTACTCCCCCTTCCACTCGTAGGTCGCCGTGCCCACCCGGGTGACCCCCCCGGTGCGGCGCGCGTCCAGGAAGGCCTGCTCGGCCGCGTAGACGGCGTCGTCGGAGGTCCAGTTGCGCGGGAACATCACCCGGTCCCGCTCCTGGCGCCGCGGGATCGGCCGCTCCGCCAGGTCACCGGCGACCGTGCGGTGCGGAGCCGGTACCGGAGCCGCGACGGGGTCGGCGAGCCTGCTCTGCGCGGAGGCCCCGAGCACCCGGAAGGTGCCGTTCGGGTGGGCCGCGCCGATGCCGTGCGGAGGGCGGGCCCGGTCGGCGCCGAGCTCCGGGTACAGGTGGCCGCCCTGCCCGTCCGGTCCGCCGTCCAGGGCCGTGCGCTGGACGGCGTCGTCGAACCGGGCCAGTCGGGGCAGCGCGGCGGGATCCGCGTCCGGTCCGGGCCGACCGCCGAGGGCGCGGTCGACCTCCGCCCCCAGCGCCCGCAGGTTGCGCGGGGAGAGGACCTGTCCGGTCACCTCCGAGACCGACCCCGCGAAGGCGGCCTCTCCGGAATCGACGAGGAACCGCCCGCTCGCGTCCACGGTCTGCGTCGACATCAGACCGCCGTCCGGGTAGACCGCCAGGTTCTGGCCGGCCTTGCGGTACTCGTCGACGTAGCCGAAGCGGTGGCCCAGCTCGTGGGCCAGTGTCTGCGTCGGCAGGTCGAGGTGCCAGTTGCTCATGTCGGCGCGGATCTCGTTCGGGTGCACGGTGACGGTGTAGGCGCCCTCGGCGGTGTCCCGGAACTCGACCTCGACCCGCATCCGGTCGCCGTTGGGCAGGCGCTGACCGAGGTTGAAGGACGCGTCGACGCCCTGCCGGGCCCTCTGCTTCAGCTCCTCCAGCCGGGCGGTGTGGGTGGCCGGGGGCGGGAGCGCGGGGAGCAGCGAGGTGTCCAGGTGGACCGGAAGCCGCAGTACCGTCTCGATGTCGCCGTCGGTCCGCTCGAGCCGCTGCACGACGAAGTTCTGAGTGAGCCGCGCCATCACGTTCGGACCCGAACCGTCGGCCCGCGCGCCCACGGTGGCCGTCTCCACGAGGCGGTCCGGGTGCAGGGTCCTGCGGTCCGGGGCAGGCAGTCCGTCGGCGGTGAGCCGCCCGGCCAGGTCGTGCGGGCCGGAGGTGAGGTCGTTGAGGAACAGCTTCAGCGGACTGGTGCTGCCCTGTGCGTCCCACCCGGCGGGCACTTCGAAGGCGTCGTCCGCCGAGGCGTCGGCCCGGACCACGGCCACCCGCAGCGTCGGCCGGGCCGCGACGGGTTCGGGGGCGGCACCGTCCTGGTCGTCGTGGTGGTCGAGCTCGAACGCCGCGTCCGTCTGGAGTCCGCGCTGGAGAGCGCGCGCGACGCGCTGGCCGACGTCCCTCTGGACATCCGCCCAGTCCTCGTCCCCCGGGCGGATCCGCACAAGGATCTCGACGCCGTGCCCGCCGTCGGCGAAGGCCGTGCTGCGGACGTCGACCCGCGGACCGTTCGCCGCCCCGAACGGGCGGCGCACCCGCTCGCCCTTCACGACGGAGTCCGTGGGCTGCTCCGCCGCGGGACGGTGGAAGAGCACCCGGCCGTCCGGGGAGCTGAGCCCCTCGATGTGCACACCGTTCGACGCGCCGACCCAGTGGACCACCGAACCGTCGGCGGAGCGGCTCGACCGGAACGGGTCGGCCGCGACCTGCCGGACCGCGGCCGCGACCTGTGCGTCCGTCCAGGTCGCCGGATAGAAGCGCGGTCCGTCCGCGCCAGCCACCCGAACCACGCCGTTGTGCAGGGCCGGCGGTGGTGTCTGCCCGGCGGGCGGTGCGTCGGGCCGACGGACGGGCGCGGGAGTGCCGTCGGCGGTCACGAGCTGCTGCCAGCCTCCGCCGTACCTCGCCGCCGGGGTGGGCACCGCGGCCGGAACCGGTCCAGCGGGCTCCCAGTCCATCCCCTGGTCGAGCCCCGGGGCCGGCTGGTCCACGTCCATCGACTGGTGATCCGGGTTGGTCAGGTCCAGGTTGGCGAAGTCCGCGTTCAGGAGGTTCGGATCCAGGCCCTGGAAGGGGGCGTTCGCCCCGGTGGGGGCCGTGCTTCCCGCCTGGCCGCCGCTCCCCTCACCGCCGGCCCCGGCAGGCGCGGACCCTTCGGCCGGCGCGAAGCGGTGGAGGCCGGTCCCGCCCGAGGGCGAAGCGGTGTGCTGGGGCGCGAACGCCTGCGGCAGACCGCGGTAGTCGACCACCTGGCCGTTCTGCCGGGTGACCTCCATCAGCACGCCGCGGTACTCCGCGACGACGACGGTCCGGCCGGGGTCCTGCGGGTCCACCCGGCGTTCCAGGGTGGTCGCCCCGGCGACCGCGTACCGCGCCTCGGCGGTGGTCCAGCCGGGGGGCAGGCCGCGTCCCGCGTCCGCGGGAATTCCCTCGGCGAAGCCGAGCGCCAGCAGGTGCTCGTACTCGGCCATCCGGGTCGAGGTCACCGGACGCTCACCCGCGCCGGGCGTTACCGGAGCCCGCAGCGGCGCGGCACCGGCCGGCGGCTCGCCGTGCCGGAGCCATTCTCCGGCGGGTGCGCCGCGGCCGAACCAGTCGACGGTCGGGGAGAAGTCGACCGGGCGGAGCAGCCGGGTCAGCTCGGGCAGGTGGGTCCGCAGGTCCACGGTGTCGCGGGCCGTTTCAGGGGTCACGCGGACGCTGGAGTGGGTGGTGGCGTCGGCGCCGTCCGCGAACTCGACGGTGATGCGCACCAGCGGGTCGTCCTCCGACCGGTGCTGCGCCACGTACTGGTCGGCGGCGTCCTGCAGGGCGGTCTCGTACTGCTGCCGGGCCCCCCGCCGCAGCGCGGGGTCGAAGTCGAGGTGCACCCGTGCGACGAGTTCGACGCCCTCCTGGCCGCTGTCGAAGCGCACGTGCCGCACGGTCACCGGAGTGCCGTTGCCGGGGCCGATGCCCTGGACGTGGTCCGGCGTCACCTCCCGCACGGCGGCCTGGTTCCACGTGGTGTGCGGCTGCTCGGTGGTCGGCCGGTGGATCAGGTGGCGGCCGTCGCGGGTGAGGCCCTCGATCCGGACGCCGTCGGCCTCGCCCACCCAGCGCTCGGTCCGGTCGTCCAGCCGCTCGCTCTCGAACCGCTGCCGGTGAGCCGCGTCGACGGCCCGGTCGACCCGGGCCTGGTTCCAGTTCGCCGGGTACATCGTGTGCGCCGCTCCGTCCGCGCTGCGGTGCCAGCGCGACGGGAAGGAGGCGAGGACGGAGCCGGGTGCCGCGGTCGGGTCGAGGAACCACACCTCGGCGCGGTAGGTCCCGTTGGTGTGCGTCTGTCCGGTCGGGCGCACCTCGACGCCGAGCGCGTTCGCGAGGTCCGCGCGGGGGGGCAGGTGCACGCCGGTGAGGGTGTGACGGTCGCCGTGACGGCCCAGGTCCTCGGCCTGCTGGCCGAACGCGAGCGGGTCCGGGCCGCGCAGCGGGGCGTTCGGCGGCGGCGCGTCCACCGGCTGGTCGTCCGAGGGGCGGAAGGAGGTGAACTCGCCCGCCCTGATCTCGCCCTCGATCCGCACGCCGGCGTAACTGCCCGACCAGCGTTGCACGCCACCCGGTGTCCCGGTGACGGCCCCGTTCCGGCGGGCGTCCTGGTAGGCCTGCTCGGAGGCGTAGACGGCGTCGTCGGCGGTCCAGTGGGCGGGGAACATGGTCTGCGCCCCGGGGCCCCGCGCCTCCAGGTCGCCGGCGGATCCGTGGCTGATCGTGCGCCGGCCGGCCCGGTCGGCACCGGCGTCGGCCTGCGGGTAGCGGGCCCAGCTGGTCGCGTTGGGCCGCGGGCCGAGGAAGTGCGGGGCGACGCGGTCCGAACCGGGCTCCGGCCACAGGTGGGCGCCGACGCCGTCCCGGCGACCGTACAGCGCACGGCGGCGGGCGTCCTCCCCGAAGGAGGCGCGACGGGGCGCGTCCACCCCGGAGGGGTCGGTCCGGGGGCCGAAGGCGGCGTCGAGGGCGGACCCGATCTCCCGCAGGTTGCGCGGGGCGAGCGTCTGGTGCTCGATGCCGCCCGTGGTGTCGATGCCCGCGTCGACGTCGACGCTGTAGCGGCCGAAGCCGTCGCGGGCGGAGGCGGTCATGAGAGCGCCGTCCGGGTACACCGCGCGCGTGCCGTGGGACCGTTCGCGGTACTCGTCGGGCAGTCCGAGCAGGTGGCCGAGCTCGTGGGCGGCGGTGACCGGCCGGATGCCGAGCCCCCACTCCCCCGAATGGTCCCGGTGGTCCGGGTCGTCGGTGAGCCGCACGGTGTGGTGGGCGGCGGCGGGGTCGTCGGTGAACTCGACCCTGACGTGCAGCAGGTCGCCGTCCGGCAGCCGGTGGCCGCGGTTGAAGGACTCGGTGACCCCCTGCCGGGCCCGGTCCCGGACGTCGGCGACGCGCTGCGCGGTGCCGTCGCCCGGCGGCAGGGCCCTGGTGTCCAGGTGGACCCGGAGCACGACCTCGGTCGCCGACCGGCCGTCGGGGAGGGCGCCGCGGCGGGCCTCGTAGGCCCGGATGTCATTGGCGCCGAGGCTCCGGACGAGCGGGTCGGTCGCCGGCCGGATCTCCCGCGCGGTCCAGCCGGGGCGCAGTGCGGAGGCGGCGGGAGCGGGGGCCGCGGCGGCGGGCTGGTGGTGCGGTGCCGGCTGCGGGGTGCCCTGGGCGTTCGGGTCGCCCTGGGCGTTCGGGTCGCCCGCGGTCTCCTGGCCGTTCGGGGTGTGGTCGCTCGGCGCGGCGGACGGTGCGGGCCGGTGGTCGGCGGCGGTCGCGGTCGGCGGCGCGTAGCGCTTGGGGTCGCCGTCCGGGCCCGGTGCGGGCGGGTCGGACGGCGGGCCGCCGGCCGGCTTCGGGTGCGGCGCGGGCGGCATGGCGGAGGCCGTGGAGACCGTCGCGGTCGCCGTGGCCGGGTCCGGCGCGACCGAGGCCGTGGCCGTCCTCGGGGCCGCGGTGGACGTGGCGGTCGTGGACGTCGTGGACGTCGTGGAGGTGTCGGACGAGGTGGAGGTCGTCCGGACCGGCGCGGGGCGGGAGGTGTCGCCGGGGGTCTGGTTCGGCTGCTGTCGCTGGGTCTGGCCCTGTCCCTGCGTCTGCGCCTGCCCTTGCTGCTGGCCCTGGCCCTGGCCCGGTGTCTGCGTCTGCGTCTGGCCCTGCTGCTGGCCCTGGCCCGGTGCCTGCGGACGGGCGGTCTCGCCGCCGTGCGAGACGGTGCCGACCGGCGTCGGCGCGGCGCCGGGCATCCACTCGTCGAAGGCGTCCTCCAGCCGCACGTGCTCGAGGGTCTCCCGGAACACGTGCGCGTACTCGACCGCGTCCGGGTCCGACGGGGTCTTGAAGACGTCCTCGATCTGCCCCCGGCCGAAGGCCTCGCGGAAGAGGTCACGGACGTCGTCGGCCTCGTCCCGGAAGACGTGCTCCAGGTCGGCGTTGCCGAACGCGCGGTGGAAGGCCGAGGCGATGTCGCCGTCCGCCGGCCCGCCCTCCCCCCGGGAGAAGCCCAGCAGGCGCTCGCGGCTCCCGGAACCGCCGCCGTCCGACCCGAGCTGCGGTCCCAGCCGGGGCACCGGGAACGGGGCCGGGTTGCCGGACAGGTTGCTCAGCAGCGCCAGGACGGTCAGCGGGTGGTGCGGCGGGAAGTACTTGGACTGGCCCTCGGCGATCGCCTTGAACTGGGTGTCGCGGACCCAGTCCATGTACCGCCCCATCAACGGCGTCGCGGCGTGGTGCAGTCCGCGGGCCATCAGGCCCATGGCCATGCCGGAGCCGAAGGTCGCGAGAGTGGTGGTGAACTCGTGCTTGTCGGTGAAGAGCAGGTTGTAGAAGCCCTCGGTCAGGTTGCCCTGGACGCCCTCCTTGAGCTGCTCGCCGATCGCGTAGCCCAGGTGGAACATGCGGTTGCCCTGCGACATGTGCTCGCCCACGTCGACCAGCCGGTCGGCGAGGGCGCCGACGCCGCGCTCGGCGAGCTTCTTGTTGCCGTTCTCCAGGACCTCCCGCAGCCCGGCGCTCAGCGCGGCGTGGTCGACGCCGTTCTTTCCCCAGCCCTTGACGAAGGCCTCGCCGAACTCCCGGCCGAGCTTCTCCGCGGCCACGTCCCCGAGTTCGCCCTTGAGGTGCTTCTTGAAGCTCCCGGCCAGGTTCTCGACGAACTTGTCGGCCGCGGAGCCCGCCCCGGCCTTCCCGAAGCCGTGCCGCAGGAGGTTGTCGGAGGACTCCAGGATCGATCCCAGGTCACGCGCGAAGGCACGGGAGCCCGCCTTGTTCAGCCAGGTGCCGGTCCCCTCGGTCGTGGTCGACTTCAGGGTCGCGCCCGCGACGTCGCCGAGCGTGCCCTTGCTGCCCTTCGCCGCCCCCTCCAGGCCGGCCTTGAGCGCCTCGTTCAGCGCCTTGCGGTCGCCGTTGATCATGAAGTCGGCCAGCTTGTCGGCAGCCACCCGGCCGCCGCTCTTGCCGAGCAACCGGCCGAGCAGCTTGCCCAGGCCCATCCCGATCAGGTTGAGCGGGCCGGAGATCACGCCGCCGATGACGCCGAACAGCACCGCCTGCTTCAGGGCGTCCTTGTCGATCTCCTTGCGGTTGCCCTGCCCGATCTGGATGTTCTGGATGACCAGGTCCATCGTCAGGCCGCTCATGATGCCCGCGAAGGTGTGCAGCAGGATCGTCTTGAAGAGGAACTTCATCAGCGTCTTCAGCACCTCGCGGGTGAAGATCGTCTTCAGGGTGATCCCGGCGAGGCTGGCGCCGAAGGTGAACGGCGCCCAGAGGATGGCCAGCGCGATCTCCAGCAGCAGCTGGACGAGCTGGGCGATGGCCATCCACTTGGTGTACTCGGCGGCGGTGGCCACGTCGTTGGCGCACTTCGCGAGCGCCTCGGCGGTCTTGGTCGCCGAGGCGATGTAGTCCGACGCGCCGGTCTCGCCGATGAACTGGCGCATCTGCTCGGAGAAGGCCTGGGCCGCCTGCCCCTCGAACTGCTGCCGTGCCTTGACCGCGACCTCGGCGATCAGGCGCCGCAGTTCCGGCAGGTCCTTGGCGAGCTTCTGGTAGGCGTCCCGGACCTCGCGGAGGTCCCCCTCCCGGATCTCCGGCCAGGGCATGCCGGTGACCCTGGAGAAGAAGTCCGCGGTCGTCTTGTCGACCACGATCGACGAGTAGGGCACGTGGATCAGCCTGCCGTTTCCGGTCGTTCCAGAGGGTGGTGCGGGTCCTGCGGGGCCTGCCGCTAGCGGTGGTTGGCGATCTCGGTGGCGAGATCGTCCGCGCGGTCGAGCTTGTCGGCGAGCTTCTCGCCGTTCTCGCCGACCGTGCCGACCACCTGGCGGACCTTCTTGATCAGCTCGGTCAGATTGGTCGTCGGCTCGTCGATCTGCTCGTGGTACTGCTTGCCGATCTCGTCGTTGCCGCCGACCGTCTTGTTGAGCTTGTTGATCGTCTGGACCTCGGTCTCGATCTCCTTCAGGAGCTCCTTGAGCTCGATGAACTCCGCGAAGGCCTTCTTCATGTACTCGGTCTTGGCGAGCACATTGGGGTCCTCAGCCACCGAACTCCTCCTGCTTGCGGGTCTTCTTCTTCTCGGCCTCGTCCGCGTAGCCGGGGCGCATCGACCACAGCGGCTCCAGCACGTCGTCCAGCTCGGTCCCGCCGGTCATCGACAGCCGCAGGCTGTCGGCCACCCCCTCGAACTCCCGGATCCGCGCCGCGACCTGCTCCCCCACCTTGGCGCGGGCCTCGTTGAGGACGTCGGTCAGCAGGGCGCCGAGTTCGGCCGGCGCCTTCTCCCGGTAGCCGGTGGTGTGGAAGGTCAGCGCCAGGACCTGGCCCTGCGGGCCGACCTTCACCGTCACCAGGCGGTCCTTGGACGTCACGGAGGCGGTGAGCTTCTCCAGTTCGGCCTGGGCCTCCTGGGCCTTGGCGAGCTGGGCGTGCATCGCCTCCATGGTCTGGGCGATCTGGTCCGCGAAGGGGTTGCTCATGGTGGTGTTCCTCGTTTCTCGGTGCGGTCGGGGCGGGCCGGCGCCGGGCGGACGGGCCCGGCGCCGGTGGCGCGCTGGTGCGGTGGGCGGTGACGCGGTGGACGGTGTCGGCCTCAGCGGCCGATGACGCCCTCCACGGCCCCGCTCTCGGTGCCCCAGACCTCTTCGTCCTCCGCCAGCCAGGTGGTGCGCTGACGGTCCTTCTCGTTGCCACCGGCCCCGGCACCGGCGCCCGCGCCGGGCGGCATCATCGGCGGCATGCCGCCACCGCCGGTGGTGGCCACCTGCCGGCCGGTCAGCGCCGACTGCTCGGCGGCCGCGGCACGGGCCGCGCGCTCCGCGGCCAGGCGCTCGTTCGCCGCGTCGGCCGCCGCCTTCAGCGTGGTCGGGTCGCCGCCGGTGGCGAGACCCCGGGCGTTCGTCCCGGCGACGGCGCCGGTGATCGGGGAGATCCCGCCCGGCCCGGTGACGGCCGTCCCGCCCGGACCGCTGCCGAAGGAGCCCAGCAGGCCGGGACCGCCGAGGCCCGAGGCACCGAGCCCGAAGTCGTTGGGCGCCAGCAGGTCATCCTCGCCCAGGAAGCTCGCGCCGAGGTCGTCGATGATCTGTCGGCTCTCCGGGACGGGGTTGCCCCGGCCGTCGAGCAGGGTGCCGTCCGGGGAGATGCTGTGGTCCCGGCCGACCACCATCGGGTTGCCGCGGGGGTCCAGGACGGGCCGTCCCTCGCTGTCCACCACCCGGCCGTCGTCGGTGATCCGGGAACCGGGCGGCACCACGACGTTCTTGCCTCCGGAGCCGCCGATGCCGCCACCGACGCTCCCGGTCCAGGTGCTGCCGTTGTCGCCGCCGCCGAGGAGGTCGGGGACGCGGATGCCACCCGGGCCGGTACCGATCCCGCCGATCCCCCCGGTACCGCCGCCCGGGAGCGTGCTCCCGCCGCTGCCGCCGCCGGTGATGATCTCGGGGGGCTTCACACCGCTGGGCAGGTTGCTCCCGCCGCCTCCCCCGCCGGTGCCGCTGCCGGTGTTCCCACCGATGCCGCCGATGCCGCCGATGCCCCCGATCCCGGAGCCACCGCCCCCGCCGCCGGCGCCACCGTCGAGCTTGAGGTCCTTGTTGCCGGGGCCTCCGCCGAGGTCCTGCTTCATGTTGTTGACGTCGTTGTCGATGTCACCCTTGCCGCCCCCGCCGCCCGCGCCGGCGTCACCGGTGCCGGGCGCCTTCGGCGGGGCGGGCGGCGGCATCCGCAGCTCGACCCGGGGGTGGTTGGTGTTCATCTGGTTGGAGAGGGTGGTGTAGGCCGTCTCGAGGAAGATCAGGGCCCGGCCGGCCTCCCGGTCCAGCCAGCCGAGGTTGGTCAGCCAGATCTCCTTGGCCCGGACGACGACCTTCTCCCAGAACTCCTTCGTCGCCGGATCACCGAACGGGGACTTCACGTCGAACTTCAGCAACCCGTAGCCCTGGGCGGTCGGCAGGTTGCTCGACTTCGTCTGCTCGTCGTACCCGGGCGTCTGCGCCTTCGTGTCGTAGGTGACCTTGATCGTGGCGGTGCTGAAGGCCTCGGCCACGGCGTCCTGGAGGGCGAGAGCGGGGTGGTACTGCCGGGTGCTGTGCCATTGGTTGAACGCCATGTCGAGCAGGTTGAGGGACGTCGTCATCGCCGGAAGTACGCCGTTCAGCGCGTTCTCGACGCCGTTGTCCCCCAGCTGACGCCGGAAGCTGGTGATCTCGCCGTGGAAGGCTCCGAGGATGGTGTGGAAGGCCCCCGCCGAGCTGCCCTGCCAGTCCCCGTCCGGGGCGTCGACCTCGTCGGTCCAGGCCTTGGTCCTGGTGACCCAGTCGTCGAGGAAGAGCCGGGCCTGCTCGTGGGCCTTGGCCACCCGCATGAAGGACCCCAGGTCGACCCGGTCGTTGGCCCACGGGGGCTTGCGCAGCGGCGCGATGACGTTGGTGAACTCGTGCATCCACCGGTCGAACGGCGAGCCCGCCTTGAGGGTCTCGTAGTCGTAGTTGATCCCGTAGACGTAGCAGCCCTTGAAGACCTTGCCCACGCTCGTGAAGTGGAAGTTCCAGCCCCACCAGGCGTCGTTCGGCATGCCCTCCTGGCCGGCGGTCTTCCACTCGTGGTAGACCGTCGAGTGCCCCATCCCGTCGCCGGGCGTCCACTTGACGTCCTTGCCGGCGACCGCGCCGCGGTCGACGAGACTGGTCTGGGCCGACGACGCGAAGATCGCGACGACGTCCTCCCACTTGCCCACGGTGAACCCCTTCGGCTGGACCGGCGCGTCGGATCGGATCGGCCCCGCTGGGGCGGTGGTGCGGGCCGGCCTGCGCCGGGACCGGCCCGCGTGACTGCACGGCGGCCGGGTCAGCGGCCCCCGGTGCCGGCCCCGGACCCGCCGGGAACGACGTTGTTGAGCAGGTACATCAGCTCGGCCACGCTGATGGCGTCCTCCTCGCCGTTCTGCAGGATGAGGTCGGCGTCCTTGAGGTCCAGCTTCATGTTGTTGGCCTGGGTGCTGATGTTGCCGAAGCCGGTGGTGACCGAGGCGAAGTAGCTCTTGAACGCGGTGGCGAGGGCCCCGATGGACGGAGCGGTCGCGCTCGCGTTGCCCGCCAGCAGGTGCGACACGTTGCCGTTGCTCAGGGAGCCGCCGTCGGTCGCGTAGAGGCCGACGTCCCGGACGTACGCGTTCTGCGCGAACGCGTTGATGAGCTCCTGGAGCTTCTTGTCCGCGAACTCCGCGACGTAGCCCTCGGTGATCTTGGTGACCTTCCCGCCACCCGACTCGTTCTCTGCCATGACCTGTCAGCCCCGTCCGTCAGCCCATGCCCCGGCCGGCCTCGAAGTCGGCCGACCAGAGGATGTGGTGGATCTTCGCGAGGTCCTGGGTGGCGGAGTTGATGTCACCGATCATCACGCCGTCCTTCTGACGGAGCGCCTCGGAGAGGTTCTCCGCGGCGGTGGAGAAGACACCCAGGAGGGGACCGCCGTAGAAGCTGTCCAGCTTCTGCTTGGTGATGCGCATCGCGTCCTCCATGCGCTCGGCCGTGTCGCTGAGGTACTGGATGGCGCCCTCGACGCCCGCGTGCTCGACGAACACTTCGCTGACTCCCGTTTCGTTGGAGGTTGGAGAAGGGGAACGACCGGACGCTCCGCCCGGCCGGTGGGGCCGCGTGAGCGGTCGCCTACTTGGGGTTCAGGGCGTCCTTGATCGGGTCGTGCCCGCCGCCGCCGCTCTTGTTCGCCACCGACAGGGCGCTCTCCTCGGCGCTGTTGAAGGTGTTCTCACCCGCGGCCAGCTTGCCCAGGAAGTCGTTGTAGAGGCCGATCACCTCCTGGTACTTCTGCTGCCACTCACCGATCTTCTGCACGAAGACGACGCTCGACTTGGCCTGGAACTTGGTCTCCAGCTCCTGGATGCTCATGTCGATGTCCCGCTTGACGCCGTCCATCACTCCCATCTGCGACTCGATGGTGCTCTTCACGGCCTGGATGGAGGCCGGATCCGCCTTCGTGACGGCATTCGGGTTGGTGTTGGCCATCTCGGTCCCTCTCGCAACTCACGTCTCCGGTACGGCCCGCGCACCGGCGGGCCCGCCAGGCTGAACGGCCCCGGGGGCCCGGCCGGTTCAGTGCGCCGGCGGGCCGGGGCGGTTCACCTCAGCGGGCGCACTTGCCGTCGGTGGCGGACGGCTGGACGAGCCCCGTCCCGGCCAGCGCCGCCGGGTCCAGGCTCGGCCCGGTGGGCAGCAGTGACAGCAGCCGGCCGGGGACGGCCACCGGGGCGGCGGCGTTGAGGCCGAGCCGCTCGACGGCGGCCGGGGCCAGCGGGTAGCGCACGCCGTTGTCGGCCACCAGGTAGAGCGTCGAGCCCTGCCCCGCGCCGGACAGCGCCCGGACCAGGGCGCCGCCGCCCGGCCGCACCGCGATCCGGTCGGCCGGCGTGCAGCTGGGCACCACACCCGGCTCGGCCGTCGGCGGCAGGCCGAGGACGGCGGTCGCGTCCAGCAGGCGCAGGTCGACCTCGCCCGCCCCGGAGGTGGACAGGCCCGCGCAGAGCGCCTGCCCGGGCGCCGCGGACACCAGCAGCGGCGGCCGGGTGGGCAGGCCCGCCGGGGCCAGCTCGCCGGCCGCGGCGGGCGGCGCCGAATGGGCGAGGAGGTCGGCCGCGCCGACCGGCTCGACGGCCACCGCGCCTCCCCCGTAGGCCTCCTGCTGGGTGCGTGGATCGCCCTGGACCAAGGCCAGCACGGTGGCGTCGACGGGCACCAGGCCCTGGGCCGTGAGGACGAAGCGTTCCTCGCCCGTCCCGGAGAACAGCTGGCCCACCCTGGTCCGGCGGCCCGCGAGGTCCGGCCCCGCGGTGCCCCGGCCGGGCAGCTCGGGGCGGCGCAGGTCGGGTCCGGCGGCGAAGGTCTGCAGGAAGGCCGCCGGGACCGCGGCCGGGGTGGCGGCCGCGTACCCGAGGGCGCGCGGCGCCCCGCCCTCGACGTCCAGCGCGTAGCGGCGCCCGTGCCAGAGCAGGTGCGGGACGCCGTCCGGCCCGGCGACCAGGGCGCCCCGGTCGCCGGCGGGGACCCCGCCCGGCCGGCTGCCGACGGCCAGCGACAGCAGCGGGCCGGTCCGGCCGGCCGGACCGCCGGCCGTCTGCACGGTGCAGGCCAGCCAGTCGGAGCGGTCGAGGTCGGCGGGGGCGGGCACGCCGTCCGGCGCGCCGACGATGCCGACCGGGCCGCCCCGGGCGGTGCCCTCCAGCGACCGCCGCGACACCTGGTGCACGGTCAGCTGCTCGCCGGCCAGCAGCCGGGCACTGGACTGGTTGACGACGGGGTGCAGCTGCCCCCCGGCGAACAGGTAGCGGGTGCC
Organism: Streptomyces sp. NRRL F-6131; assembly: GCA_000719695.1. Taxonomy (GTDB): domain Bacteria; phylum Actinomycetota; class Actinomycetes; order Streptomycetales; family Streptomycetaceae; genus Kitasatospora. The sequence continues at coordinate 35,479 of JOHN01000047.1, forward strand.
GGTCTCCTTGACCACCACCACCGTGCCGGCCTTGCGCCAGCCGGTCGCCCCGCCGGGCTTGACCAGCCCGTAGACGCCGGCGCCCAGGCCGACCAGCAGGGCGACGGCCAGGCCGATCACGGCACCCCGGTTGGTCCGCCCGGTCGGGCTGTCGGGAGCGTCCGGCTCGGCCCGCAGCATGCCGGCGGAGACCCGGCCCATCACGAAGAGGTGGGCCTGCACCTGGTCACGGCGGGACTGCATGCGGTGGTCCTCCTGCGGGGAGTGGCGTCGGGGGCCGGGCGGCGGTCCCGGCCGTCCCCGCCCGCGACGGGCGCCGACCGGGCGGGTGATCAGCCGCCGAGGCCCCGCATGGTCCGGTAGAAGCCGAGCGCCTGGAGGGCGAGCGGCAGGAGCGCGACGGCGGTCAGCGTGTGCGCCAGGTCGCCGATCCGCCCCCAGTAGGGCAGCAGTCGACGGCCCGGCACGGTCCAGGCGGCGGCGGCCAGCGCCACCGCGGCCAGCACCAGCCCGGTGAACACCACCAGCCGCTGCGTCCCGTCGCCGTCCGAGCCCAGCCGCGCCGCCAGCAGCGCCAGGCCCAGCACGCCGGGCAGCAGCACGGCCATCCGCTGCCGGATCCCGCCGATGTCCCGGGCGTGCAGCAGGAGCAGCAGCGACAGGGCGAGCGCGGTGGCCGGCGCGCCCCAGCCGACGTCCCGCGTGCCGGCCAGGACGACCAGCGCGCCGGCGCAGACGGCACCGAGAGCGGTCAGGAAGGCGCACAGGTAGCCGTCGGCCACCCTGCTGCGGGCGAGCACGTCCTCGGCCGGGAACGGTTCGATCTCCTCCTGGAGTTCGTCCGCGTTGCGGGGCAACGCGGGCAGCCGGAGGCCGGAGATCTTGAAGGCCAGGCCGGGGACGAAGGCCCCGAGCACCACGGCCCCGGCCGCGACCAGGGCGGCGATGCCGGTGGCGGCCACCCCCGCGGCCGCCAGCGCCCCCGCCAGCAGGGCGAACAGCGCGGCCGCCAGCAGCCCGGGGAAGAACGGCCCGCCGCCGACCACGGCCAGCGCCACCGCCGCCGAGCCCACCGCCGCCGAGCCGCCCGCGAGCAGCCGGGTGGACCCGTCGAGCCCCGGCAGCAGCGCGGCCGCCGCGCAGGCGTAGGCCACCGCGGCCGCGCCCAGCGCGGTGCCGGCCGGGCCGTCGCCGACCGAGCGGGAGGCCGCGGCGCCGCCGCCGAGCAGCAGGACGGCCGTGGCGGCGGCGAACGCCCAGCGGGCACCGTCCGGGCCGGGCAGCGTGAGCACCAGCAGTCCGCCGGCGAGCGCGAGCAGGGCCAGCGTCAGCGCCGTGTGATGGGTGACGGCGGGCCGCCAGGAGTCGCCGCGCCCGGCCATGCCGGTGCGCACGCCGTCGACCAGGTCGTCGAAGTGCACCTCGGGAAGGGCGTCGCGGCGCGGCCGCAGGAAGAGTTCCTCGCCGTCGCGGACGGCGAGGGCCTCCAGGGTGAGCTCCTCGTCCAGGGGCGCGCCGCCGGCGCGCTGGAGCACCCAGCCGTCGTGCTCGACGCCGCCCTCCTCGACGGACCGGCCCGCGTAGCCGAGCACGGTCGGCAGCAGGTCGGCGAGGACGACGTCGCCGGGCACGGCGAGTTCGAACGCGCTGTCGGGTGCGCGGAATCTCAGCCTGCACAGCCCGGTCGCCGCCACTGCACCGCTCACCTGATCCCGCTCCTCCGTCGTCACGGCCGCTCTCCACTGGCGACTACGCGCGGCGGAGCGCCGACGGTTCACCGGGTCGGCCGCGAGCCGGTCGGGCCGGTCGGGCCGGTCACCTCTCCGGTCGGCGTCCGGTCGGGCCGGTCACCGCGCCGGTCGGGCCGGTCACCGCGCCGGTCGGGCGTCCGGTCGGGCGTCCGGTCACCTCTCCCGTCGGCGTCCGGTCGGGCCGCCGGAGTGAACCGCGCGCGGCGCGCGGGCCGTAGGCCAGGGTGCGGTCCCCGTGCTGCAGTCCGTGCCCGGCGGGGCGCGGTGAGAGGAGAACCCCCGTTGAGCGTCGTCCTGGTCGACCGTCCGCCCCGGCGCCCCGGACCGGAGATGCCGGACGGGGAGATCCAACTCCAGGAGCCACCCGGTCTCCCGGAACCGCAGAGCGGCCTCTCGCAGATGCTGACGATGGCCCCGATGGCCCTCAGCTCGCTCTCGATGGTGATGCTCTTCCTCAACCCGACCGGCGGCAGCGGCCCCCTCCAGTACGTGGCGATGGGCATGATGGGCCTGTCGGCCGTCGGCATGCTGGTCACCCAGCTGCTGCGCACCTCGGGCGACCGCAAGCGCCAGCTGCGCGGCGAGCGCCGCGACTACCTGCGCTACCTCGCCCAGATGCGCCGTCAGGTGCGGCGGCACATCGTCAAGCAGCGGCTCGCCCTCGCCTGGCGGCACCCGGAGCCCGACGCCCTCGCCTCCCTGGTGCGCACCTCACGCCTCTGGGAACGGCGTTCCGCCCACCCCGACTTCGGCGACGTCCGGATCGCCCGCGGCCCGCAGCGGCTCGCCGTCCGGCTGGCGCCGCTCGCCACCAAGCCGGTCGAGGACCTGGAGCCGCTCTGCGCGCACGCCCTGCGCCGCTTCATCCACGCCTACGGCTCGATCGCCGAGCAGCCGATCGCCGTCCACGTCCGCGGCTACGCCCAGGTGCTGGTGCGCTGCGCCGCCGCGCAGGACGAGGACGAGGACGGCGGCGCCCCGGCGGTCGCCGACCCGGAGCCGGCCCGCGCGCTGGCCCGGGCGATGATCGCCCAGCTCGCCTTCTTCCACGCGCCGGACGAGTTGCAGATCGCCGCCGCCGTCGCCCCCGAGCGGCGGGACGACTGGGCCTGGCTCAAGTGGCTGCCGCACGCGCTGCACCCGACCGAGACCGACGGGGCCGGTCCGGTCCGCCTGGTGGCCGGTTCCCTGGTGGAGCTGGAGCAGCTGCTCGGCCCCGAGTTCTCCGAGCGCCCGCCCTACGAGCCCGACGCGCAGCCCGCCCGGGACGAGCCGTTCACGGTGATCGTGCTGGACGGCGTCCGCCTCCCGGCCGGCAGCCGGGCCGCCCTCGCCGGCTACCGCAACGCCGTCCTGCTGGACATCGGCGACGCCCTGGAGTGGAAGCACAACAAGTACCGGCTGCGGCTGCGGATCACCGACGGCGAGCTGGAGCTGATCGGCGCCGACCGCAACCGCAACGACGAGGCCTCCCCGCTCGGACGCCCCGACGCGCTGGCCGTCCCGGCCGTCCGCCGCTACGCCACCGCGCTGGCGCCCTACCGGCTCGGCGACTCGGTGGACAGCGCCGAGCCGCTCAACACCGACTTCGACCTCACCGCCCTGCTGGGCATCCGGGACCTGCACCAGCACGACGTCCGCCGGGCCTGGGCCGACCGCGGGGCCGAACGCGGGAAGACCAACCGCCTGCGCGTCCCGCTCGGGCTGGGCGCCGACGGCAACCCGGTCGACCTCGACCTCAAGGAGTCCGCCCAGGGCGGCATGGGCCCGCACGGCATGCTGATCGGCGCCACCGGCTCCGGCAAGTCCGAGCTGCTGCGCACCCTCGTCCTGGCGCTCGCGCTCACCCACTCCTCGGAGATCCTCAACTTCGTCCTGGTGGACTTCAAGGGCGGCGCGACCTTCCTCGGCCTGGACCGGCTGCCGCACACCTCGGCGGTCATCACCAACCTCGCCGACGAGGCCGCCCTGGTCGACCGGATGCGCGACGCCCTGCACGGCGAGATGAACCGCCGCCAGGAGCTGCTCCGGGCCACCGGGAACTACAGCTCGCTGCTGGACTACGAGACCGCCCGGGCCGCCGGCGCCCAGCTCGACCCCCTGCCGACGCTGTTCGTCGTCGTCGACGAGTTCAGCGAACTGCTCTCCGCCCACCGCGACTTCATGGACCTGTTCATCATGATCGGCCGGCTCGGCCGCTCGCTCGGCGTCCATCTGCTGCTCGCCTCGCAGCGCCTGGACGAGGGCCGGATGCACGCCCTGGAGTCCCACCTGTCGTACCGGATCGGCCTGCGCACCTTCTCCGCCATGGAGAGCCGCGGCGTCCTCGGCGTGCCGGACGCCTACCAGCTGCCCTCGCAGCCCGGCAACGGCATCCTGCGCAGCGACATCGCCACCCTCACCCGGTTCAAGGCCTCCTACGTGTCCGGCCCCTACCGGCGCCGCAGCGGCGCCGCGCAGCAGGCCGCGGCCGCCGGGCAGATCGTGCCGTACGACACCGCCTACGTGACGCCCAACCGGCCCGCGCCGGAGCCGGTCGAGCAGGAGCCGGAGGAGGCGGAGGAGACCGTCACCCTGCTGGACCTCGCCGCCGAGCGGCTGCTCGACGCCGGCCCGCCCGCCCACCGCGTCTGGCTGCCGCCCCTGGACGTGCCGCCGACACTGGACGAGCTGCTCCCGCCGCTCGCCCCCGGCGCGCACGGCCTGGCCCCGGAGGGCTGGCCCGAGCGCGGCCGGCTGACCGTCCCGATCGGCGTGGTCGACCGCCCGTTCCAGCAGTTGCGCGAGATCCACACCGCCGACCTCTCCGGCGCCGGCGGCCACGTCGGCATCGCGGGCGGCCCGCAGAGCGGCAAGAGCACCCTGCTGCGGACGCTGATCACCGCGTTCGCCCTCACCCACACGCCGCAGGAGGTGCAGTTCTACTGCCTCGACTTCGGCGGCGGCACGCTCGCCGCGCTGCGCGGCCTGCCGCACGTCGGCGGTGTCACCGGCCGGCACGACCCCGAACGGATCGGCCGCACGCTGGCCGAGGTGGCCGGTGTGATCGCGCGCCGCGAGCAGGGCTTCGCCCGGCTGGGCATCGACTCGATGGCGACGTTCCGCCGCCGCCGCGCCGCCGGGGACCCGGAACTCGCCGACGAGCGCTACGGCGACGTGTTCCTGGTCATCGACGGCTGGAACACCGTGCGCCAGGACTTCCCCGACTTCGTGGCCGCGGTCAACCTGATCGCCGGACGCGGCCTCAACTACGGGGTCCACCTCGTCATCGCGGCGGCCCGCTGGGGCGAGGTCCTCGGCGGCCTGCGCGACCAGCTGGGCACCCGCTTCGAGCTGCGGCTCGGCGACTCGATCGACTCGATGATCAACATGCGGGCCGCGGCGACCGTCCCCCGGATCCCCGGCCGCGGCCTCACCGAGGAGCGGCTGCACTTCCTCACCGCGCTGCCCCGCATCGACGGCACCGGCACCACCGAGGACCTCGCCGAGGGCGTCACCGACCTGGTGGACGCCGTCAACGAGCACTGGACCGGCCCGCGCGCCCCCGAGGTGCGGATGCTGCCGCTGCTGCTGGACGCCGCCGACCTGCCCGCCCCGGAGGGCGCGCTGCGGGTCCCGCTCGGCCTGGAGGACACCAACATCGCGCCGCTCTGGCACGACTTCGAGGAGTCCCCGCACCTCCTGGTGGTCGGCGACACCGAGAGCGGCAAGACCAACCTGCTGAAGCTGCTGATCAAGAACATCACCACCGCGTACACGCCGGAACAGGCCCGCATCATGCTGGTCGACTTCCGGCGCGGGCTCTACGAGAGCCTGCCGGAGGAGTACCGGCTCGGCTACGCCGTCTCGGTGGACGTCGTCAAACAGATCGTCACCGGCGGCGCCCGGGCGATGGAGGCCCGGGTGCCCGGCGAGGACATCAGCCCGGCCCGGCTGCGGCTGCGCGACTGGTGGACGGGCCCCGAGCTGTTCGTGATCGTCGACGACCTCGACCTCATCCCGGCGACCTCGCCGCACCCGTTCGACGCCCTGCTCCCGCACCTCGCCCAGGGCACCGAACTCGGCCTGCACCTGATCGTCGCCCGCGGCGCCAACGGCATCGGGCGCTCCTACTCCGACCCGGTGCTCCGCCGCCTCCAGGACCTCAACACGCCCGTCACGCTGCTCTCCTGCCCGCCGAGCGAGGGCACGCTGTTCGGCAGCGTCAAGCCGCGGGAGCTGCCGCCGGGCCGTGCCCTGCACATCACCCGCCGCCGGACGGTGCAGGTGCAGACCGCGCTGGTGCCGGAGCCGGAGGCACCGGACGGGACCGGATGACCGGACCGGGGCGGGCTCCGGCCCGGGCCCGGTCCGGGCTCGGTCCGGGCTCGGTCCGGGCTGGTCCGGGCTCGGCCGGCTCCGGCACGGCTCCGGCACGACCCCCGGACTCCCGGTGAACCGGCGGCGCGGCCGGGGCCGTAGTCCTGGACGATGAGCCTCTCCCGCACCGGTGCGCGCTCCGGCGACCCCGCACCCCCGGCCGAGCCCCGCCGCCGCTTCGGACTGCGGCGCGGGCCGCAGCGCGCGCTGCCCGCCGGGGACACCCCCGACGCGCCCGGCCCCGACGCGCCCCTCCCCGTGCCGGCGCCCGCCCGCACGACGGAGCCGGGCCCGTCGGTGCTCCGCGAGGTCGGCCCGCACTTCGTGATCGCCTCCGCCACCGCCCGCGCGAGCGAGCTGAGGGCGGCGATCGGCGCCCTGCGACCCGTCCCCGACGCCGTCGTGGTGATCGCCGCCGCGCCGGACTCGGCCAAGGTCCTGCGCGACCGGATGACCGACCTCGGCGTGATCACCCGCGCCCGGGGCGCCACCCACCTGGTGCTCGCCGCCTCCGGACTGGCCGCCCTCGCCCCCAACGGCCGCCGCCCCGCCGAGGTGGTCGCCGAACGGTCCGGAGTGCCGGTCGTCGCCCCGGACGGCCTGGTGGAGATCACCCCGGCCGGCCACCTCACCGTCAACGACCCCGAAGGCGCCGCCGCCCGCTCCTCGTGGTGGCGGTGCGAACCCGGCGGACAGCCCCGGCGGGTCGCCGGCACCATCGGCGCCGTCGCCCCCGTGGAACGGCGGCGCACCCGGCCGACCGCCTACGTCGAACCGCCCGCCGTCCCCGCCCCCGCCGGCCGCGGCCGGGCGGCCGCCGTGCGCGTCCTGCGGCTGCCCGCCGGCTTCTGGCTCACCGACCCGGCCGACCCGGCCACCACCCCGCTGCCCGACCTGCGGCTCGCCGCCGCCCCGCCCGGCACCGCCGTCGTCGTGATCGGCACCCCGACCCGCCCGGTGCTGCTGCCCGAGGACTTCGCCGAGGCCGTGCTCGCCCTGCCGCTCGGTTCCGACCGCCCCCTGATCAGCGCCCCGTGGGCGGCCCCCGACGAACTCTCCGCGCTCACCGGCGCGCTGACCGCCCGGACCGCCCGGCCGGTGCAGGCCGCGATCGGCCTGCCCGTCCTCGGCCACGGCGGCCCCACCTCGCGGGTCCTGGACCGCGAGGGCCGGCTCGGGTGGGAGCCGTTCCTGCTGCGCCTCTCCGCCGCCCCCGGCTGCCCCACCACGCCCGCCGCCTGGCGCAACGGCGGCGCCGACTGGCAAACCGCCGGGCCGGGCGTCTTCCGGGCCTTCCCGTACTGGGCGCTGGAGGCCGTCCCGGCCGGGCTCTGGCTCCGGCCCGAACCCCCGCACGTGCTCACCCCGCGCTTCCGGCGGCCCGAGCCGGCCCGACCGCTGCTGATCGTCGGGGAACGGGACCGCCCGGTCCCGGCCGACGCCTTCGAGGAGCTGGGCGCCCTCCTCGACCGGCTGCCGGCCGTCGGCGCCGAGGGTTTCGGGCTGCTCGTCCACGGGCTGCTGGAGCCCAGCGCCGAACGCGTCGGCCGGTTCGTCGCGCGCACCTACGAGCTGGAGTGGCTCGGCGCCGAACAGCCCCTGGACGGCCCGCCCGCCGTCGCCCCGGTGTCGTACGGCATCGGGGGGACGGGCGCGACCGGCCGGGCCGCCGCGCCGGGCCCGGCGGTGCCGGCGGCTCCGGCCGCGCCGGGCCCGGCGGTGCCGGCGGCTCCGGAGTCCCCGGCCGCCCTCGGGCCCGGCACCGCCCACCGGGTGCCGCCGGTCCCCGCACCGGCCGCCCTCCCCGAGGCCCCTGCCGAGTCCCGCGCCGAGTCGCGCCCCGAGCCTCGCGCCGAGCTGCCGACCGGACACCGGGTCCCGCCCGTTCCGGCCCCCGAACCCGATCCTGAACCGGAGACCGAGCCCCTGCCGGAACCCGAGCTGGAGCCCCTCCCCGAGCCCGAGCCGGCACCGGTCCCGGTGCCGACGCCCGTCCGGGCCACCGCCGGGCCCGACGCCGCGCCGTCCCGCCGGGTGCCGCTCGCGACCGGCGAGCCGAGCATCCCGCCGACGGCCGGGACCGTCACCACCGCGGCCGCGTCCGGCCCGGGCGCCGGTGCACCCCTGCCCTTCCGGACCCCCGAGGTCCCCCCGGCCGAACCGGCCCCCGAACCCCCGGCGGCCGAGCCGCCGACCGTCCCCACCCCGCCCGACGAGCCCTCTCCGCCCTCTCCGCCCTCTCCGCCTTCCCCACCGTCCCCGCTGTCCCCGCTGTCCCCGCCACCGGCCCGGTACTTCGACCTCGACGACTTCCCGGCCCCGGTCACCGCGAGCACCGCCGCCGAGCGCGACGCCGTCCGCACCCTGCTCGGCGACCACTACCACCGCTGCACCGGGCGACTGGACCAGCTCGCCACCCGCCTCCCCGGGCTGCGGGCCACCTCGCAGGACGACTTCAAGCCCGACCTGGCCGCCGTCCTGCTCCACCACACCGACACCGGCGTGCCCACCACCCGGGCCGCGCTGGTGGCCGCCGCCCGGTCCGGCGACCCGGAGCTCCAGCCGTTCCTGCGCTGCCTCGGCGCCGGTCTGCGGCGGCTGCCGAGCCACCACGGCGCGGTCCTGCTCGGCGCCGCGCCGGGCCCGGACCCCGAGTCCGTCCTGGCGCACTACCCGACCGGCCGACAGTTCCGGGAGCCGGCGCCACTGGCCGGACTGACCGCACCCGGCTCCGAACTCCCCGGCTCACCCGTGGAGTTCCTGGTCTGGTCGGCCACCGGCCGGCGCACGTCCGTCTTCGACACGGGCGACGGGCCGGCCGTGGCGGTGTTCCCGCCGGGCACGGCGTTCACCGTGGTCGGGCTGGTGACGGCCGACGGCGACCGCCCGGCCTGCGTCCTGCTCCGCGAGACGGGCGGCGACCCGTCCGAGCGGAACCGCAACGCCCTGACCCGCCTGCGCGCCTGGCTGGAACGCCGCGCGGCCATGCCCCCCACCGAACGCCCCCGCGCGCCGTCCCCCGACCAGTTCCGCCTCACCCCGGGCACCCACCTCGACACGCCCACCCCCGACACCCCCGACACCCCGGACGTCGTCGAGGCGTCCTGACCGGGGCGTCCTGACCGAGCCCGGGGCCGGGGTCCGACGCGCGGACCCCGGCCCCGGGCGTGCGGGGTCACCAGGTCCGTGCCCACTCCTCGGTGCCGGGCGCGGGGGCCGGGCCTTCGGCGGGCACGGTTCGGGGGGTCGGTGCGGGCCAGACGGCCGGGGTCACCCGTCCGGTCGGGAGGCGGCCCGCCTCGGCCCGGACCGCTTCCACCGGGGCTCCGTGCAGCGCCTCCCCGACCCGGGTGCCCGACAGCGGCACGCCCGTCACCGGCGCCGCCGGGACCGCCGGGACCGTCGTGCCCGGGGTGACGGCGGGCACCGACCCGACGCCCGGGCGGACGCCCGTGCCGAAGTCCGCGCCGCCGGAGCTGGTCCGCAGGCCGCCGCGGGTGGCCGGGCCCACCGCGTCGGCGACGGACGGTGCCGCGAGCGGGCGCTCGGCGACCGACGCGGAGAGGCGCAGGACGAAGTTGCGTTCGGTCGGGTCACCCTGCGGCCAGTCGCAGTCCTTGCTGCGCACGATCCGGCTGCGCAGGCCCCCGGAGGTCTGCCACGGGTACGGCAGCACCCGGACGTTGGGCCGCCAGCCGACGCCGGGCACGCAGTGCTGCAGCTCCAGCTCCCACTCGTCGGCCCGCACGTCCAGCGAGGCCCCGATCCGCCCCTCCAGCACCTGGGTGCCGTACGGGGTGCGCACCACGGCGCGCTGCTCGAAGTACGCGTCCTTGTCGAGGACGGTGATCCGCAGCGGCCCGTTCATTCGCAGCATGGTCGCCCTTCCCGGCGGTCGAATCCCGCGGCGCCGACACAGCCCCGCATCCTGGTCGACGGGGCGTGCGGAGGCCCGGGTTCAACGCCCGTGGGCCGGTGAACCCGTCAGCGCGCCCCGGCCGTTGAACATCGGGTGGCGGGTCGTTCCGGCCCCCGCTCCGGAGCCCGGGCCGCGCGTCACGACGCCCGCCACGGCGGCCCTCCCGGCGGCCTCCGCACCGGGTTCCCGTTCGGGCAGGGCACCCCTCCCGATCGCGCACTCCTCCCGAACGGCCGGGCACGCGCTCCGCCCGGACGACCAGCGGGGCCGGCCCCGCCGCTGGGACCTTCGTCCCACTCCGCCGTCTGGGGCCCACCCGCTCGCCCCGCCCGCGGCCACCGCGCCTCGCCCCGGGCGGGCGCGCGGGTCCGCCCGGCCCCGGCCCTCGTACGCACCCGCCGGACACCGCTCCACCGGCCGCGCGGCCCGGCCGCGGTGAGCGGACCGGGTGGACGCGCCGTCCACGACCGATCGGGGACCACCGTCCCTCCGCGGGTGAGGGTGGGACGAACCGGCTCCCGTCAACCCCCCGGCCGGACAGATCCCCACCATTCGCGAAATCGGCCACCGAACGTCACAAGACGACCCTCCAGCGTGGCTAGACTGCGCCCCGCACAGGGATGGAGACCCTCGTCCACCCGCTCTCACCAGGGAGGATCCGTGTTCGTTCGGCTGCTGGGCCCGGTGGAACTGCGGACCGCCGACGGCCGGTCCGTCGAGCCCGCCGCCGCCAAGCGGCGCGCCACGCTGGCTCTGCTGGCGCTCGAACTCGGCCGCACCGTCCCGGTCGGGCGCTTCTTCGAACTGCTCTGGGGGGACGCTCCCCCGGCCCGGGCGCGGGCCGCGCTGCAGGGCCACATAGCCGCGCTGCGCAAGCTGATCGCCGGCACGGAGCTCGTCCTGTCGACCCGCCCGCCGGGCTACCGGCTGGACGGCCCGGCGGACGCGGTGGACGCCCTGCTGTTCGACGACCTGGTCGCCCGGGCCGCCGCCGAGAGCGCGCCGGACGGCGACGAGGCCGCGGCCGGGCTGCTGCGCCGGGCGCTCGGCCTGTGGCAGGGGCCCACCGCCCTCGCCGACCTGCCCGAGACCGACCTGCGGGACGCCCTCGCCGACCGCCTGCGGAAGGACCGGACGCTCGCCCTGGAGGCCTGGGCCGATCGTCTGCTCCGGTTGGGCCTGGGCGCGGACGCGGTGTCGGAGCTCGACCGCGCGCTGGAGGCCGACCCGTGGAACGAGGCGCTCGCCGCGCAGTTGGTGCTCTGCCTGAACCAGTCCGGGCGCTCGTGGGACGCGCTGGACGTCTACCACCGCACCCGTCGTCGGCTGGCCGCGGACCTGGGCGTCGGACCGGGCAGCGCCCTGCGGTCGGCGGTGTCGGGCGTGCTCGCCGAGGAACCGGCGCGCCGACCCGGCCAGGGCCCGGGTCCCGGCCAGGAACCCGTCCGTGTCCTCGGTCGGCCCCGGTCCGGCACGCCCACCCGGGCCGAGGAGACCGGCGGGACCGGCACGCCCGCCCGGGCCGCCGCGCGGTCGGCGGCAACCACGATGCCGTTCGCGAGCTGCAAGCCCACCTCGCGCACCACCACCCCCGCACCGCCCGAGCGCCCCGGGCCCGCTGCCGCGCACGCCGCGCACCCCGCGCCGCCCACTGAACCGCCCGCCCCGAGCGACCGGTTCGCTGCCGCCCCCGTCACGTCCACCGCCCCGGACCAACTCCCGCGCCCGCCCGCCGGTTTCGTCGGCCGGACGGCCGAACTCCGCTGGCTGTCGGACCGGTTCACCGGACCGCACCCCGTCGGCGGCCCCGGCGGCCCCGGCGTCCTGGTCGGCCCGGCCGGTACCGGCAAGACCGCCACCGCTCTGCAGTGGGCGCACGAGGCGGCCGCCGGTTACCCGGACGGGCGGCTCTTCGCCGACCTCAACGGCTTCGGCCCGGGCCGCCCCGTCGAACCCGCCGCCGTCCTGGGCCGGTTCCTGCTGGCCCTGGGGGTCCCGGAGGCCGAGCTGCCCGAGGACCGGGCGGCCCGCGCCGCGCTCTTCCGCTCGCTCAGCCGCGACCGCCGCCTCCTGGTGGTGCTGGACGACGTCCCGGACGCCCGGTCCCTGGCCGACCTGCTGCCCGCCGGTCCCGGCAGCGCGACCGTGGTCACCAGCCGCAGCACCCTGGAGGACCTGGTGGTCACCGAGGGCGCCGGCCTGCTGCGGCTCGGCCCGCTGCCCGCCGAGGAGGCCGGCCACCTGCTGGCCCGTCTGCTCGGCCCCCGGGTGGCCGCCGAACCCGAGGCCGCCGCCCGACTGGCCGAGCTCTGCGGCCGGCTGCCGCTCGCCCTGCGGATCGCCGCCGCCCGGCTGGCCACCCACCCCGCGTGGGCGATCGCCGACCTGGTGCCCGAACTCGCCGACGAGCGGACCAGGCTGCACGCCCTGGACACCCGGGGCAGCAGCAGCCTGCGCGCCGCCCTCGACGCGACGCTCCGTCACATGTCCGACGCAGCAGCCCACTTGCTGGCCCTGCTCGCCGTCCACCCGGGCGCCGAGACGGACGTCCCGGCGGCGGCGGCACTGCTCGGCTCCTCCCCCGCCGAGGCCCGCGGCGCGCTGTCCGCGCTCGCCGCGCACCACCTGCTCACCGAGATCTCTCCCGGCCGGTACCGCCGCTGCGACCTGATCCGGCTGTACGGCGCCGAACTCCTGGACAAGCGGCACGCCGCCGAACGGGGCGCGGCCACCGCCGCGCTCGCCGACCACTACCTGGCGACGGTGGCCCACGGCGCGGCCCTGCTCCAGCCCGCCCCCGGCGCCGAGCCGCCCGCCCCGGGCGGCCGCGTCCCGGCCCAGCGGGCCGCCGGCGACCGCACCGCCCGACCCCATCTGTCCACCGTCCGCTCGATCCTGGACTGGTTCCGGACCGAGGAGCCGACCGTCCGCGGACTGGTCGCCGCCGCCTCCGAGAGCGGCGACCACGACCGTTCGTGGCGGCTCGCCTACCGCGCCGACGGCCTCTACTACAGCGTCGGGCGCCGCACCGACCGGCTGGCCTGTCTGCGCACCGGACTCGACGCCGCCGGCCGTACCGGTGACCCGGCCGCCGTGGCCGCGATGGAGGCGGTGACGGCCCGCGCCCTGTCCGGCCGGGGCCGGACGGCGGAGGCGCACCGGCTGGCCGGCCGGGCGGTCGACCGCAGCTCCGGCACGGTCGACGCGGTCCGGGTGCAGGCGCTCACCGTGCTGGCCGTCACCACGGCCGCCGGCGGGCGGCCCGCCGAGGCGGTCCGGCTGGGCGAGCGGGCGATCGCCCTCGCGGAGGCGCACGGCCACGCCGAGCACGCCCCGTACGCGCTCAGCAACACCGCCGGTCTGTACGGCCTCGCCGGCGATCCGGCGCGCGCGCTGCGGCGCGCCCGGGAGGCCCGCGCGCTGCTCGTCGAGCACCCGCTGGCCGTCTTCCACCTCTCGGCGATGATCAACGAGGCGCACGCCCTCCAACTGCTCGGCCGGTACGGCGACGCCGAGGAGGCCTGGCGGCAGACCTTGGAGCGCTGCCGGTTCGCCGGTGCCGTCCATCTGCACGCGGTGGCCGAGCGCCACTTCGCCGACTTCCTGCTGGCCACCGGCCGCGCCCCGGAGGCCGTCGGCACCCTCCGCGCGGCGCGTGGCCTGTACGGGCTGCTCGGCGACACCACGGTCGTCCGCGCGCTGGACGAGCGGCTGGCGGCCCTGGCCGGCTGAGCACCGCGGACGCCGGGTCCCCCACCCCGGACGCCGTGCGCGGTCCTCGACCGGGCGGCGCTCGCCGCGGAGCCGCACTCACCGCCCGACCGCACTCACCGCCCGACCGCGCTCACCGCCCGGCCGCGCTCACCGGGCCTCGCGGACCGCTCCCTTCACCAGCTCCGCCGTCAGCAGCGTCACGCCGTCCTCGCCGAAGCGGTGCAGCAGCAGCGCCACCCACCCCACGGCCTCCGCCCGTTCGGTCGCCGTCCAGGCCGCCGCGGACGGGTGCTCGTCCACCACCAGCGCCTCGGCGATCATCCGGAGCCCGTCCGGGACCGCCGGCCGTGCCCCGGACCGCCCCGGCTCGCCGCCGGCCAGTCGCCGGGCCGCCGCGACGACCACCGCCGCTTCGGCCGGGGGCACCGCCCACCCGCCGCCGACGCGTTCCGCCTCGCCCCGTCCGACGTCGCCCCGTCCGCCGCCCTCGCCCCGGCCGTCCTGGCCCCGGCCGTCCTGGCCCTGTCCGTCGACCTCGCCCCGTCCGTCGTCGCCGGGCCCGCCCTCGCCCCGGCCGTCGCCGTCCGGCCGCTCGGCCGCGAGCCACCCCGCGACCAGCTCCCGGACTCCCGCCTCACCAGCCTCTTCCGCCATGGCGGCCAGCTTGCCAGCACCGCGTCCCGCGGTCATCACCATCATGGTGACGAGTACGGCTGTCACCCCGCCCGGCGTTCACCGAAGGCCCCGATCGGCACGGCGGCGGGTTGCGGACGGCGGGCTCGCTCGTTGTCCAGGTCATGAACCATGACCAGCTGCCCCCGCCGCGCACCAAAGACGAAACGTTTCTCCACGATGCGCCGATCTTCCACCGGCTCGCGCGCCTCTGGCTCGACGCCGGACGCACCGTCCCCGGGCGGCCCGACCAGGAGTGGCAGCACCTGACCGAACCGCCCAGGTTCCACCCGCCCGGCGGCACCACGCCACCCCCGGCACCGCCCGGTGCCGCCTGGTGAACCCGACGTGATCCGGAAGAGACCCCCTACGCGCCGACCACCCCGTCGATCGCCTCCCGCAGGAAGTCCGCGTGCCCGTTGTGCCGCGCGTACTCGTGGATCAGGTGCAGCATCACCAGCCGCAGCGAGACCTCCGCCCCCCAGCGCGGCTGGTACCCGGTGACGTCCAGCGACTCCGCCTCCCGCTCGATCCGCCGGGCGTGCGCGACCTCGGTCTCCCAGGCCGCGAACGCCTCGGCCCGGTCCGCCCCGCTCGCGTCGTACGCGGCCTGGTAGTCGCCCTCGGCGGACCACACCAGCGGGACGTCCTCCCCGTCGATGACCCGCCGGAACCAGGTCCGCTCGACCTCCGCCATGTGCCGCACCAGCCCGAGCAGCGTCAGGGTCGACGGCGGGCTCGAGCGCAGCCTCAGCTGTTCGTCCGTCAGTCCGGCGCACTTCATCGCCAGCGTCCCCCGGTGGAAGTCCAGGAACGCCCGGAGCGTCTCGCGCTCGCCCCCGGTCAGCGGCGGCGCGATCCGCACGTCCGCCGTACCCGCTCCGGCCCCGGCCCCGGCCCCGGCCCCCGTCCCCGTCCCCGTCCCCGTCCCCGTGCCCATCCCCATGACGCTCCTCGTTTCCGTCGGATCCGAACGATCGGCGCCCAGTCTTCCAGCCCGCCGCGCCGGCCCGCCCACGATTTTCCCGCCCCACCGACCCCGCGGGACACGCGCCTTCCCGGGCCGGTCGAACTCCGCTCCGACCTCGCGAAACCACTCCCTTCGGGTAGTTCCACCTCCGGCCGGTTTGGGTACGTACTGCGGCGCGCGCCCGCGGGAACCAGGAGCGCCCGAGCACCGGGCCCCTCCCCCGCCCGTCGCCGCCCACCGGTCGCCGCCGTCACCCCGGCCGCCACCACGACACACGAGGAGCCCGAGCGAGCCATGAGCCAGGACCGCATCCCAGGACCGGTACGCCAGACCTACGGCGTCGACGACCTGTCACAGGCCGCCTCCTTCGCGGGCGGATTCATCAACTTCGGCGACTGGAGCGGCATCCGCACCACCGCGCCGACACCCGAGGACCGGATCCGCAGCCAGGAGAACCTCTACCGCCGGGTGCTGCGTGCCTTCCCGGAGCCGACCGACTCGCTGCGGCTGGCCGAGGTCGGCTGCGGGCGCGGGCTGGGCGCGGCGCTCGCGCTCTGCGAGTTCCGGTTCGCCGCCGTCACCGGCGTCGACATCCACCCCGACCAGATCGAGCGCGCCCGCGCCGTCAACGCCAAGGCGCTCGCGACCTTCCCCGACCGGCTCGGCTACAGCCTCGGCTCCGCGGACGAACTGCCGTTCGCGGACGCCTCGCTGGACGGCCTGTACTCGGTCGAGGCGGCCCAGCACTTCCGGGAGCTGACCGGCTTCGCCCGCGAGGCGGCCCGGGTGCTGCGGCCCGGCGGCCGGCTGGTGGTGACCACCTTCTTCTCCGCCGAGGGACCGGACGTCGCCGAGCGGCTGAGCATCCTGCTGGCCAGCTTCGCCAACGCCCTGGACGTCGCCCACCCGCTGGGTGCCTTCACCGCCGACCTCGCGTCCGCCGGGTTCGCCGAGGTCGCCACCGAGTCCATCGGGGCGGACGTCTGGCCGGGCCTCGACCGGTACCTCGAAGGCACCGTGCCGCCCGGCCACTGGACCCGCAACTTCCTCAGCACCTGGCGGGACGGCCTGCTCGACTACCACCTGGTCACCGCGACCCGCCGCTGACCCCGGCCGGGCGCCGTCCCGGCCACGGCTCCGGCCATCGTCCTGGCCACCGTCCCGGCCACCGCCCGGCCACCGTCCCGGCCCCGAGCGATCCCCGCCCGCCGCGGGGATCGCCCAGCACCCGACCACCGAGCACGCAGCCCGAGCCGACCACGCAGCCCGATCGCGCCCGCGGAGCCCGAGCGGGCCGCGGCCCCGGTCAGCCGGTGTGGACCAGCAGCGCCGTCCGGACGGCCGATTCGAGGGCGCCCTCCACCCAGGCCGGCTTGGTCGAGGTGTGGTCCCCCGCGAAGTGCAGCGGCCCCTCCGAGGTGGGGATGTCCGGGAACAGCTCGGTGTGCTGACCGGGCAGCAGCACCGAGGCCTCCCCGTACGCGTAGTGGTCGCGCATCCACGACTGGGTCTTCGCCTTGGTCGTGAAGAAGACCTCGCAGCGGCGGCCGAAGACGGCCTGCACCCCGGCCAGCGCCCGCAGGTACCGCTCCTCGTCGGCGTACGCGTCCCACTTCAGGGCGTCGTCCGCCCAGCTGTAGGAGGCGAGCACCACACCCCCGTCGCTGCCCTCCATCGGGTGGGCGTGCTCGAAGTAGACGAACCGGTTGGCGTTGTCGCTCACCGCGCCGCCGCCGCGGACGTGGGCGGCCTCCGGGTCCGCGCCCACCGGGCGGAAGGCGGCGAAGCACTTCCGCAACTCGCCGGGGACGGTCACCCCCAGCGCCGCCACGGAGCCGTGCGCGCCGAGGTACCGGCCGTCGGTGACCCGCCCCCGCCGGTACTTCTCGTACAGCCCGGGCTCCACGGAGTCCAGCGCCGCCTTCCACTCCGGCTCGGTCAACTCCCACCAACGGCGGGAGAACTCCAGCAGCACCTTGGTCGCGGCGTCGTAGTGCAGTTCGGTGACGGCGCGGCGCTTGCGGTAGCCCAGCGGCGGGTCGAAGGCCACGTGCCGCAGGCCCGAGAAGGGGACGGTGACGATCGCCTCGTCGCCCTCGAAGACCTCCGTGACGCCGCCCTTGCCGGTCTGACAGGCCTCGGAGACGGTGTGCACCCGGACCTTGCCGCCGTCCCGGTCGATCCGCACCGCGCGCCGGTCGAACCGCACCTTCCCCTTCACCGAGGCGTGCAGCGCGTCGACCAGCTTCGCCGTGCCGCCCTTGATCTCCCAGAACGTCGTCCGCGGGTCGATCAGCGCGGCGGACAGGAAGCTGTGCACGAAGGAGAGGTGCAGCCGCGAGGTCACGTTCTGGACGGTGCCGATCAGGTCGATGGTCCGGGTGTCCAGCCCGGCCTCCTCGGTGAGGTACCGGTACATCGACCAGTGCCCGAACCGGCGCAGCACGGTGGCCCAGCCCTCGACGAGCGCCGGCCCCTCCTTGCCCTGGACCAGTTGCAGCGCCGGCCGGAGGGCCTCGCCGTAGATGGCGGCGGCGGTCCGGCCGGCGTCGGGGCCGGTGACGCCGAAGGAGGCGTTGACCGCCGAGGGGTCCAGCTCGTAGTCGGCCCGCCGGACGTGCAGCCCGTTGACGTGGATCCAGGTGCGGTTGACCCGCACGGTCGGGTGCTCGGGATCGACGTCCACCAGGAGGAACTCCTGGCGCGGCAGCCGGTACCTGTCGAGCAGCGCCATGACCAGCGGGTGGCTCTGCGGCAGCCGCATCGCACCGGCCTCGGCGTACTGCCGGGGGTCGGCGAACGGCTGCACGCCGTTCTCGGTGCGGAAGGTCTTGATCCGGCCGCCGACGCGGTTGCCGTTGGCCTCGATCACGACGACCTCGTGGCCCGCCCGGTTGAGCAGGTCGGCGGCGAGCAGCCCGGCCGGTCCGGCGCCGACGACCAGGACGCGCTTGGTCGCCCGGGCCCGGCCGGGCGGCAGCCCGTTCTCGACGATCTTCAGATAGCCGGGGACGAGAGGCCGGTCGTGGTCGTCGTAGACGGCGATGGCGCGGGCGACCGTCGTGTACGCCTGCTCGTCGGTGCCCGGCGGCACCGCGGCGGGCGCGGCGGCGGGCACAGCGGCCGGGGAGGCCGGGGCGGCGACCGAGCCGAGCGCGGACGCGGGCGCGGCGGAGGCGGCGGTGAGCCCGGCGGCGAGCACCGAGGCACCGGTCACCGTGACGAGGGCCCGCCGGGTCGGCCGGGAGGCGGCGGCCGCCCCGCCCGGGCCCGCGACCGGGCCCGTCGGACTCGTCGGGCCCGTCGGGCCCGTCGGGCTCGTCACGGCGGGAACGTCCAGCTCTGGAGTGGTCATGGCGCACCACCCTCGTCCCTCGAACGGCCCACCTGGGCCGGGACCACTCGGACGTGCACAATCCACCATCCGATCGCATGGGTCCCGGCGTCCCGCCTTGACGCTCAGGCCTGGCGGGTCGGCAGGGCGACGACGTGACGGAGGTTCACATGACGCGGGCGGGTGACCGTGAAGCCGATCAGGTCGGCGATGTCCTCGGCGGTCAGCGCGGGCATCGCGGCGAACATGCCGTCGAGCTGCTCGCGCAGCGCCGCGTTGTCGATGTGCCCGCCGAGCTCGGTGTCGGTGAGCCCGGGCTCGATCGCGGTGACCCGCACGTCGCGCGGGCCGAGTTCGGTGCGCAGCGCGGCGGACAGCTGGGTGAGCGCCGCCTTGGTGGCCCCGTACACGGCGTAGTCGGGGAAGACCACGTGCGAGGCGATCGAGGAGACGTTGACCAGGTCGGCGGTGCGGCCCTCGGCGGCGGCCGCGACGAGGTCGGCGGAGAACGCCCGGACGATCCGCAGCGCGCCGGTCAGATTGGTGTCGATCATGCGGCTCCACTCGTCGATCCGGCCGTCCGCGACGGGGTTGGGCAGCATCACCCCGGCGTTGTTGACGACCAGGTCGACCGGCCCGTAGGCGTCGTGGACGGCCCGGACGGCGGCGTCCACCGAGGACTGGTCGGTGACGTCGGCGGTGACGGCGAGCGCCCGGCCGCCGGCGTCGGCGATCTCGGCGGCCAGGGCGTCCAGGCGGTCGGCGCGGCGGGCCAGCAGGGCGACCCGGGCGCCGCCGGCGGCGAGCAGCCGGGCGGTGGCGGCGCCCATGCCGCTGGCGGCTCCGGTGACGACGGCGGTGCGGGTGGCGAGGGCGGGGTGGACGGCGGGGGCGCTCTTCCCGGGTACGGCCGTCCTGGGTCCACGCATCCTGGGTCCACGCAACCTGGGTCCACGCAACCTGGGAAGGCCCGTACCACCTTCGCGCCCGGCCGCCCCGACTACGCTGCGGCCATGGAGAACACCGTGGGGGACTTCCTGCGCACCCGCCGCGCCCGGATCCGGCCGGAGGAGGTGGGCCTGCCCGCGCACGGCCGCCGCCGGGTGCAGGGCCTGCGCCGCGAGGAGGTGGCCCAGCTGGCCGGCGTCAGCGTCGACTACTACATCCGGCTGGAACAGGGCCGGGGCGGCAGCGCCTCGGACGCGGTGCTGGAGGCGGTGGCCCGGGTCCTGCGGCTGGACGAGATCGAGACGGCGCACCTGCGCGCGCTGCTGCGCCCGTCCCGACCGGCCGCCGCCGCGCGCGGGCGCCAGCAGGTCCGGGAGGGCACCCGGCTGCTGCTCGACCTGATGCCCGAGGTGCCGGCCTTCGTCCTCGGCCGCCGGATGGACGTGCTGGCCTGGAACGCGCTCGGCGACGCGGTGAACGGTTTCTCCGCCCTCCCGCCGGGCGGCCGCAACGTGGCCCGGTACGTCTTCCTCGACCCGGCCGCCCGGGACCTCTACCCGCAGTGGGCGGCGGTCGCCGCGGAGACCGTGGCCCATCTGCGGCTGGACGCCGGCCGCCACCCGGACGACCCGCTGCTGACCGCGCTGGTGGGCGAACTGTCGGTGCGCAGCGAGGAGTTCCGCCGGCTCTGGGCGGACCATCAGGTGCGGGCGAAGACGCACGGCGTCAAGCTGATCGGCCACCCGCTGGTCGGCGAGCTCGACTTCGGCTACGAGACCCTGGCGGTCAACGGCAGTCCCGAGCAACTGCTGGTGGCCTACACCGCCGCGGTCGGCTCGCCGACGGCGCAGCGGCTCGCCCTGCTGGCGAGCTGGACGGCGGACGGCGCGCCGGCGACCGCCCCGGCGGTCGCCGGGGACTGACCCCCGTCACGCGAAGGGCCCGCCCGCACAGGTGCGGGCGGGCCACCGGGGCCGGTACCGCGGATTTCGCCGCGGCCCCGGAAGGATCCGCGGGACCGTCCCCGGTCAGTTCCTCAGCGGGTCAACGCGTCAGCGCGTGGACGCCGTGTCAGCAGGTGACCGGCACGGTGAGGGTGGCGGTCGACGGCGGCCAGCCCCACTGGGTCACGCTGAACGTGGCCTGGACGTTGGAGCCGCACGGCGCGGTGCCGGAGACGTTGCCGACCGGGATGCCGCCGACGGGGATGAGGACGTAGGGCGAGTCGCTCCCGATCGTGGCACCGCCGACGACGGCACCGGTCAGGTTGAAGGACACCTTCTGCGGGGTCCAGCTGACGCTCGCCGGGGTGGCGTAGCCGGAGAGGACGACCTGGTTGTCGGTCACGGAAGCACAGAGCCGCAGGTTGACGATGCCCGGCCAGCCGTCGACGCAGTTCTTGGTGCTGGGGCCGGAGGGGCCGCCGGTGGTCTGCGCGGAGGCCTGGGTGGCGCCCGTGACGGCCAGCGCGGAGAGCGCGGCGCCGGTGGCGAGGAGCGCGGCGAATCGCTTCATCTCTGTCATTCTCCTTCGGACGAACGGAGGGTGGGGTCGTTCGCGCAGCGGACACGGCACGTGCCATGTGCAATGTCACGCTTCACATGCGAGATGCTGCCATGCCGATCCTCGAACTACCGATCGGTAGCCCGGATCCGGAAGATCCTTACCGGAATTGACCTTCATCTGGCGCGATTTCGCGGCCGTGCCGCAGACTCTCCGGGACGGCTCCCACCGCACCCACCCGCACCACCGCCCCGCATCCGCACCAGCGCATCGGAGAACCCCACGGTGACCACGAGTCGACAACTGGAAATCCCCTTCACCGACGGCCGCTCCGGCAGCGGGCCCGCCACCTGGGGCCAGCGAGCCATCTGGGACGTCGTCAACCGCCTGGCCCCCGCCGACCGACCCCGCTACAACATCGGCACCGCGACCCCGCTCGACCCGGGTCTGCCCCTGCCGGTGGTCCTGGACGCCCTGGAGCACCTGCTCCACCTGCACGACTCCCTGCACACCCGGCTGCTGCCCACGCCGGACGGCACCGGACTGCGCCAGACCGTCGACCCGACGGGCCGGCTGACGGTCCACGTCCGGGACCACCCGGCCGACGCCGACCGGGCCGCACTCACCGCCGCCGGCGCCGAGCTGCACCGGGAACTGGCCGACCGCGCCTTCGACTGCGGCACCGAGTGGCCGGTCCGGGTCGGCCTGGTCGTGGCCGACGGACTGGTCCGGCACATCTCCCTGGTGCTCTCCCACACCGCCGTGGACGGCACCGGGATGGGCCTGCTGGTCCGCGACCTCACCGAACTGGCCCTGGGCGCCGACCCGGCCGCGATCCGGGCCGACCGCGCGCCCCAGCAACCCCTGGAGGAGGCCGCGTTCCAGACCTCCGAGCGGGGCCTGAAGCGCGACGCCAACGCCCGCACGCACACCCTGCGCAAACTGCGCACCGCCCCGGCCCGGCTCTTCCCGCCCACCGGGACGGCCGACTCCGCCGCCGGCACCGGCGCACGGTTCCCCAACGCCGTCCTCAGCTCGCCCGCCCTGCTCCGCGCGGTCGACACGGTCGCCGCGGCGCACCGCACCGGCTCCTCCGCCGTCCTGCTCGCGGCCACCGCCGCCATGACCGCCCGGCTGGCCGGGCGCTCGGACGCGGTGCTCCAGGTGGTCGTCAACAACCGTTTCCTGTCCGGCCTGACCGACGCCGTCAGCGTGATCGCCGGCGACGCCCTGCTCCACCTCACCGACGTCGACGTCGACGGCGACTTCGGCGAGGCCGTGCGCCGCACCCACGCCGCGTCGATCGCCGCCTACCGCCACGCCTACTACGACCGCCGACTGCTGGACGCCGAGGTCGAACGCCTCACCGCCGACGGGGTGCCGCTCGCCGACCGCTCCTGCGTCTTCAACGACACCCGCGACCTGCTCCCGAGCGGGTTGGCCGCCCCGGACCAGGCCGTCCCCGACGCCGGGGCCGACGGGGGCACCACGCTCAGCTGGCCCGTCGACTTCGACCCGCGCCCCGGCCTCACCTACGCCCTGGACGCGCTGCGCACCCCCACCGCCCTGCAACTCGCCATGACCGCCGACCCCGCGGTCCTTCCCCGGCCCGCGATGGAGCGCTTCCTGCGCGGCATCGAGGCCCTGGTCCTGACCGAGGAGCGCACCCTGCGAGCCTGACCGCGCAACGGCCCCGCATCCCGGCCCGAGGGCCCGAACGCCGCAGGGCCCGAACGCCGCAGGGCCCGGCCGTCCGCTCACGCACGGACGGCCGGGCCCCGGCCCGCGGGAGGAACCACCGACCGGGTGTCAGCCCTTGTGGTCGTGGACCGCGTTGGTGTCCTGGATCTTCTTCCACGACTTCGGCTCCACCGGCGCCACCACCGGACCGCCCGAGGCGCTCGGCGCCTCCGAGGCGCCGGGCGCCAGGCTCGCGACGGCCGGCGCCGCCGGGCCCGCCGAGCCCACGGCCGGCTTCCCCGCGGTGAACAGCCAGGTGTTGAACAGGGCGCCCAGCGGCTTGCCCGAGATCCGCTCCGCGTACGCCTGGAACTGCGGGATGGTGGCGTTGCCGTACTTGCGCTCGGTCGGCCACCCCTTCAGGATCGCGAAGAACTTCTCGTCCCCGACGGCGTTGCGCAGCGCCTGGATGC
Source organism: Streptomyces sp. NRRL F-6131 (assembly GCA_000719695.1). Taxonomy (GTDB): domain Bacteria; phylum Actinomycetota; class Actinomycetes; order Streptomycetales; family Streptomycetaceae; genus Kitasatospora. Next base: position 58,802 of record JOHN01000047.1, read on the forward strand.
CGATCGCCCCCCGGTCGTAGACGGCGCCCGCGAACTGGTGGTCCGGGCCCGGGTCGCCCGGTCGCACCGCCCAGAACGGGTTGTCGGCCGCGTAGTTGTTGTAGACGTAGTCGGCCAGCTCCTGCGCGGTGCCCTCGTCCTCGTGCTCCGACCAGAGCCACTGCGCGTACCGGGCGAAGCCCTCGTTGAGCCAGATGTCGCTCCAGCGCTGCACGGAGACGCTGTCGCCGTACCACTGGTGGGCCAGCTCGTGCACCACGACGGAGGTGTTGGCGCCGCGGGCGAACTGCGCGGGGCTGTAGAAGACCTGACCCTGGGTCTCCAGCGCGTACCCGGTCGGCACGTTGGGCACGTAGCCGCCCACGGTGTCGAACGGGTAGGGGCCGAACAGGCTGCTCAGCCAGTCGGTCAGCTCGCCGGTCCGCTCGACGCTGGCCTGCGCCGCGCCGAGGTTGGCGCCGAGGTCCGGGCTGTAGGCGGTGATGACCGGCAGCCCGCCCGGGGTGACGTCCTTGCGGATGTCGAACTTCCCGATGGCCAGGGTCGCCAGGTAGGTGGCCTGCGGCTTGGCCTGCCGGTAGTTGTAGCGGGTCCAGCCGGGCCGTGAACTCTGGGTCTGGGTGCCGTTGCTGACCACCTGGGTGCCCTCGGGCACCAGCACCGAGACGTCGAAGGTGGCCTTGTCGGTGGGGTGGTCGTTGCTCGGGAACCACCAGGCGGAGCCCTCCGGCTCGTTGGCGGCCACCCCGCCGTCGGGGGTGCGCAGCCAGGCGGAGTAGCCGCCGCGCTCGACCTCGCCCGGCTTGTCGGCGTAGCGGACGACGACGGTGACCGGGCTGCCCTTGGCGATGGTCCTGGCCGGGGTGACCACCAGCTCCTGCTCGCCGCTGGTGGAGAACTTCGCGGCCCGGCCGTTGACCAGCACCTCCTTCACGCTGAGCACGAAGTCGAGGTTGAACCGGGTGAGGTCCTGGGTGGCGGTGGCCAGGATGGTGGTGGTGCCCTCCAACTCGTCGGTGGCGGGCGCGTACTTCAGCCGGATGTCGTAGTGCGAGACGTCGTAGCCGCCGTTGCCGGCGTTGGGGTAGTAGGGGTCGCCGATCCCCGCGGCGCCCGGGCCGGCCTGGGCGGCGGAGGCGGGAACGGACAGCAGCAGGGCGAGCGCGCCGGCAGCGGCAGAGACGATCAGCCTCTTGCGCACGGGGGTCCTCCAGGATCACTGGGACAACGGGTCGGATCGATCCTTGTCCCGAGGAACCTCGTTCTACGCATAAAGATTGATATGTTCATGAGAGGAAACAGGCCGAAATGGCGGAGCCGCCGCCCCGTGACACGACGACACCGCCCCGCCGTCACCGGGCCCCACCGACCGGCCGGCGCCCCTCAGGCCCCCAGGGCCACCGGCGCCCGCACCAGCGAGCCGTACTCGGTCCACGACCCGTCGTAGTTCTTGACGTGCTCGAAGCCGAGCAGCTCGGAGAGCGCGAACCAGGTGTGCGCCGAGCGCTCCCCGATCCGGCAGTAGGTGATCACCTCGCGCTCCTCCTCGACGCCCCGCCCGCCGTACAGCGCCCGCAGCTCCTCCGCCGACCGGAAGGTGCCGTCCTCGTTGGTCGCCTGCGACCAGGGGATGTTGACCGCGCCGGGGATGTGCCCGGGCACCTGCGCCTGCTCCTGCGGCAGGTGCGGCGGGGCCAGCGCCTCGCCGCGGAACTCGGCCGGCGAACGGACGTCCACCAGCACCGCGTCCGAACCGGGCTTGGCGAAGACCTGCGCCCTGGCGAGGACCTCGTCCCGCAGCGCCCGCACCTCCGGGTGCTCGGGCCCGGTCAGCCGGTACGGGCTGTGCTGGTAGTCCATCACCTCCTGCGTCAGCTCGCGCCCCTCCAGCTCCCACTTCTTGCGCCCGCCGTCCAGCAGCCGCACCGGGCCGAAGCCGCGCAGCCGCAGCAGCCAGTAGGCGTAGGCGGCGAACCAGTTGTTGTTGCCGCCGTACAGCACCACCGTGGTGTCGTCCTCGACCCCGGCCGCGCGCAGCAGGTGCTCGACGCCCGCGCGGTCCGCGTAGTCGCGCCCGACCGGGGTGTGCAGGTCGGTGGCCCAGTTCCAGCCGACCGCGCCCGGCACGTGGCCGCGTTCGTACGCGCCGTTGTCCTCGTCCACCTCGACCACGCGGAGCGTGCCGTCGTCCAGGTGCCGGGCCAGCCACCCGGTGCCGACCAGCGCCTCGGGGTGTGCGTAGCCGTTGCCGGTCATCGACGCCCTCCTTCGCTCGGACTCCTCGAATCCGCTCGGACTCCTCGAACCCGCGGCCGCGGCGGGGCCCCGGCCGGTCCGGGCCCTACGCCGCGACGGCCAGCCGCGCCACGTAGTACTGGTTGAGCGGGTCGCCCTCGATCCGCGACACCTCGACCGAGCCGAAGCCCGCCTCGGCCAGCATCCGCCGCGCGGTCTGCTCGCCCCAGACGGTGCCCAGGCCCGCACCGCCCTCGCCGAGCGAGACCGTCATGCAGTAGAAGGTCGAGAAGGTGTACAGCGCCGGGGCGAGCGGATGGCCGATGTTCTCCTCCAGCCGGCTGCTGGCCGCGATGTCGCCCATCAGGAACACGCCCTCGGGCCGCAGCACGGCCGCGACGGCCCGCAGCGTGCGGTCCGGCCGGGCCAGGTCGTGGATCACGTCGAAGGCGGTGACCAGGTCGTACCCGCCGGTCAGCTCCGCCGAGTCGGCGAGCACGAAGCGGGCGTTGTCCAGGCCGTGCACGGCGGCCTCGGCCTTGGCCGCGCCGATGCCCTGCTCGGAGATGTCCACCCCGGTGAACCGGCTGGCCGGGAAGGCACTGGCCAGCACGTTGACGGCGTGCCCCTGCCCGGTGCCGATGTCCACCGCGTCGATCCCGGCCCGCAGCCGGTCGGCGAGCCCGGGCACCAGCGGCACCACGGCGTCCACCAGCGCCAGGTCGTAGCCCGCGGCGCTCTCCTCGGCCTGCAGCTCCTGGAACCGCGGGTACGCCGAGTACGGCAGCCCGCCGCCCTTGTGGAACGCCTCGACGATCCGGTCCTCGACCTCGCCCATCAGGGCCAGGTACTGCATCATCCCGGCCAGGTTCTCCGGACCGCCGGCCCGGGTCAGCGAGGCGGCGTGCTCCGGCGGCAGCCGGTAGGTGCGGCCCTCCGGCTCGTAGGCGACGAACCCGCCGACCACCATCGCGCCCAGCCACTCGCGGACGTAGCGCTCGTCCAGTCCGGCCGCCCGGGCGAGCTCCTCGCTGGTCGACGGGGCGAGGCCGGCCATGGTGTCGAAGAGACCGGTCCGGTGGCCGACACTGGCCATGAATCCCAGGCAGGCGTCGTTCAGCACCTGCACCACTCGACCCGCGAACTCCTCCTGCTTCGCCGGGTCCGGCTCCCGTTCGGACATCGTTCCTCCTGCGCCGTGTCGGGCCTGCGCGTACCCCTCCCCTCGTCACGCTACGCCGTCCGGGCGCGGTCCACCGTCCGCAGCGGCCCGGTCCTCCCTACCGGGCCGGCCAGGGCACCTCCGGCCGTCGCTCGTAGCCGTAGCCGGCGGCCTCCCAGCGCGCGCCCTCCTCGGCGAGGCGGCTCCGGAAGCGTCCCCAGTCGTGGCTCTCCCGGGGCGACCAGCCCAGCTCGGCGAGCGCCGGCAGCCGGGGCAGCAGCATGCGGTCGAGCTCGCCGGGGGTGTCCAGGGTCTCGGTCCAGAGCGGGGCCTCGACGCCGAGCACGGAGCCGGCCCGCACCGGCACCAGGGTGTCCGGGTCCCAGGAGTAGGCGGAGCGGACGTCGATGGTGCCGGCCCAGACCAGGCCGAGCGGGTAGCCCGACTCGTACTTCATGTCCAGGTAGCTGCGGCCCGACGGCGACATGATCACCTCGGCGCCGCGCTCGGTGGCCTCCCGCAGTTCGGCGTCGCGCCCGGCCCGGCCGTCCCAGAACTGCAGCACCCCGATCCCGCCCGGCGCGGTCTGGTTCCAGCCGACCGGGGTCTTCCCGGCCGCGCGCACCTGCTCGCCGACCCGCCGGACGAACTCCGCGTACGCGGCCGGGGCCACCCGCTTCACCTCGTCGCCGCCGATGTGCAGATAGGGCCCCGGGGTGAGCCGGGCGAGCTCGGTGACCACGTCCCGGGTGAAGGAGAACACCGCGTCACCGGTCGGGCAGAGCGTCGAGAAGCCGACCTCGATCCCGGTGTACGGCCAGGGGCGGGCGCTGCCCGTGCAGTCCAGCTCGGGCTGGGCGGCGAGGGCCGCGTTGCTGTGACCGGGCAGGTCGATCTCCGGGACGACGGTCAGGTAGCGCTCCTGCGCGTAGCGGACGATCTCCTGGTAGTCGGCCGCGGTGTAGAAGCCGCCGGGTGTGCCGCCGACCTCGCTGACCGCACCCACCGCCGTCAGCGCCGGCCGGGCGGGGATCTCGATCCGCCAGCCCTGGTCGTCGGTGAGGTGCAGGTGCAGGTGGTTGAGCTTGTAGAGCGCGAGGCGGTCGATGAAGCCCTTGACCTCGGCCGGGGTGAAGAAGTGCCGGGCGACGTCGAGCATCGCGCCCCGGTAGCCGTAGCGCGGACGGTCCTCGACGGTGACCGGCGCGACCGTCCACTCGGGGCCGCCGGTGACCCGGGTCGTGCTCTCGATCTGCGGGGGCAGCAGCTGCCGGAGCGTCTGGGTGCCCCGGAAGAGGCCCTCGGGGCTGCGGGCGGTGATCCGCACCCCGGTGGCGTCGGCGGTCAGCCGGTAGCCCTCGGGGCCGGTCGTCTCCGGCAGGGCGGGGTCGAGTGCCAGGCCGATGCCGTCCCCGTCGCCGGGTTCCGCCACCGGGAGCGGCAGTCCGGTCGGGCGGCGCAGCGCCTCGGCGAGCCGCTCGGCGATCCGCCGCACCTCCCCCGCCTGCCGTTCCACCGCCTCCGCCCCGGCCGCGGCCCGGATCACGGTGCCTGCGGTGAGCCGGTAGCCGGGGCCGGACCCGGGGGTGACGGAGAGCGGCACCGGGACGATCCGGTCGGCGGTGCGCGGTCCGGCCGGTGCACCGGCGGGAGGGTGGTCGGCGACGGCCTCGCCGCGGGGCCCGAGCGCGCGGTGGAGGCCGAAGCCGGCCGCCGCCAGGAGCAGGACGCAGAGGACGGTGGACAGGGCACGGATCCGGACGGACAGCCCGGCGATTCGTCTCGGCACGGCCGCTCCCGGTGTCGGTTCACCGGAATGGTCTCAACCAATCGCCGAACTGTCCCGTACTTCGCCGAAGTCGGCCGCGTCAGGAGAAGACGACGGAGCGCAGCTTCAGCCGGTCGCCGAGGACCTTGCCGGGCTTCATCACGTAGTACGTGTCGCCCGCACAGTCGAAGTCGACGAAGACCGTGGCGGTCGACAGGGTGAGGTTCCGGGGTGAGTGGGCCGGCTCCGCGTCGGTCGTACCGGGGAGGTTGATGCACTCCCCGCTCCCCGGGTCGGTCAGCCCGCGCGGGAGGCCGGAGCCGGTCCGGTAGAGGAACTCACCGGTCGCGGCGTTGGCGGAGGTGGGAACGGCGAGGACGAGCGCGATCGCACTGGTGGCGGCGAGCACGGTGTTGCGCAGACGCATAACGAGGGGGGCCTTTCGGGCGGTGCTCGGGGGCACCGGGGGAAATGGTGTGAGATCACCCTAGAGCCCCCAAAATCGGCGAAACGATTCTGCTTGTCCATCCTTTCGGGTGGTTTAGACGTTATTCGCGCGACCTTTTCGCATCCGACTCCACACGGGCCGGGGCTCACCCCGGCGGCGCCGTGAAGCGGTACCCGGAGTCGATCAGCACCGGCAGATAGGCCTTCAGCGCCGCCACCGTCTGCGAGCGGTCCCCGCCGCCGTCGTGGTTGAGCACGATGGCCCCGGGGCGGACGTCCTTGAGGATCCGGTCGGTGATCACACCAGTCCCCGGGCGGGACCAGTCCCGGGGGTCGACCGACCAGGCCATCGGGCGCATGCCCAGCTCGGCGCTCACCTTCAGCGAGGCCGGGGACCAGTCCCCGCCCGGCGCCCGGAACCAGGTCGGCGCCTTCCCGGCGGCCCGGTGCAGCAGCTCCGAGGTGCGCTCCAGCTCGTCGCGGACCTTGCCCTCGGAGAGGTTCCGCAGATCGGGGTGGGTCCAGGTGTGGTTGGCGATGTGGTGACCGCGGGCCGCGATCTCGCGGACCAGGTCGGGGTGCTGGGCGGCGTTCTCGCCGATCAGGAAGAAGGTGGCCCGGATGCCGTACTGCTCCAGCAGCGCCAGCACGGTCGGGGTGTGCCGGGGGTCGGGGCCGTCGTCGATGGTGAGGGCCACCACCTGCCGTTCGGCGTCCAGCTCGTAGACCGGCTTTCCCTCCGGCACGGCCTGTGCCCGGGCGGGTGCCGGCCCGATCTGGTCCCCGGAGGGCGGTGCGGACGGCGAAGCGGACGGGGTGCCGGGCGGCGCGACGGGCGAGGCCTGGGCGGACGGGGGCGCGGTCGCGGCGGCGGACGGTGCCGCGACCGGAGTGGGAGTGATGGTCGCCGTGGCGGTCGGGGTCGTGGACGACCGGGCGGTGGGCGGCGTCTCCGGCAGCGGGTCCGGGCCCGCCGAGCGCGCCTCGGCGGCGGCTCTCGCCACCTCCTCCGCCCGGCCGCAGCCGGTGAGCCCGAGCAGCGACATCCCCGCCGCGACCAGCAGCAACCTTCGCGAAGTAATCTGACGATCAGACAGCATGACGCATGCCTCCCCCGTTCACCGGCCCGTCTCCCAGCGGCAACCCCGACGGGCCCGATCATCACCCCGACGGCCCAGGCCGCCCCCCGTTCGCCCACCCGGTGACCGGAGCTCCACCGGGCCCGCTACTCTGACCTCTCCCAGTGTGATGATCTGTCTTCAGAGGACGTGGCCATGACGACAAGTCAGGACTTCGCCGACCGGTCCGACAACGACGCCGCCGAGCTCAGCCAGTGGGAGAAGTACGGGGTCGACACCAGCACCCCGCACTCCGCCCGCGTCTACGACTACTGGCTCGGCGGGAAGACCAACTTCCCGCCCGACCGGGCGATGGGCCAGGCCATCGAGCAGGCCGTGCCCACCATGAAGGCGCAGGCCAAGGAGAACCGCGGCTTCCAGAAGCGCGCCGTGCGCCACCTCGCCGAGCACTACGGCATCCGCCAGTTCCTCGACCTCGGCACCGGCATCCCCACCTCGCCGAACACCCACGAGATCGCCGAGTCGGTCAGCGACGGCACCCGGGTCGTCTACGTGGACAACGACCCGATCGTGCTGGCCCACGCCCGCGCGCTGATGGTCTCCACCCCGGCGAGCCGCACCACGTACATCCACGCCGACCTGGGCAAGCCCGCCGAACTGCTGGCCGACCCGGCCCTCAACACCACGCTGGACCTCTCCCAGCCGGTCGGCCTGCTGATGATCGCCGTGCTGATGCTGATCGCCGACGAGGACGACCCCTGGGGCAAGGTCGCCGCGCTGCGCGACGCGCTCCCCTCCGGCAGCTACCTCGCGCTCACCCACCCCACCCAGGACTTCAACGAGGAGGCCGTCGCCCAGGTGACCGCCTCCGCCCGCGCCGCCGGGATGACCCTGGTGCCGCGCAGCAAGGAGGAGGTCAGCCGGTTCTTCGAGGGCTGGGAGCTGATCGAGCCCGGCGTCGCCCCGGTGATGGCCTGGCACCCGGACGGCGAGCAGCCGGCCGACCCGTACGCCGCCTACTACTGGGGCGGTCTCGCCCGCAAGCCGTAGGGCACGTCCTCGAGTCCCCGCCGGTCCCGCCCCCACCCACCGGGCAGGGCCGGCCGGGATGCGCACCCCCGGCGCGCGCTACTTCAGCAGCCGGGAGAGCCGCCGGTCCGCGAGCGGCTTGCCGCCGGTCTGGCAGGTCGGGCAGTACTGCAGCGAGGAGTCCGCGAACGACACCTCCCGCACGGTGTCCCCGCAGACCGGGCAGGGCTGACCGGTCCGTCCGTGCACCCGCAGGCCCAGCTTCTTCTCCGCCTTGAGCTCCCCCGCCGCCAGGCCCCGGGAGCGCTCCACCGCCTCGCGCAGCGTGCTGCCGAGCGCCTCGAACAGCCGCACCGTCTCCTCCTCCGAGAGGTCGGCCGCCAGCTTGTACGGGGACATCCGCGCCGCGTGCAGCACCTCGTCCGAGTAGGCGTTGCCCACCCCGGCCAGCACGGTCTGGTCCCGCAGCACGCCCTTGATCCGGCGCCGCTCGCCGCCCAGCAGCGCCCGGAAGCGCGCCAGGTCGAAGTCCGGGGCGAGCGGGTCCGGGCCGAGCCGGGCCACCCCCGGGACCTCCGCGGCGTCCCGCACCAGGTGGACGGCGAGCCCCTTCTTGGTGCCGGCCTCGGTGAGGTCGAAGCCGTCCCCGTCCGGGCCCTCCAGCCGCACCCGCAGCGCCAGCGGGTTGCGTGCGCTCGGCCGCGGCGGCTCCGCCGGCAGGCTCTCCTTCCAGCGCAGCCAGCCCGCCCGGGCCAGGTGGATCACCAGGTGCAGCCCGCCCGCCTCGATGTCCAGGAACTTCCCGTGCCGGACGACCGGGCCGACCGTCCGCCCCTCCAGCGCGGTGACCGGCGGGTCGTAGGTCTTGAGCGCGCTGATCGCCACCGGCCGGACCTCGGCGATCACCCGGCCGGTCAGCCGTTCGGACAGGTAGGCGGTCAGGGCCTCGACCTCGGGCAGCTCCGGCATGCGCCCAGTCTCCCGCAGCCGCCCGCCCGGCGCCCGCCCACCGGCCGCTCGGGCCCCGGACCCGCCCGCCGTCGGCCCGCCGCGCCTTCCGCCCCACCGCGCCCTCCGCCCCGCCGCGCCCTTCGCCCCGCGGCGCCCTTTGCCCCGCGGCGCCCTCCCGGCGCAGGCTGGAGGGTGGACCGCGCGCCCACCCGAGGAGGTCCGGCCGGCCATGAGCACGCTCGAGGAACAGATCGACATCGAGGCCCCGGTCCTGGCGGCCTGGGAGCAGCTGCACCGCGTCCACGAGTACCCGCGCTTCCTCGGCGGCGTCCGCAGCGCCCAGCCGCACGGCCGCAACCTGGCCCACCTCGGGGTGGAGATCGCCGGCGGCGAACGGGACGTCGAGACCGAGATCACCGACCGGGGCCGGGGCCGGGTGATGGCCTGGCGCACCCTGGACGGCCTGCCGCTGCACGGCGCCTTCGCGCTGCGCCCGCTCGACCGGACCCGCACCCGGGTGCAGATCCGCGTCGAGTACGACCCGGAGGAGGTGCGCCGGGTCTTCGGCGGGCCCGGCGGCTTCGCGCTGGCCGGGGCCGTCGAGCGGACCGTCCGGTCCGACCTGGAACTCTTCCGGGAGCTGGTGGAGGCCCGGGTCGCGGCCGCCGCGACACCGGCCGAGCCGGTCGTCGAGGCCCCCGGGATCGTCGAGGTAAACGGCATATAAGCCCAGCTCAGAGCGGGCGGTGAGGATCTTCACAGCGGGCCGGGCAGCCACTCGTTCGGGTTTGAACCTGTGGCACACTCGGGACCCATGGACACCGCCCCGGCCACCAGGACGCTGCGCGCCGCGATCTTCGCCGCGCTGCTCGTGCTGCTCGCCGGGCTCGGCCAGGTGCTGGTCACCGGCCGTCCGCTGCCGCTCGGCACGCTGGCCCTGGCCGGCGCCGCCGTCTTCGCGGTGGCCTTCGCCCTGGCCGGCCGCGAGCGCGGCTACCGGGTCGTCGCGGCGGTCTTCCTCCCGCTGGAACTCGGCCTGAGCGCCCTGTTCGGCCTCGCCCAGTCGACCTGTCCCTCGCTGCCGCCCGGCACCGCCCGCGGACTCGAACCGCTGCTCTGCGGCGGCGGCTCGCTCGGCGGCCTGCTGCTCGGCCACGGCCTCTCCCGGCCGGTCGGGCTCGCCGTCCTGCTGCTCCTGCACACCGCCCTGGCCCTGGCCGCCGCGTACTGGCTGCGCAGCGCCGACGCCGCGCTGTCCGGGCTGGCCCGCACCGCGCGGATCCTCGGCGACTTCGCCCGGCGCCCCCTCGGGACGGTCGGCCGCCTGCTGGCGCTGCTCACCGCCCCGCTGCCGGCCCGCCCGGTGGTCCGGGCGCCGTTCCCGCGCGCCAGCCGGGTGCTCGTCCCCGCCGAGTCCGTCCGGCTCCGGCCCGCCGTCCGGCGCGGCCCGCCCGTGCGGCTGCCGGCGCCCGCCCGCTGAGCGACCCCGACGACCCTCCCGGTCCACCGGTCCTCGGCCGGCCGTGCGCCCTCCGCGCCCGCACGCCCCGCCACGAGCACCAGGACGACACCAGCATGAGCACCACCCCCAGGAAGAACACCACCGCCGGCGACCGGAAGGCCGCCCGCCGGGCCGCCACCGAGCGGATGCGCGAGGAGCGCGAGCGCACCGAGCGGTCCGCCCGGATCCGCCGCCGCGCGGTGGTCGGCGCCGCCTCCGCCGTCGTGCTCGCCCTCGCGGCCGGCGTCGCCTTCGCCGTCGGCGGCTCGAGCGGCTCCGGTTCCGCCGACGCCGCGGCCAACGGCCCGCTGGTCGTGCCGGCCAACGCGAGCGGCGCGGACGGCACCGTGGTCACCTACGGCAAGGCGGACGCCCCGCACACCCTGGAGGTCTACGAGGACTTCCGCTGCCCGTTCTGCGAGCAGCTGGAGACCACCACCGGCCCGACCGTCCAGCAGCTCGCCGACGCGGGCAGCTACAAGATCGACTACCACCTGGCGACCTTCCTCGACCAGGGCCTCGGCGGCAAGGGCTCGCGCACCGCGCTGGCCGCCGCCGGCGCGGCGCTGAACGAGGGCGTGGACAAGTTCAAGCAGTTCCACGACGTGCTCTACGCCAACCAGCCGGACGAGCGCGACGACGCCTTCGCCGACGTCAACCACCTGCTCGACCTGGCCGACCAGGTGCCGGGCCTGAAGACCGACGGCTTCGTCAAGGCGGTCCGCGAGGGCACCTACCTGCCCTGGGCCAACCAGGTGAACAAGGCCTTCGACAAGAGCGGCGTCACCGGCACCCCGACGGTCCGCCTCGACGGCAAGAAGCTCGACGTCTTCTCCGGCGGCAAGGCCGTCTCGCCCAAGCAGTTCACCGCGATGGTCAAGCAGGTGACCGGATGACGGCCCCCGCCACCGCGCCCACCGCCGCCGCCGCCGCCCGGCGCACGTACGGCGCGAGCCGCCCGTTCGCCCTGCTGCTGGTGATCGGCGGCGCGCTGGGGCTGTTCGCCTCGACCGTCCTCACCCTGGACAAGATCCGGCTGCTGAAGGACCCGTCCTACGTCCCGAACTGCAACATCAACCCGATCATCAGCTGCGGCTCGATCATGCGCAGCGACCAGGCCGAGGCCTTCGGCTTCCCCAACTCGCTGCTCGGCCTGGTCGGCTTCGCCGTGGTGATCGCGGTCGGCGCCGGGCTGCTGGCCGGAGCCGCATACCGGCGCTGGTTCTGGCTCGGCCTCCAGGCCGGGACGGTGTTCGGCATCGGCTTCGTGACCTGGCTGATGTACCAGGCCCTGTACCGGATCGGCGCGCTCTGCCCGTTCTGCATGGTGGTGTGGGCGGCGATGATCCCGCTGTTCTGGTACACCATCCTGCACAACCTGCGCACGGGCGTCATCCCGGTGCCCCGCGCCCTGCGCCCGGCGGTCCGGGAAGCCGCCCGCTACCACTGGGTGGTCCCGGCGCTCTGGTACGCGGTGATCGCCCTGCTGATCCTCAACCGCTTCTGGTACTACTGGTCGACGCTTCTGTGAACCGCGCTGACCTGCGCAAATATCGCTGAACCAACCCGGCGAGGCATTTTACGGGCACATTGGCCCCGCCGGGCTTACACAGCCGCCAGACCCCCGCCCGGAGCGGGCAAGTCAGCCGCAAACAGTGCCCTGCTGATCGCGGCGCGCGCCCGCTCATCACTCTTGGGCATGAGGTGCACGTAGGTCCGCAGAGTGAAGGCCTCGTCGGCGTGCCCCAGGTAGGCGGCGAGGTCCTTGATCGAGCAGCCGCCGTCGACCAGTGCGGCAGCGAAGGCGTGCCGTAGGGCGTGCATACCGTCCTCCGGCGAAGCCTCGAACTTCTGCGCCCTGATCGGCGGCGGGATCACGCCCGCAGTGACAAGTGCCGGCTTCCAGACCGTCCGATTGAACCTGGATCGGTGAAGCGCGCCCCCGCCGAGATCGGTGAACAGGAGCTGGAATGACTTCGCCTTTGCCGCTGCGGTGGCCCACGGGAGCGCGACGCGCACCGGAGGGAAGTCGGCAATGTGCTGAGCCAACTTCTCGGCGAGAACGTCATCCATCGGAACCTCTCGCGTCTTTCCTCCCTTCGGAAGAGCGAACACCTTGGCACCAGTTCCGAGAAGCTTCACCTGCTGACGAACTCTGATTATGCGACGACGGAAGTCGATGTCAGACTCCGCGATACCGAATATCTCCCCCCGCCGAAGCCCCGCACCGAATCCGATCCACCCTGCTGCACGAAGCCCCTGGGGCAGCCCGAGAATAACCGAATGTACTCGATGGAGCTCCCACGGCATCAGCCGCCTGGGAGGAATTTTCGGCTTGGCCACAGAACGTGACTGGCAAGGATTTCTCTTGATCAGTCGATCTTCAACAGCAGCCGAGAAGATCGAAGAAAGAGCAATGAAGAGATTATAGCGGTATCCGACCGAAATCCCCTTGCCTTCCAACTCCTTGAGGAAAGCCTGGACGATAGACGGGCGGCGCTCCAGTTCACCGAGCTCGAAATCCCCAATTCCGGGGATGATGTGGATCCGCACATATCTTTCGCGGTTCTCGGCGGTCGAGTCGTCTCCGCCTTGAACCGACAGCCACTCGGAGGCCCATGCCCTGACCGTGGTTCGCGAGTCCCGGGGGTCGACGTAGCCGCCTTCCGCAAGGTCGTTGGTGATCGCTGCTGCATGGCGCTCCGCCTCACCCTTGTCCTCGAACCGCTTCTTCGGCAGCGCCACGCCCGCGTTGTTCCAGCCCCGCACCTCCCATCGGCAGCCGACGCCGTGAGCGGCCGTGGGCACCCTTCGATAATCTCAGTCAGCGTCAAAGCGTGGCACTGAAGTGCAGGTTCGCGTCACCTACCCCGGACGGACAGGAACGGCGGTAGCCCAGAGCGGCCGTCCTGGCCTGCCTGCCCGGCGCCTTTCGGGCCGAGCTGAGGAAGGTGGTGTGTGACGCTCGCGAGGCGGCGGTGGCGGAGTGAAGGATCCAGGACGGTGCGCCACGGCCGAACTGTCCGCACCGGCCCATCCTGGACACGGTGCCGATGGCGTACCGGCCGTCCTGGCCCGCCTGTTCGGCGTCCTCGTGGGCGAGCCAACGCAGGCTGCAGCTGACCCCGGCCAAGGCGTCGGGGAGCGCCCGGTGAACTGTCCGGTATCGACTTCGTGAGCGGTCCAGCAGTCAGTGGGCGGGTCAGGGCATCGCCCCGGTGGAGGGTGTAGTCGGGCAAGGAACCTCGCAGGATGGGGGGCCAGTAGGCGGCGCCAGGGCCTTTCGGCGGCGCACAGAAAGGCCCACGACGTGGTGCGCCGGCGAGCCTGGAGAGACCATAGGTGCCCCCATATCTCCCGTGCAAGGAATTCACGCACATTCGCGAATATCCGTGAATTCCTTGCACGGGAGATATGCGGGCCCTTGGCGTGTTCACCGACGCCGAGAACCCCCTGACCAGCACCGAAGGAAGCGGGAACTTCCGCCGGTCACTGCGGTCACCTATCTCTCGGACGTTATTCGACCCTCTCGCCGCTACGCCTGGACGCCTTTGGACGAGCCGCCCGCGCACCACACGATCGGAGTTCCACCTGACAGGAATCAACCTGTCCTTCTGCACTTTCGCCCGCTCGCCGGACACCGGCCGAAAGGGCGCGGCCGACCGGCGGGCCGCTGAAGAAGGCCGCCGCCGGTCTCGGCGCCGCCGTCCTCCTGACCCCGTTCGCGCTGATCCTTCCCCTCGCGATCGTCACCGCGCCCGACACAAGGCGACCGGCATCCCGGTCTCCGTCAATAAGCTGAATCCCAACTGCCCTCCGCCCGAGCGCGCATGAAGCGGGAGATCGAGATCGGCAGGCTGCTCACCGGACATCCGAACGCCGTGCCGGTCCTCGACCACGCTGCCAACCACAGTTGGTTCGTCATGTCCTGGGCAGAAGCAACCGCCGTCGACCGCCGCGCAGACCTCAAGAAGGACGAGGCCCTGCGAACCTTGCTGCGGGACGTATGAGCAGTCCTGGAGGAAACGCACTCCCACGGGTGGATTCACCGCGACATCAAGCCGGAGAACATCCTCTACCTGGAGCAGCAGCGGTGGACCCTCGCCGACTGGGGGCTGGGGCGCCGACCGCGCGGCCAGACCACCCATGCGGACCGAACCCGCGTCGGCCAGCCGTACAGCAGCGAGGGGTTCGCTCCACCCGAGCTGTCCGTCGACGCCCACCAAGCCGGCCCTCCTGCGGATGTCTTCAGCCTTGGGCAGCTCATCGCATGGGTCCTCACCGGAGAGGATCCGAGTCCCCACATCCCCCTGGTCCCCGCAGCCGGGCCGTGGCGGGGTGTCGTGAAGTCCGCTACCCAGCTGAACCCGGCTCACCGGCAGCAGAACGTCGCCGAACTCCTGGCCGACATCGCCCACGAGATCGAGGCCCCGCCGGAGCCGGCCATCGTTCGCGCCGAAGCCCTCCTGCCCGCAGTCAAGGCCGGCGATCGTGACGCGGCCTCGTCGCTCGTCAGCCTGGCGGCCCGGCACCCGGAGGACGCGGAACTGTACGTCGATGTCCTGGCTCGGCTCGACAGCCGAAGTCCAACTCGAACGCCGACAGCACCGGGTCGTCGTGCACCAACGAAGCAACCGCCACCGGGACCCCCTCACCGATCAAGATCGAATGACACAAACCCATCGTCCGTCAAGATCATCTGACAAACGATCAAGATCATTTGAGACGGGACACCGGGCGTGACCGTCACTTCGGTCGGCGCTGTCCCGTCTTTGTCGATCTGGTCCCTGTCTCAAATGATCTGGCCCGATTCGCTCGTCGTCCCGGGTGATCTGACCCGTCGACGCTGCATGTGGCCCGCGGATCCCTCGACCCGCACGCGATGGAGCCCCGGGGTTTCGGTGAACGGCACGCGCAAATATGGTGGGCCGATGACGTCGATCAAGAAGTTCCAAGTCACCTTCGACTGCGCAGAACCTGAGCGCCTCGCCCGTTTCTGGTGCGAGGTGTTGGGGTACGTCGTACCGCCACCGCCGGAGGGGTTTGCCATTTGGGATGACTTCAAGGTCTCGCAGCCACCTGAGCAGCGGGATTCTTGGTTCGCCTGCATTGATCCCTCAGGTGTGGGCCCGCGGCTGTACTTCCAGCGCGTCCCCGAGGGGAAGGCCGTCAAGAACCGGGTGCATCTTGATGTGCGGGTCGGCACTGGACTCGTGGGTGAAGAGCGCCTCGCCGCGCTTGAGGCCGAATGCGCGCGGTTGGTCCCGCTCGGCGCGGTACACGTGCAAACGCTGTACGACGGCAACGATGCGTGCATCCCGATGCTGGACATCGAGGGCAACGAGTTCTGTATCGACTGAGGGCCGTGCACGTGTCCCCGTAGGAGAGGACCTGGTCTGTGGTCTCAAGTGATCTGGTTCCCGTGGTGTACGGAACGGGCGGTCGCTCGACGGGGTGACGCCTTCTGTGTCCGGCATGGCGTCACGCCGGGTGGCCGACGCTCACAGCGAGGGGCACGGGCGTCGGGGCGGCGGCCGTGAGCGAGCCTGCGGAGGCGGGATCCGGCTGGGAGTACGCGTCGGACGTACAGGTGGGGTTCGTCGGTGTCGACGGGGTGGGGCAGCTTGGGTCGCTGGTCCGCTACTGGGACGGGCCCTTCGAGCGTGCCTCCCCGGCCCGGAAGTTCAGCGCGTTGAAGGGGCAGAAGAACTTCACGGGTGACTATTGGGCGGCGACTTCGCGTGACCTGGTGGGTTACGAGTCGGGGGTGGAGCGGGATGCCGCGATGACCCTGGGCTTCGATCCTGCCGCCGTCGCTCTGGCGTCCCAGCGGTTCCGTCTGCTCTGGGTGGATGGCGACCGGGATCGTGAACATACCCCGGACTACTTCGCCAGGTTGCCCGCCGGCACCGGGGTGGTGGTCGATGTCCGGCCTGAGCGGTGCCGACGCCCTGGCCGTGCCAGCCGGTGCGGACCGCGAGTTCGCAGATCCCCGCGAGGGAGTCGCTGTCGCGCGCCTCCGGGGTGATGGCCGGCAGGAGGTTGCCGAACCAGCAGCTGGGGCTGCAGCGGAATCCGTAGCCGAAGCCGACCACCTCGCCGGCGGCGTAGGCGGCGAAGAGCATCTCTACGCGGCCATGGCCCGCGGCCGGATCGACGAGGAGGGCATGCGACGTGCGCTGGCGGCGGTGCCGCTGCCGCGTGCCGCCGACGGCCGACTCGTGTTGGCCGTGGACGTCACGTGCTGGCTGCGGCCGGACGCGCATACCTCGCCGGAGCGGATCCTGTGCCACACCTACGGGCGGGGCAAGGACCAGCACATCCCCGTCCCCGGCTGGCCCTACTCGGTCGTCGTCGCGCTGGAGGGAGGCCGTACCTCGTGGACCGCACCGCTGGACGCACGCAGACTGGCACCCGGGGACGACAGCGCCGCGGTCACCGCCCAGCAGCTACGCGAGCTGGTCCAACGACTCATCAACGCTGGGCAGTTGCAGCCTCGGGATCCGGACGTGCTCGTGGTTACGGACGCCGGCTACGACGTGCCCCGCCTGGCCTTCCTGCTGAGGGACCTGCCCGTGCAGGTCCTTGGACGGATGCGCTCGGACCGAGTCCTGCGCAGATCCTGCCCGCCCCGCCTGCCCGGCACCATCGGCCGCCCGCCACGGCACGGAGGCGAGTTCGTCTTCGGCGACCCTGCCACCTGGGGCGGTCCGGGCACGCGGACCGTCACCGAAACCCGCCTCTACGGCACCGCGACCGCCCGCTCCCGGGACCGGCTGCACCCCAGGCTGACCCACCGGTCCGCCTGGGCAGTGGCGGACGGAGCCCTGCCGGTGATCGAGGGCACCGTGATCCGCCTGGAGGTCGACCACCTTCCCAGCGGGGCGGTCCCGAAGCCCGTCTGGTTGTGGTGGTCCGGCACGGATGCCACCGCGGCGGACACCGACCGGCTCTGGCAGGCGTTCTTGCGCCGCTTCGACATCGAGCACACCTTCCGCCTGTTCAAGCAGACCCTCGGCTGGACCTGCCCGAAGATCCGCACTCCCGAAGCAGTGGACCGCTGGACCTGACTGATCCTGGCTGATCCTGGCGGCCTACACCCAACTCCGCCTCGCCCGGCCACTGGCAGCCGACCTTCGCCGCCCCTGGGAGAAGCCCGCACCACCCGAACGCATGACCCCCGCCAGAGTCCGACGGGGATTCCGGCACCTCCGCGCGAAGGCCGCCTGCCCAGCCGGTGCACCGAGAGCCTCCCGACCAGGCCCAGGACGACCACCCGGCCGCAAGAACTCCCAACCGACCCCTCGCCACGACGTCCACACTGTCGGCAAGGCAAACACCGCGAAGCCGTCAGCGAAGAAGAAACCACAGGGCAGCGGCCCTCGACCCCGCCGCACAGGTTAAGGATCAAGCTAGTCCGGGGTTCGGTCCGTGGTACGTGGCTGGGCGGCCGGCGTCACGCGGCCCGGCTCGGCGCCCGTAGGGCGAGCCGGCCGCACAGCGCGGCGAGCGGCAGCTCGGCACCGAGCGCCATGGCGACCGCGCTGGCGAAGTCGCCGCCCGGGGCGGCGGTCGTGGTGTCGAACCAGGCGTCCACCACAAGCAGCGTCGCGGTTGCGGCGGCTGCGAGGGCGTGTCGCCGGTCGCTGCGGGCGGCGAGGAGGCCGGTGGCGATCAGGCCGAGCGCCTCCAGCGCGTCGAGCCCGACCCAGGCGAGCGGCCAGTGCGCCACGGTCGCGGTGGCCGGCAGGCCGGTGGCCAGCAGGTACAGCCAGGGCAGCAGGGCGAGCCCGCAGACGACCAGCAGCCACCCTGCCCACCGCATGCCCCGCACCGGACGCGGCTCCTCGCGGAGCGGGATGGCCTCGGCGCGGACCAAGCCAGCGGTGCCGGCCAATTCGTCGTTACGCGAAATCAGTTGACGCATTGTCCGCTCTCGCTCCCCCCGTCGGCTCTCCACTTCACGTGCTCCACCCTCCGCCGCACACCAGGGCGCCGTCAGTCACGCACGGTTCCGACCCGGGGTGGAGACAAGTGCACCCCTGAAGCGGGCGTGAGCGTCATGGCCGGGGGATGGCCTGCGGCTCTACCGTCTGACGCATGAGATTTACGACACGGCTGCAGCGGGTGCTGGGTCGGCCGTTCCTCGGAGCAGGACACCGGGCCGCGCTCGTCACCGCCGGCCTGCCGCTCCACCTCGCCGTGGTGCCACTGTGGCTCTGGCTGCTCGGCACGATGGCGGCGTTGGTACCGGCCGCTACTCCGCTGCCCATGCTGCTCCCGCTCGTGGCGCTGCCCGTGCTGTTCACGCTCGTGCTGACACCTCTGCTGACCGTCGGGCAGCGGCGGCGCTACCGGGCGCTCGTCGGCACGGACCTGCCGCGTCCCGCCTCACCCGGGCCGGGACACAGCTGGAAGTGGACGGTACGTCGGCTGACCACGCGGGCCTTGTGGCGGCAGGTCTGTTACCACGCCGTGGCGGGTCCGCTGCTCGCCGTCCTGGACCTCGCCATCCTCGCCCTCTGGGCCGCCGCTCTCGTGGCCGCCTCCCTCTACGTATGGATCTGGGCGCTGCCCCCGCAGTGGCGGGTCACCGACCTCGGGCACACCACACAGGCCGCGTACATCACCGCCGGCGGCCTCGCCCTGCTGTTCCTCGGGCCCCGGCTGACCGGCGCTCTGGTGCGGCTGGAGACCCGGGCGGCCGAGGTCCTGCTCGGCCCCAGCCGCACGGAGAAGCTGGCCCGCCGGGTCGCCGACCTCGCCGAGAGCCGGGCCGGCGTGCTCGACGCCGCCGACGCCGAGCGGCGGCGGATCGAGCGCGACCTGCACGACGGCGTACAGCAGCGCCTCGTCTCACTTGCCGTCAACCTGGGCCTGGCCAGGTCCACCCTCGGCGACCTGCCGGAGAACGCCCGCAAGGTGATCGACGAGGCGCACCGCGAGGCGAAGGAGGCAATCGCCGAGCTGAACGACCTGGTGCGCGGCCTGCATCCGGCCGTCCTTGAGGACCGCGGCCTCGATGCCGCGCTGTCCGGGGCCGCCGCCCGCCTCCCGATCCCGGTGCGCGTGGCGGTGGACCTGCCGCAGCGCCCCTCACCCACGGTCGAGGCCGTCGCGTACTTCGTGGTCTCCGAAGCCCTGACGAACGTGGTCAAACACGCCCAGGCGACCCGGGCGGACGTGACTGTGGAGCGGATGGGGGAGACACTGCTGGTCGTCGTCACGGACGACGGCGCGGGCGGCGCGGATCTCGCAGCGGCCAGCGGTGGCACCGGGCTCGCCGGGCTCGCCAAGCGCGTCGCGTCCGTCGACGGCACGTTCTCCTGCCGCAGCCCCGCCGGGGGCCCGACCGTCATCACCGTGGAGCTGCCGTGCGCGCCGTGATCGCCGAGGATTCCCTCCTGCTACGCCTCGGGGTGGTCAAAGTGCTGGAAGCGGCCGGCTTCGAGATGTGCGCACAGGTCACCGACGCAGAGGAGCTGCTGGCAGCTGTCGAGGAGCACCGGCCCGACATCGCCGTGGTCGACGTGCGCATGCCGCCCGGCTTCACCGACGAAGGAGTACGCGCCGCGCTGGTGATCCGCCACCAGTACCCCCGTACCGCCGTACTCCTGCTGTCGCAGTACGTGGAGGAGCGGTACGCCGCCGACCTGCTCGCCGCCAACACCTCGGGCGTCGGCTATCTGCTCAAGCAACGGGTCGCCGACGTCGAGGAGTTCGCCGACGCGGTACGCCGAGTGGCGACCGGCGGCACCGCACTCGACCCACAGGTCATCGCGCAGCTGCTGGTGCGCCGACACAGCGATCCGCTCGACCGGCTGACACCGCGCGAGCGGGAGGTTTTGGAATTGATAGCGGGCGGCCGGTCCAACTCGGGCATCGCCGCCGAGCTGGTCGTGAGCGAGAGCGCGGTCGCCAAACACATCAACAGCATCTTCACCAAGCTCGACCTACCCAGGGCCGACGCCGACCACCGCCGCGTCCTAGCGGTGCTGCGCTTCCTGGGCATTGCGACCGCATAGTGCGCGATCATGCCCGCATGACCAGTCGACAACGGGGTACCGCATGTCCGGTCCCGGGGCGGAGATCTCCGTCAGAGGCCCGGATGCCAGGACCTGCTCCCCGCACCTGCGGGGTTCGCCTCGGGCGCCTGGACGCCATGGTCCAGCGCACCTGCTGCTGTCCGCACCCGCAACGGTCTTCGCCGACACCACCTGCCTCCAGGCCCTCCTGGCGGCCAGTCAGGTCAACCGACTCAATGCGCCGGTCGACCCGACAGTATGTCGGGTCGACCAGTGGATTCTGGGCCTCGGTTGATATGAAGGGCCTCTCACGGTTTGTGAGGGGCCCTTCGCGTTTGCCCTGTTCAGGCGTGGTGTGCGGGGTCGGGTGGGTGTCCTTGGTTGTCATGGTCGTGGGTCGTCCGGGATGGGTGCCTCGTAGCGGTCGAACAAGTCGGTGAAGAACCGCTGGAGGAGGGCTTCTGCCTGGTTGGGGTTGCTCAGCTCGGCGGATCCGAACCGGAAGACGTCGTAGCCGCGGAGCTTGAGGTCTCGGTCGGAGCTCACGGTGTCCGCGTAGGCGTTCGCGTTCGCGTAGTGCTGGCGGCCGTCGACTTCGAGGACCATCCGCCGGCCGTTGGGAAGGAGCATGAGGAAGTCCATCCGGTGGCGCAGGAGGGCCCCCGCCCAGCCCCCCAGCACCCGCACCCGCCCGCCGAACCACCCGCGCCACCACCCGCCGAACCGCCGAACCGCCGCTCACCCGGACCAGCGGATGCGGAACACCCCCATCCTCCTCGGCATCGGAGCCGCGTGCTCACGATCCTCGTCCTCGTAATCGTCCTCGCCCGCGGACGAGGATGTCCGGCCGGGAACGGAAACGCTCCATAACCCTTATCAAGCCCTCGAATTGCTCATTTCCTGACTTAAGATCAGTCGGAAGCCGCCGATCAGGACAACCTCGGCGGTGACGAGTTCACGAGGGGGAATTTCCAACCCATGAGGCATCAGAACGGCACGCACATCGACACTTGGATGACGGTCCAGCAGAAAGCCCCGAACCCGGCCGCCACCCTCTTCGTCTTTCATCACGCGGGCGGATCGTCCCCGGTCTACCGACCGTTGGCCGCTCAGCTCCCGGAGGAGTTCGACGTGGTGCTCGTCGATCTCCCCGGGCGCGGGCGCCACAGCGAGGCGCGGCCGTTGACGTCGATCGACGAGGTGGTCCGGGAGCTCGTCCCCCGGGTGCTGGCCGTCACCGACGGACCGCGCGCCTTCTTCGGGCACAGCATGGGTGGCATGGTGGCCCATGAGGTCGCGGTGGCGACGGCCCCCGCCGAGCGGCCGGTGTGGCTCGGCCTCTCGGGGATCACGCCCCGGGGGACGGCCGTCGCTTTCTCGACCGCTGTTCCCTCGGCATCGCAACCGGAAACGGGCACCGGCCAGGTCCGGGACCGCGAGCAGCTCATCGACTTCATGCGCCGCCTCGGCGGGACGCCGGAGGAGGTGTTCGAGTACGAGGAGCTGCTGGACTACGCGCTCGACCTGCTCGACGCGGACCTCGGTCTGCTGGACGGTCCGCGGCCCGCTTCGCCGGTCAGGCTGTCCGTGCCGATCAGCGTGTTCGGCGGGGTGGACGACACGGCCGCTCCCGTCGAGGACCTGCACGACTGGGAGTCGCACACCGACCGCCCGATCCGGCTGCACACCTTCCCGGGCGGCCACTTCTACCTCTTCGACCACCCGCGCGGCCTCGCCGCTCGGGTGGTCGAAGACCTCAGGGACGCCTTGGGCGCACGGCGGCCCGCCACTGCCGCGCGTTCCTGACGGACTTCCGTCCGGGCAGGCCGTCAGACGTGACGCGGAGCCTGCCCGGACGGAACCGCCTCGATGACACTGAAGCTCGACTCCCCGACCGGGAACACCCGGGACCGGGTCAGGCCGACGCCGGCGAACAGCTTGTCGAACTCCGACAGCGAGCGCTCCCGGCCGCCGAGCAGCACCAGCATGCCGAGGTCGCTCCAGCGGGCCGGATGGGGTTCGTCGGTCTCGGGGACGACGAGTTCGCAGATCAGCACCCGGCCGCCGGGGGCGAGCGCCCTGACGCTGGCGCGCAGGATGTCGGCCGCCTTCTCGTCGTCCCAGTCGTGCAGCACACTGCCCAGGAAGTGGGTGTCCGCGCCCCCGGGAAGCTCCGCGAAGAAGTCGCCGGCCACCAGCGTGCAGCGGTCCCGGACCGGGACGAGGGGGGAGTCCTGGTCCGCCGTCTCGATCACCGAACGGCGGTCGAACAGCACGCCGTTCAGCTGCGGGTGGGCCCGCAGGATCATGGACATCACGGTGCCGATGCCGCCGCCGATGTCCATGACGGTGTGCGTCTCGTCCCACACCGGCAGGTCGGCGAGGCCGCTGTACAGGCGCTTGGCCCGCTCCTTCATCCGAGTGTTGAAGCCGGCCTCGGTCGTGGGCCTGGTCTCGTTGTCCACGAAGAAGGTCTCGCCGTAGGCAGCCGGAAGCGGCTGCCTGGCCGCGGCGGCGTCGGCGGCCTGGAGCCAGGACCGGAAGGAATCCAGGTTGGAGAGCGTGGCCCGCATCGAGACGGGCGAGTCGGCCTTGAGCACCCCGCCCAGCTCGGTGGGGGTGAACCGGCCCCGCTGGTCCCGGGCGAAGAAGCCGGCTCCGGTGAGGGCGTTCAGCAGGCTCGCGAGCGGCTCCGCCCCGAAGCCGACGGTGGCCGCGAGTTCCTCGGGTGACGACCCGTCCGGTGCGCAGGCGTCGGCCACACCGAGCCGCGCGGCGATGGCCAGCGCGTACGGGAGCACCGCGACGACGCTGTCGTCCACCATCAGCAGGAATTCGCGCACGACCGGATCGGGCACGCCACGCACCAGCTGTTCCAACTCAGTCACGTACTCGCCCCACTCTTGATCGATGCCGTCCGGATCGCGAAAGCAGAATCGCCATCCACCGACAGGGATTTGCCATGCGCGTTCATGATCCCATTTCGGTCCTCATGCGTCACGAATGCGAGTCTATTCGGAAGTCGTTCAACTGCCCCCGCGGAGAAGGCCGCTGTGCCGAGTCCGGTCCTCCGCACGGGAATGGACGTTCCGCCGGGGAACGCCCTATGGTCAAGCGTGACAAGGGATCCGGAGAATAGCCCGGCCAACTGGCCCCGCCCGTCCACTGTCCTGTCGACGGGACAGTGGAAATCGCCCCGCGTCCCCCCTGGTCGCGACTGTCGAAACATGTCACGCGAAATTGAGAGGTCAGATGCGCTCGCACATCCTCGGCAAGATCGAGCTGGATCCGGCACGCCTGGCACCCGATCTTGAATACCTCGCCGCCGTGCCGACCGTGGAAGAGGAGTACGACGAGTTCGCCAACGGGTTCTGGAAGAACGTCGCGTTGTGGAACGCCAGTGGGGGCAGTGACGACCTGCTCTACCGCGACCTCGACGGCTCCCCGGCGAAACCGACCGAGCACGCGGACCACGTTCCGTACCTCAACGAGATCATCACCACCGTGTACAACGGCGACCGTCTCCAGATGGCCCGGAGCCGGAACCTGAAGAACGCCGTCGTCATCCCCCACCGGGACTTCGTCGAACTCGACCGCGGTCTCGACCAGTACTTCCGGACGTTCATGGTGCTGGAGGACAATCCGTTCGCCCTCCACTCCAACGAGGACACGGTCATCCACATGCGTCCGGGCGAGATCTGGTTCCTCGACGCCGCGACCGTGCACTCGGCCGTCAATCTCTCCGAGCTGAGCCGGCAGGCGCTCTGCGTCGATCTGGCCTTCGACGGCGAATTCGACGAGAAGGAGGCCTTCGCGGATTCCCGCTTCTACGCCCCCGGCGCCGTTGTCCCCGACCTGCCGGAGCGGCTCCCCTTCACCTCGGCGGACCGGGACCGGATCCTTTCCCTCTCGAACGTGATCGAGCGGGAGAACTTCCGGGACATCCTGTTCCTGCTGTCCAAGGTGCACTACAAGTACGAGGTGCACTCCGGCGAGACCTACCACTGGCTGGTCGAGATCGCCAAGCTGAACGGCGACGACCAGATGGTCCTCAAGGCCGAACAGATACGGGACTTCGCCATCGAGGCCCGCGGCCTCAGCGACCGGTTCTCGCTGACCTCCTGGTAATCCCGGTAGCGCTCGTCGAAAGGGCCGCTGCCGCCCGTTGTCCCCGCCATGAGCGGTGGGACGACGAGCGGCAGCGGCTTTCAGCGTTCAGGGAGCAGCTACGACGCGGCCCGGCCGGTCGGGCTGCTCTCCTGCTGGCGGTCCACGGCCTCGTAGAGCGCCTTGATGTTGTTGCTGCCGAAGGTTCGGGCACCCCGGCGGTCGATCAGTTCGTAGAACAGGGTGCCCCGCGGGTGCTCCGACCTGGTGAAGATCTGCAGCATGACCCCCACGTGGTCACGGTCGGCGAGCACGTTGAGCTCGCGCAGCGCCTCCACCGGGACACCGATCGGGCCAAGCCGCGACGCCAGCACGTCGTAGTAGCCCGACGGCGTGCTGAGGAACCGCACGCCGCGCTCGGCGCTCTCGGGCACGGCGGTCAGGATGTCCTCGGTCAGGAACGCGATGTGCTGCACGCCGGCGCCGTCGTGGGCCGCGACGAACCGGTCGATCTGGCCCGGGGCGCGGGTGACGTCCGGCTCGATGATGGTCAGGGTCAGCCGTCCGGAATCGCTCTGGACGACCTTCGAGTCCATCGCCTGGTTCCCGACGATGATCTGCTCCTCGAAGGTCTGGCGGAGCCCGAATATCTCCTTGTAGCGGCGCACCGTCTCCTCCAGTGTGCCGGCGGGCACGCACACCGCGAGGTGGTCGATCTCCGTGAACAGCCCCTCGGTCGAGCGGTCCCGGTCGGTCTCCTCGATCAGCGGGGCGAACGGGCCGTCCGGCAGGTCGCGGGACACGAAGCGGTGCTCCACGTCGCCGAACCCGCCCACGGAGGCGAAGACGACCTGGGCTCCCTCCGGGCCGAGGACCTCCGGCGGGGCGACCGGGACGGCGCCCCGCTCCACCACCTCGGCGAAGACGGCCTGTGCGTCCCCGACCCGCAGGGCGATGACGCCGACGCCCTCGCCGTGCCGCTCGACGTACTCGGCGGCGCGGTGGTCGGGGCTGGTGGCCGAGGTCACCAGCAGGGTGATGTCGTGCTGGCGCAGCAGGACGGACTCGCATCCGCGCAGGCCCGTCCGGGCGCCACCGCGACCGGCGACGACGAAGCCGAAGCGGTCGCACAGCTCGAAGGCCGCCTTCTCGGCGTCCTCGGCGAAGTACTCGATGTGATCGATCGACTGGATATCCACCGCCACCTCCAGGGGGCGCAGGTGACCCGGGCCGGCCGCGGCGGTGTGCCGCGGCCGGCCTCGGATCCGATGAACTGGGTCAGAGGCGAACCGGGAACGCGTGCAGCGGCCTGCCGCCGCCGGCGATCGGCTCGTGGTAGGTCAGGCGGCCGTCGATCTCCAGGGTGTCGCGCTGGATCAGCAGGTGGTCGAGGGCCACCTCGCCCTCCAGGTGGGCGAGCGCCGCGCCGAGGCAGTAGTGCGGGCCCGCGGCGAAGGCGAGGTGGCCCTGTCCGCGCTTCACCTCGCGTTCCACGTCGCACCGTTCGGGATCGGGGAAGACGGCCTCGTCGAAGTTTCCGGAGTGCAGGGAAGCCGTCAGGGCGTCGCCCTTGCAGACCGGAATGCCGGCGAACTCCATGTCCTCGGTGGCGTACCGCGGCCCGGCGAGCGGGACGGGGTTGGCGATCCGCATCAGCTCGTACATGGCGTGCGGCAGGGCCTCCGGCTTGGAGCGCAGCAGGGCCAGCTGGTCCGGGTTGTCGAAGAGCGTGAGGATCGCGTTCGGGATGAAGTGGGCGGTGGAATGGTGCCCGTTGTTCACCACGACCAGGACCAGCGAGACGATCTCGGCCTCGGTGAGCCGGTCACCGTCCTCCTCGCCCTTCTGCACCAGGGTGGAGATCATGTCGTCCCTGGGCTCGGCCCGGCGCCGCTCGATGAGCCCCTTGACGTACTCGACCAGGCTGCGGATGCTCGCGGCGAGGTCGACGTCGGCGTTGGCGTAGTCGTTCATCCACTTGCGCACCTGCGGCCGGTCCGCCTCGTCGACACCGATGAGTTCGCAGATGACGGAGCCGGTCAGCGGGGAGGAGTAGTCCTCGATGAGGTCGCCGCCGCCCTTGGCGCTCAGGGCGTCGAGGAGCTGGGTGGAGATCTCCTCGATGCGCGGCTTCAGCGCCTTCATCCGCTTGACACTGAACGCGGGCGTCACCAGCCGGCGCAGCCGGCCGTGGTACTTGCCGTCCACCAGCATCAGGTTGGCCGCCAGGTACTCGCGGAACTCGTCGGGCAGACCGAGGGCCTCGATCGCCTGGTCGGCCAGGCTGGGGCCGTGGTGTCCCGGCACGTTCTGGTAGTCCACCACGAGCCGCGGGTCGCTCAGCGCCGACCAGATGTCCTCGTTGCGCGTGACCAGCCAGACCGGCGGCCCGCCGGGGAACCCGATGCGCACGAGCGGGGACATCCTCCGCAGGCGCGCGAAGGCTGCGTTGGGGTCGTCGCTGAACTCGCGGTCCAGCAGGCTCACGTACGGCTCAGCCATGGCCGGTTCCGCCTTCACGTGCGGTGCGGGCGGACTGCGCCTCGATCAGGTCCAGCACGTCCCGGGCGCGGTCCACCAGGTACATGTGATCGCCCGGGAACTCCGCCCGGCTGAACTCACCCGTGGTCGCGCCCTGCCACTGCCGCGCCTCCTCCGCGCTGACGAGGCCGTCGGCATCGCCCCGGATCGAGCAGATCGGCACCGACACCGGTTCGTCGGTGCTCGGAACGTAGTTCTCGTGCATCTCGCAGTCGGCCTGGAGCACGGGAAGGATCAGTTCGCGCATCTCCGGGTGGTCCAGCGCTTCGTGCCGGAACCCGGCGAACTCCTCGACCCGGGCGAGGAACTCCTCGTCGGGCAGCCCGGTGGCACGCCGCTCGCGCTGCGTCCAGGGACCCGGGGAGCCGCTGACGACCAGCCGCTCGACGGGCACGCCGCGCTCGGTCAGCAGATGCACCAGCTCGTAGGCGAGCACCGCGCCCAGGCTGTGCCCGAACACCAGGACCCGCTCGGCGTCGCCGATCTCGGCGAGGACGTCGTCCACCGAGCCCTTGGCCGCCTCGATCACGTTCCGGTACGGCTCCTCCAGGATCCGCCGCTCCCGGCCGGGCAGTTCGACCGCCGTCACCCGCCACCGGTCGCCGGAGAGCGCCCGCCACGGGTGGAAGAACGACGGTCCCGCTCCCGCGAACGGTACGCACAGCAGCACGGCGCGCGGCCGGCCTTCGTCAGTCACGCCGGGCTCGGTCATCCCGACCAACTCCAATCGCCCACTCGATGGTCCGCCACGTCACTGCTGCGCCAGCCGCTGGGCGATGACCCGCATGATCTGTCCCGCCGGCTGCGGCATGTGCAGGTCGTTGTGCGAGGCCTGCACGTCGAACGACTCGATCGAGCCCTCGACGAACGGCTCCCAGTCGGGCGCGTAGGACGCGTCCTTGCCCTTCGTCGCGTTGAAGAACAGGAGGTCGCCGCGGAAGACCGGCGACTGGAACTCGGCCATCCTGTTCAGGTTGTTGACGCCCACCCGCGACATGCTGTCGAACAGGCTGTCCATGCTCTTGGTGTTCATGAACTGGCCGAAGACCTCTTCGAGGTCCCCCCGGTACAGCTCCTTGGTGCGGCCGGCGATCTGCTTGAACCCGGTCTTCGGGTCGTCGCTCGCGGGCTGGGCGTCCAGGACGGCGAGCAGGCCGACCTCGTGCCCGCGCCGGTCCAGCGCGTTCGCGAGCGCGTGCGCGACCGGGCCGCCGAAGGACCAGCCGACCACGTAGTACGGCCCCTCCGGCTGGACCTTCACCATCTGGGTGAGGTAGTCCTCGACCATCTCCTCCACCGAGGTCGCCAGGGGGTCGGTGCCGTTGGAGCCGCGGGCCTGCAACGCGTAGGCCGGGCGGTCCAGGTACGGCGCGAAGGTGAAGTACGCCCAGCCGAGGCCGCCACCGCCGTGGACGAACCAGACCGGCGACTTCCCGGTGCCGGGGTCCCGGTTCAGCGGCAGGACGACGTCGAACGCGTCGTCGTGGCCGCCGGGGATCCGGCCGGTGAGCACCAGCGCGCTCAGCTCGGCCACGGTGGGGTACTGGATGATCGTCCGGAGCGGCATGTCGATGCCGAACTCCTTGCGGATGCTCGCGCTGAGCCGGGTGGCCAGGAACGAGTGCCCGCCGAGCGCGAAGAAGTCGTCATCGATGCCGACCCGCTCCACCCCGAGCAGCTCGCAGAAGAAGGAGCACAGCGTCTCCTCGTGGGAGTTGCGCGGCCCGCCGCCCCGCAGGACAGTCGTGAGATCCGTCGGCAGCGCCCGCCGGTCGAGCTTGCCGGCCGGGGTCAGCGGGGGCTCCGAGAGCGCCACCAGTACGGACGGGACCATGTAGGCCGGCAGACGGCCGCGCAGGTAGTCGGGCAGCTCGGCGAGCAGCGGACCGGTCGTCGAGGCCAGCGCGGGGGTGTTCGTCCAGCGCCGCCCGGTGGTCCGCCCGGCCGCGGCGCCGGGGACGAATCCACCGGTGACGGCCTGCTGTCCGGCCTGCTGCGCGGGCAGCAGGATCGCATCAAAGGCGTGGACGGCCCGGCCGGACCAGGTGACGACGGCCTCCCGGCCCTGCTGCCGCGCCCAGGCGGCCAGCTCCGCCGGGTCGACCGGCGGACCGGCGGGGGCGACGGCACCCGCCGAACCGATGGAGGGCACGGCGGCGGCCTCCGCCACCAGCCGCGCGTTCGGGATTCCGGTCACTCGCACCGCGCCGTCCGCCCGCTCCGCGAGATCACCCAGGGCACCCAGGTCGGACACTTCCCGGCCCCACGACAGCGCGGGGACAGCGGCCAGGTCGAGCACCTCGGTCGGCTGCTTGTGCAGCACGACCTCGTAGCGGTGCCGGGTCAGCGCATTGTGCGCCTGACCGGCCTTCAGCCGGATGTCGGCCGCGACGGAACGCTGCGCCGCCCACTCGGCGAACCACTCCGGGGCGACCAGCAACTCCCGCTCGGCGAGAACCGCCTGCTCCACCAGTGCCCGCACCTCCTCGTGCGAGGCGTAGGGCTGCTCCGCGCTCTGCTCCGCGGTCAGCAGCAGCCGCAGCGTGGCGGCGTTGCGGACGTCGCCGACGATCAGGCGGCCACCCGGCGCGAGCAGGTCCATCGCCCGGCCCAGCACCCGGTCCAGGTACTCGACGCCCGGGAAGTACTGCGCCACCGAGTTGAGGACCACGGTGTCGAACCCGCCCTGCGGCAACCCGGAGACGTCGTCGGCCGCCTGGACGCTCAGCCGGACCCGGTCGCCGTGACCGGCCTGCTCGGCCTGCTCACGGAGCCGGTCGACCGCCGTGGCCGAGATGTCGGTGGCCCAGTACTCCCCGACCTCGCCGACGATCTTCGCCAGCAGCAGACCGGAGCCCGCACCGATCTCCAGCACCCGGCGCGGTGCGAAGCGCAGCACCTGGGCCGCCGCCGCGTCCCGCCACTCGGCCAGCTGCTCGCGCGGGACCGGCTGGCCGTCGTACACCGCCTTCCAGAACTCGAAGTCCTCGCCCCAGGGCTCGTCGGCGGATTCGGCGTAGCTCGCGTCGCAGGCCGTGCGCCACTCCTCCACCCGGGCCTCGGTGTCGACGACGACGGCGTCCGGGTCGGGCACCACGAAACCCACCAGGCGCTTCTCGCCCTGCTGGTCCTCGCGCACCACGACCGCCGCCTGCGCAATGGCGGGGTGCCCGGCCAGCGCGTGCTCGATGTCGCCCAGCTCGATCCGGTAGCCCCGGACCTTCACCTGGGCGTCACTGCGGCCGAGGTACTCCAGCTGCCCGTCCTGGTTCCACTTCACCAGGTCGCCGGTGCGGTACATCCGGCTGCCCGGTGTGCCGAAGGGGCAGGCGACGAAGCGGTCGGCGGTCTGGCCGGCCTGACCGAGGTAGCCGCGGGCCAGGCCGACGCCGGCGACGTACAGCTCGCCGGCGACGCCCGGCGCGACCGGGCGCAGCGCGGTGTCCAGCACGTACACCCGGACGTTCCAGAACGGCACGCCGATCGGCAGCCGGTCCGCACCGGGCACGTGCTTCCAGGCGGTGGCCTCCACAGCGACCTCGGTGGGGCCGTAGTGGTTGTGCGCCCCGCAGCCGGGCAGCAGCTCGACGAGCTTGTTGGCCAGCGCGGCCGGGAAGGCCTCGCCGCCGGACTCGATCCAGCGCAGGGTGTCGCACCGCTTGGCGGCGGGTTCGGCGACGAACGCGGACAGCAGGGACGGCACGAAGAACGCGCTGGTCACCCGCTCGCGCTGGATGAGTTCGGCCAGATAGGCCGGGTCGCGGCGCCCGTCCGGGCGGGAGACGACGACGGCGCCGCCGGCCTGGAGGTTGGCGAACATCTCCTGGATCGAGGCGTCGAAGCTCGCCAGGGTGCTGAACAGCATCCGGTCCCCGGCGCCGACCTCGAAATGCTCCAGGCCCCAGGCCATCCGGTTCATGATCGATCGGTGCGAGACCTGGACGCCCTTCGGCCGGCCGGTGGAGCCGGAGGTGAAGATGACGTACGCGACGTTGTCGGGCAGTAGCGCCCGCTGCGGGTCGGTCTCCGGGTAGCCGGAGACGTCCGGGAGCGCCTCGTCGAGGACCAGCAGCGGCCGGGCGCTGCCGAGCATGTGGCGCACCCGGTCCTCGGGCAGGTCGGGGTCCAGCGGCAGGTAGGCCGCGCCCGACTTGACCACCGCGTAGATCGCGGCGAGCAGCTCCACCGAGTGGCGCACGCGCACGGCGACGAGCTGCTCGGGGCCGGCGCCCTGCTCGATCAGCCAGTGCGCCAGCCGGTTGGCGCGGCGGTTGAACTCCCCGTAGGTGAGGGTCTCCTGCTCACCGATCACCGCGACGGCGTCGGGGGTGCGCGCCACCTGGGCCTCGAAGGCGTCCGGCAGGGTGGAGTCGGCCACGGGGTGCGCGGTGTTGTTGATGCCCAGCAGCAGCCGCTCGGGCTCGTCGTCGACGAGCATCCCGATCCGCCTCACCGGGGCGTGCGGGTCGGCGACCACCTGCTCCAGCACGCTCGCGAACCGGGCGGCGATGCCTTCGGCGGTCTTCCGGTCGAACAGCTGGGTCGCGTACTGGAGTTCGCAGCGCAGGTCGCCGGTACCGGTGACGTCGAAGAACATGGTGAGGTCGACCAGCGAGGTCTGCGTGACGTGCTGCTCGAACGTCACCTCCAGGCCGGGGAACTCGAGGTCCGGCGTCTCGAAGGACTGCCAGGCGGACATCACCTGGAACAGCGGCTGGTAGGCGGTGGAGCGCTCGGGGTTGATCAGCTCGACCAGCGTCTCGAACGGCACGTCCTGGTGCTCGTAGGCCGCCAGGGTCTTCTCCCGCACCCGGGTCAGCAGTTCGGCGAACGAGGGGTCTCCGGAGAGGTTCACCCGCAGCACCTGGGTGTTGACGAAGAAGCCGACCAGCTCGGCGAGCGCCACGTCGTTGCGCCCGGCCATCGGGCCACCGATCGTGACGTCCTCGCCGCCGCCGAGCTTGCTCAGCAGCACGCCGAGGCCCGCCTGGAGGACCATCGGCATGGTCATCCCGCGCTCGTCGGCCAGCTTCTGCAGCCCGGCCCTGGCCGCGGCCGGCACGGTGAAAGCGACCATGTCGCCCTGCGGGTCGCGCTCGGCGGAGCGCGGGCGGTCCAGCGGCAGGTTCAACGGCTGCGGCACGCCGGCGAGCTCCTCGCGCCAGTACTCGGCCTGCGCCGCGGCCAGGCTGCCCGGGTCAGCGACGTCGCCGAGCAGCTCGCGCTGCCACAGGGCGTAGTCCTTGTACTGCACGGGCAGCGGCTCCCAACCGGGCTCCCGGCCGTCCCGCCGGGCGCCGTAGGCGGTCGCGATGTCGCGGGCGATGAGGCCGCCCGAGACGCCGTCCGAGGCGATGTGGTGGACGAGCAGGACCAGCAGGTGGTCCTCCGGGGAGCAGCGGAACAGGCCCGCCCGGAAGGGGGTCTCGACCGCCAGGTCGAAGCGGTGGTTGATGAACTCCTTCACCGCACCGGACAGCTCGTCCGGCGTCACGTCGACCACGGGCACCTGCACCGGCGCCTGCGACATCGGGAGGATCCGCTGGTGGGGCTCGCCCTGGTCGTCGGTCACGATGGTGGTGCGCAGGGTCTCGTGCCGGTCGACCAGGTCGCCGATCGCCGCGACCAGGGCGGCCTGGTCCAGGGGTCCGGTCAGCCGGAACGCCGGGGAGATGTTGTAGGTCTCCGCCCCGCCCTCCATCTGGTGGGTCAGCCACATGCGGCGCTGTGCGAACGAAAGCGGAATCACTGGTTCTGCTCCTCTGCGGTCATCCTGCGAAGACTGGGACGGACGGGCACAGCCGCCTCCTCCGTCCACGCGGCCAGCGCGGACACCGTCGGCAGGTCGAAGATCTTGCGAATCGGGATCTCGATCCCCGACTCGACACGGGCCCGGTTGATCAGCCGGGTGGCGAGCAGCGAATGCCCGCCGAGCTCGAAGAAGCCGTCGTCGACGCCGACCCGCTCCACACCGAGCACCTCGGCGAAGAGCTTGGCCAGCACTTCCTCCCGGGCGGTGCGCGGTGCCCGGAAGGGCTCCGTGGAGGTGATGTCGGCGGCCGGCAGGGCCTTCAGGTCGAGCTTGCCGTTGGGCGACAGCGGCAGCCGGTCGAGCTGGACGAAGGCGGCGGGGACCATGTAGTCGGGCAGGCGCCCCGTGAAGTACTCGCGCAACTCGTCCGCGGGCGGCACGCTCCCGCCCTGGCCGGGCACGAGGTAGGCCACCAGGTCCGGGGTGTTCTCCCCGGCCCGCTGGACCACCACGGCGGCCTGGGCGATCCGCGGATGGGCCGTCAGGACGGCCTCGATCTCACCGGGTTCGACCCGGTAGCCGCGGATCTTCACCTGGGTGTCGATCCGGCCCAGGTGCATCAGCTCGCCGTCGGGGGTGAGCCGCGCGATGTCGCCGGTGCGGTACATCCGGGCACCGGGCGGACCGTACGGGTCCGGGACGAAGCGCTCGGCGGTCATCGCGGGCTGGCGATGGTAGCCGCGCCCGGCCCCGGCCAGGTACAGCTCACCCGGAGTGCCCTGGGGCAGCAGGGTGAGACCCGGACCGAGGATGTAGGCCCGCACCCCGGGGAAGGGGCGGCCGACCGGCACACCGTCGGCGTACGAGCGCTCCGGGTCCAGCAGGTGGGCCACGGCGTAGTAGTTCTCGCTGGGGCCGTAGCTGTTGATGACCCTCGCCTGCGGCCAGAGGCCGCGCACCTGCTCCGCCAGGGCCGGGGTCAGCACCTCGCCGGAGATGTTCAGCGCGGTGGGGCTGATCCGGTCGCCGAGCTGCTCGGCCAGTTCGGCGAGCGCCGACGGCACCGGGCAGAGCACGTCGACGTCCCAGCTGTCGCGTTCGGTCAGGGCCAGCAGGTCCTGGACGATCTCGACGCTGCCGCCCGTGGTGAGCGCGGAGAACAGCTCGAAGACGGCGACGTCGAAGCCGAACGAGGCGGCCAGCAGCACCTTCCGGCCGGACTCCATGCCGGCCTGCCCGACCATGGTGTCCACGGCGTTGACGACGGTGCTGTGCGCGACGCCGACGCCCTTGGGCACACCGGTGGAACCGGAGGTGTAGAGGACGTAGGCGAGGTTCGCCGGGCCGGGCTTCCGCAGCGCCCCGGCCGCCCCGGGCTGCGCGGCGGTCGCCGGGCGGTCGAGGTCGTCGAGGAGGACGACCGGGACGTCCGTCGCCGGGACGAGGGCCCGGGTGCCGGCGTCGGTGATCAGCAGGTGCGGCCGGGCGCCGGGGAGGATCTGTGGCAGCCGGGCGGCGGCGTAGGCCGGGTCCACCGGCAGGTAGGCACCGCCCGCCTTGAGCACGCCCAGCAGGGCCACCACGGTCCGCGCGGTCCGCGGCAGGACCACGCCCACCACGCTCTCCGGCCCCACCCCGCGCGCCGCCAGCGCCAGCGCGACCCGCTCGGCGGCGGCGTCCAGCTCGGCATAGGTGAGCGACTCGCCTCCGGCCAGCACCGCGACGGCGTCCCGGGTCCGCTCCACCTGAGCCTCGACGAGCTCGGTCAGCGTGACCTCCCGACCCGGACCGGCCGCGTTCAGCACCGCCAGGATCCGGTCGCGTTCGGCCTGCTCGAGGGACTCCACCCGGGCCAGCGGAGCCTCGGGGGAAGCGGCCAGCTGCCGCAGGATGCGGACCAGACGGGCCGCGTACGCCTCCACCGTCTCCCGGTCGAAGACCCCCGGCGCGTACTGGATCATGCACTCCAGGAGCGGGGAGGCCGCCGCCGTCAAGCACAGCGGGTAGTGGTTGCCCGCGGACGGGCGGAAGCCGTCGTAGCCGATGCCGCCCTCGGCGTCGGAGGCGGCGCTGAGGCCGTCCGCGTCCACGGGGAAGGACTCGAAGACCACCAGGGTGTCGAACAGGGTCTGCAGGCCGACGGACCGCTGGATCTCGGCGAGCCCGTAGTGGTGGTGCTCCACGAGGGCGCTCTGTCGGCTCTGCAGCCCGGTGAGGAACGCGGCGACGGTGTCGCCGGGCGCGTACTTCACGCGCACCGGAAGGGTGTTGATGAGCATCCCGACGATGCCCTCGACACCCGGCACCGCCGGCGGGCGCCCCGAGACGGTGGCGCCGAACACCACGTCCTGGCGGCCGGTCAGCTCGCCGAGCAGCAGCGCCCAGGCGCCCTGCACGAGCGTGTTCACGGTGATGCCCAGCCCGGTGGCGAGCTTGTCCAGGTCCCGTGCCAGATCGCGCGGGACGGTGATGTCGACCTGGCCGCGGCTCTGGTCCTCCGCGGGCGCGAAGCCGGGGGCGAGCACGGTCGGCTCCTCGAAGCCTTCCAGCTCCGCGTCCCACACCCTGGCGGACTCCTCCCGGTCCTGCCGCACCAGCCAGGCGAGGAAGTCACCGTAGTCGCGGGTCGCGGGCAGGCCGGAGGCATCGCCGCCGGACGCGTAGAGCAGCAGCAGGTCCTGGAGGATCATCGGTGTGGACCAGCCGTCGTAGAGCGCGTGGTGGGCGGTCAGCACGAGTTCGGGCCGCTCGGGGTCGAGGACGGCGAGGGCCAACCGGAGCAGCGGCGGGCGGTCCGCCTCGAAGTACGTGGTCCGGTCCTTCTGCAGGAACCGCTCGAAGGTCTCGGTCCGTTCGTCCTCGTCGGCCGCGGTGAGGTCGAGGTACTGCCACGGCAGGGGCACCGTCTCCGGCACCACCTGCACCGTGTCGCCGTCCGCCCGGTCGACGAACGCCGCGCGCAGCACCGCGTGGCGGTCGAGCAGAGCCTGCCCGGCCCGGCGCATCCGCTCCGGGTCGACCCGGCCGGACAGATGGAACACCAGCTGGAGGTGGTAGGGGTCGAACGACGCCCCGGCCAGCTTCGCCTGGAAGAGGATCCCGGACTGGGCCGGCGTCGCGGGCCACACGTCGGCCAGCGTGCCGAAGCGCTCCTCCCAGGTCTCGATCTCGCTCTGGCTGACCTCGATCAGGGGCGCGTCGCTCGGGGTCAGCCCGCCCGCGCCGGGCGTGCCGACGTGCCGGGCCAGCGCGGTCAGCGCCTCGACCCAGAGCCCGGCCAGCTCGGTGACCTCCTCCCGGGAGAACACCCCGGTGGGGAAGCCGAAGAAGGCCGTCAGCTGCTCGCCGTCCGCCGTCCCGGCGGCCACCGCGCTGATCTCCAGCGCCGACAGCACCGGCAGGTCCGCGTCCGGCGCGGGGATCAGGTCCACGCTCGCGGCGTCCAGGCCCCAGCCCAGCCCGCGCAGTTCGGCGGGGAGGTCGCCGCCGGAGGACTTGCCGAGGTAGTTGAAGCCGATCCGGGGCTGCCGCAGGCCCGCCAGCGCGGGCGCCGTCTGCGGGTTGAGGTGGCGCAGCAGTCCGTAGCCGATGCCGTTGTCCGGCACGGCCCGCAGCTGCTCCTTGACGGCCTTGACCGCCCGGCCGGCCGCCTTGCCGCCGGCGAAGGCGTCCGCCAGGTCGATGCCGGTCACGTCGAGGCGCACCGGGTACATCGCGGTGAACCAGCCGACGGTGCCCGACAGGTCGGCGCCCGGCACCAGGTGGTCCTCGCGGCCGTGTCCTTCGAGCCGGACGAGGGCCGAGGTCGCGGAGCCGCCGCGGGTCTGCCGCCAGCGGGCCAGGGCCAGCGCGAGGCCGGCCAGCAGCCCGTCGTCGACGCCGCCGTGGAACAGCGCGGGCACCGTGTTCAGCAGGGCGTCCGTGACGTCCGTCGGCACCTGGACGCGGACGGTGTCCACGGTGGCGGTGACGTCGGTCGTCGGGTCGAGTTCCCGCGCGCCGAGCAGCGGGTCGTCCCCGGCCAGGACCTCCTGCCAGCCGGCCAGTTCGGCCTCCCGCTCGGGGGTGGCGGCGTCGTCGGCCAGCGCGTGCATCCACCGGCGCAGCGAGGTACCCGTCCGGGCCGGTTCAGGGGCGTGCCCGTCGCGGACCCGCTGCCAGGCGGACACCAGGTCCGGGAGCAGGATCCGCCAGGACACGCCGTCGACGACCAGGTGGTGCAGCACGATCAGCAGCCGGCCCTGGTCGGCCGGCGTGGCGGGGGTGAACCAGACGAACTGCGCCATCACGCCCGCGTCCGGGTCCAGCCGGTCCACGGCCGCGTCCAGCTCGGCCTGCAGATCGGCACCCTCATAGGCGAGTTCGCGCAGCAGCGCGGCGGCGTCCACGCTGCCGACCGGCTCCGTCACCAGACCCGGGTCCGCCCGGTCGAGGCGGGAGCGCAGGACGTCGTGCCGGTCCAGCACGGCCTGGAGCGTCGCCACCAGGGCGGCCCGGTCGATCTCCCCTGGCAGGGTGAGCATCGCGGACATGGCGAGCCGGCCGATCCCGCCGCCGAGGCCGAGGATGTGCGCGGCGGTCGGCGGCAGGGGGGACCAGCCGACGCCCCCGCCCGGCAGTTCGGCCAGTGTGACGCGCTCCTCGTCGCCCCGGGCCTCGACCAGCTCGGCGAGCCGGGCGACGGTCCGGTGCTCGAAGACCTCCCGGGTGGTGACGACGACACCGCGCGTCTTGGCCCGGGCGACCACCTGGATGGACCGGATGCTGTCGCCGCCGCTGGCGAAGAAGTCGTCGTCGATGCCGACGTGTTCGGTGCTGAGCACGTCGGCGTACACCTCGGCCAGTACCCGCTCGACCGCGGTGCGCGGCGCGCGGTACGCGGTGGCGGTGAACTCCGGCTCGGGCAGCGCGGCCCGGTCCAGCTTTCCGCTCGGGGTCAGCGGCAGCCGGGCGAGGACCACCAGCTGGGCGGGCACCATGTAGTCCGGCAGCCGCTTGGCGACGAAGCTCCGCAGCTCGGTCACCGGGACGGTGTCCGGGTCCGCGTCGCCGTCGGTGGCGCCCAGCGGCGCCACGTAGCCGACCAGTCGCGGGCTGCCGGTCCGGTCCGCGCACACCGTGACGGCCGCCTGGCCGACGGCGGGGTGCTGGGCGAGAACCGCCTCGATCTCGGTCGGCTCCACCCGGATGCCGTTCACCTTGACCTGGGCGTCGGCGCGCCCGGCGTAGCGCAGCCGACCGTCCTCGTCCCAGCGGGCGAGGTCGCCGGTGCGGTACATCCGGCTGCCCGGCGCGCCGAAGGGGCAGGCGACGAAGCGGTCGGCGGTGGCTGCGCCGTTGCGGTGGTAGCCGCGGGCGACCGGGCCCGCGACGTACAGCTCGCCGGTCACGCCGGGCGGTACCGGGGCCAGTTCCGGCCCCAGGACGTAGGCGCGCATATTGGCCAGCGGCTGTCCGATCGGCACCGCGCCGGACTCGGTCCACTGCTGCGGCACCGTGAAGGTGGAGGCGTAGAAGCTCTCGGTCTGGCCGTAGGCGTTGACCACCCTGGTCCCGGGCAGCACGTCGTGGACCTTGCGGACCAGGTCGCCCGGGAGCGCCTCACCGGCGAGGACAACGGTGTCCACGTCCAGCGCGAGGCTGCCCGGATCGGCCGCGATCTGGTCGAGCAGGGCCGAGAAGACCGCCGGCACGGCGCTGAGGGTGGTGCCCGACCAGCGGTCGCGCTCACCGAGTTCGAGGACGTCGCGGACGATCTCGACGCTCGCGCCGGTGGTCAGCGCGGTGAACAGCTCGAACACGGAGACGTCGAAGTTCACCGACGTCGCGGCGAGCATCCGGGAACCCGGCTCGACCTGGACCAGCTGGCGCAGGTCCCGCACGCCGTTGACCACGCTCGCGTGGGAGACGGCGACGCCCTTGGGGGTGCCGGTCGAGCCGGAGGTGAACATCACGTAGGCCAGGTGGTCCGGCCCGAGGCGGACGTCCGGAGCCGCGGTGCGGGGCCCGTCGAGGTCGATGTCGTCGAGGTGGAGCACCGGCGGGCGGCCGTCCGCGACCAGTCCCGCCGTCGCGCGGTCGGTCAGCACCAGCACCGGCTCGGCCGTGTCCAGCAGCAGGCCGACCCGGGCTGCCGGGTACGCGGGGTCGATCGGCAGGTAGGCGCCGCCGGCCCTGAGCACGCCCAGCAGGGCCACCGCCAGCTCCGCCGAGCGCGGCAGGGCCACGGCCACCAGGGCCTCCGGCCCGACGCCGCGCTCGCGCAGGGCGGCGGCCAGCCGGTCGGCGCGGGCGTCCAGTTCCCGGTAGGACAGCGAGGTCGGCCCGCACACCACCGCCGTCGCGTCCGGGGTGCGCTCGGTCTGGGCGGCGACCAGCTCGGGGACGGTCGCCGCCGGCACCGGCGCGGCCGTGTCGTTCAGCCGCGCCAGCCGGCCGCGCTCGTCCTCGGTGAGCACGTCCACCGCGTCGAGCCGCGTCCCGGGGGCGGACACGACCTGCCGCAGCACCCGCAGGTAGCGGTCGATCAGCCGCTCGGCGGTGGCGTGGTCGAACAGCTCGGAGGCGTACTCCAGGCGCCCGTACCCACCGCCGTCCGGGCCCGGGACGAAGTTGAAGAACAGGTCGAACTTCGAGGTGCCGGTGCCCAGCGGCACGGGTGTGACCACCAGACCGGGCATCTCCAGCCGTCCCCAGGCGAACTGCCAGGCCAGCATGACCTGGAACAGCGGCTGGTAGGAGGTGACGCGCTCGGGTGCCAGCAGCTCCACCAGGCGCTCGAACGGCAGGTCCTGGTTGTCGTACGCGGCAAGGGCCTTGACCCGCGCCTGCTCCAGCAGCTCGTCGAACGACGGGTTGCCCGACAGGTCGACGCGGAGCACCCAGGTGTTGACGAAGAACCCGATCAGATCGTCGAGCTGCTCGTCGGCGCGGCCCTCAATCGGGCTGCCGATCGTCAGGTCGTTCCCGGCCCCGAAGTGGTGCAGCAGCACCGCGAGCACGGTCTGGGCGACCATCGGCGCCGTGGCGCCGCGGTCGGCGGCCAGCTTCGCGATGCCCGTGAAGAGGTCCGGTTCCAGCTCGAAGTCGACATGGCCGCCGCGGTGGTCGGTCGAGGTCGGCCGCGGCCGGTCCAAGGGCAGCTGCACCGGCTGCGGCACGTCGGCCAGCTGGTCGCGCCAGTAGGCCAGTTGCTCGGCGGCGAGGCTGTCCGGGTCCGCCTCGTCGCCCAGCAGCTGCCGCTGCCAGAGCGTGTAGTCCTTGTACTGCACGGGAAGCGGCGCCCAGTCGGGCGCGTTCCCGTGCCGACGGGCCGAGTACGCCGTCACCAGGTCACGCAGGAACGGCGCCATCGACGCGCCGTCCCCGGCGATGTGGTGGAGCACGACCACCAGCACGTGCTCCTGCGGGCCGACCCGCAGCACGGTCGCCCGCAGCGGCAGCTCGGTGTCCAGGTCGAAGGGCACGCAGACGAGTTCCTGTGTCGCGGCCTCCACCGCACCGGCGGCCACCTCGACGACCCGGACCGGGACGGCGGCCTCCTCCGGCGGCAGGATCCGCTGGGACGGCGTGCCGTCGGCGTCCTCCACGATCAGGGTGCGCAGGCTCTCGTGCCGGGTCACCACGTCCGCGACCGCCGCGGCCAGGGCCGCCGTGTCCAGCTCGCCCTCCAGGCGGAGCGCCAGCGGGCCGTTGTAAGTGGCGGACGGGCCTTCCAGCCGGTGGAGGAACCACATTCGGCTCTGGGCAAAGGACAGCGGGATCATCGGCGCTCCTCCTCGATGGTCATCTGGCGCAGCTTGGGCCGGTTCGACGTCCGCCGGTTCGAGGTCGGCTGTTCGTCGATCCGCTCCACCAGCTGGGCGACGGTCGGACTGGTGAAGACCGTCGTGACCTTCACATCGATGTTGAGTTCGGCGCGGATGCGCCCGATCAGGCGGGTGGCCAGCAGCGAGTGCCCGCCGAGGTCGAAGAAGCTGGTGTCGATGCCGATCTCGTCCACGCCGAGCAGTTCGGCGAACAGCCGGCAGAGGACCTCCTCGCGGGCGTTGCGCGGGGCCCGTCCGGCCGCGGCACCGGCGTAGTCGGGGGCCGGGAGTGCGGCCCGGTCGAGCTTGCCGCTGAGCGTCTTGGGGAGCTCGGCCAGTGGAACGAGCGCCGAGGGCACCATGTACTCCGGCAGCCGCTCCTGGAGCAGGGCCGTCAGCGCCTCGATGTCCAGTTCGGCGGGGTCGGCCCGGTCGGTCGGCACCACGTAGGCGATCAGCCGCTGGTCGCCGGGCCGGTCCTCCCGCACGACGGCCACCGCGCTGCTGACGTCCTGGTGGGCGTTCAGCACCGACTCGATCTCGCCCAGCTCGATCCGGCGACCGCGGATCTTGACCTGGAAGTCGCGCCGGTCGACGTACTCCAGCTGTCCGTCCTCGTTCCACCGCACCATGTCGCCGGTGCGGTACATCCGCCCTCCTTGCCCGCCATCGGGCAGGAGGGGCCCATCTCCTTGCCCGCCATCGGGCAGGAGGGGCCCATCCCCGTCCGCGCCGAAGGGGCAGGCGACGAAGCGGTCGGCGGTCAGCGCGCTCTGTCCGAGGTACCCGCGGGCCAACGCGGTCCCGGCGATGTACAGCTCGCCGGCGACGCCCGGTGCGACCGGGCGCAGCGCCGTGTCCAGCACGTACATCCGGGTGTTCCAGATCGGCGCGCCGATCGGCAGCTTCTCCGCGCCCGGCACGTGCCGCGCCGTGGTCACCTCGACGGTGGCCTCGGTGGGGCCGTAGAGGTTGTAGGCGACGCAGCCGGGCAGCAGCTCGGCGAACCGGTTGGCCAGCGCGACCGGGAACGGCTCGGCGCCGACCTCGACGAAGCGCAGGCTGGTGCACGCGCGTGCCGTGGGCTCGTCCACGAACGCCGCCAGCAGGGAGGAGACGAAGACCGCTCCGGTCACCCGCTCTCGCTGGATCAGCTCGGCCAGGTAGGCCGGGTCGCGGCGCCCGTCCGGGCGGGCGATCACCACGGCGGCGCCGACCTGGAGGGGCTCGAAGATCTCCGGCACGGAGGCGTCGAAGCTCGGCGCGGTGCTGAACAGCAGCCGGTCCTCGGCGCCGATCCCGAAGTGCTCCACGCCCCACGCCATCCGGTTCACGATCGACCGGTGCGAGACCTGGACGCCCTTCGGCCGGCCGGTGGAGCCGGAGGTGAAGATGACGTACGCGACGTTGTCCGGCAGCAGCGCGGTCGCGGGGTTGGTCTCGGGGTAGCCGGAGACGTCCGGGAGCGCCTCGTCGAGAACCAGCAGCGGCTCGGCGCCGTCGAGCATGTACCGCACCCGGTCCTCGGGCAGCTCGGGGTCCACCGGCAGGTAGGCCGCACCCGACTTGACCACCGCGCAGGCGGCCACCATCAGGTCCACCGAGCGGGGGATCCGCACGGCGATCGCCTGCTCGGGGCCGGCGCCCTGCTCGATCAGCCAGTGCGCCAGCCGGTTGGCCCGGCTGTTCAACTCCCGGTAGGTCAGTGTCTCCTGTTCACCGATCACCGCGACGGCGTCCGGGGTGCGCTCGACCTGGGCCTCGAAGCCGCTCGGCACGGTGCCCCCGGCCACGGGGCGCGCCGTGTCGTTGACGCCCAGCAGCAGCCGCTCCCGCTCCTCCGGCGACAGCACCTCGATCGCGCCGACCGGCACGTGCGGGTCGGTGATCAGCTGTTCCAGGATCCGGACCAGCCGGGCGGCGATGCCCTCGGCGGCGGCCAGCGAGTAGATGTCCTTCTGGTAGTCGAGGGAGAGCCGCAGGTACGGGTCGGCGGCGGCGAGGGCGAGTGCGTAGTGCGCGCCGGCGATCGGCCGGATGGCGTCGATGCTGAGCCCCGCCGAGGTGTTCGCGTCGACGATGCCCTCGCGGTCCATCGGGTAGTTCTCGAACCCGATGAACGTGTCGAACAGGGCGGGCAGCCCGCTCTCTCGCTGGATGTCGGCCAGGCTGTAGTAGTGGTGGTCGAGCAGGGCCATCTGCCGGTCCTGCAGCTCGGTGACGATCTCGGCCAGGGTCTGCTCCGGCCGCCAGAACACCCGGATCGGCAGGGTGTTGATGAACAGGCCGACCATCTCCTCGGACCCGACCAGGTCCCCCGGGCGGCCGTTGACGGCGGCACCGAACGCCACGTCCTGCTGTCCGGTCAGCTTCGACAGCAGCACCGCCCACGCGCCCTGCACGAGCGTGTTGAGGGTGATGCCGATCTCCGCGGCGCGCCGGGAGAGCTCCCGTCCCTGGTCGATCGACAGCGGCACCTCGACCTTCCCGATGGCGGACGCCCCCTCCTGGAGCGAGGCGTCCGGGGCCACCAAGGTCGGCTGCTCGAATCCGGCCAGCTCGGCCGCCCAGCGGGCGGCCGATTCCGCGCGGTCGTGGGTGGCCATCCAGGCCAGGTAGTCGCCGTAGCCGCGGACCTGGGGAAGCTCACCGGTCCCGGCGTACAGCCGGATCACGTCCCGGATCACCAGCGGCGAGGACCAACCGTCGAAGACGGTGTGGTGCGCCGTGATGACGAGCTTCGCCCGTTCCGGTCCACAGGTGAGCAGCCCCAGGCGGACCAGCGGCGGCCGGGCGGGGTCGAGCCGGTCGGCCCGGTCCTCGGCGAGGAACGCGTCGAGGGCGGCGTCCTGCTCGGCCTCGGTGCGGCCGGTCAGGTCGACGTGCCGCCAG
Source organism: Streptomyces sp. NRRL F-6131 (assembly GCA_000719695.1). Taxonomy (GTDB): domain Bacteria; phylum Actinomycetota; class Actinomycetes; order Streptomycetales; family Streptomycetaceae; genus Kitasatospora. Next base: position 102,099 of record JOHN01000047.1, read on the forward strand.
GGCAGGGCGACGTGTTCCGGCACGACCTGCACCGGGTCGCCGGTGGCGGTGGTGCCGAACGCGGCGCGCAGGTTCGGGTAACGCTCCAGCAGCTTCTGGCCGGCCTCGCGCATGCGCGCCGGGTCCACCTGCCCGGACAGGTGCAGCACCAGCTGCATGTGGTACACGTCGTAGGAGTCCTCGGCCATCGCGGCCTGGAACTGGATGCCGGACTGCCCGGGGGCCTGCGGCCACACCTCGGCCAGCCGGCCGTAGCGTTCCTCCCAGGTCTCGATCTCGTCCTGGCGCACCGCGATCAGCGGGGCGTCCGAGGGGGTCAGCCCGCCGGCCCGCGGGTGCACGGCGTGCGCGGCCATGCCGCGCACCACCTCGAGCCACAGCTCGGCCAGCTCCTGGACCTCCTCGCGGGAGAGCACCCCGGTGGGGAACATGAAGGCGGTCTGCAGCCGGGTGCCGTCGGCGGCGTCGGTGGCGACCGAGTTGACCTCCAGTGCGGACAGCGCGGGAAGGTCCCCGTCGACCGCCGGGATCAGCTCGGCGGACCAGGAGGCGGGCACCCAGCCCTGCGTGCGCAAGTGCTCGGGCACGTCGGTCCCGGAGATCCGGCCGAGGTAGTTGAAGCCGATGTCCGGCACCGGGCAGGCGGCGAGCGGGCCGGCGGTGCGCGGGTTCAGGTGGCGCAGCAGCGCGTAGCCCACGCCCTTGTCGGGGATCCGGCGCAGTTGCTCCTTGACCTGCTTGATCGCCGCACCGGCCGCGGGGCCGCCCGCCAGCAGGTCGGCCAGGTCGGCTCCGGACACGGCCACGCGGGCCGGGTGCATGCTGGTGAACCAGCCGACGGTGCGGGAGAGGTCGGCGCCGGGGACGAGCTCCTCCTCGCGGCCGTGACCCTCCAGCCTGACCAGGATCGAGCGGTCCGTGCCCTGCCAGCGGTTGACCGCGACGGCGAGCGCGGCGAGCAGCACGTCGGTCGCGGTGCCCTTGAACGCGGCGGGGAGCCTGGTCAGCACCGCCTCGGTGACCTCGGCGGGCAGCTGCACCCGCACGGTGTCGACCGTCGCGTTCACGTCCACCGCCGGGTCCAGCGCCCGCGCGCCCAGCGGCGGGTTGGGCTCGGCCAGCAGCTCCTGCCAGTAGGCCAGTTCCGATTCCCGCTCGGGGGTGAGCGCCTCGTCCTGGAGCGCCAGGGCCCAGCGGCGGGCCGAGGTGCCGACGGCGGGCAGCTCGGCCGCCCGGCCGGTACGGACCTGCTGCCAGGCCTCGGCGAGGTCCGATACGAGGATCCGCCAGGAGACGCCGTCCACCACCAGGTGGTGCAGCACCAGCAGCAGCCGGCCCTCGCCGGACTCGGCGGCGAACCAGACGAACTGGGCTGTCGTGCCGGCCTCCGGGTCGAGCCGTCCGACCGCCTCGTCCAGCTCCGCCTTCGCCGCCTCCAGCGCGGACGGCTCGTCCCAGCGGCCGTCGCAGGGCACCCGGCGGAGGTGGTCCGCCGCCCGCAGGGCGCCGACCGGGCGGACGTCCAGGGAGAGCCCGTCGGTGCGCACCAGCCGGGCGCGCAGCAGGTCGTGGCGGTCGAGGACGGCGTCCAGCGTCGCGGTCAGCCCGCGCTGGTCGATGCCCGCGGGCAGTTCCAGCGCCATCGCCATGGCGAAGCGGTTCAGCCCGCCGCCGCGCTCGAAGATCTGCCGGGCGACCGGCTGCAGCGGCATCGGGCCGACGCCGCCGCCCGCGTCCTCGGCGAGCACGGGTGCCTGGTCCTGGTGGGCGGAGGCCACCTCGGCCAGCCGGGCCGCGGTGCGGCACTCGAAGATCTCCCGGGTGGTCACCTTCAGACCTCGGGCGCGGGCCCGGGCCACCACCTGGATGGAACGCAGGCTGTCGCCGCCCGCCGCGAAGAAGTCGTCGTCGATGCCGACCCGCTCCACCCCGAGCACGTCCACGTAGGCCGCGACGATGATCTCCTCGGCCTCGGTGCGCGGCTTGCGGTAGACCTCGCCCACGTACTCCGGCTCCGGCAGGGCCGAGCGGTTCAGCTTGCCGGTCGGCCCGAGCGGCATCCGGCCGACGGTCACGAAGGCCGAGGGGACCATGTAGTCGGGCAGCCGGGCCGCGACGAAGCGGCGCAGCTCGGCGGCCGAGGCACCGGCCAGGGTGCTCACGTCGCCGACGCCGCCGGCGCCGTTGTCCGGGACGGCGCCGTCGCCCTCGTGCACCACGTACGCGACCAGGCGGCGCCCGCCCGACGGCGTCTCACGGCTGATCACCACCGCCTCGCGGATGCCGGGGTAGGCCTCGCACACGGCCTCGACCTCGGCGGGCTCGATGCGGAAGCCCCGCACCTTCACCTGGCCGTCGCTGCGGCCGAAGCACTCCAGCTGGCCGTCGGCGTTCCAGCGGCCCAGGTCACCGGTGCGGTACATCCGCTCGCCGGGCGCACCGAAGGGGCTCGGCACGAAGCGTTCGGCGGTCATCTCGGGGCGGCCGTGGTAGCCGCGGCCCAGACACGTCCCGACCAGGTACAGCTCGCCGGTCACGCCCTGCGGCACCGGGGCGAGCCCCGGGCCCAACACGTAGGCGCGCATGTTCCCCAGCGGGGTGCCGATCGGCGCGACCTCGCCCTGCGCCCAGTCCTCGGACCCGGCGAGGGAGAAGGTGGTGGCGTAGAAGTTCTCGCTCTGGCCGTAGGAGTTGACGATCTGCACCCCGGGCAGGGCCTCGCGCACCTGGCGCACCAGCCGGGCCGGCAGTACCTCGCCGGCCAGGACGACACTGCGCACTTCGGTGGCCTTGCCCAGGTGCTCGACCAGCTCGCCGAGCACCGAGGGGACGGCGCTGATGACGTGGCCGTCCCAGCCGTCCCGCTCGCCGAGCACCAGCGCGTCGCGCACCACCTCGGCGGTGCCGCCGGTGGACAGGGTGGTCAGCAGCTCGAAGACCGAGACGTCGAAGTTCACGGAGGTGCCGGCCAGCATCCGCCATCCGGGCGGCGCGTCCAGGACACGCACCAGCTCCAGCACGCCGTCGACGACGTTGCGGTGGGTGATCGCCGCGCCCTTCGGCTTGCCGGTGGAGCCGGAGGTGTACATCACGTACGCCAGGTTGTCCGGCCGCGGTGGCACGATCCGGTCGGTGTCGGCCGGCTCCTCCCACTGTGCACGGTGGTCGATGTTGACCAGCGCGACGCCGTCCTGCGGCAGGTCCCGCCACGAGTCGGTGTCGGTGACCGCGAACCGCGGCGCCGCCTCGGCCAGCACGGTTTCGGCCCGGCCGCTCAGGTACTGCGGGTCCATCGGCAGGTACCCGGCACCGGACTTGAGGATGCCGAGCAGCCCGACCACCAGGTCCTCGGTGCGCGGCAGCGCCAGCACCACCAGGTCCTCCGGTCCGGCGCCGCGGCGCACCAGCTCGCGGGCGAGCCGGTTCGCCCGGTCGTCGAGTTCCCGGTAGCTCAGGGTGCGGTCGTCACACACGACCGCCGGGGCGTCCGGCGTCCTGGCCACCTGGCGCTCGAACAGCTCCGGGACGGTCAGCCCGGAGGAGGTCGGGGCGGCGCCGTTGAAGAGGTCGAGCACCCGGTCCCGCTCGTCCGCGCCGAGCACGTCGAGGCCGCCGACCGGACGTGCGGGCTCGGCCACCAGCCGTTCCAGCACGCGAACGAAGCGGTGCGCGAGGCCTTCGGCGGTGCTGCGGTCGAACAGGTCGGTGACGTACTCCAGCCGGCACTCCGCGCCGCCCGAGGCGTCCGGGACCAGGTTGAAGAACAGGTCGAACTTGGCCGTCCCGGTCTCCAGGTGCTCGACCTCGACGTCCAGGCCCGGGAACCGCATCTGCGGCACGGGCGGCTGCCAGGCGAGCATGACCTGGAAGAACGGGTGGTAGGCGGTGGAGCGCTCCGGGTTGAGCAGCTCCACCAGCCGCTCGAAGGGCATGTCCTGGTTGTCGTACGCGGCCAGCGCCCGCTCCCGCACCCGCTGGAGCAGCTCGGTGAAGGTGGGGTTGCCGGACAGGTCGACGCGCAGCACCCAGGTGTTGACGAAGAACCCGACGAGGTCCCGCAGTTCGCGATCGGTCCGGCCGGCGATCGGCGCGCCGATCGGCAGGTCGTCGCCGCAGCCGAGGTGGTGCAGCAGCACGCCGAGCGCGGAGTGCATGACCATCGAGAGCGTGGTGTCCGCCTCGGCGGCCAGCTTCTCGACCGAACCCAGCAGCTCGGGGTCGATCGGCAGCCGGACCAGGTCGCCGTCGTGGCCCATCACCTTCGGGCGCGGCCGGTCCGTGGGAACGGCCAGCGGCTGCGGCAGACCGGCCAGGGTCTGCCGCCAGAACTCCAGCTGGCGGGCCGCCAGACTCTGCGGATCGGACTCGTCGCCGAGCACGTCCCGCTGCCACAGCGTGTAGTCCGCGTACTGCACCGGCAGCGGCTCCCAGGCCGGGGCGCCACCCGCCGCGCGGGCCGCGTAGGCCGTGTTGAGGTCGCGGAACAACGGACCGAAGGACTCCCCGTCCACGGCGATGTGGTGCATCACCACGACCAGCGTGTGCTCGCGCGGTCCGCTGCGCAGCAGCCGGGCGCGGATCGGGAGGTCGGCGGCCAGGTCGAAGGTCCCGGTGGCGAACTCGGAGACCGCCGCCGCCCGCTCCTCCTCCGTCGGGACCTCGGCCACCGGCAGGTCGAGGGGCTCGCGGTCCGACGCCAGCACCTGCTGGTGCGGGACGCCGTCGCCGTCCTCGACGATGACGGTGCGGAGGATCTCGTGCCTCTCGACGACATCGCGCAGCGCCGACTCCAGCGCTCCCACGTTCAGGTCACCGGTCAGCCGCAGGGCGAAGGCGCCGTTGTAGGTCGGCGACGGGCCTTCGAACCGGTCCACGAACCACAGGCGGCGCTGCGCGAACGACAACGGGATCATTGAGTCTCCAAATCGGCGGGACTGTCGGGGAGTTATCCGCCGGTCAGCTCTGGTCGAGTACGGTCAGGAGTTCGTTGTTGTAAAAGTCGTCGAAGGAGTACGCACCCGACACCGTCGAGAAGTAGCGGTCGATCAACTCCTGGTGCCCGACGAGCTTGCGGATCATCTCGGTGTGCCGCTCGGGCTTGAGCTCGGCCACGTTGAGGGCGCCCTGGAAGAAGCTGTAGTGGTTGTCGTCCAGGTCCCGCTCGTAGCGCTTCAGCGCCACGTCGAGCGCGGCTTCGTCGTGCAGCTGGTCGCCGATGTGGTCGGCGAGCGTCTGCGCCTGGATGAAGGCGTCGGTGATGCCGCGGGCGGTGATGGAGTCCTTGTGGTGCACCGCGTCGCCGACCAGCACCCAGCCGGGTCCGTAGGCCTTGCGGAAGTAGTTCTCCTGCGCGCCGGTGCCGTACATCTGCTCCACCCGCTCGCCGGCGGACATCCGCTCGAAGAGCTCGGGAGCCGTCGTGCGGACGGCTTCGAGGTAGTTGGCCTCCACCGCGGTGCGGACCTGCGCGAACTCGCTCTGCGGGAAGTACGTCATGATCAGCGTGAGGTCGTCGTTGGTGGGCGCGAGGGCGATCCAGCGCCCCGGCCGCTCGTACAGCTCGAAGTTCGCGGGGACCCCGGACCAGTAGCTGTAGTAGGTGCAGGTCATCCGCGGGCGCTCGACGACCATCGGCGCGCCGACCTTGCGGGCCACCAGCGACCGCATGCCGTCCGCACCGACGACCAGCCGGGCCCGCTCGGTCACCTCGGCGCCGCCGGGGGTCGTGTACGTGACACCGACGACCCGGTCGCCCTCGTAGACCAGGTCGGTGACCGCGCAGCCCTCCTGGAACTCGGCGCCGGCGGCGACGGCCCCGCGCGCGAGGATCGGGTCGAGCACGAACCGCCGCGGCGCGTACGTGGTCCGCTGGCCGTCGACCGGCAGGGAGAACCCCTCCAGCCGGACGCCGAGCGCCTCGTAGCTCTGGCGGTCGATCGGCCGGGCCCCCGCCTTGCGGAGCTCGTCGAGCAAGCCCCACTTGGCGAGGAGGGCCACGCCGGGCTGGTGGAGGTAGTGCGAGGAGAGGGTGTCCTGCGGGAACTTCGCCTTCTCCAGCAGCAGGACGCGATATCCCTGCTGAGCGAACAACATGGCCGCCGGCGAACCCGCACAACGGGCACCGATGACAATCACGTCGTACATGGCGCCTCACTTACCAAGTGGATTTTCATGGGCCTCAGCGGCCGGAGTCGGATGGAACGGAGGGGTCGTTCTCGAGATAGGCCGAGATCGAGGCCACCGTCGGATTGAGGTACATCTGGTCGATCGTGACCTCGACGCCGAGTTCCTCGATGAAGGCGATCTGTATCTTCGACATGACCAGCGACTGGCCGCCGAGGGCGAAGAAGTCGTCGTCCATCGCAATCTCGTCGCGCCCGAGTTCCCGGCACCAAATGGCGCGCACCCGTTCGGCGATCATCGCTTTCCTTTCGGTCGGCAGGAATCGACCAGCGCCTTGCGGTCGACTTTTCCGTGCGGGCTCAGCGGCAGCCGCGCGATACTGACGCACCGGGACGGAATCATGTTCCGCGGCAATTTCGTCAGCAGACGGGCGCGCAGGTCGTCCTCGGCGAGCTCGTCGTCCGACGGGACGACGAACGCGACCAGTTCCGCCTCACCGGTGCCGGTGTCGGCCACCACCACGGCGGCTTCCCGGACCCCGTCCAGCCGGCCCAGCGCGCGCTCGATGTCGGCAGGGTCGATGCGCATGCCGCGCACCTTCACCTGTGCGTCGGTCCGGCCGAGGACGACCAGGTCTCCGGTCTCGGTGACGTACCCGCGGTCGCCCGTGCGGTACAGCGGCCGCGTCTCGCCGTCGACCTCGATCGTGGTGAACTTCCCGGACTCCGGGCCCGTGCCGTTGAGGTAGCCCGCGCCGACGCTGACCCCGGAGATGCAGATCTCACCGGGTTCCCCCGGCGCGACCGCACGCAGTTCCTCGTCGAGGAGATGGATCCCGGTGTTGTGGGCCGGCCGGCCCACCGGCGCGATCTCGTGCTCGCCGGGCCTGTAGCCGGCCAGGTCGTACGAGGTCGCGACGTCCGTGCACTCCGCGACGCCGTACTGGTGCAGCAGGGTGCAGGTGTTGCCCTCGCGCCGCGCCCAGTCCAGGATCCGCTCCACCTTCAGCGGCTCGCCGCCGAAGAGCACGTAGTCCAACCCGGCGAGCGCCGTTCCGCCGCGGGCGGTCTCCCAGTCCACCAGCAGGTACAGCGTGCTGGCGGCGCAGTGCACCGTGCGGATCCCGTGCTCGGTCAGCATCCGGTACGCGAGCAGCGCGTCGAAGTTCCGGCTCGTCATGAGGTACTGGGTGGCACCGCAGAACAGCGGCGTCATCAGGCTGCGCTGGGAGAGGTCGAACCCGAAGGCGCTGACCACCAGGTTGTGCGAGCCGCGGTGCAGACCGTACTCCAGCGTCAGCCAGTTCATCAGGTTGAACCAGCCCTCGTGCCGCACCGCGGTGAGCTTCGGCGTCCCGGTCGAGCCGGAGGTGAAGACCGCGTAGCAGAGGTCGTCCCCGGTGACGGAGACGTCCGGAGCCGTCGCCGGGAAGGCCTCCAGCTCGGCGGCCGACCGCGTGAGATCGACGGCCTCGGCGGACGCCGAATCGACCAACCCGGCCGTCGCCGGCGAGGCCACGATCAGGGCGAGGTCGGGAATCTGCCCCAACAGCAGCTCGAGCCGCTCGGCCGGGTAGGCCGGGTCGAGCGGCACGTAGGCCGCGCCCGCCTTCAGCGTGCCGAGGATGACGACGAGCAGGTCGGCCGAGTAGTCGAGACAGACGCCGACCTTCGCGCCCCGGCCATGGCCGCGCCCGACGAGGAAGTGGGCGAACCGATTTGCCCGCGCGTCCAGTTCCGCGTAGGTCAGCCGCTGTCCGGCGCAGACAACGGCGAGGGCGTCGGGGGTGGCGGCCACGTGCGCCTCGAACTGCCTATGAACGACGGGCGCCGCAGGCAGGCCGACCCGCTTTCCCTGAAGGATCATCAACGGACTCCGAATGCGACTGGTGTCTGGGCGGGGCGAGCCGGCGGCGCACCACGGGGGACGGGCCCGTCCCGAGGCCGTCCGGGTGGTGCGCCGGGCGACGGTCAGCCGGCCGCCATGGCCTCCCGCAGGCTCTTCGGGCGCATGTCGGTCCAGTTCTGCTCGACGTACTCCAGGCACACGGCCTTGGCCGCCTCGCCGAAGACCACCTGCCAGCCCGCCGGCACCTCGGAGAAGGCAGGCCACAGGGAGTGCTGCTCCTCGTCGTTGACCACGACGTAGAAGCGGCCGTCCTCGTTGTCAAAGGGGTTCGTGCTCACTGCCACCGTCCTAATTTGTCTGTCAAGGGCTGAACTCGAAAAGTGGAATCACAGGGCATCGGCGCGGGTTCACGGATCGGCGTCATCCTGATCGACAGGGCACCCGGCGTCCGCAGTCGGCCTGGAATGCTGACGCCACACTATGGACCCCGTCGCCAATGCCACAAGGGCGAATGCGTGTCCTGTCGGCGGGACAAGCGGCACCCGGCGGAGCACCTGGCACCGACGTCCCTTGCGCCGAGCTTCACCGGCCAATTACGTTGGCCCGGGACGACCCCTCGGGGCGAAGAATTCTCCGGAAGAATACCCGGAAGAATCCCCCGGACTCCTTTCGGACCGGGAATTCCCGTTCGGTGCAGGATTCGGTGCGGAAAAGGAAGGGCTGGCCATGGAATCGTCGGGTGCGCCGGAGTCACTCGTGCAGGAGGTCACGGCGCTGTGGGGGGAGCACCTCGGCCCCCGCGACGTCGGGTCGGACGACGAGTTCTTCTCGCTCGGCGGCAATTCGCTGATCGGGATCAAGATCATCGAGCAGGTGTCCCGGGACTACGGCGTCGAGTTGTCCGTGCGCGACTTCTACCTCGCGCAGACCCCGGCGCGGGTCGCCGAGCTGATCGCACAGGGGAAGGCCGGCACGTGAGGCTGACGCCGGACCCCGCGCGCGACCTCGACCTGTCGCGCGTCGACCTGTTCGACCTGGACCTCTACACCTCGGGCGATCCGCACACGATCTGGGACGTGATGCGCGCCGAAGCCCCCCTGCACCACCAAGTCCTGGCGGACGGACGGGAGTTCTGGTCCGTCACCCGCTACGAGGACGTCTGCCGTGTCCTCGGTGACCACCGCGAGTTCACCTCCGAGCGCGGCACCGTGGTCACCCACCTCGGGGTCGACGACGTCGCGGCGGGCACCCTGATGACCTCCACCGACCCGCCCCGGCACACCGAGGTCCGCCGGCCGCTCGGCACCAAGCTCACGGCGCGGGCGGTGAAGTCCTGGGAGGACAGCATCCGCCGGACGGTCGTGCGGTTCCTCGAACCGGCGCTCGACGGGGAGACCTTCGACCTGGCCGAGCGGGCCCTGCTCCTCCCGGCCCTGGTCACCGGCCCGCTGCTCGGGATCCCGGAGAAGGACTGGGAGGAACTCGTCCAGCTGACCGCGATGGTGACAGCCCCCTCGGACCCGCACTTCCAGCAGGTCAGCGAGGCGGCGACGCTGGCCATCGCCCACCACGAGCTGCTCAGCTACGTCAAGGAGTGGGTCAAGGCCCGGCGGGCGGACGGACGCGAGGACGACAGCCTGCTCCACCACCTGATGAGCGTCCGTCCCGGCGGCGCGCCGCTGACCGACGAGGAGATCGCCCTCGACGGCTACAGCATCCTGCTGGGCGCCAACGTGACGACGCCGCACACCGTCTCCGGCACGGTGCAGGCCCTCGTCGAGCGGCCCGAGCAGTTCGCGAAGGCGCAGGCCGACCCCTCGCTGATCCCGAACCTGGTCGAGGAAGGACTGCGTTGGACCTCGGCCGCCTGCAACTTCATGCGCTACGCGGTGGACGACGTCGAGATCGCCGGCGGCACCATCCCGGCCCGCGGGGCGGTCGTCGCGTGGATCGGCTCGGCCAACCGCGACGAGTCGCAGTTCCCCGACCCGCACCGCTTCGACATCACCCGGGAGGGCGCGAAGCGTCAGGTCGCGTTCGGGTTCGGCTCGCACTTCTGCATCGGGGCGCCGCTGGCGCGGATGACCCTGCGCGTCTTCTTCGAGGAGCTGACGCAGCGGTTCGGATCCATCGAACCCGCCGGTGAGCCGCAGCACCTGCGCTCGTACTTCATCGCCGGGATGACCCACCTGCCCATCGTCGCCCAGAAGCGAAAGACGCCATGACTTCCGGCCCCACCACTGCCACCTCCCCGTGGTTCGTCCGGCCGCGCTCCGCCGACCACCCCGCGCAGCTCTTCTGCTTCCCCTACTCGGGGTCCGGGGCCTCGGCGTTCAGCGCCTGGCCGGCCGCGATCAGCGACGCCGAGGTCAGCCCGGTGCAGTTCCCCGGCCGCGAGAACCGGCTGGCCGCCCCCCACTACGGCACCTACCAGAACCTCGCCGACGAGCTGGTCGAGCAACTGGAGCCGCGTCTGGAGCGACCCTTCGCGTTCTTCGGGCACTGCGCGGGCGCGCTGCCCGCGTACGAGACCGCCGTCCGGCTCGCCGAGCGGGGGCTGCGCGGGCCTGAGTGCCTCTTCGTGTCGGGCCAGCCGGCCCCGCACGACGCCTCGCGCGACCGGATGCTCGACATGACCGAGTCCGAGCTGCGCGCCGAGCTGGAGGCTGTAGTCCGCGACCGTGGGATCGAGCCCTCGCCCGGCATGATCGACATGGGGCTGGGCGTGCTGCTGGGCGACCTCGACGCCGCGCGTGCGTACCGGCGGGTCGAGCCGGTGCCGCTGGACTGCCCCATCGTCGTCCTGCACTGGCGGGACGACCCCGAGGTGACCCCCGAGGAGCTCCAGGGATGGCGCCGCTACGCGGACTCGGTCGAGTTCCGGGTCGTCGCCGGCGGCCACCACGACTTCATGAACGCGCCGGACGAACTGCGGGAGCTGCTGGCCACCTGGCGCTGACGCGGTGTCGACCGACCCCGGTCGACCCGCAGCTACACCTGTTCTTCTGGCAACTACCGTGGAGGCCCCGGTGCAGGACGCCGACAACAACCGATCCCACTCGTCGCACGTCGCCGCCGGTGACGCCCAGCCGCCGCACGAGTCGGAGGCACACGAGTCGTCGGCACCCGAGTCGGACACGTCCGCGCGCGAGCCCATCGCCGTCGTCGGCGTGTCATGCCGGCTGCCCGAGGCCCAGAACCCGGCCGCTTTCTGGGAGTTGCTGCGCGACGGCCGGAGCGGCATCGGCGACGTCCCGCCCGACCGCTGGGACGCGCGCCGGCTGCTCGACGCCGACGCCACGGCCCCCGGCAAGGTCGTCACCACGCGCGGCGGCTACCTGGGCGACATCGCCGGCTTCGACGCCGACTTCTTCGGGATCGCCCCGAACGAGGCCGCGATGACCGACCCCCAGCAGCGGCTGATGCTGGAACTCGGCTGGGAGGCGCTGGAGGACGCCGGCATCGTCCCCGCGGAACTGGCGGGGACACGGACCGGAGTCTTCGTGGGGGCCATCTGGGACGACTACGCCATCCGCTTCTACAAGCACGGCACCAGTCGGCGCATCAACCACCACACCGTCACCGGACTCCACCGCAGCATCATCGCCAACCGGCTCTCCTACACGCTCGGCCTCAACGGCCCGAGCCTCGCCATCGACGCGGCCCAGTCCTCCTCGCTGGTCGCGGTGCACCTGGCCGCGGAAAGCCTGCGCGCCGGCGACTGCACGCTCGCACTCGCGGGCGGCGTCAACCTCGCGATCGCCCCCGAGAGCACCATCGGCTCGACCAAGTTCGGAGGCCTGTCCCCGGACGGGCTGTGCCGGACCTTCGATGCCCGGGCCAACGGCTACGTGCGCGGCGAGGGCGGTGTCTACCTGGCACTGAAGACCCTGTCCCGCGCGGTGGCGGACGGCGACCGGATCTACTGCGTCATCGCGGGCAGCGCCGTCAACAACGACGGCGCCACCCCCGGCCTCACCGTCCCCAGCGCCCGCGCCCAGGAGGAGGTCGTCCGCCGCGCGCACCAGCGCGCCGGGACCGCCCCCGAGGACGTCCAGTACGTCGAGCTGCACGGCACCGGAACTCCCGTGGGTGATCCCATCGAGGCAGCCGCCCTGGGTGCCGCGCTCGGCAACGGCCTGCCCGCCGACCGCCCGCTGCGGGTGGGGTCGGTGAAGACCAACATCGGTCACCTGGAGGGTGCGGCGGGCGTCGCCGGACTGCTGAAGACTGTGCTCAGCATCTGGCACCGGGAGCTGCCGCCCAGCCTCAACTTCGAGACGCCCAACCCCGACATCGCCTTCGACGAGCTCCGTCTGCGGGTCCAGCAGGACCTCACCCCCTGGCCCCGGCCGGACCGCCCGCTGGTCGCGGGCACCAGCTCCTTCGGTATGGGCGGCACCAACTGCCATGTCGTCCTGCGCGAGTGGACGGCCGACGACAGCACGGCCGAGCCGGACGAGCCGGACGTGGTGACGGACGGGACGGTGCCGTGGGCGCTGTCCGCGAAGTCCCCGGCAGCGCTGGCCGACCAGGCGCAGCGGCTCCTCGACCACCTCGACGGCCACCCGCAGGCCACGCCCACCGAGATCGGCCACGCGCTGGCCGTGACGCGGTCGGTCTTCGACCACCGGGCCGTGCTGATCGGCCGCGAAGTAGCCGACTTCCAGGGCGCGTTGACCGCACTGGCCACCGGCGAACCCTCGCCGCAGCTGGTCACCGGTACTGCTGCCCAGCCGGGCAGGACCGTTTTCGTCTTCCCCGGCCAGGGCTCGCAGTGGGCGGGCATGGGTGTTGAGTTGATGCGCACCTCACCGGTCTTCGCCGAGCACCTCACCGCCTGCGCCGCCGCGCTTCAGCCGCACACCGGCTGGAACCTCGTCGAGGTTCTCCAGCAGGCTCCGGGCGCACCCGAGTTGGACCGCGTGGACGTCGTCCAGCCCGCGCTGTGGGCGATGATGATCTCCCTGGCCCGCCTCTGGGAACACCTGGGCACCACCCCCGACGCCGTCGTGGGCCACTCCCAGGGCGAGATCGCCGCCGCCCACATCGCCGGCGTGCTCTCCCTGGAGGACTCCGCCCGCATCGTCGCCCTGCGCTCGCAGGCCATCACCCGCATCGCGGGCCACGGCGGCATGGTCTCCCTGCCGCTCCCCCGGGTCGACGCCGAAGACCTCCTCGCCCGCTGGGACGGCCGCGTGGCCGTCGCTGCGGTCAACGGACCGTCGGCCACCGTGGTCGCCGGCGACGCCGACGCGCTGGCCCAACTCCTCGCCCACTGCGAGACCGAGGGCATCCAGGCCCGCCGGATCCCCGTCGACTACGCCTCCCACTCCCCCCACGTCGAGGCGCTCCAGGACGAACTGCTGGAGACGCTCGCCCCGGTGCGCCCGCGCGCGGCGCAGGTGGCGTTCTACTCCACGGTCGGCGACCACGCCGACGGCCCGATGCCCGACACGACCGTCATGGGCGCCGCCTACTGGTACGAAAGCCTGCGCACCACCGTCCAGTTCCAGGCCGCCACCGGCTCGCTGCTGAACGACGGCCACACCCTCTTCATCGAGATCAGCCCCCACCCCGTCCTCACCCAGCCACCACCCCCGCCACCTGGTCCGCCTTCTTCCCCGCCGGCACGCCCACCCACCTCGGCCTGCCCACCTACCCCTTCCAGCGGCAGCGTCACTGGATCGACCTGCCGACGGCCGGCACCGCCGACGCCGAGGACGAGGTGGTCACCGACCAGCCCGAGTTCACGGCTCCGCACGCCGCGTCCTCGCCGCTCCTCGACCGGCTCGGGAAGGCGTCCCCGGCCCAGCAAGAGCAGATCCTCGCCGACCGGATCCGTGCCGAGGTCGCGGCCATCACCGGCCACGTCACCCCGGAGACGGTGGACGTCGACCGCACGTTCAAGGACCTCGGCTTCGACTCCTTCGCCTCCGTCGAACTGCGCAACCGTCTCGGTGGCCTCACCGGCCTGAAGCTGCCCGCGCCCCTGCTCTTCAACCACCCGACCCCCACCGCCGTCGCCCACTACCTCCGGACCGCGCTGCTGGGCCCGGACGAGGAGTCCGACAGCACCATCGCCCACCGTTCCCCGCTCGCCGCCGAGGCGGACGAGCCGATCGCGATCGTCGGCATGGCCTGCCGCTACCCGGGGGACGTCCGCGGCCCCGAGGACCTGTGGCGCCTCGTCAGCGAGGGCGTCGATGCCATCACCGACCTGCCCGCCGACCGCGGGTGGGACCTCGGGCGGCTCCTCGACCCCGACCTGGACCGCCAGGGCACCTCGTACGTCGCCAAGGGCGGATTCCTGTCCGACGCGGCGACCTTCGACCCCGCGTTCTTCGGGATCGGCCCGCGCGAGGCGACGGCGATGGACCCGCAGCAGCGGCTGCTCCTGGAGACCTCCTGGGAGGCGATCGAGCGGGCGGGCATCGACCCGACCGCGCTGCGCGGCAGCCGGACCGGCGTGTTCGTCGGCGCCATGACCCAGGAGTACGGCCCGCAGCTGCACGACGGCGCCGCCGGGTACGACGGGTACCTGCTGACCGGCAACACCGCGAGCGTCGCCTCGGGCCGCATCTCGTACACGCTCGGCCTCCAGGGCCCGGCGCTGACGGTGGACACCGCCTGCTCCTCCTCCCTGGTCTCGATGCACATGGCCGCCCAGGCGCTGCGCAACGACGAGTGCGACCTCGCGCTGGCCGGCGGTGTCGCCGTCATGGCGACGCCGGGCCTGCTCGTGGAGTTCAGCCGGCAGCGCGGGCTCGCGTCGGACGGGCGGTGCAAGGCGTTCGCCGAGGCGGCGGACGGCACGGCCTGGTCCGAGGGCGTGGGCCTGCTGCTGCTGGAGCGGCTCTCCGAGGCGCGGAAGAACGGCCACCAGGTGCTCGCGGTGATCCGCGGCTCGGCCATCAACCAGGACGGCGCGAGCAACGGCCTGACCGCCCCCAACGGGCCGTCCCAGGAGCGCGTGATCCGCCAGGCCCTGGCCGGCGCGGGCCTGTCGGCACAGGACGTCGACGTCGTCGAGGCGCACGGGACCGGGACCGCCCTCGGCGACCCGATCGAGGCGCAGGCGCTGATCGCCACCTACGGTCAGGACCGGCCTCAGGACCGGCCGCTGTGGCTGGGCTCGCTGAAGTCGAACATCGGTCACTCCCAGGCCGCGGCGGGCGTGGGCGGCGTGATCAAGATGGTCCTGGCCATGCGGCACGGCACCCTGCCGAGGACCCTCCACGTGGACGAGCCGTCCTCGCACGTCGACTGGACGGCGGGCGCGGTGGAGCTGCTCACCGAGGAACGCTCCTGGCCGGAGACGGGACGCCCGCGCCGCGCCGCCGTCTCCTCCTTCGGCATCAGCGGCACCAACGCCCACCTGATCGTCGAGCAGGCGCCGCAGGACGAAGCCGATGAGACCACGCCGGAGCCGACCGTCGTCACGGACGGAACCGTGCCGTGGCCGCTCTCCGCGAAGTCCCCGGCCGCGCTGGCCGACCAGGCCCGCCGGCTCCTCGACCACCTCGACCGCCACCCGCAGGCGACCCCCGCCGAGATCGGCCACGCCCTCGCCGTGACCCGGACGGTCTTCGACCACAGGGCCGTGCTGATCGGCCAAGAAACCGCCGACTTCCGGGCCGCCCTGACCGCACTCGCCACCGGCGAACCCTCCCCCCGGGTCGTCACCGGCACGGCTGCGGCCCAGCCCGGCAGGACCGTCTTCGTCTTCCCCGGCCAGGGCTCCCAGTGGACCGGCATGGGCACCGAACTGATGCAC
>JOHN01000048.1 GCA_000719695.1 Streptomyces sp. NRRL F-6131
GTCGTGGGCGGGGGTGCCGTGGGCGGGCCCGGTGGGGCCGGCGGGTCGGGTGGGCCCGTCCGTACCGTCGGTGCGGTCCGTGCCGCCGGTTCCGCCCGTGTCGTTCGCGGTCCCGCGGGTGGCTTCGCCGTCGCCCGCCGGTCGGTCGCCGGTGCCGAGGCGCGGCGCGGGCTGGCGCAGCCGCTCCTCCAGGGTCTTCAGCCGCTCGCTCAACTCCAGGCAGCGGGCGCCCAGTCCCTCGCGCAGCCTCCTGGCCTGGGCCAGCTGTCGCAGCAGCTCGCCGTCCGCCCGCTGCCGGTCCGGCAGTGCCCGGACGGCCTCGACGAGCCGGCGCTCACGTTGCCCCGCGTACTGGCTGGCGCGCAGTAACTCGTCCAGCTGGGACCTGAGTTCGAAGGCATCCTGCTCGCTCTCGCGGACGTCCGCGTGCGGGGCGAGGGGCTGTTCCGTGTGCCGTGTACGCATGATCACCGCAACCTGTCCAACTTGGCCCTGACGGCCAGCCATCCTGGCGTTGGAATACGGCGCTGGAGTTACGGCAGTGCGTCCACTGTCTTGCGAGTGGTGTCCGGGGGGCGCAGAGGGCGCACGGGTGGTGAGCAACCCGGCGTGCGCCCTCTGCGCACGCGCCTCCTACGCCGTGGCGGTGGCGCCGGAGGTGGCGTCGGTGGCGGTGGCGTCGGAGGTGGCGTCGGTGGCGGTCGCGCCGGTGGTGGCCGCGAGCCGGGCGCGGGCCTCCATGAGGGCGAAGCCGAGCAGGTTCTCGCCGCGCCACTCGGCGGGCCGTTCGGCGCGCTCGTTGTCCGCCGCGAGGCCGATGCCCCAGATCCGGTCGAGCGGACTGGCCTCCACCAGCACGCGCCGACCGGTCGACAGCAGGTAGTGGCGGAGGTCCTCGTGGCCGCCGAACTTGGCGACGTTGCCCGCGACGACCAGCTCGAAGCGGCCCTCGCGCCAGGTGGCGTCGTCGAAGCCGCGGACCTGCCGGCCCAGCTTCTTCGCCTCGGCGGCGCTCGGGGCGGCCAGGATCAGGGCGAGGGTCTTCGCGTCGCCGAACATCCGGGCCTTGCCCGCCATCATCCAGTGCTCGGCGGTCGGGTAGGTCACGCCGTCGACGGTGAACGGGTGGTCGGGCCACCACTGGCTCAGCACACCGGCCCCGACCGTGCCGTCCCGCTGCGACTGATGACCCCAGAACATCAGCCACTTGGGCCGGGCACCGACCGCCACGGCCGTGATCAGGTCGGCGCGGTTGCGGGTGTCGACGGGGCCGATCGCGTGCTCGTCACTCATATCGTCATGCTGACATGAAGTCGGGCGGCTCGGCGACCGGGTTTTCGCCGCCGGGCCGCGGTGCCCCGTTCTCCTCCTGCTCCCCGGTCTTCGCCCCCGCCCGGGGAATCAGCCCTCCCCGCCGTGCGGTTGACGCCTCCGAGTCCACCAGCCGTCAGGAGTCGACATGTCCGAACCGTCCGCCGGGGCCCCCGTTCCCGCCGTCCGTGAACTGCGCCTGGTCGTCACGGCCGCCGACTACGAGCAGGCGCTGCACTTCTACCGCGACGTCCTCGGCCTCCCCGAACGTGCCGCCTTCGCCTCCCCCGACGGACGGGTCACCATCCTGGAGGCCGGCCGCGCCACCCTGGAGATCGCCGACCCGGGCCATGCCGACTTCATCGACGAGGTGGAGGTCGGCCGCCGCGTCGCCGGACACCTCCGCGTCGCCTTCCAGGTCGACGACTCCACCGCCACCACCGCCAGGCTCGCCGCCGCCGGTGCCGAGGTGATCGCCGAGCCCGTCCGGACCCCCTGGAACTCCCTCAACTCCCGCCTCGAAGCCCCCGGCGCCCTCCAGCTCACCCTCTTCACCGAACTCGGCGAGCCGACCTCGGAGCCGACCTCGGCCCCGGACGCACAGCCGGACGCAGAGCCGACCTCGGAGTGAGATCCGTCGTCGATCGGGGTGAATCCTTCCGCGGGACCGCGGCCTCTTATGGAGGGCTTCGGCGAGGGCCGGGGCACGACAGGAGGCGATGACGATGATCTGGGTGGCGGTGGCGGTCGGTGTGCTGCTGATCGGCGCGTGCAGTGTGACGGTGCTGCGGGCCTGGGGGCGGCGGCGTGGCTGAGGTGCGGGAGTGGCCGGCGAGTTCGGTGGTGTCCGCCGCGCAGGACGGGGACGTGGAGGCGATCGCGGCACTGGTGTCGGGGGCGCATCCCCATGTCCAGCGCTTCGCGCGGTCGCTCTGCGCCACGCCGGAGGACGCCGAGGACGCGGCGCAGGAGGCGCTGATCATCCTCTACCGCAAGATCGGCATGTTGCGGGCGACCGGGGCACTGGCCTCGTGGATGTTCCGGATCGTGCGGAACGAGTGCCTGCGGCGGGCACGCCCGCTGCTTGGCGCGCGTCCGGTGCCGGGTGAGCGTCCGGCGGTCGGCGAGAGGTCGTTCCGCTCGGTGGAGGACGAGGTGCTGGGGCGGCTGGAGGCCGGCCGGGTCGCCGAGGCGATCGCCGCGCTGCCCGAGGACCAGCGCCGGGTGCTGATCATGCGCGACGTGCAGGGCCTCGCCGGGCGGACCGTCGCCGATGCGCTGGGACTCAGCACCGCCGCCATGAAGTCCCGGCTGCACCGGGCCCGGGCGGCGGTCCGGGCCGCCACGGTCGGCGGGGGGTGGTGATGGGCGGGTCGTCGGGGTTCGCGAGCCGGACGGTCGCCGGGCACCTGGCCCGGGGCGCGGTGGGGTTCGGCGCGCTGATCGGGGCGTTCGCGCTGGTGCCGTTCGCGGGCCCGGTGGCACTGCTGTTGCTCCCGGTCGGGGTGCTCGCGCTGCGCGGGTGTCCGACGTGCTGGGTGATCGGGCTGATGGAGACGGTGTCACGCGGGCGGCTGCAGCGTGCGTGCGTCGACGGGCGGTGCGAGTTGCGTCCGGCGGGCTCCGAGTAGCACGGCCTCGTCGTGACCCGCCCGGGAGCGGGAGGTCACGACGAGGCCGGTGGCCCGGACCCGGCCGTCAGCCGATGGAACGGGGGAGTCGGGTCGTCAGGTAGAAGACGGTGAACGAGCCCAGCAACTGGATGCCCAGGCAGAGGGCGAGCGCGCGGCCCATGCCCAGCGAGGGCGAGAGGCTCAGGTAGAGGGTGCCGAGAGTGGCGACACCCAGCGCCAGGCTGGACTGCTGGCTGGTGGCGAGGACGCCGCTGCCCACGCCCGCCCGGGCGGCGGGGACCTTGGAGAGCACGACGCGGAACAGCGGGGTGCCGATCAGGCCCTGCCCGATTCCGGCGAGGGCGACGCCCGGGGCCATCCGCAGCGGGGAGAACCCGTTCCAGTCGGCGAGCACGGTGACGGCCAGGGTGGCGAGACCCAGGGCCTGGACGGCCGCGCCGGCGGTCAGCACCCGGCTGCCGAAGCGGCCGATGAGGCGCGGGCCGGAGAGCGAGGCGGTGAAGTAGCCGACCGCCATCGGGACCAGCGCCCAGCCGGCCGCGACCGGGCCCAGGTGCAGGCCCTGCTGGAGGGCGACGGCGATGACGAACATGAAGCCGCCGAAGCCGCCGAAGTAGGGGAGGGCGATGCCGAGGCCGTGCCGCATCTCGGGGATGCGCAGCAGGGTGGGCGGGACCAGCGGCGCGCCGCCGCGGCGCTCGACCCGGCGTTCGACCAGGGCGAAGGCGGTGGCGAGGACGGGGAACAGCGCGAGCAGCAGCCAGGACCAGAGCGGCCAGCCGGCGGCGCGGCCCTCCATCAGCGGGACCAGCAGGGCGAGCAGGGCGGCGGTCAGCAGCACGGTGCCGGCCACGTCGACCTTGGCGGCCTGCTGGGCGCGGCTCTCCGGGACGAAGCGCAGGGCGAGGACGAGGGCGAGCAGGGCGAAGGGGACGTTCAGCAGGAAGACCGAGCGCCAGCCGGTGCCGAACAGGTCCGCCGCGACCAGCATGCCGCCGAGGACCTGCCCGATGACCACCGAGATGCCGCCGACCGCGCCGTAGACCGAGAGCGCGCGACCGCGCCGGGCACCGTGGGTGGCGGCGGTGATGGTGCCGAGGACCTGGGGGATCAGCAGGGCGGCCGAGGCCCCCTGGGCGGCCCGGGCGGCGACCAGACTCCATGCTCCGGGGGCGAGCCCGCAGGCGAGCGAGGTCACGGCGAAGGCGGCGGCTCCGGCGACGAAGAGACGGCGGCGGCCGAAGATGTCGCCGAGCCGGCCGCCGAGGACGAGCAGGACGGCGAAGGCGATGCCGTACCCGGCGGCGACCAGCTCCAGGACGGCGGGGCCGGCGGCGAGGTCGTGGTCGATGGTCGGCAGGGCGACGTTGACGATGAAGAAGTCGAGCATCGGGAGGAACGCCCCGAGCAGGACGGTGACCAGTCCGGCGGTTCCGAGGGAGGGCACGGAGGGCGCCGGGGAGCGCGTGGTGCCGGTGGCGGCAGGGGAGGCGGCGGTGGCGGTGGAGGCGGTGGCCGGGTGGCCGGTGGCGAGGGGCCTGGTGGCGGTCAGTTGCTGGGTCACGGTCATACGATCCGCCGCATTACACCCTGGTACCAGAGTGTGGTTGTCCAGGTATAAGAAGTACCTGGCAACAGGATGGCGCGTGCCGCATGCTGGGGGCATGAGTCTGACCACCAGCGTCGCGGCAGCCGGCGTCACGGCACCCACCGCAACGGCCGCCACCGTCGCAGCACCTGCGGAGAAGGCGCCGGCGGAGAAGGCGTCCGCCGATCCGCGGCGGCAACAACTCGCGGCGTTCCTCCGCAGCCGCCGGGAGCGGATCACCCCCGAGCAGGTGGGGTTGCCGCCGACCGGTCGGCGGCGGACGCCGGGGCTGCGCCGTGAGGAGGTGGCGCAACTCGCCGCCGTCGGGGTCACCTGGTACACGTGGCTGGAGCAGGGGCGCGAGATCCAGGTGTCCGTCCAGGTGCTGGACGCGGTGGCCCGCGCCCTGCTGCTCGACCCCAGCGAGCGGGCCCATCTGTTCACCCTGGCCGGGGCGGAGGATCCGGCGCCGGTGCGGGAGTGCCCGACCGTCACGCCCGCGGTCCGGATGACCCTGGACCGGATGGCCCCCTACCCGGCCGCGGTGATCAACTCCCGCTACGACGTGCTGGCGTACAACGCGCAGTACACCGGGATCGTCGGTGACCTGGAGACGCTGCCGCCCGCGGACCGCAATCTGATGTGGCTGGCCTTCACCCCCTCGCGCTTCCACGACGTGCTGGTGGACCACGAGGAGGAGCGGGACGTCATGGTCGCCCGCTTCCGGTCCGGGATGGGCGACCACGGGGCCGAGCCCGCGTGGCGGGCGCTGCTCTGCCGGCTGCGCAAGGCCTCCCCGGTGTTCGACGCGGCCTGGCAGCGGCACGACGTCCTGCGGCCGGGGAACGGGCTGAAGCGCTTCCTGGTGCCGGAGGTGGGGCTGCTCCGCCTCGACTACACGAGCTTCTGGCTCGGCCCGGCGCAGGGGCCGCGGATGGTCGTCTACACCCCGAAGGACGAGGAGACCGCCGCGCTGCTGGCGCGGCTGCCCGTCCGCCTGCCGTCGGCGGGGACGGGGACGGGGACGGTGACGGCGGTGCCGCTCCACTGACGGTCGCCCGGCGCGGGCCAGACCGAGGGCCAGGCAGAGCGCGGCCAGCGGGAGTTCGACGCAGCCCGCCATCATCAGCGCGGCGAGCGTCTCCGGGCCCGGAGCCGCGGTGGCGACGTCGACCAGGGCGTCGACCGCGAGCAGCAGGGCCACCACGGCGGCCGGCCCGGCGGTGGCCGGACCGCGGCGGCGCAGCACGGCGTCCAGCCGGAGCAGGGCGGCGAGTTCGCACAGGTCGAGGGCGACCCAGGCGGTCTCTCCGGCGGCCGCGAGCACGGCGACCCAGGGCAGCAGCAGGAAGGCGGCGACCGCGGGCACCCGCTCGGTGAGCGGACCGAACGCGGGGAGGCCGGACCGGGGGACGCGGACCGCGGCGCTCATCGGGCACCCCCGGAGACCGCAGTGTCGGCGTGCGCGTCGGCGTCGGCGTGGACGTCCGTGCCGGCGCGGGTGCGGGCCCGGGCCAGCGGTGACCGCTCGGCGCCGGCCCCGCCCGCCTCGACGAGCACGCCGTCGAAGACGCCCTCGGCCCAGGCCAGCCAGAACTCCCCGGCGACGGTGACCACCTCGGCCGCCGCGACGACCGGGGCGGTCCGGCCCGGCAGGCGGAACAGCCGCCCGCGGGTGAAGCCGACGACCGGGACCGCGACGCCGCGCGGCAGCCGGCCCCAGGCGAGCCCGTGCCGGGGACGGCGGCGCCCGCCCGATCCGGTGCCGGGGCCGGCCCAGGCACGGGCCCCGCGCAGCAGTCCGCCGGTGAGCCGGGACGCGACCAGCACGTCCACCAGCTCGTCGTGCTCGTAGACCTCCACGGCCGCCCGGCCGCGCCGCCGGCCGCCCGGCACGCTGCGCACCGACCACGGCCCGGCGGGACCCCCGAGGCCGGTGGGCCCGACCGGCAGCCGCCCCCCGAGCGGCCCGACCGGGGCGGCTGCGGCCGCGGCCGCAGCCGTGGCGGAGGCGACGCCGTGGGTCGGACGCCCGTGCGGCAGATCGGCGGAGTGCGATGCGGTGCTCGTCATGCCCTCAAGACTCGCCGCCCGGGACGGCGTTGTCGGTAGTGCACCGATCCGAATCGGGGGTGTACCCAGCTTCACCATTTCTCGGCAGCCCCCTTCATGGTGACGGTCGATCATGCCGCTCTAGGCTGTCCGCCATGCCCTCCACGAAGCTGCGCCGTGCGCTCGCCGGGAGCGCCGCCCGGCCTCCGTGGCCGGTGGCGCTCTGGCGGGACGCCCGGTTCGTCGCCGCCGGAATCCCCCTCGCCCTGCCCGTCTGGCTGGCCGTCACCACCCCCAAGGCGGCCCTGGTCGTCCTGGGCCTGATCCTGCTCGGCATCCGTCCGCTCTCCACCGCGCAGCGCGCCCGGCTGCGCGCGCTGCGCGGGGTGGCCGTCCCGCCCCTGCTGCGGCCCGTCGGGACCCAGGGGGGCCTGGTGACCGCGCTGCGCACCGGTGTCAGCTGGCCCCAGGTCGGCTACCACCTGGTGGCCGGCCCGCTGGTCGCGGCCGGCGCGCTGGCCGTGCTCTGGGCGTGCGGCGCGGCCCTGGTGGCCTCGACGGTCTTCGGCTGGGCCTGGTTGATGCCGCCCTCCTCGCCGGTCGTGGACCAGTGGCCGAAGACGGACATCCCGCTCACCGTCGGCGGTCTGGCCCTCCTGGTGGTGCTGCCCCGGCTGGTCGCCCTGCTGGCCCGGCTGGACGAGGCGCTCGCGGTGCGCATGCTCGGCCCGGGCCGGACGGCCGTGCTGGAGCACCGGATCGAGGAGGTGGTGGAGAGCCGGGCCGGGCTGGTGGACGCGGTCGACGCCGAGCGCCGCAGGATCGAGCGCGACCTGCACGACGGCGCCCAGCAGCGGCTCACCTCCCTCGCCATGAACCTGGGCCTGGCCCGCCGCACCCTCAAGGACGTCCCGCCCGAGGCCATGCAGGTGATCGTCGAGGCCCACGAGGAGGCCCAGGCGGCCATCGACGAGCTGCGGGACCTCGTCCGCGGGCTGCACCCGGCGGTCCTGGAGGACCGCGGGCTGGACGCGGCGCTCTCCGGCATCGCGGCCCGCGTCCCGCTGCCGGTCCGGCTGGACGTCGAGCTGGCCGAGCGGATAGCGCCGACCGTCGAGGCCGTCGCCTACTTCACCGTCTCCGAGGCGCTGACCAACGTCGCCAAGCACGCCAGGGCCTCCCGGGTGGACGTCTCGGTGCGGACGGTCGGCGGCCGGCTGCGCCTGGTCGTCAGCGACGACGGCGTGGGCGGGGCGGACGCCGCGCGCGGCACCGGTCTGACCGGTCTGCGCCAGCGCACCGCCTCGGTCGACGGGTCCCTGTCCGTGCTCAGCCCCGTCGGGGGCCCGACCACCATCACCGTGGAGTTGCCGTGCGTGCTGTGATCGCCGAGGACTCGGTCCTGCTCAGGGTCGGCCTGGTCAAGGTCCTGGAGGCGGTGGGCTACGAGGTGGCCGCCGCCGTCGGGGACGCCGAGGCGCTGCTCGGCGCGGTGGAGGAACACCGCCCGCAGGTGGTGGTCGCGGACGTCCGGATGCCGCCGGGCTACTCCGACGAGGGCGTCCGGGCCGCGCTGGTCATCCGCCGGCAGTGGCCGGAGGTGGCGGTGCTGCTGCTCTCCCAGTTCGTGGAGGAGCGCTACGCCGCGGACCTGCTGACCAGCAACACCAGCGGGGTCGGCTACCTGCTCAAGCAGCGGGTGGCCAATGTGGACGAGTTCGTCGACGCGTTGCAGCGGGTCGCCGAGGGCGGGACGGCCCTGGACCCGGAGGTGGTCGCCCAGCTGCTGGTCCGCCGCCACCGCGATCCGCTGGAGCGGCTGACCCCCCGCGAGCGGGACGTGCTCGCCCTGATGGCGGAGGGCCGGTCGAACGCCGCGATCGCGGGCGCCCTGGTGGTCAGTGACAGCGCGGTGGCCAAGCACATCAATTCGATCTTCGCCAAGCTCGACCTGCCGCCGGCCGACGACAGCCATCGCCGGGTGATGGCGGTGCTGCGCTTCCTGGAGGTGGCATGACGACGCCGCGTGCCGAGCCCACGCCGGGTGCCGGGCCCACGCCGGGTGCCGGGCCGCCGACCGGCAGGGGGCCGACGGCGGCCGGCGCACCGGAGCGGGCGGCCGGGTCCACCCGCGGCGGCCGACGGGGCTGGCGCGTGCTCGGCACCCTCGCGCTGGTGGTGACGATGCTGACCGGAGCCGTGCAGACCTGGGCGATGGCGGTGCAGCAGCAGACGCGGTCGGAGAAGTCCTACGGGGTCGCGGTGACCAGGGTCAGGCTGGACACCGGCAAGGCCACCGTCCGGATCCGCCCCGGCCAGGAGGGCCGGGTGGTGGTCGGGCAGTACCTGAACTGGATGATCCGGAAGCCGGTCGTCGCGGCGCTGTTCGACCAGGGCGAGCTCGACGTCCGGATGGCCTGCAACCAGATGCTGCCGGTCAGTGACTTCGCCTGCGGGGCGGCGATCGAGCTGGAGGTGCCGCCCGGGGTCTCGGTGACCGGCAGACAGTCCAGTGGCACCATCGACATCGCCGGCGTGACCGGGGCGATCGATCTGGTCTCCACCTCGGGGGAGGTCAGGGTGACCGACGCGTCCGGCCCGCTGACCGTGCGCACCACCTCCGGCGCCGTGCGCGGCAGCCGCCTCCGCTCCCCGAGCGCCGATGTGGCCGCCACCTCGGGTTCGGTGGAGCTGGGCTTCCGCACCGCACCCTCGGCCGTGGACATCGGTGTCACGTCGGGATCGGTGCTGCTGGGCCTGCCGAGCGGGTCCCGCTACGACTTCGAGGGCGGAACGGTCCCACGGGGCGGGATCGATCCGGCGCTGGCCGATCGCTCCAGCCCGCACAAGGTGCGGATCTCGGTCAGCTCCGGTTCGGTGTCGATCTTCGCCAAGGACACCGCCGCCGACGACGGGTGAGCACCGGGCCGGCGGCGGCTCCCCCGCCAGGCGCCGGCCCACGGGCACCGCAGGACCCCGGGCGAGCGCCCCGGCCGAGGGCCCCGGCCGGGAGCCGCCCGGGCGGCTGCGCCGGGTGGGGGACAATGAAGAGTCCCCCAGCCCGTCGTCCCCGAGGTCAGCCGCGCATGACAGTCCCGCCCGCACCCACCGAGCCGAGCACCGCGACCGGCACCGCCGGCGGCACCGCCACCGTGAACGCGCAGGTCACCGCGAACGAGCGGGCCACCGCGACCGCCACCGCGACCACCACCACCATCGCGAGTGCCACCGCCATTGCGACCGCCACCGCGACCGCGACGGCCGCCGGCGCCGAGTTCGCGCCGCTGACCGTGGGCCCGATGCAGGTCTGGCCGCCCGTGGTGCTGGCGCCGATGGCGGGCATCACCAATGCGCCGTTCCGCACCCTCTGCCGCGAGCAGAGCGGCGGCAAGGGCCTCTACGTGTCCGAGATGATCACCACCCGGGCCCTGGTCGAGCGCAACGCCAAGACGATGCAGCTGATCAAGTTCGACCCGAGCGAGAAGCCGCGCTCGATCCAGCTGTACGGCGTGGACCCGGTGACCGTCGGCAAGGCGGCCCGGATGATCGCCGACGAGGGCCTCGCCGACCACATCGACCTCAACTTCGGCTGCCCCGTCCCCAAGGTGACCCGCAAGGGCGGGGGCTCGGCGCTGCCGTACAAGCGCAACCTGCTGCGCGAGATCCTCCGCGAGGCCGTGTCCAACGCCGGTGACCTGCCGGTCACCATGAAGATGCGCAAGGGCATCGACGACGACCACCTCACCTACCTGGACGCCGGCCGGATCGGCGCCGAGGAGGGCGTCGCCGCGATCGCCCTGCACGGGCGCACCGCCGCCCAGCACTACGGCGGCACCGCCGACTGGTCGGCGATCGCCCGGCTGCGCGAGTCGGTGCCGGCGGAGATCCCGGTGCTCGGCAACGGGGACATCTGGTCGGCGGACGACGCGGTGCGGATGATGCGCGAGACCGGCTGCGACGGCGTGGTGGTCGGCCGCGGCTGCCTGGGCCGGCCGTGGCTGTTCAAGGACCTGGTGGCGATCTTCGAGGGCGAGGTGGACCACGCCCGCCCGACCTTCGCCGATGTGGCGCGGGCGATGGTCCGCCACGCGCAGCTGCTCGGGGAGTGGCTGGGCGACGAGGCCCGGGGTGTGATCGACTTCCGCAAGCACGTCGCCTGGTACACCAAGGGCTTCTCGGTGGGCTCGGAGCTGCGGGTGAAGCTGGCCAACTCGTCCTCGTTGGCCGAACTGGCCGAAACCCTGGCCCTGGTGGAGCAGTCGCAGGCCTGGCCGATCGGCGCCGACGGCCCGCGCGGGCGGACCAGCGGCAACAACCGGGTCGTCCTGCCGGAAGGCTGGTTGGACGATCCGTACGACTGCGCCCGACCGGGCGAAGATGCCGAATCGGACACCTCTGGCGGATGATCTATACGGGGTGGCAAAAATACCCCTCCAGGGTCGATTGCCACCCCGTCCCAGCCCTCTTTGCCGTTCTGGACAAGAGGGCTCCTTTTCGGCAATCGAATGTCACGGAGCGGGCACGTTTCTGGACGCAGTGCGACGATGGGCGGAGTCGGCCTACGCTCGATCGGTGAGATGTGCCCGTGACGCTTGCCACATACCCTGCTCACCCCAGGGGCCCGACAGGACGAAATGAACAAGTCGGGGGCGGATCGCTTCCCGAAGGGGGTGGCGGTGGATCGGGCACTGAGGGTGCAGGAAATCAAGCCGGGCCGTCAGCTCGGACGGCCGGTCGCTACCGTGTGTTCCGGACGTGTGATCTTCCGGTTTCCTCGCCTTCAAGACTTGAATGCACTCTCGCGTCATCCGG
This sequence comes from Streptomyces sp. NRRL F-6131, assembly GCA_000719695.1. GTDB lineage: Bacteria > Actinomycetota > Actinomycetes > Streptomycetales > Streptomycetaceae > Kitasatospora. The sequence goes on from JOHN01000048.1 coordinate 11,398, forward strand.
ACGATTTCGCCACCAGAGGTGAACGCCGTTCAAGGCATTCGATCTAGCGGGTTACGTGCCGGTCCTGGCCACGTACGGCCTATTGGCGGCGCAGAAGTGCCTTCGAAATGGGTATGTTCTCCGGCGTCAGGGCAACCGTGTGCGAGGAGACCGACCCGTGGCGTCCCAGCAGAAGTTTGTTTACTCCTTCACTGAAGGAAACAAGGACCTCAAGGATCTTCTTGGCGGTAAGGGCGCGAACCTGGCCGAGATGACCAACCTGGGTCTCCCCGTCCCTCCGGGGTTCACGATCACCACCGAGGCCTGCAAGGTCTTCCTGGAGACCGGCAGCGAGCCCACCTCGCTGCACGAGGAGATCAGCGCCCACCTGGACGCTCTCGAGCAGGAGATGGGCAAGAAGCTCGGCCAGGCCGACAACCCGCTGCTCGTCTCGGTGCGTTCGGGTGCCAAGTTCTCCATGCCCGGCATGATGGACACCGTCCTGAACATCGGCCTCTCCGACGCGTCGGTGACCGGCCTGGTCGCGCAGTCCGGCAACGAGCGCTTCGCGTGGGACTCCTACCGCCGCCTGGTCCAGATGTTCGGCAAGACCGTGCTGGGCGTCGACGGCGAGCTGTTCGAGGAGGCCCTGGACGAGGCCAAGCACGCCAAGGGCACCACCAGCGACCTCGACCTCGGCGCCGAGGACCTGAAGCAGCTGGTCGACGTCTTCAAGGGCATCGTCGAGCGCGAGACCGGCCGGGCGTTCCCGCAGGACCCGCGCGAGCAGATGGACCTCGCCATCCACGCCGTCTTCCACTCCTGGAACGGCGACCGGGCCCGGCTCTACCGCCGCCAGGAGCGCATCCCGAACGACCTGGGCACCGCGGTCAACGTCTGCAGCATGGTCTTCGGCAACCTCGGCGAGGACTCCGGCACCGGTGTCGCCTTCACCCGCGACCCCTCCACCGGCGCCCAGGGCGTCTACGGCGACTACCTGTCCAACGCCCAGGGCGAGGACGTCGTCGCCGGCATCCGCAACACGCTGCCGCTGTCCGAGCTGGAGATGCTCGACAAGAAGTCGTACGACGAGCTCATGGCGATCATGCAGACGCTCGAGAACCACTACTGCGACCTCTGCGACATCGAGTTCACCATCGAGCGCGGCAAGCTCTGGATGCTGCAGACCCGGGTCGGCAAGCGCACCGCCGCGGCCGCCTTCCGGATCGCCGTCCAGCTGGTCGACCAGGGCCTGATCGACCTGGACGAGGCCCTGATGCGGGTCACCGGCGGCCAGCTCTCCCAGCTGATGTTCCCGCGGTTCGCCCCGAACGCCGAGTCCAAGCAGATCGCCAGGGGCCTCGCCGCCTCGCCCGGCGCCGCGATCGGCAAGATCGTCTTCGACTCCTACACCGCGGTGAAGTGGTCGCGCTCCGGCGAGAAGGTCATCCTGGTCCGCCGCGAGACCAATCCGGACGACCTGGACGGCATGATCGCCGCCGAGGGCATCCTCACCTCCCGCGGCGGCAAGACCTCGCACGCCGCCGTCGTCGCCCGCGGCATGGGCAAGACCTGTGTCTGCGGCGCCGAGGAGCTCGAGGTCGACACCAAGCGCCGCCGGATGACCACCTCCGACGGCCTGGTGCTGGAGGAGGGCGACGTCGTCTCGATCGACGGCGCGACCGGCAAGGTCTACCTCGGCGAGGTACCCGTGCTCCCCTCCGCGGTGGTGGAGTACTTCGAGGGCACCCTGCACGCCGGCGCCGACGTCCAGGGCGGTCTGGTCCAGGCCGTGCACCGGCTGATGTCCCACGCCGACGGCCGCCGCCGCCTCGCGGTGCGCGCCAACGCCGACAACGCCGAGGACGGCGGGCGCGCCCGCCGCTACGGCGCCCAGGGCATCGGCCTGTGCCGCACCGAGCACATGTTCCTCGGTGAGGAGCGCCGCAAGGAGGTCGAGCACCTGATCCTCGCGGACAACGACAAGGACCGCGAGGCCGCGCTCTCCACCCTGCTGCCGCTGCAGAAGGGCGACTTCCTGGAGCTGTTCCAGGCGATGGACGGACTGCCCGTCACCGTCCGGCTGCTCGACCCGCCGCTGCACGAGTTCCTGCCGGACATCACCGAGCTGTCGGTGCGCGTCGCCCTCGCCGAGGCCCGCAAGGACCCGAACGAGAACGACCTGCGCCTGCTCCAGGCGGTGCACAAGCTGCACGAGCAGAACCCGATGCTGGGCCTGCGCGGGGTGCGCCTCGGCCTGGTCATCCCCGGCCTGTTCGGCATGCAGGTCCGCGCCATCGCCGAGGCCGCGGCCGAGCGCAAGCTGGCCGGCGCCGACCCGCGCCCCGAGGTGATGATCCCGCTGGTCGGCACCGTCCAGGAGCTGGAGCTGGTCCGCGACGAGTGCGAGCGCGTGCTTGCCGAGGTCTCCCAGTCCACCGGCGTCCAGCTGGACATCAAGCTCGGCACCATGATCGAGCTGCCGCGCGCCGCCGTGACGGCGGGCCAGATCGCCGAGGCCGCCGAGTTCTTCTCCTTCGGCACCAACGACCTCACCCAGACGGTCTGGGGCTTCTCCCGCGACGACGTCGAGGCCTCCTTCTTCACCGCCTACCTGGAGAAGGGCATCTTCGGGGTCTCGCCGTTCGAGACCATCGACCGCGACGGTGTCGGCTCCCTGGTGAAGCACGCCGTCCAGGCCGGCCGGGCCACCCGCCCCGACCTCAAGCTCGGCGTCTGCGGCGAGCACGGCGGCGACCCGGAGTCGGTGCACTTCTTCCACGAGGTGGGGCTGGACTACGTCTCCTGCTCCCCCTTCCGGATCCCGGTGGCGCGCCTGGAGGCAGGCCGCGCCGCCATCGAGACCGCGGGCAGCGACTCGCGCTGATGCCGGGGGCCCTCGGCCCCACGGCACGGCCGGATCGCTGACCGTGTCCCCTCCATCGGGGAGGGGCGTACACCGGAGCTCGGCGCAGGAGAACCGGCGTACGTGAAGCGGCCGGGGTGGGAACGGACAATGGCGTCCGTACCCGCCCCGGCCGCCTGCCTTTCCGGCCCCAGCGCCGGCCCCGTCCACCTGCTTCTCGGCCCCGCCGTCGCCTCCGCCCCGCCGTCGCCTCCGCCCGCCCCTGCCCGCCGAGGCCGACGGCCGTCCGCCGGTTGTGGCCCCGGCCACGCGTGTGGCTGGCCGGGCCCCGGCCCACCGGCTGCCAAGCTGGCCCCATGACCAGCAGAAACCGCCTGTGGACCGTCCCCGCCGCACTGCTCTGCGTGCTCACCGCCGCGGTCGGGTGCACGCACTCGGACGACACCGGCGGCGCGTCCGGGCCCGCCGCGACGGCCTCCGGCCGGACGGCCGGCGCCTCCTCCTCCGGCCCGACGGCGCCGAAGCCCAGCGCGCCGCGCTCCTCGGCCCCGGCCACCGCCACCCCGCCGACCGGCGCACCGGCCACCGCTGCCGGCTGGGTGCCGACCGACCCGGCGATGGCCGACGTCTGCCGCACCCGACTGCCCGGCCAGGCCCTCGACACCCTCGGTCTGATCGCCAAGGGCGGCCCCTACCCCTACCGCTCGGACGGCATCGTCTTCGAGAACCGTGAGAGCCGCCTCCCGCGCAAGAGCTCCGGCTACTACCACGAGTTCACCGTCGTCACCCCCGGCTCCGCCGACCGCGGCGCCCGCCGCGTGGTCACCGGCGGGTCCGGCGAGCAGTACTGGACGGCCGATCACTACGGCAGCTTCCAGGAGATCGACGCCCGTTGCTGAACGGCGGACCGAACGGCGGACCGAACGACGGCCGGCTCCCCTCTGAAAGTACTTTCCAAGACGGAAAGTACGTGCCATAGTGGAATCGCGATCAACGATCACCACCTCGGGGGACCCCATGAGCAATTCCGTGCCCGTCGAACCGTCCGTCGACCTGTCCGCGGCCGAGGCGCTGCGGCTCGCCGCCCGCGCCCGCGCGGCCGCCCGGGCGCCGCAGGAGACGCCCGCCTGGTACGGCATCACCTTCGCGGTGGGCTTCTCGCTCTACGGCATCGGCCTGGGCTACGCCCTCTGGGCCGACATGAGCTGGCTGGCCGGGGTCCTGGGTGCCGGATTCGCGGCGGTCAGCGGCGCCCTGGGGGCCGTGGTGACCCGCCGTGGCGGTGTGGCGAGGGGGTGGACGCCGGGCCTCGGCGGTCCGGCGACCCGCGCGATGCTCCTGGTGTTCGCGGGCGCCCTGGGCGTGGCCGGGATCGTCCACCGGCTGGGCGCCGACGCCCGCTGGTCGTGCGGTGGTGCGGGCGTCACGGCCGGGGCGCTGTTCTGGCTGGGTGCGACGCGTCTCAACGCCCGGATCCGGCGCGAGTCCGAGGGGGCCTGATGGCCGGGCTCGACCCGCTGCTCCAGCACCCCACCCGGCTCACCGTGGTGGCGTTCCTCGGCGGCTGCATCGAGGCGGAGTTCTCCGCGGTCCGGGACTACTGCCAGGTCTCCGACTCCGTGCTGAGCAAGGCGGCGAGCGCCCTGGAGGAGGCCGGCTACCTCGTGGTGAAGAAGGGCTACGTCGGCAAGCGCCCGCGGACCTGGCTGGCCGTCACCGGCGTCGGCCGCCGGGCGCTCGCCGACCACCTGGCCGTCCTGCAGCGGCTGGCCGCGGCCGCCGAGGAGGCGGGCCGGGAGGCGGAAGGCCGGCCCGCCGAGGGCGGGGAGACCGAGGGCGGGGAGACCGAGGGCCGGGCGGGCTCGTGACGCAGTGCCGCCCCGCCCCCGTCCCCGTCCTCAACGGGCCCGCCGCCAGCTGACCCGGGCGTGCGGCCCGTGCGGGCCGGCCGCGAGCAGCGCGGTCAGCTCGTGCAGCACCGGTCCCGGGTCGCGGCGCAGCTGGAGGGGCGTGGTGCGGACGACCGGGAGGCCGGCGGCGGTCAGCCGGTTGGCCCGGGTGAGGCTCCGCTCGTGGTCGGCCGGGCGCAGGTGCCAGGCCCGGGAGTCGATCTCCAGCGCGACGCAGGCCTGCGGCCAGTAGGCGTCCGGGACGGCTAGGAAGCGTCCGTCCAGGAAGAGCACCGGGTTCCAGAGCGGCTCGGGCAGGCCCGCGCCGCGCACCGCGTCCCGGGCCTCGCCCTCGACCACCGAGCGCACCCCGGCCGTCAGCTCCTCCACCACCGCGGCCAGCCGGGGCAGCGCGCGGGCGTCCGGCCGGGCGAGCAACTGGTCGAGCAGCTCGCCGAGTTCGCAGTGCCGCCGCTGGACGGCCTCGGCGCAGAGCGCGCGGAACCGGCGCCGTCCGCCCTCCCGGGGAGCGAGGTCCGCCAGCGCGCGGGCGACCGAGGTGCTCCAGAGCCCGTCGTCGCGCTCGAAGCCGCCGGGCATCGCGCCGCCGGCCCGGTGGATCCGGACGAATCCCCGGTCGGTGACCCGCCGCCGACCGGGGATCAGGACGTCCACCTCGGAGAGGTCCGCGGGGTGTCCGGCGGAGGGGAGGCCGGCGTCGGCGAGCACCGCGGTCCCGGTGAGCAGCACCTCCCCGGCCTCCGGCGCGGGTCGCCCCTTGGGACCCGCGTACGCGAGGGCGGCCCGCAGCCGCTGATGCGCGGTCAGCCGGCCGGTCTGCAGGCAGATCACCCGGGGCAGCACCCGCTGCCACGGTCCGCCGGGCCGCAGTCGGTGCGCGATGGTGCCGGACGGCACGCCGAGCCCGCGCAGCTGGGCCCGGGTGACGATGTGCTGCTGGTCGGCGCCGACCAGCAGCAGCGGTTCGACGAGCGGGCGAGGGCCGGCCGCTCGACGTGGCCGGGTGAGCGGTGCGGACGGGATGGACGGTGCGGACGGGGCGGAAGGTGCGGACGGGGCGGCGCGGGTCATGACGGGGTGTTTCCCACCCGGGTCGGCGGTATGCGAAACATCGCCCGTCGGGGGAGTCGCCGGTCATGTCGGGTTGACGCCGACCGGCGCGACGGGTGGGCTTGCTGCCCACGATGACGATTCCTCACCCCGGCCCCGCGCTCGACGCGCTCCACGGCCTCTCCGTCGGCGACGCTCTCGGCGCGCAGTTCTTCGTCCCCGCCACCGCGCGGGCCCACCTCGCCACCCGCACCGCCCCGCCCGGCCCGTGGCCGTGGACGGACGACACCGAGATGGCCTGCTCGGTGTACGCCGCGCACACCGAGCGCGGCGCGATCGACGTCTTCGACCTCACCCACGCCTTCGCCCGTCGGCAAGACTTCGACCGCGGCTACGGCCCGTCCGCCAACCGGCTGTTGCGCCTGGTCCGGGAGGGCGGTGACGCCCGGGCGCTGGCCTCGGCGGTGTTCGACGGCCAGGGGTCGTACGGCAACGGCGCCGCGATGCGGGTCGCCCCGCTCGGGGCGGCGTACGCGGCCGACCCGAGGGAGGCGGTGCGCCCGGCCGTCGGGACGGCGCTGATCACCCACACCCACCCGCAGGCGGTGGACGGCGCGGTCGCCGTCGCGGCGGCCGCCGCCTTCGCGGTGCGGGCCCGCAGCACGCCGACCACGCCGGAGGGCTTCCTGGCGGACGTCCGTCGGCTCACCCCGCGCGGCGCCGTCCACGACGGTCTGACCGAGGCGATCGCGCTGCTCGACGAACCGGACCTCGCCGTCGCGGCGCGGGTGCTCGGCAACGGCAGTCGGACCAGTGCCGCCGACACCGTCCCGTACGCGCTCCGGTGCGCGGCCCGGTGGCTCACCGACTACCCGGCGGCGATCTGGGAGGCGGTGTCCGCCGGCGGGGACGCGGACACCGTCGCCGCGATCACCGGCGGTGTCGTGGCCGCACGCACGGGGACGGCCGGCATCCCCGCCACCTGGCTGGCCGCCCGCGAGCCGCTGCCCGCCTGGACCTTCGCCGCCCCGGGCAGCGTGTCCGGCGGCCCGGGCCGTGCGGAGATGCTGGTGCCGCGGCCGCACCCGGTGCCGGACGCGGTGTGGACGGACGGGCAGTGGCAGCTGCTGCGGAGCGGGGCCGGGCCGCTCGTCGGGGGCCGCCGCTGGCCGGTGCGCACCCGGGAGGGCACGCTCCGGCTCTGCCACCCGGACGGTCACCCGGTCTGGGAGCTGACGGTCGCACCGGACCGGGCCGGCTGGCGCCCGGTGTCCGCGGTCGTCGAGGCCTGCCCGGAGCGCGCGCCCGAGCCGGGGGGCGACCGTGACACCGGCCTGCTGGCCCGCCTGCTCCGGGCCGCGGTCACGGGCGAACCGACCGGGTCCTGACGCCGGGCGGACCGCGCACGCCGAAACCCCGCCGGTCCGCACCCCGCCGGTCCGCACCCCGCCGGTCCACCCTGCGGACGCCCGCGGTGCGGACCGGCGGGTGGCGGGCCTCAGGCCGTGATCAGGTGCCCGCCGCCGCCGTGTCTAAGGCACTCCTGGTTGATCGCCGGATCCGGGGCGCTCGGCGAGGTGGCGGCGGCGATCCGCAGCTCGATGATGTCCCGCACGGCCGGCCACTCGTTGTCCAGGATCGAGTAGAACGCTGTGGACCGGACCACCCCGTCCAGCCCGCGCGAGTGCGCCCGGCGGACGCCCTCGGCGGTGGCGCCGAGCCGCTCGATGGCGGCCCGCGACCGCATGTTGCGGGCGTCGGCGCGCAGCGAGATCCGCTGCACGCCCCACACCTCGAAGGCGTGCCGCAGCATCAGCAGCTTCGCCTCGGTGTTGATGCCGGTGCCCTGGGCCCGCGGGGACAGCCAGGTGTTGCCGATCTCGGCGGCGTCCGGGACGGCGGTCGCGGGGTCCCCGAACGGCACGCCCGGCACCGGCGGCCAGACGAGCGGCCCCTGCCAGTAGTCGAGTTCGAGGAACCGGGTGGAGCCCACCACGCGGCCGTCGGCCTGGTTCACCGTCGCGAACGGCAGCGACCGGCCGGAGGCCTGGTCCGCCAGGGCGCGCGCGATGTACTCCCGGGCGGCTTCCAGGCCGTGCGGGACGGGGGTGAAGGCGTAGGTCGTACGGTCCTCGGCGCCGGCCTGGGCGATGGCCTCGGCATGGTGTGCGGCGAGGGGCTCCAGCCGCACGGTGCGGCCGGTGAGGATGACAGGTACGGGCACGGAACCTTCGGTCCTTCGGCGGTCGGAGGGTGCTGGCCCGTGCCGGGGTGCGGTGCGGGCCAGCAGTGGACGGTTCGCCCCGTTCCGGCGTGCGCCCACCGGTGCCCGCGCACGCCGGAGGCCGGTCGAGCGGGGTGGGGAGCGACGACCCGGAGACGGGCAGCGCGGTGCCGGAACGGACGCGGGTCCACGGACCGGTCCGGCGGGATGAGCGAGGGGACAGTGTGCGTCCGCGAGATGGCCGAAGAGGAAACGAGAGCGCGAAGGGAAGCAGGCGGCCAGGTGAAGGCAAGATGCGTCGTGGGTGGCTGGCCGAACACCGGTCCGGGTCGTGATCGACGGCGTTACGGACGACGTGACGACGACGCGACGATGCGAGGCAGCGAGAGGACGATACCCGTCAGAAGGCAATGCGTCACTTCGCGGCACACGAATGGCCGTCGGGGCGGCTCGGAGGCCTGTCACGGGGACCGTTCGCACCCCCCTGACCAGGGCCTTTTCCGGTGGGTGCGATCATGGTCCGGTCGGGCCGCCGGGGGCGCGGCGGGCGGCGCCGGGAACCGGCCGGGCGCGCCGGGAATTCCGGCGGCACCCCGCACGCTGGACGTGGAGAGCCGGGCACGAGTCCCAGCGCGGGCCGACGCGCGAGGGAGCGCACGGCGAACCGCGACGAGGAAAGAAACGGGGTGTGGGTGAGCGGTGCGTGATCCCCAGGCGCTGTACGAGCTGGACCAGCAGGGCGTGGCCGCCGTGGCCGCGGCGAGGGCCGCGCTGTCGGACACGGGCGCCGGCCTGGTGCTGCTCCACCACTTCGAGGGCTTCATGGACGCCGGTGAGGCGGGCGCCCAGGTGGTCGCCCACCTGCTGGAGACGGGCGAGCCGCAGGTGGTGGCCCGCTTCGACCACGACCGTCTGGTGGACTACCGGGCCCGCCGCCCCGCGATGGTCTTCGACCGGGAGCAGTGGTCGTCCTACGAGCCGCCGGAGATCCTCCTCCAGCTGGTCCACGACGCGGCCGGTTCGCCGTTCCTGCTGCTCACCGGACCGGAGCCGGACGTCGAGTGGGAGCGCTTCGCCGCCGCCGTCCGCGAGCTGGTCGAGCGCTTCGACGTCCGGCTGACCCTCGACTTCCACGGCATCCCGATGGGCGTGCCGCACACCCGCCCGGTCGGCCTGACCCCGCACGGCAACCGGATGGACCTCGCGGCCGGCTACCCGCAGTGGTTCGAGCAGGCGCAGGTCCCGGGCAGTGCCCAGGCGCTGCTGGAGTTCCGGCTCGCCGAGGCCGGGCACGACGTGCTGGGCTTCGCCGCGCACGTGCCGCACTACGTGGCGCGTTCGGCGTACCCGGCGGCGGCGGTGCTGATCATGGAGGCCGTGCAGTCGGCCACCGGCCTGGTGCTGCCCGGCACCCTGCTGCGCGAGCGGGTCGACGAGGTGTACGCCGACATCGAGGAGCAGCTCGCCCACGGCGACGGGGAGTTGCGCTCGGCGATCCGCGGCATGGAGGGCCAGTACGACGCGGTGGCCGGTTCGCAGGGCCGGGAGAGTCTGCTGGCCGAGCCGGTGGACCTGCCCTCGGCGGACGAGCTGGGCCGGCGCTTCGAGCAGTTCCTGGCCGAGCACGAGCGCGGACCCGAGTAACAGCGGCCCGACCGGGGAAGGTCCGACCGGCGAAGGCCCGACCGGCGAGGGCCCGAGCGGTGAGGGCCCGAGCGACCGGCCAGGAGGCCCCGGACGACGGAGACCGTCGCCCGGGGCTTCGCACTGCCGGGATTTTCCGCGCCGGGCGGGAGCGATCGCGCCCGCCCGTGCGTTGGTGACTGCGGTGCCCGGGGGACGGGCCGTCGTAGGGAGAAGGTCAACGGTTCCTACCCGGGGGGTTCCCGTGTCACTGTCCGTACGCCCGATCGGCGCGCTCGGCGGCGCGCTGAGCGCGGGCCTCGCCGCCGTCCTGCTCGCCGGCTGCTCCGGGTCGTCCGGTGCCGGCAGCGTCGTCGCGGCCGCCGCGGACGGTTCGGGGCCGCCGCGCGCCGTCACGTCCGCCGTGCCCACGCCGACCCCGACGCCGACCCCGACGCCCACCGGGCCGTACGTGGCGCTCGGCGACTCCTACACGGCGGGCCTGAAGATCAGCCCCCAGGTGGGCGAGCCGAAGGGCTGCGCCCGCTCGGGGGTCAACTACCCCTCGCTGGTGGCCAGGGCGCTCGGCCTGGCGGGCGAACGGTTCCACGACGTCAGCTGCAGCGGCGCCCGGACCGGCGACCTCACCGGAGCCCAGACCACCGACGGCGGCGTCAATCCGCCGCAGCTGGACGCGCTCACCCCGGCCACCCGGCTGGTGACCGTCGGGATCGGCGGCAACGACGCCGGTTTCATGGAGGTCGTCGGCCAGTGCGCCAAGGAGAACCTGGTGGACGCGCTCAAGGGCCTGGTCGGTACGGGCCGCGCCGCCGCGCCCTGCCGGGACTCCTACGCCGCCGCGGACGGCGGCGACCAGGTGCAGCGCAAGGTGGACTCCGCCGGCGAGCGGCTCGGCGAGACGCTCAAGGAGGTCGGGCGCCGGGCCCCGCAGGCCAGGGTCTACGTGGTCGGCTACCCGTCGCTGCTGCCCGCCGACCCCGCGAGCTGCCTCCCGGTGCTGGGTGCGACCGTGGCGGGCGGGGACCTCGGCTTCCTGGTGGAGAAGGAGCAGCAGCTCAACGCCATGCTGAAGCGGCGGGCGGAGGCCGCCGGGGCGGTCTTCGTGGACCTCGCCGCGGCTTCGGCCGGCCACGACATGTGCGCGGGCGAGCCCGCCCGCTGGGTGGAGCCCCCGTTCCCGGCACCCGGTCTGGCGGCGATCCACCCCAATGCCAGGGGCCAGGAGGGCGTCGCCGCGGCCGTCCTCAAGGTGCTCCGGGGCTGACCGGCGCAGGCCGGTCCGGTCCGCGCCCGACCACGCCGGATCCGGCCGCGCCCGATCCCGCCGGATCCGGCCGCGCCCGATCCCGCCGGATCCGGCCGCGCCCGATCCCGCCGGATCCGGCCGGGCCCGGCCACGGCCCCGCCTGGCCCGGACCGGCGCTCACCGGCGTACGGTCAAGGGTTCACGTTCCGGCCCGCGCCCCGTCGCGCGCGGCACACTTCCGGTGTCACAGCCGCGGCGTACCGTGAGGGGCATATGGACGACACCGCGCACCGCCTCACCGACGCCCCGACCCCGACCCCGTACGACCGCGCCGCCGAGGCCCGCTGGGTGCCGGAACCGGACAAACGCCCCGGCCGCACGGCGTTCCAGCGCGACCGCGCCCGCGTGCTCCACTCCGCCGCCCTGCGCCGGCTGGCCGGCACCACCCAGGTGGTCGCCCCGATGCGCAGTGACTTCCCCCGCACCCGGCTGACCCACTCGCTGGAATGCGCCCAGGTCGGCCGGGAGTTGGGCGCCGCCCTCGGCTGCGACCCGGACCTCGTCGAGACCGCCTGCCTGGCCCACGACATCGGCCATCCGCCGTTCGGCCACACCGGCGAGGAGGCGCTCGACCAGGCCGCCGAGGCCTGCGGCGGCTTCGAGGGGAACGCCCAGTCGCTGCGGATCCTGACCCGGCTGGAGCCCAAGCGCTTCGCCCCGCTGGACGAGGCGCCGGCCCGGCTGGCCCCCTGGCCGGGCCGCAGCGTCGGCCTGAACCTGAGCCGCGCCGCCCTGGACGCCGCCACCAAGTACCCCTGGCCGCACGGCGCCCACCCCACCGACCCGGCCTCGCCGAAGTACGGGGTCTACGCGGACGACCTGCCGGTCTTCCGCTGGCTGCGGGCCGGTTCCCCGGCCGGGCGCAAGTGCTTCGAGGCCACCGTCATGGACTGGTCCGACGACGTCGCCTACTCGACCCACGACGTCGAGGACGGCCTCCAGGCCGGCCACATCGACCCGGCCGCGCTGCGCGCCCCGAGCGAGCGCTCCGAGCTGTTCAAGGTCGCCGAGCGCTACGCCCGGGACGCCGAGCCCGAGGAGCTGGCCGACGCCCTGGACCGGCTGCTCGCCCAGGACTGGTGGCCCGAGTCCTACGACGGCACCGCCCGCGCCCGGGCCGGGCTGAAGGACCTCACCAGCCAGCTGATCGGCCGGTTCTGCCTGGCCGCCGAGCAGGCCACCCGGGCCCGCTACGGCCCCGGCCGGCTCAGCCGGTACGCGGCCGAGCTGGTGGTGCCGCGCGAGGTCCGGCTGGAGTGCGCGGTGCTCAAGGCGGTCGCCGTCCGGTACGTGATGCAGCGCGACGAGCAGGCCCAGCTGCGGGCCCGGCAGCGGATCGTCATCGCCGAGCTGGCCGAGGCCCTCACCCGGCGCGCCCCGGAGGTGCTGGACCCGGTCTTCGCCGCGATGTACGCGGAGGCGGAGGACGACCGGGCCGCCCTGCGCACGGTGATCGACCAGATCGCCACCCTCACCGACGCCTCCGCCCTGGCCCTGCACGCCCGGCTGGTCGGCCCTTCCCGGAGCTGAGGGCCGGGAGAGCCGAGGGCCGGGGCCGGCCCCGCCGCCCGACCGAGCCGCCCGACCCGGTCGCCCCAGTAGACTTCCGGGGTGGCCGGGCGGATCAGGGACGAAGACGTACAGGCGGTGCGCAGCGCACTGCCGATCGACGCGGTGGTCGGCGACTACGTACAGCTGACCAACGGTGGCGGCGGCGAGTACAAGGGGGTCTGCCCCTTCCACGACGAGAAGTCCGCCTCCTTCTACGTCAACCCCGCCAAGGGCGTCTTCCACTGCTTCGGCTGCCAGGAGAACGGCGACACCATCGCCTTCCTGATGAAGATCGAGCACTTCACCTTCGCCGAGGCCGTCGAGCGGATGGCCACCCAGGCCGGCATCACCCTGCGCTACGAGGAGGGCGGCTACAGCCCCCGCCACCAGCAGGGCGAACGCACCCGCCTGGTCGAGGCGCACAAGGTGGCCTCCGCCTGGTACCAGGAGCAGCTCACCTCGCCCGAGGCCGAGATCGGCCGCCGCTTCCTGGCCGAGCGGGGCTTCGACGAGGAGTCCGCGCGGACCTTCGGCGTCGGCTACGCCCCGGCCGGCTGGGAGCACCTGGTGCGCTACCTGCGCGGCAAGGGCTTCACGGACAAGGAGATCCTGCTCGGCGGCCTGGCCTCGCAGGGCCAGCGCGGCGGACTGATCGACCGGTTCCGGGGGCGGCTGGTCTGGCCGATCCGGGACATCGCCGGCGAGGTGGTCGGCTTCGGCGCCCGGCGGCTGCGCGAGGACGACAACGGGCCGAAGTACCTGAACACCCCCGAGACGCCGATCTACAAGAAGTCGCACGTGCTCTACGGCATCGACCTGGCGAAGAAGGAGATCGCCAAGTCGGGCCGGGCGGTGGTGGTCGAGGGCTACACCGATGTGATGGCCTGCCACCTGGCCGGGGTCACCTCCGCCGTGGCCACCTGCGGCACGGCCTTCGCCGAGGACCACATCAAGATCATCCGCCGGCTGCTGATGGACACCTCGCAGTACCGCGGCGAGACCGTCTTCACCTTCGACGGCGACGCCGCCGGCCAGAAGGCCGCCCTGCGGGCCTTCGAGGACGACCAGAAGTTCGCCGCCAAGACCTCCATCGCGGTCAGTCCCGGTGGCATGGACCCGTGCGAGCTGCGGCTGGCCAAGGGCGACGACGCGGTCCGCGAACTGATCGACAACCCCGTCCCGCTCTTCGAGTTCGCGCTGGGCTCGGCCGTCGCCAAGCACCGGGTGGACACCCCCGAGGGCCGGTCGGCGGCGCTGGAGGAGGCGGCACCGATCGTCGCCCGGATCAAGGACCGCTCGATCCAGCACGAGTACGCCGTCCGGCTGGCCGGCATGCTGGGCATCCTGGACGAGCCGTTCGTGGTCCGGCGGGTGGCCCAGCTGGCCCGCTGGGACCGCGAGCGCCAGCAGAACCCCCGGGCCAACGGCCGGCTGCGCCAGCCCGAGCCGCCGCAGCCGGTCCGCCCGGCCCGGCCCGCCTTCGTGCTCAACCCGCGCGACCCGGCCCAGTTCGTCGAGCGCGAGCTGCTCAAGCTGGCCCTCCAGCACCCGGACCTGGTCGCGCCGGCCTTCGACAACTACGGCGAGGACGAGTTCCCCACCCCGCCGTACACCGCCGTGCGCCGGGCGATCGGCCAGGCCGGCGGGGCCGCGTACGGGGCCACCCTGGCCGACTTCACCGCCGTGGTGCGCGAGGCGTGCCCGGACGACCGGGTGCGCTCCCTGGTCACCGAGCTGACCGTGGAGCCGGTGCGCTCGCGCCGCAAGGTGGACGCCGTCTACGCGGGGGAGTTCCTGGTCAAGCTGCGGATGCTGGCCGTGGACCGCCGGGTCGACGAGGTCCGGGCCCACCTCCAGCGGCTCGGCAACCGGGCCGCCCCGGAGGAGCTGCACGCGGTGCAGACCGAGCTGTGGCAGCTCCAGCAGTACGGGCAGTCCCTGCGCAGCGGCGGCGCCGCCGCGCTGTAGGACCTCGCCCGCGGCCCCGGGCGGCCGCGGCCGGACCCGCGGATCAAGGGCGCCGGGCCCGGGTTGAGAAAGTCCGCGCACGAGTCTCGGCCACGGAGTGTGGCGTGCCGCACACTGGAGGGCGTCTTGCCTCCGTACAGCGCGGGTCCGCCAGAGTCGCGCCCGCCCAGAGGGGATGCCCGTGGACCGAGGCCTCGCCGCGACCGCCCAGCCGACCACCGATCCGCTCGCCCCGCCCCCGCCGTACGACCCCGCCGACCCGGCCGAGGACCACGGCCGCGCGGGAACGCCGCTCGCGGACGGCGCGCGCGTGCCCGCCCAGGGCCGACCGCCCGGGCACCCCGACGCCCGGGGGGCGGACGCACCCGAGGACGCCGAGGACACCGGGTTCGACGACCCCGGGGCCGACGGCGCCGGGTCCGACGATTCCGCGGCCGACGGCGCCGCGGCCGACGCCGACCGGGCGGAGCCGGAGGACCGCGAGGAGTCCGAGGGCCGCGAGGGCCCCGCGGGCCGGGGGCGGCCGGGCACCGACCCGAGCGGGCCGGCCGCCGACCTGCTCCGCCAGTACCTCCGCGAGATCGGCCGGATCCGGCTGCTCACCGCCGCCGAGGAGGTCGATCTGGCCCGCCGGATCGAGGCCGGGCTCTTCGCCGAGGAGCGGCTGCACGGCGAACCGCCGCCCCCCGACCGGCTGGCCGCCGAACTCGACACCCTGGTGGTCGTCGGCCGGCTCGCCAAGCGCCGGCTGATCGAGGCGAACCTGCGGCTGGTGGTCTCCGTCGCCAAGCGCTACATCGGCCGCGGCCTCACCCTGCTCGACCTGGTCCAGGAGGGCAACCTCGGGCTGATCCGGGCGGTGGAGAAGTTCGACTACACCCGGGGCTACAAGTTCTCCACCTACGCGACCTGGTGGATCCGCCAGGCGATGAGCCGAGCGCTGGCCGACCAGGCGCGGACGATCCGGGTGCCGGTGCACGTCGTCGAACTGATCAACCGCGTGGTGCGGGTGCAGCGTTCACTGCTCCAGGAACGCGGGACCGAGCCGGGCCCGGCCGACATCGCGGCGGCCCTGGAGCTCACCGAGGAGCGGGTGCGCGAGCTGCTCCGCCTCGCCCAGGAGCCCATCTCCCTGCACACCCCGGTCGGCGAGGAGGACGACGTCGCGCTGGGCGACCTCATCGAGGACGCCGACGCGGCCTCACCCGCCGAGTCGGCCGCCTTCCTGCTGCTGCGTCAGCACCTGGAGGCGGTGCTGGCCACCCTCGGCGAGCGCGAGCGTCAGGTGGTCCAGCTCCGGTACGGCCTGGACGACGGGCGGGCCCGCACGCTGGAGGAGATCGGCGTGCTGTTCGGGGTGACCCGGGAGCGGATCCGCCAGATCGAGTCGAAGACCCTGGTCAAACTCCGGGACCACGCCTTCGCCGCCCAGCTCCGGGGTTACCTGGACTAGCGGCGGCCACCCGGAACGGCCCCCGGGCGGCCTGCCGGGGCGTCAGCTCGACGGGGTCGGCGACGGGGACGGGTCCGTGGTGATCGCGGGCGGGGAGGCCGGGCCGACCGGGATCGGGGTGTTGGCGACGACCCGCGCCAGGTCGGTGATGCTGCTGGTGCAGGAGGCGCCCTCCGGCTGCGCCTGCTTGCCGCAGACCTGGAGGCTGACCGCCGGGTCGCCCGCGTTCACCATCGCCGAGTAGTTGTCGTACCCCCAGTGGATCAGCGCCGTCGCGGAGTCGCCGTCGCCGGTGGTGATGGTCGCCTGGTCGCCGGGCTGGCCCTCGGTGATCGCGGCCCAGGCGGCCTGGCACTTCTGGCTGTACCGGAGGTAGACGATGACCTTGCCGATGTTGGTGGTCAGCAGGGTCCGGGCGTCGCCGCCGCAGCCGGCCGCCTTGGGGTCCTTGTGCGCGCAGCCCAGGGCCTGGCACGCCGGGACCGGCGGGGCCGGGTTGGCGGGCACCGCGGGCGCCGAACCGGCCGAGCCGCTCGGCGAGGGCGTGCCGCCGGTGGCCGGGGCGGAGGCCGGCACCGTGGCCGCGGTCGGTCCGACGGAGTCCTCGTCGGCGGGGGAGAAGTAGCGCACCCCGGCGAGGGCCAGCAGCAGCACCGCCACCACCGAGGCGGCGACCAGGGCCACGGAGCGGCCCACCACCGGGCGGCCGGGCTCGGCGGGAGCGGGCGCGTCCTCGGCCGGCAGGTCCGTTCCGGCTTCGGCGGCCGCGGCCGGGTCGAGCTCCCGCTCCGTCGCCGGGACGGCGTCCGGCTCCCCGGCGGTCCCGGCCGTCTCGAGGGCCTCGGAGCGCTCGACGGCCTCGGGGTGCTCGGCGGCCTCGGGGTGCTCGACGGTCTCGGCGCTCTCCGAGGCCCCCGGTGCCGCGTCCGCGTCCGGTGCCGTCGCGTCGAACGCCGCCGCCTCGGCCGCGGTCAGGTCCCAGAGCGTCCGCAGCCGGGGGCCGTCGCACTTGACGGCGCCGATCAGCGCGTCCAGGGCCTGCTCGGTGATGACCCGCTTGCCGTTCAGCCAGCGCTCCCACGAGGCCCGGCTGTAGTGGGTCCGGGCGGCCAGCTCGGAGAGCGAGAGCCCGGTCGTGTCCTTGACGGCGCGCAGCTCTTCCGTGAGGCGCCTGGCAGGGTCGGACAGGTCGTCGGGCAGCTGCTTCCAGGCGGAACCCATGCGGTCTCTTCCAAACGTGCGAGGCGGGCGGGGCGGCGGTGCTGGAGCGCCGGTGCCCTGCGGGACACCGGTCCGGGCCCGGGTGGGCGTGTCCGCGTCTCAAACATCAACGGCCCGGCGTCCCAATACCCAGGTCCTGGCGCTGAGACGGACGGAAGTGTCTCACAACCCCGGGAAACGCTCGAACATTCATGTGCCTGTCGGGCAGTGTTCTTTCCACCGGAGCGGTTCACCGTCCGGATCCTCGGCCGGGCACCGCAGTTGCGGGCCCCGCGCCCGCCGCTCCCTGACCCCCACCGTTCCGTGACAGCCTCGCGGGGGGAGGCTGCCCCGGAGCGCAGGGACGTGCGGCGGGGAGGGCGTCCCAAGCCGCCCTCCCCGCCGCGACCACCCTCTCGCCGGCGCCCGTTCGGGCCCGGTGCCGGTGCGTCAGGGGGACGGCGCGTCAGGGGGCGGGCGGCTCAGTGGTGGAAGGCCGTCCGGGCCGGCACTCCGAGGTCCTTGAGCGGGACGGGCTGGCGCCGCAGCTCCGGCAGCAGCCGTTCGAGGTCGCCGAGCAGCAGGTCGGCGAGGTCGCGGGAGAACCCGTTGCGGCAGACCACCCGCAGCACCGCGAGGTCCTCCCGGTTCGCCGGGAAGGTGTACGCGGGCACCTGCCAGCCGCGCTCGCGCAGCCGGCGCGACACGTCGAACACGTCGAACGGCACCTCGTCGGTGGTGGTGAACGCGAACACCGGAAGCTCGTCGCCCCGGGTCAGCAGCCGGAAGCCGTCGAGCTCGGCGATCTCCCCCGACAGGTAGCCGGCCACCTCCCGGCAGGCGCCCTGGACCGCCCGGAAGCCGCCCCGGCCGAGCCGCAGGAAGGTGTAGTACTGCCCGATCACCTCGGCGCCGGGCCGGGAGAAGTTCAGCGCGAAGGTCGGCATCTCGCCGCCCAGGTAGTTGACCCTGAACACCAGCTCTTCGGGCAGCGCCTCGTGGTCGCGCCAGAGCGCCCAGCCGACGCCCGGGTAGACCAGCCCGTACTTGTGGCCGGAGGTGTTGATGGACGCGACCCGGGGCAGCCGGAAGTCCCAGGCCAGGTCCTCGTCCAGGAACGGCGCGACCATGCCGCCGGAGGCGCCGTCCACGTGCACGGGCACGTCCAGGCCGGTGCGGCGCTGGAGGTCGTCGAGCGCGGCGCAGATCTCCGCCACCGGTTCGTAGGAGCCGTCGAAGGTCGAGCCGAGCACGCCGACCACGCCGATGGTGTTCTCGTCGCAGAGCTCCACCGCCTGCTCGGCGCCGAGGTGGAAGCGCTCGCCGGCCATCGGCGCGGTCCGGGGCTCGACCTCCCAGAAGGTGCAGAACTTGTCCCAGCAGACCTGCACGTTGATGCCCATCACCAGGTTGGGCCGGGCACCGGCGGCGTAGCGGTGGGCGTTGCGGCGCATCCAGCGGCGCTTGAGCGCGAGGCCGGCCAGCATGCAGGCCTCGCTGGAGCCGGTGGTGGAACAGCCGACGGCCGCGTCCGGGTCGGGGGCGTGCCACAGGTGGGCGAGGATCGACACGCAGCGCCGCTCCAGCTCGGCGGTCTGCGGGTACTCGTCCTTGTCGATCATGTTCTAGTCGAGGCACTCGGTCATCAGCCGGGTGGCCTGCACCTCCATCGAGGTGGTGACGAAGGTCGCCAGGTTGAGCCGCGCGTTGCCGTCCAGCAGCAGTTCGTCGTGGATCAGCTGGTACGCCGTGTCCGCCGCGACCGGCCCGTCGGCGAGGCGGTGCAGCGGGGGTGACAGCTCCATCGTGCCGAGCGGGTCGGCGGCGGTGCCGAGGAACGGGCCGACGGTCAGCCGGCGGTCGTCGCCGGCGCCCTTGTGCAGTGCCATGGGGTCTGCCGCCCTTCCGTCCGGTGGCCGCGTCGACTCCCACGCTGCCACCGGTCGCCGGGGGACGCATCCGCACCGGTGCCGGGCGCCGGTCGGCCCCGCGCGGGCCGGGAACGGCCCCCGGGGGCGCTCAGGCCGCCGTCTCCGGGTGGATCTGCTCGCGGGCGGCCCGGTACTGCTGACGGACCGCGGAGCCGACCGCCGGGTCGTGCTCGGAGTCCGGGGCCACGGTGACCGCCTCCGGCAGCTCCCAGCGCGGCGGCTCGGGGGTCCCGGCCAGCGCCCAGGCCGCCTGCCGGGCCGCGCCGCGCGCCGCGTGCGCACCGGGCGGCGGGACGACCACCGGGACGCCGAACAGCTGCGGCGCGACGTGCCGCACGGCTGCCAGCCGCCCCGCGGCGCCCAGCAGGAAGACCCGCTTCACCTCGACGCCGCGGGCCCGCAGCACGTCCAGGGCGTCCGCGCTGTTGCAGAGCATGCCCTCGACGGCGGCCCGGGCCAGGTGCTGCGGCGTCATCGACTCGGCCCGCATCCCGGTCAGGGTGCCGGCGGCGTGCGGCAGCGCGGGCGTCCGCTCGCCGTCCAGGTAGGGGAGCAGCACCAGCCCGTACGCGCCGGGGGAGGACTGCATGGCGAGGTCGCTGAGGCCCTCCAGGTCGCGGCCGAGCAGGGCGGCGGTGGAGCGGAGCACCTGGGCGGCGTTCAGGGTGGCGACCATCGGCAGGTGGCGGCCGGTGGCGTCGGCGAAGGAGGAGACCAGCCCGGTGGCGTCCACCACGGCCTGCTCGTGCACCGCGAAGATCGTTCCGGAGCTGCCGAGCGAGACCACCGCGTCACCGGGGCCGAGGCCGAGGCCGAGCGCGGCGGCCATGTTGTCGCCGGTTCCGGCCGAGATCAGCAGGCCCTCGGGGGTGTGGCCGGCGGGTTCGGCGGGGCCGAGGACGTCCGGCAGCTTCAGGGGGTGGCCCAGCGCCAGCTCGACCAGGTCCTGCCGGTACTCGCCGGTCATCGGGGACCAGTAGCCGGTGCCGGAGGCGTCGCCCCGGTCGGTGGTGCGGCGCCTGGGGTGGCCGAGCAGCTGCCAGACCAGCCAGTCGTGCGGCAGCAGCACCTCGGCGATCCGCCGGGCGTTGGCCGGTTCGAACTCGGCGAGCCAGCGGAGCTTGGCGACGGTGTACGTGGGGCCGGGGACGGCGCCGATCGCCGCGGTCCAGGCCGCGGGGCCGCCCAGCTCGTTCAGCAGGGCCGCGGCGGCGCCGCTGGCGCGCGGGTCGTTCCACAGGATCGCGGGCCGGACCAGCACGCCGCCGGCGTCCAGGCCGATCATGCCGTGCTGCTGCGCGCTGACGCCGATCGCCCGGACGCCCTCCAGCAGGCCGCCGGCCGCGGCGTCGCCGAGGGAGTGCAGCCAGATCTGCGGGTCGGCCTCGCCGGGACGGGCGTCCGGGTCCTCCGGTACGGGGTGCGGGGCCTTGCCGGAGCGCAGGACCGTGCCGGTGGCGGAGTCGCACGCGACGATCCTGGTGCGACCGGTCGAGCTGTCTATCCCCGCGACGATGGCCATAGTCGAGATCATGCCTCAGCGGGCGTCCGGGCGCGGCCCGACCGGGCAAGTGTTGCCCGTTCGGTACCGCGTCCGGGAGCCCGCCGTCCGGCCGGGCCCGGAGCCGTGCCGGCGGCCCGTCGGGGCCGGGCGGCACGGGCCCCGCCCGGCCGGTCCGGGACGGCGGTCCGCGGCGTCGTCGGGGACGCCCGGCGGGGAGCCGGTCAGGGGCGGAAGGTGCCCCAGGCGTCGTCCTCCTCGGTCTTGGGTCGGTTGAAGTACGGCACCCGGTCGGTGACGGAGTTCGGCAGTCGGTCGCCGACCTTGTCGGCGACGACACCGGCGGCCTTCCCGGCGACCGCGCCGGCCTGCTGCCGGGCCTTGTCCGTCGCGCCCTGGACCTTGGGGTTCTGGGCGACCTGCCGGCTGATCCTGGCGATCTGCTCGTACCGCTGGCGCCCCGCCCGCGTGCCCAGGACGTAGCCCGCTGCGAGTCCGACGCCGAACGACAGCTTCCACATGGTCGGATTCCACCCTCTCCTGGCGGCCATTGCCGCATTGCCCTACCCGTCTGTCGGGACGGTGAACCTTCGGTGACCCCAGCATCCCCGGACGGTGCCCCGGGCGCGCGGGGAGCGCGCCCGGCGGGGCCGCCGGGACCGGCCGGGGAAAGCGATTGGCGGACCACCCCCCCGAGTGCGCTAATGTATGTCCCGCAGCGAGCGCCGAGGAGCCCGGGAGACCGGGGGCCGGAGCGGGAAGCTCGATCCCCCATAGCTCAATTGGCAGAGCAGCCGACTGTTAATCGGCAGGTTATTGGTTCGAGTCCAATTGGGGGAGCCGCGGTGGTGGCCCTCGAGGCCCATCACCCGTACGTGGTACGGCTGTTGTGTACTGCGATCCCGCATAGCTCAATTGGCAGAGCAGCCGGCTGTTAACCGGCAGGTTTTTGGTTCGAGTCCAAATGCGGGAGCTGCACCGGGTCCGCCCGGTGACTGCTCAGAGCGAAGGCCCCTCGGTAGACCGGGGGGCCTTCGTGTTGCCCGGGGTCCGCGCCCCGGGGATCGGGGGCCGGGGATCGGGGCCGGGACGGCGGGGGCCGGGACGGCGGGGTGGTGGCGAGGGGTGGGCCGGCTCACCCGAGGGCCTGCTGGTACAGCTCGGCGACCCGCTCGTCGAAGGTGATGCTGTACGAGGTGTCCGGCGTCGCCCCGCCCTCCTGGTAGCCGCCGATCACCCCGATCACCCGGCCGTTGGTGGTGAGCCACGGGCTGCCGCTGGTGCCGTCGGTGTAGCCGCCGCAGTCGAACCGCTCCTGGGTCGGGCTCTGCGACGCGGTCAGCCCCGAGCAGGTGATCGGCTCGTCGCGCTCGTTGGGGTAGCCGGTGACCGAGACCGCCAGTCCGAAGCCCTGGTCGGTGCCGAGCGGGTTGCCGCCGACGGCGTCCTCGACCTGCCGGCCGTTCACCGGTCGCACGGTGACGAAGGCCACGTCGTAGTCGGGGTCGTCGTCGCTCTCCCAGCGCGGATCGACGGTGACCGACTCCACCGGCCAACTCCCGTACGGCGAGTACCCGTTGCGGTAGCCGGGGGTGAACACCAGACCGTCCAGCAGCCCGATCCGGCGGCTCTGCACGCAGTGCGCGGCGGTCACCAGCAGATTGCGCCGGGGGCTGCGCACCACGCTGGCCGTGCACGCCCGGGGTCCCTGCGAGGTGTGCACGGAGAGGGTGCCGATCCGGTCCCAGGCCGGGTTCTGCGGGGCCACCGCGGCCGTCCGCCCGCCCTGGTCCCCGCCGCAGGCGATGGCGGCGGCCAGCAGCAGGGCCGCCACGGCGACCGTCCGGGCCGCGCGCGCGGGTCGAACCGGGCGGGAGGGCATCGGTGCTCCGTCTGGACCTCGGGGCGGTCGCGGCCGGTCACGCGTTCGCCGTTCGTGAGCAAGATCTACCAGGCCGGGCCCGGCCGCGCCACTGTCGGCCGCCCGTCCCGCCGCCGTGCCCCACCGGGCCGCTGACCGGCCGTCCGACCGGCTCGGTCGCCCCCGTGCGCACCCGTGTGCGCCCCCGGCGCGCACCACGGGTGATCGACCGGCTATGCTGCCCGGGACGGCCTTTCGGGGCCGTCTGCTGCTGCCGCGACCAGCCTGCCGTCGCGAGCTGCGAACCGGGGCGGTAGCTCAGCCGGTTAGAGCAGGGGACTCATAATCCCTTGGTCGTGGGTTCGAGTCCCACCCGCCCCACCTCTCACCACCCCGCGCGAGCGGCCCCCGGCTGGGAAAACCCTAGGGGATCAAGCCCGCCACCACGCCACGACGCGCCGGAATTCACCCGCTCGTGGGCATCGCCCGGCCACCCCCGCGCCCCGGCCGTCGCCGCCGGCTTCGACCCGGCCCGCTCACCCCCGCCGGTCGCCCGTAAGCTGGCCGGATGCTCGGACCCGCGCTGCTGCCGACCCCGCTGGCGGACTGCACCGACGAGGTGCTCGCCCGGGCCGGGGTGGAGCTGCGGCTCAAGCGGGACGACCTGGCGCACCCGCTGGTGCCGGGGAACAAGTGGCGCAAGCTCGCGCCGAACCTGGCCGCCGCCGTCGAGGGGGGCCACCGCCGGCTGGTGACCTTCGGCGGGGCGTACTCCACCCATCTGCGGGCGGTCGCGGTGGCGGCCGCGGCGATTGGGCTGGAGAGCGTCGGGCTGGTCCGCGGCGAGGAACTGGCCGACCGGCCGCGCAACTGGTCGCTGCGGGCCGCGGAGGCGGCCGGGATGGAGCTGGTGTTCCTGACCCGGGGCGAGTACCGGGAGGCCGCCGGCCGGGCCGGGGAAGGGTCGGGGTGGCGCTGGGGCCCCGGCCTGGTGCTGCCGGAGGGCGGCTCCAACGGCCTCGCGGTCACCGGCGCGGCGGAGATCGTCGCGGAGCTGGACGACCTGGGCGGGCGCGACGTGGTCTGCTGCCCGGTCGGCACCGGCGGCACGCTGGCCGGGATCGCGGCCGGGCTGCCGCCGGGGGCGCGGGCGCTGGGGGTGGCGGTGCTGCGCGGCGGCGAGGGGTACCTGGAGGCCGAGGTGACCCGGCTGCACCGGGAGGCGTACGGGCGGGAGTTCGACGGCTGGCGGATCGACCACGGGCACCACGGCGGCGGGTACGGCCGGGTGCCGGCCGCGCTGGAGGAGTTCGCGGCCGGCTTCGAGCGGCGGCACGGCATCGCCCTGGAGCGCCGCTACGTGGCCAAGCTGCTGGCCGCCGTGCACGACCTCGCCGGGGCGGGCGCCTTCCCGCCCGGCACCCGGCTGACCGCCGTGGTCACCGGCCTGCCCGACCCGGTCGCGTCGTAGGCCTGTCCTCGGGCCCGGGACGCCGTGGATCCCGCCCGGTGTCGCGCGCCGGGCGGGACGCGGGGAGGGCCTCAGCCGAAGGTGAGGTTGGTGCAGGGGTCGGTGTCGGCGTTGCGGCTGTTCTGGGCGATGGCGCTGGGGACGCCGGTGGGCAGCGGGCCGGTGGGGGCGGCGGCCGGGGCGCCGGGGGTCGCGGCCGGGGCGCCCGGAGCGGCGAACGGGACGCCGGGGGCGGGTCCGCCGAGCGGCCCGGTGGTGGCCGCGGCGGGGCGGTAGTCGCGGCCGAGGGTGACCGTGACGCCCTCGGAGCCCGGCTCCTCGGTCGTCCGGGCGCCCGGGAAGAGCGTGGCGAGCTGGTCGGCGACGGCCTTGAACGGCGGGTCGTAGGCGATCTCGGTGCGCAGCCGCCCACCGGTGGTGGCGCCCAGGGTGACGTTGGAGAAGCCCTGGGCGCGGATCGCGGCGGAGCCCCGGCCGGCGAGGCCGTCGGTGCCGACGCCGTTGACCACGGTGATCGGGGTGGTGAGCTGCTCGGCGCTCAGCGGGGTGGCGGCCGGCGCGGGGGCGGCGGGGTCGGTCGCGGCGGGCGACGGGCCGGCGGTCGCGGCGTCCCCGACCTGTCCGGTGCTCTGGCCGTCCAGGGTGCGGTCCTCGCGCAGCAGCCGCCACAGGGTGTCCACGTCGGGGTGGACGAGGTCGACCCGGCCCTTCTCGACGACGGAGAACCGCCAGGGGGCGGTGACGAAGGTGATGTCGGACAGCTTGATCTGCTGCAGCGACTGCGCGAAGTCGACCAGCTTCATCGCGGTGCCGAGGCCTTCGTCGACGGTGAGCGAGCGGGTGGCCGCGTCGGCGAGCGGGAGCAGGGTCGGCAGCGAGAAGCCCTGCGACTGGATCTTGCGGATCATCGAGGAGAGGAAGGCCTGCTGGCGCTTCATCCGGCCGATGTCGGAGTTGTCGCCGAAGCCGTAGCGGGCGCGCAGGTAGTCGACGGCCGGCTGTCCGGCGATCTTCTGCAGGCCCTTGCGGAGCTTGATGTTGTGCGAGTTGACGTCGTTGGGGACGCAGACGTCCACACCGTTGATGGCGTCGGTCATCGCGGCGACGCCCTTGAAGTCGACCACGATGGTGTGGTCGATGCGCAGTCCGGTGAGCGCCTCGACGGTGTTCTGGGTGCAGGCCGGGTTCCCCTTGGCGGACTCGCCGACGGTGAAGGCCTCGTTGAACATCTGGTTGGTCCGCGGCTTGGTCCAGTCGCCGCTGGGCAGCCGGCAGGACGGGACGGTGACCAGGGTGTCGCGGGGGATGGAGACGCCGACGGCGTGCTTGCGGTCGGCGTAGACGTGCAGCAGGATCGCGGTGTCGGAGTGGCCCACCCCCTCGTCGCCGCCGCCGAGGTCGGAGTTGCCGTCGTTGCGGGTGTCCGAGCCGAGCAGCAGGACGTTGACGGGCACCGAGGCGCCCGGGGCGGTGGGTACCGGCGCGGGCGGGCGCTCGGTGGCGACGCCGCCCGCGTCGAACGTGGTGATGTTGGTGTCGAGCCGGTGGTAGAACCAGGCTCCGGCGCCGGCCACGGACAGCACCAGGACGGCCGCGAGTCCTATGACGGTCCGTATGACACGCCGACGGCGCGAGCTGCCGCTCATCCTTCCCGTCCCCCCGTTTTCCGTTCCGTGAGCCACCCGTGCCGCCCGGTGGCGGGCGGGTGCCTCGTTCTCGAACGTTAGACGTTTCGGGGGAGTGTTCGGTTACCTCCGGTCGGCGGCCAATTCCGCGGCCGGAGCTGTGATACTGCTCACGCGCCGGGGCCGGTGGCGCCGGTGAGCATCCGGCGGAGCAGGTCGCGCAGCTGGGTCCGCTCGTCGGGGCCGAGCGCGGCCAGCGGCTCGCGGGCGAAGTTCAGCGACTCGCGGAGCTCCTCGGAGGCGGTGGCCCCGGTGTCGGTGGCGGCCACCAGCTTGACCCGGCGGTCCTGCAGGTCGGGCTGGCGGGTGACGAAGCCGCGGGTCTCCAGCCGGTCGACGATCCCGGTGATGTTGGAGGGCTCGCAGCTGAGCGTCTGGGCGATCTGGCGCATCGGCATGGGTCCGCGCCGCAGCAGCGCCAGGACCTTGGCCTGCGCTCCGGTGAGGGAGCGGGCGGCGGCGGCGTCCTCGTACTCGCGGTGGAAGAGCGCGACCAGGTTGGCCATGAGATCGACGACCTCGCGGGTGATCTCGTCGGGCTGCGGGGCGGTGGCCCCGGTCGGCTGGGTGTCCATGACCCCCATGGTACCTGAACAGTTGACAAGGTGAACCTTTCATGCCCATTGTTACTTCATTGACTCAACCTTTTATGTGAGGAGATCATCATGGCTGCCGAGCCGACCGCACCGGAGGCGCCCGCCACCGCCCGTGAGTGGCACCTCGCCGCCCGTCCCGAGGGCTGGCCGGTCCCGACCGACTTCGCCCTCGTCGAGGCGCCGGTCCGGACCCCCGGACCGGGCGAGATCCTGGTCCGCAACACGGCCCTCTCGGTCGACCCGTACATGCGCGGCCGGATGAACGACGCGAAGTCCTACATCCCGCCGTTCAAGCTCGGCGAGGTCATGGACGGCGGGGCCGTCGGGTACGTGGTCGCCTCCGGCGACGAGGGCTTCGCCCCGGGCGACGCGGTGCTGCACGGGCTCGGCTGGCGCGAGTACGCCACCGGACCGGCGAAGCTCGGCGTCAAGGTGCCGGAGATCGAGGGCGTACCGCTCTCCGCCTACCTCGGTGTGCTCGGCATGCCCGGCCTGACCGCCTACGCGGGACTGCTGGCGGTCGGCGGCCTCAAGGGGGGCGACCGGGTCTTCGTCTCCGGCGCGGCCGGCGCGGTCGGCTCGATCGTCGGCCAGATCGCCAAGCTCAAGGGCGCCTCGCTGGTGGTCGGTTCGGCCGGCTCGGCGGAGAAGGTCGCCCGGCTGACCGAGGACTACGGCTTCGACGCGGCCTTCAACTACAAGGACGGCCCGGTCGGCGAGCAGCTCGCCAAGGTCGCCCCGGAGGGCATCGACCTCTACTTCGACAACGTGGGCGGTGAGCACCTGGAGGCCGCGATCAGCGCCCTGGGCGTGCACGGCCGTGCCGTGCTCTGCGGCGCCATCGCCCAGTACAACGACACCGCCGCGGCCCCCGGTCCGCGCAACCTGGCGCAGATCATCGGCAAGCGGCTGCGCCTGGAGGGCGTGCTGGTCGGTGACCACTACGGGCTGCAGCCGCAGTTCCTGGCCGAGGTCGGCGGCTGGCTGAAGTCCGGCGAGCTGCGCTTCGAGGAGACCGCGGTGGACGGCTTCGAGAACACCCCGCAGGCCTTCCTGGACATGCTGCGCGGCGCCAACACCGGCAAGATGGTGGTCCGCCTGGACGGCTGACGCCGCGTCGGACACCCGCTTCCGCCTCGCACCGGCCCCGCCGCCGGTCCGAGGCGGTTTGCGTACCCGGCGGAGGGGATCCGGCCGCACTACCGCATTCCGGCCGGATCCGAAAGTGCGTCAGCCATGGTGCGGGGCGGCGCGGTACGGTGGGTCCCGCCTGGCGATGGGGCCGTTCGGGGGAGAGATCCGACCGAGGGGTGGACCTCGTTGCGGATTCGACTAGCATTGAGCGAAAGCCTGTCCGTTTTGCTCAATTTAGTGGCTTAATGTCGGCTAACGTGGGTAACTGTGGATCAACTACGGGCACGAACGCGAGGCAGCTGGGGAAGGCGACCCTCGTCCACAGCCTGGAGGTCCCGGTGACGACACGTGGAGTCCTGTACGTCCACTCCGCGCCCCGCGCGCTGTGCCCGCACGTCGAGTGGGCCGTCGCGGGGGTGCTCGGTGTGCGGGTGAGCCTGGACTGGATCCGCCAGCCCGCCGCACCCGGACACTGGCGCGCCGAGCTCTCCTGGCAGGGGGAGCCCGGTACGGCCTCGAAGCTCGCCTCCGCGCTGCGCGGCTGGCAGCTGATGCGGTACGAGGTCACCAGCGAGCCCTGTGCCACGGCCGAGGGCGAGCGCTACAGCAGCACGCCCTCGCTCGGCATCTTCCACGCCGTCACGGGCATCCACGGCGACATCCTGATCCCCGAGGACCGGCTGCGCGCCGTCCTGCTGCGCGCCCGCAGCGAGGGGGCGGACCTGGAGGCCGAGATCGCCATGCTGCTCGGCAAGCCCTGGGACGACGAGCTGGAGCCCTTCCGCTACGCCGGGGAGGGCGCCCCGGTGCGCTGGCTGCACCAGGTGGTCTGAGCCGGCCCCAGGACACCGGAAGGGGGCCGGCGCTCGTGATCGAGCGCCGGCCCCCTCTCGTCGTGTCCGGTGCGTCCGTCTCCGGTGTGTCCGTCTCCGGTGATTCCGCGGTGTCCGGTGCGTCCGCGTCCGGTGCCGGACGGCCGGGTCAGCGGGTGCGGAAGGCCAGCACCACGTTGTGGCCGCCGAAGCCGAACGAGTTGTTCAGCGCGGCGATCCGGCCCTCGGGCAGCGGGCGGGCCTCGCCGCGGACGATGTCCGCGTCCACGTCGTCGTCCAGCTCGTCGACGTTGATGGTCGGCGGCGCGACGCGGTGGTACAGGGCCTGCACGGTGGCGACGGTCTCGATGCCGCCGGCGCCGCCCAGCAGGTGGCCGGTCATCGACTTGGTCGCCGAGATGGCGATGTGGTCGAGGTCCTCGCCCAGCTCCTTGCGGAGCGCCTTCAGCTCGGCGGTGTCACCCTGCGGGGTCGAGGTGGCGTGCGCGTTGACGTGCACGATCTCGGCCTTGTCCAGCGGGTTGCGGTCGAACAGGTCGGCCAGCGCGCGGGCCACACCGGCACCGGTCGGCTCGGGCTGGGCGATGTGGTGGGCGTCCGAGGACAGGCCCTGGCCCACCGCCTCGCAGTAGATGCGGGCACCGCGGGCCTCGGCGTGCTCCACGGACTCCAGCACGACCACGCCGGCGCCCTCGCCCAGCACGAAGCCGTCCCGGCCCTTGTCGTACGGGCGGGAGGCGCGCTCCGGGTCGTCGTTCTTCTTGGACATCGCCATCATGTTGGCGAACGCGGCGATCGGCAGCGGGTGGATCGCCGCCTCGGTGCCACCGGCCACCACGACGTCGGCGCGGCCGCTGCGGATCATCTCGATCGCGTAGCCGATCGCCTCGGCGCCGGAGGCGCAGGCGGAGACGGGGGTGTGCACACCCGCGCGGGCGCCGACCTCCAGGCCGACGTTGGCCGCCGGGGAGTTCGGCATCAGCATCGGGACGGTGTGCGGGGAGACCTTGCGGGCGCCCTTGTCCTTCAGCACGTCGTACTGGTCGAGCAGGGTGGTGACGCCGCCGATGCCGGAGGCGATCACGGCGCCCAGGCGCTCCGGGGCCAGCTTGGAGGACTCGTCGGTGGCCGGGGTCTCGAAGCCCGCGTCGGCCCAGGCCTCGCGGGCGGCGATCAGCGCGAACTGCGCCGAGCGGTCCAGCTTGCGGGCCAGCGGACGGGGGAGGATCTCGCCCGGGTCGACGGCGGTGCGGGCGGCGATCCGTACGGGCAGCTCGGCGGCCCACTCCTCGGTCAGGGCAGCCACCCCGGAGCGCCCGGCGAGCAGGTTCTCCCAGGTGGTGGCGGCGTCGCCGCCCAGCGGCGTGAAGGCGCCGATACCCGTGACGACCACGGTACGGTTTTCAACGGTCACTGGATCTTCTTCTCTCACGTTCGTGCGGGGGTCGGCGGCGGCCGAAGGTGGGCCCGGCCGGGCGCCCGGTGGGCGTCCCGGCCGGCGGGTCGGCCGACCCGCGGGGAGTCGGCCGATGTCAGGCGTCGAACGAGTCGACCGCTCAGGCGTTGGTGAGGATGTAGTTCACCGCGTCGCCGACGGTCTTCAGGTTCTTGACCTCGTCGTCCGGGATCTTGACGTCGAAGCGCTCCTCGGCGGCCACGACGACCTCGACCATGGACAGCGAGTCGACGTCCAGGTCGTCGGTGAAGGACTTGTCGAGCTCGACGTCCTCGGTCGGGATGCCGGCGATCTCGTTGACGATCTCCGCGAGACCTTCCAGGACCTCGTCCTTGGTAGCCATACTGGCTGCTCCTCTTCGGTGTTGAATGCGGCCGCCCGGCGGACGGACACAGGTTTGTGGGTGATCGGGCAAAAAACGCCTAGGGGAGCGTAACGACTGCCGCGGCGTACACGAGACCCGCCCCGAACCCGATGATCAGGGCGAGGTCACCGCTGCGGGCCTCGCCGCTCTCCAGCATGCGCTCCATCGCCAGCGGGATGGAGGCCGCCGAGGTGTTCCCGGTCTCCGCGATGTCGCGGGCGACCGGCACGGACTCGGGCAGTTTCAGCGCCTTGATCATGGCGTCGGTGATCCGCATGTTGGCCTGGTGCGGGATGAACGCGCCGAGCTGGTCGGCGGTGATCCCGGCGGCGTCGAGCGCCTGCTGGGCCACCTTGGCCATCTCCCAGACCGCCCAGCGGAAGACCGTCTGGCCCTCCATCCGCAGGGCGGGCCACTTGCCGCGGCCGTCCTCGTGGGCCTCGCCCGGGCCGTTGACGGCGCCCTCCTTGGCGAAGGCGGTGTCCCAGGCCTCGGTCTGCGAGATGACGTCCTTCTGCGAACCGTCCGAGCCCCAGACGACCTTGCCGATGCCGGGGGTGTCGGACGGGCCGACGACCGCGGCGCCCGCGCCGTCGCCGAAGATGAACGCGGTCGAACGGTCCGAGGTGTCGGTCAGGTCGCTGAGCCGCTCCACGCCGATCACCAGCACGTACTCGGCGCTGCCGCCGCGCACCATGCCGTCGGCCAGGCCCAGGCCGTAGCCGAAGCCGGCGCAGGCCGCCGAGATGTCGAAGGCCGGGGCGGTGCCGCAGCCGAGCCGCTCGGCGATCTCGGTGGCGACGGCCGGGGTCTGCTTGAGGTGCGAGACGGTCGCGACGATCACGCCGCCGATCCGCGCCGGGTCGATCCCGGACTGGGCGATCGCCTTGCCGGCGGCCTGCACCGACATCTCGGTGACCGACTCCTCCGGGCCGGCCCAGCGGCGCTCGGCGATCCCGCTCCGGGTGCGGATCCACTCGTCCGAGGACTCGATCCAGGTCAGCACCTCGGCGTTCGGGATCACCCGCACCGGCCGGTAACCGCCCACACCGTGGATGCGCGAGTACTGCGCACCGGTGACGGGACGGATCTGGGGGGTGTTGCTCATGCCTGCTGCTCCTGCTCCTGACCGCCGTGCTCCGCGACGAGCTCGCGGGCCTTGTCCAGGTCGGCGGGGGTCTTGAGGGCAAGCGTCGCCACACCCTTGAGGTTGCGCTTGACCAGTCCGGTGAGGGTGCCCGCCGGGGCGAGCTCGATGACGGCGGTCGCGCCCAGCCGCTGGAGGGTCTCCATGCAGAGGTCCCAGCGGACCGGGTTGGAGACCTGCGACACCAGGCGGCTCAGCACCTCGGCGCCGGAGGTGACGACCTCACCGTCCTGGTTGGAGACGTAGCTGACCTCGGGGTCGGCCACCGGCAGGGTCGGGGCCAGCTTGGACAGCCGCTCCACGCCGGGGGCCATGTGGGAGGTGTGGAACGCCCCCGCGACCTTCAGCGCGACCAGGCGGGCCCCGGCCGGCGGGTCCTCGCGCAGCGCGTCCAGCTGCGGCAGGGTTCCGGCCGCGACGATCTGGCCGCCGCCGTTGTTGTTGGCCGCGGTCAGGCCGTGTTCCGCCAGCTTCGCGGCGACGACCTCGGGGTCGCCGCCGAGCACGGCGATCATGCCGGTCTCGGTGGCCGCGGCCGCCTCGGCCATGGCCAGGCTGCGCTCGCGGACGAAGGTGAGCGCGTCGCGCGCGCTCAGCACTCCGGCACCGGCGGCGGCGGTGATCTCGCCGACGCTGTGGCCGGCCACGGCGCCGACCAGTCGGCGGGCGGCGTTCTCGTCCGGGAAGAGCGCGCGGGCGGTCACCAGACCGGCGGCGACCAGCAGCGGCTGCGCGACGGCGGTGTCCTTGATCTCCTCGGCGTCCGCCTCGGTACCCGCGCGCACGAGGTCGAGGCCGGCGACCTCCGACCAGCCGCGCAGGCGGTCGGCGACACCGTCGAGCTCCAGCCAGGGGCTGAGGAAACCGGGGGTCTGGGCACCCTGTCCAGGGGCGACGATTACGAGCACGGTTCAACCCTCTCTCGCCAGGCGCCCGGGGGCGGGTAGGCGACGGTAACGAAGAAAAGCATCCGGGATTGTAAGGTCCCTACAGCGTGGTCAGCTTGACTCCCCGGCGGCCGTGAGCCGCCCCAGCGCCAGTGCGATACGCAGGGTGAAGGCCGAACGCACGTCGGAGGGAGCGTAGCCCGTGACGTCGGTCACACGTCGGAGCCGGTAGCGCACCGTGTTGGGGTGGACGAAGAGCATCCGGGCGGCGCCCTCCAGTGAGGAGGCCTGCTCCAGGTAGACACTCAAGGTCTCCAGGAGTGCCGAGCCGGCCTCGTCCAGCGGTGTGTAGATCTCCTCCACCAGCTGGCGCCGGGCCGCGTTGTCGCCGGCGAGCGCCCGCTCCGGCAGCAGGTCGTCCGCCAGCACCGGCCGCGGGGCGTCCGGCCAGGCCGCGCAGGCCCGCAGACCGGCCGCGGCGGCGTGCGCCGAGCGGGTCGCCGAGAGCAGGTCCGGCACGGTCGGGCCGACCACCACCGGACCCGCCGCGAACTGGCCGATCAGCGCCCGGGCCGCGTGCACCGGCTCCTTGTCGCCGCCCACCACGACCACCAGGCGCTTGCCCAGCACCCCGGTCAGCACGTGCAGCTTGGCGTAGCGGGCGGCCCGGCGGATCGCCTCCACCACCAGTTCGCTGTCACCGTCCGGCGCGGAGCCCATCACCACCCGGACCTGGCTCGGCTGGCCCCAGCCGAGCGCGGCGGCCCGGGACAGCACGCCCTCGTCGGCGTCGCCGGAGAGCAGCGAGTTGACCACCAGCGCCTCCAGCCGGGCGTCCCAGGCGCCCCGGGCCTCGGCCGCCTGGGCGTACACCTGGGCGGTGGCGAAGGCGATCTCCCGGGCGTAGACCAGGACCGACTCGCGCATGTCGGCCTCGTCGCCGGGGGCGGCCACCTCCTCGATGGCCTCCTCCATCACCTCGATGGTGGTGCGGATCAGCTCCACCGTCTGGCGCAGGGTGATCGCCCGGGTCAGCTCGCGCGGCGCGGTGCCGAAGACATCGGTCGAGATCGCCTGCGGGGCGTCCGGCTTGCGGTACCACTCGGTGAAGGCGGCGATGCCGGCCTGCGCGACCAGGCCGATCCAGGAGCGGTGCTCCGGCGGCATCCGCCGGTACCAGCCGAGCTGGTCGTCCATCCGGGCGATCGCGGCGGAGGCCAGCTTGCCGGAGGACTTCTCCAGCCGCTTGAGGGTCGCGGCCCGGCGCTCGGCGCGCTCGGCGGCGAGCCGGCGCTCCTGCGCGGTCAGGCGCGGTGCCGCCCGTCCGGGCCGGTCTC
This sequence comes from Streptomyces sp. NRRL F-6131, assembly GCA_000719695.1. Lineage (GTDB taxonomy): Bacteria > Actinomycetota > Actinomycetes > Streptomycetales > Streptomycetaceae > Kitasatospora. The sequence continues at coordinate 44,752 of JOHN01000048.1, forward strand.
TCCCGGCGCCGGGCGTCGGGCTCTTCCCGTTCTTGTCGGGACTGGCGGTCGGATCGCTCTTGGAGTTCGCGGAGGCGGCTGGCACAGGGACAAGACTGCCTCACCGGAGTGACTGCTCGTGCACAGCCCCCGGTCGACGGGTGGGGTGGTGACCGTCACACCCACCGGAACTGCCACTACGGTGGGCCCGTGACCGAAGCACCAGCCCGCCCTCGCGCCGACCTGCGCCGGACCGCCGAGCGGTACCGCTCGACCCCCGCCGAGGGGGTCGAGACCAGGCACGCGTTCTCCTTCTCCGGGCACTACGACCCCAGGAACACGCACTTCGGCGCACTGCTGGCGTGCAACGAGGAACTGCTCGCGCCGGGCGCGGGGTTCGACGAGCACAAGCACCGGGACACCGAGATCCTCACCTGGGTCCTGGAGGGCGCGCTGGCCCACCGGGACTCGCGGGGGCACGGCGGGGTGGTGCGGCCCGGCATGGTGCAGCACCTGGGCGCGGGCTCCGGCGTCACCCACACCGAGCGGAACGTCGGCGGGGCGGACGGCCCGGTCCGCTTCGTCCAGATGTGGCTCCAGCCGGACGTCTTCGACGCGCCGCCGGTGTACGGGCTGCGCGGGGTGGAGCGGGCGGCCGACGGGTTGACGCTGCTCGCCTCCGGGCTGGCGAGGGACGCCGGCACCCCGGCGCTGCGACTGCGGCGGAGCGACGCCGCGCTGTGGCTGGTGACCGCCGGCCCGTGGCAGCCGCTGCCGGAGCTGCCGGCCGCCGCGTACCGCTACGCGCACCTGACGACCGGCTCGCTCGGCTACCGGACGGTGCCCGGGCCGCAGGGCGGGGGGCGTTCGATGGTGCCCGGCGACAGCGTGCGGATCACCGGGGACGCCTTCGCGGCGCCGACGGCCGGTGAGACCGGCGCGGAGCTGCTCCTGTGGGAGATGCACTCGCCGGTCTCGTACGGCTGACAGCTGAAGGCCGACGGCTGACGGTCCGCGGCGCCGCGGGTCGGGGTCGGGCCGGACCCGCGGGCGCCGCCGACCCGGTCAGCCCCGGAGCTCGGCGAGCACGGCGTCGGAGAGGACCGGCCAGACCTCGGCGGCCCACGGACCGAAGTCGAGGTCGGTGAGCGCGACGCAGGCCACCCCGGCCTCCGGGTCCACCCACAGGAAGGTGCCGGACTGGCCGAAGTGGCCGAAGGTCGCCGCGGAGTTGGTGGTGCCGGTCCAGTGCGGGGCCTTGCCGTCGCGGATCTCGAAGCCGAGGCCCCAGTCGTTCGGCCGGCGGTGCCCGAAGCCGGGCAGGACGCCGCTGGCGCCCGGGAAGGCGACCTCGCGGGTGGCGGCGCGCAAGGTGCCCGGGTCGAGCAGCTTGGGCGACTGCAGCTCGGCGGCGAACCGGGTGAGGTCCGCCACGGTGGAGAGGCCGCCGGCCCCCGCCGGGGTGCGGTGCGCGGTGTTGATCAGGGTGGCGTGCATGCCGAGCGGCTGGAACACGGCCTCGGCGGCGTACCGGCCGAACTCGATGCCCGCGGCCTGCTCCAGGGTCCGCGCCAGCACGTCGAAGCCGGCGTTGGAGTAGAGCCGGCGGTTGCCGGGCTCGGCCATCACCTTGTGCTCGTCGAAGGCCAGGCCCGAGGTGTGGGCCAGCAGGTGCCGGACGGTCGAGCCCTCGGGCCCGGCCGGGTCGTCCAGCTCGAAGACGCCCTCCTCGACCGCGACCAGCACGGCGTACGAGGTGAGCAGCTTGGTCACCGACGCCAGCGGGAACACGTGCTCCTGCGGCCCGTGCGCGCCCAGCACCGCGCCGTCCGCACCCCGTACGACGGCCGCCGCCGCGTGCGGCACCGGCCAGCTCTCGATCTTCCGCAAGCTCTCCATGGGAGCCGACTCTAACCGGGCCGGCGGGCCCGGCGGGATGGCAGGCTTGTGCCGACCGCACTCCTCGGCGCCCGCCGGCGCCGACACGTTCATCACCGGGGGGACCGACATGACCGTACTCACCGCGATCGAGGCCGGACTGCGCACCTGCGGCGAGGTGTACCGCCAGCCGAACGGCGAGCCCGACCGGACGCCGCGGCACACCATCGGCGAGGTGTCGGCGGCCAGCGGGCTGACCGCGCACACCCTGCGCTGGTACGAGCGGATCGGCCTGCTCGACCCGGTGGACCGCGCGGCCTCGGGTCAGCGCCGCTACAGCGACGCCGATCTGCACCGGCTGGCCTTCCTGGGGCGGCTGCGGCTGACCGGGATGCCGGTGGCCGACATGCAGCGCTACGTGGAACTGGCCCGGCAGGGCGACCGGACCTCCACCGCCCGGCGCGACCTGCTGCTCGACCACCGGGAGGAGGTGCGGCAGCAGATCGCGGACCTGCACGCCACGCTGGCCGTGCTCGACCACAAGATCGACCTGTACAACGGGCGGATCGCGCAGTGCGCTCCGTCGCACTAGCGCTGTGCGGTGGCGGGCGTCAGACCTCGCGGCCGAGGTAGGCGGCCAGCCGGGTGGTCGGGTCGGCGTCGGCCGGGGCGGTCCGGACCGGGCCGAACGGCACGGCGCCGCCCCGCGGCTCGGCCGGCAGTACGGCGAGCGCGATCGCCAGCGCGGCCTCGCCCAGCCGGTCGTCCAGCGGGAGGGCGGTGTCGAGCGCGCGGGCGATGTCCCAGGCGTGCGCGACGGTCTCCAGGACGTAGCCGCCCACCGCGGCGCGGCCGGGCACCTCGCCCCAGGGGGCGGAGGCCGGGCGGTCCAGCTTGGCGTCGTCGGCCCAGGCGGCGGTCACCCGGGTCCGGGCCCGGCCGAGGGCGGCCGGCCAGCCGTCGTCGGGCAGGTCGCCGGTCGCGGCCACGACGTCCTCGGAGCGGCCGCCCTCGCCCATGTAGGCGAGCCGGTGGACGCCGCCGACGACGTGGCCGAGCAGGGTCCGCAGGTCGTACGCGGTGCACGGGGTGGGCCGGTCCAGGCTCTCCGGCCCGGTTTCGGCGATCAGCTTCTCCACCTGGTCGAGGGCGAGCTGGTACAGCGGGCGCGGGTCCTGGGTGGTGTCCATGGGAAGTCTCAACTCCAGTGGGGCGGAAGGTTTCCGGTGCGGGAGGCAATCTCCCGGTAAAACCTGACAACCGCCGTCAGGTTTTCTGGGATCCTCGGCCCATGAAGGCCGACCGCCTGCTCTCGATCCTGCTGCTGCTCCAGACCCGCGGCCGGGTGCCCGCCACCGAACTGGCCGAACGGCTGGAGGTCTCGGTCCGCACCATCTACCGCGACGTCGAGGCGCTCTCGGCGGCCGGCGTGCCCGTCTACACCGAACGCGGCCGGCACGGCGGCATCAGCCTGCTGCCCGGCTACCGCACCGACGTCAGCGGTCTGACCGCCGACGAGGCGCGGGCCCTGTTCGTGCTCTCCGCCCAGGGCGCGCACAGCGACCTCGGGCTGGACGGCGCGCTGGGCTCGGCGCTGCGCAAGGTGATGGCCGCGCTGCCCGCCCCGCACCGGCCGGGCGCCGAGCGGATCAGCGAGCGCGTCCTGGTCGACCCGGCGCGCTGGCTCCAGGCCGGGGCGCCGCCCGGCCCCGACCTCGGGGAGCTGCAGTACGCCGTGTTCGCCGACCGGCGGCTGCGGCTGCGCTACCGGCACAGCGGCGCGCCCGCACCGGCGGAGTACACCGTGGACCCGTACGGCCTGGTCTGCAAGGCCGCCGTCTGGTACCTGGTGGCCGATCTGCGCGGTGAGCCGCGGCTGTTCCGGGCCGACCGGGTGCTGTTCGCGGAGGCCGTCGAGGAGCCGGTGCGCCGACGCGCGGGGGTGGGTCTTGGCGACGTCTGGACGGTGCTGCGCGAGCAGGTGGAGCGGCTGCCCAAGGAGCTGACCGTGAAGGTGCGGGTGCGTCGGGGGCGGCTGGACATGTTCGTCCGGATCCACGGCACCCGGCTCACCGGGCCGCCGCCGGAGACCGGGAACGGCGCGCCCGACGACTGGGTCGAACTCGCGCTCGGCTTCCAGTCCCTGCCCGCCGTGCGGGCCCTCCTGGCGTTCGGCGCGGACGCCGAGGTGCTCGCGCCGCCCGCCGCCCGCCGGGAGATGGGCCGGGCCGCCGCCGAGGCGGTCCGGCTCTACCAGGAACCGCGCTGAGCGGCGCGGAAGGGGCGCGGGCGGCTCGGGCGGTCGGGCCTCCGGGTCGGGCGGTCAGGCCTCCGGGGCCGGGCGGGACACGTCCTGGTAGGCGCCGAGGGCGACGGCGGCGAAGTTGTGCAGGCTGTCGGTGCCGGGCGTGAAGTAGCCGTTGTGCCCGGCGGAACGGGCCGAGGAGATCCGTTCGGAGCCGAAGTCCACCGAGGTCGGGTCGGCGCCGTGGCCGAGTCCGCCGACCTCCAGGTACGGCACGTTGCCGATCCAGTCGGTCTCGTTGCGGGTGGCCCAGACGTGCACGCCGCCGCCCAGCTCCGAGCTGCTCTCCACCCCCATGCCGGGGGAGCCGAACACCACCACGTCGGTGATCCCGGAGGTGTCGGTCGGCGAGGCGGCCGCCCGGGGGATGTCCGGTGCGGCGGTGCCGCAGACCACCGAGCCGTAGGAGTGGCAGAACAGCGCGGGCGGCGCCTCCGGCCGGGTGGTCTCCTTCAGCCCGGCGAGCAGCCGGCGCAGCCGGGGCGCGCCGACGTCGGCGAGCCGGGAGGTGACGGCGTCCGGGCCGAGTCCGGAGGGGGTGACGTAGCCGGTCCAGGCGACGACCGCGGTGTGCGTGTCCGGGGCCTGCCGGTGTTCCTCCTCGTACAGCGAGCGGGCCATCCCGGCGGGGGAGCGGAGCGGTTCGACGGCCTGGTCGAAGTGGCCGAGGTCGGCGTCCGAGCCGGGGACGAGCACCGCGATCCGGTCGGCGGCGCCGAGGTCGCCCCAGACCTCGGTGAGCAGGCCGCGGCCGCGCGGGTCGAAGGCGAGGATCTGCCGGCCGGGGGCGAGCAGGCTCTGCACGTCGTTGGCGCGGGAGACGGCCAGGGCGCGCTGCTCCTGGTCGAGCTCCGGGTCGGCGGCGCGGGCCCGGGCGTGGTCGCGCTCGGCGGCCAGCGCCACCCGGTTGGCCCGGTAGCGCAGGGCGAGCGGGGCGCCGTCGAAGTTGCCGACGACCAGCGGGTAGGCCGCGACCAGCCGGTCGACCTCGGCCGGCGGGAGCTGGGCGAAGAACTCGGCGACGGCGGCCGGTGCGGTGGTGGCCGGGTCGGGCAGGTCGTGCCCGTAGGAGTGGTCCTCGACCCAGGCGGCGCTGCCGGCCGGTGGTGTGGAGATGGCCAACTGCTCGGTGGCGGCGGCGGCCTGGGCGGCCGCCGCACCGGCGTCCGCGAGGACGGCGGCGCCCGCGAAGGCGCCGATCAGGACGTGCTTCCACCGCCGACGGCGCATCGCCTCAACTCCCAGAGAGTCCCGTCACCGTTCCCGGACGGGGCCCGAGGGTGGTACGACTGCCAACTTCCAGCGCAAGCCTAGGGGGCCGGAGGAGTACTGGGCCCGCCTCAAACTGTGGGATGGGTCACACGAAAGCGGGGTGTCCCCGGGGCGTTCCGTTCGTTCGCGGGGGAACGGTGCCGTCGAACGGCTCCGCCCCCGCGGCCGGAGGGCGACGGGGGCGGAGGTGTGCGGTCGGGTCGGGGCGGGTGCGGCCCGGCCCGGGCGGGTGCGGCCCGGCCCGGGCGGGTCAGTTCAGCGAGTTCCAGGCGGAGCACGAGCGCGAGCCGCTGACCAGGCGGTCCGGGTGGCCGCTGCCGTCGGCCACCGAGATCCGCCGGTAGCTGTCGCCGTGGAAGACCCAGTACTCGCTCTTGCCGCCGGTCCGTTGGCAGTCCGGCACGGGCAGGAAGCAGTTCACCGCGGCGACGCCGTTCAGCGAGCCCCACTGGGACAGCTCCCGGTCGGTGCGCTCCAGGACGTCGGTGTGGGCGGCGCCGTCGGCGATCGAGATCAGCCGGTACTGCTGGCGGCCGCCGGTGGTGTGGAAGCACCAGTACCAGCTCTTGCCGCCCACCCGCTGCTGGTCGGGGACGGGCAGGAAGCAGTCGACCCGGCCGACGCCGTTGAGCGAGGTCCAGGCGGTGAGGTCGCGGTCGGGGCGTTCCAGGGCGCCGGTGTGGCCGCTGCCGCAGGTGATCGAGACGGCCCGGTACTGCGGGCGGCCGCCGGTGCTGTGGAACGCCCAGTACCAGCTCTTGCCGCCGGGGTTCTGCAGGTCGGGCATGGGCAGCAGGCAGTCGAGCCGGTCGATGCCCCGGAAGCAGGAGTGGTCGCCGAGCGCGGTGTCGCCCTTGACCACCTGGTCGGTGTGGGCGGAGCCGTCGGCGACCGAGATCTTCCGGTAGCGGTCGCCGTGGCCGACCCAGAACTGGGTCCGGCCGCCGCGCCGCCACTGGTCGGGGACGGCCAGGAAGTCGTCGCACGGGTACGCCGGGCCGCCCGGGGCGGTGATCTGCCCGCCCTGCTGGGTCTGCGTCCGGGTCTGCCCGCCGTTCTGAACGCTCTGTCCGTTCTGCCCGCTCTGGTTGCTCTGGTTGCTCTGCCCGTTCTGGCCGGAGCCGGTGAGCCGGCCGTCGGCGAGGGCCCGCAGGGTGCTGAGGGAGGGCATGAAGGCGTACACCGAGCCGGTGGTCTGCACGAACTGGGCGAAGCTCAGCGCGGTGTGCTTGACCGTGCCGTCCGACTCCCGGCTCTCGAAGTCGACGTCGTCGGCCGCCAGGACGACCGGGTCCTTGCCGGGCTCCGGGTTGCGGCCGGGCGGGAAGTCCGACTGGTCCATCCAGTCGGCCTGGATGAACTCGAACTGCCGCTGGATGTCCGCCTGGTAGGAGATGAACAGCAGGCCGCGCGGGTCGTCGGGCCCGCCCGGACCCTCGGAGGCCGGGTCGAACGGCGCCCCGTAGGGCGTGCCGCGGCGCATGATCCGGCGGCCGTCGAGGGCCTTGGCGTCGAACGGCGGGCGGCTGGGGTCCGGGGCCTGGAGGCCGGCCCGCGGGCTGGTCTTGCGCAGGTGCGACCAGAGCGGGGTGACCAGGCCCTCCAGGTCGTCCCGGAAGTCGAAGTCGTTGTCCGCCGCGGCCGCCGGGTTGTTGGGGACGTCACGGTCCTGGAAGTGGCAGACCGGGGCGCCGGAGCGCCAGCGGCCGACCATCCGGGCGGCCAGCCACTCGGTGCTCGCCCCCTCCGGGACGGCCTTGGCGAGCTTGAGCTCCTTCAGCTTCACCGCGACCTGCGACCACCAGCCGGGGACGTCCTGGGCGAGGCGGCGGACCACCTGGAAGGAGCCGTTGCGGGCCCAGTCCGGGTACTGGTCCTTGGGGAAGCTGTTGGGGTCGTTGTCCAGGCCGCAGACGAACTCGCCGGCCGGGACGATCCGGGTGCCCGGGTGGCCCTCGACCTCCTCCGGCCGCTCGGGGTCGGGCCGGTCGAAGCCCCGGACGCCGGGCTCGCTGATGCCGTCCTTGAAGCCGAAGTGCTCCTTGCCCCGGCGACTGCCCAGCAGGGTCTGGGCGTTCTGCTGGTAGACGATCAGCACCCGGCACTCGGCGGCGGCGATCCGCTGGGCCTCGACGGCGGCCTGGAGGTCCTTCTCGGTGTCCGCCGAGAGCTTCAGCACGGCGTGCACCGGCTGGCTCCTCCCGTTGCCGAACAGCCAGCTCTCCGGCGAGTTGTCGCCGGTGTCGCCGAGCGCGCCGGCCCGCTTGGCCGAGCCCTCCTTGAACGCCTCCAGGCCGCTGCCGACCGGCGGCGCCGTCGGGAACGGGTCGGTGGTGGAGAGCATCCGCAGGCCCTCGTAGGTGAAGCTGACGCCCAGCCAGGTCGCGGTGAGGGTCTTGGGGTCGTCGCCGCCGGAGGTCCTGCGGGCCCGGCTGAAGGCGTCGTTGAACGCGGCGACCTCACGGGTGGTGGAGATCTGCGGGGTGAGCTGCCGGAGCCAGTCGCGGGCCCGGGCGGCGTCCTCGAACTTGAGGAACAGGACGCTGACGTTGTCCTTCTTGAAGCCGGCCAGGATGTCGCCCTGGATCTCGTCGCTCGCGCGAAGGTTCGGATCCGTTGCCATGGGGTGGGGGGTCCTTTCGGGGTGGCGGTCAGGCGGTGGGGCCGAGCTGGACCCACTTGGCGACGGAGGGCACGCCCTGCTCGTTGAGCAGGAAGAGCATGTACCAGCCGGGCGGCGCGGCCTTGGCGTCCGGCGGGGCCTGGAACTCCAGTCGGTTGCCGGCCCGGCTGGTGAGCCGCAGGTCGATGTGGCGCTGGCTGGTGTTGACCGAGTGGGTCGAGGTGGTCGGCGAGAGCAGGACGGCCTTGGCGGCCTGGCCTGGGGTGCCGGTGGTGACCTGGAAGTTCCTGTCGTAGCCGATGGGGCCGGTCGGGGCCCGGTCGAGCAGCGGCCGGTTGCCCTGGTGGAGGTAGGCCGGCTCGTAGATCTCGATGGTGCCGTTCATGGTGACCGGGCCGGTGGTGCCGGGGACGTCGCTCACCGTGCCGTTGACGTCCGGGTTGTTGGCGAGCTGCTGGAGTTCGTCGCCGGTGACCATGACGCGGCCGTCGGGCAGCACCACGGCGTTGGAGTGGTAGCCGCGCGGCAGTCGCTGGACCGGGCCGAGCTGCCAGTTCCCCTGGTCGTCGCGGAGTTCGACCTGGCGGTACTTGAGGTCGGCGTTCGGGTTGTACGGGCCGTTGCCGTAGTCGCGGATGTCGTACGCGCCGTTGACGGTCATCAGCCGGCCGTTGGGCAGCAGCAGGGTGTCGTCCTGGGTGCGGCCGAAGGCGCGGGGCTTCTCGGCGGTCCAGGCCCCGTTGGAGAAGCGCAGGGTGCTCGGGTTGTCCCGGTCGCCGCCGAGGACCAGGGCGGAGTCCGGGCCGTTGACGCCGCCGGGCAGCGGCACCGCCGAGCCGTAGTTGCGCTTGCGCCCGTCCGGGCGGGCGGTCAGGTCGGAGCGGGACTCGGCGACCGGGTCGAACTTCCACTGCTCGGCGGCCTGGCGGCCGAAGGCGTAGACGTTGCCGTCGTTGAGCGAGAACAGGTGCGGGTAGTCCAGGGTGAACGGGGCGTCGGCCTTGAACCGGTCGACCGGGGTGTTCCTCGGGGTGTCGGTCTTGAGCGAGGGCACCGGGTGGCCCTTGGCGGGGAAGCGCTCGACCACCGGGGTGGGGGTGCCCCAGCCGAGTTCGGACTGGCCGGACATGATCAGCTGCCGGCCGTCCGCGCCGGTCACCACCGAGGGGTACCAGCGGCCGACGGTCATGTCGGGGTTGCGGGTCCAGGTCTCGGTCCACGGGTCGAAGACCAGCGAGAGCTTGGCGCCGGTGCCGCCGTTGCCGCCGAGGTTGCCGCCGAAGACGCCGAGCATGCCGTTGGGCAGGAAGGAGTGGCCCGCGCAGAAGAACGGTGCGGGGCGCGGCTGGTTCAGGCCGTCCGGCATGTCGACCACCGGCGGGGTGACCTGCTTGAAGGCGCTCTTGCCGTACCCCTGGGCCGGGTCCCAGAGGAAGGCCCGGCCGGCGTTCTCCTTCCCGGTGGTCTGGGTGGGGGCGGGTTCCTTCTCCGGGTTGGTCTCGATCCGCTCGAAGGAGAACAGCAGCACCTTGCCGGTGGGCAGCAGGGCGATGTGGTCGCCGAAGTCCGGGGAGGGGAAGTACTGGTTGAACGACCCGAAGGTCTCCGCGGCGAAGCCCTTGTTGTGGGCGGTCTGGGACTCCGTCAGCGCGTGCAGCCGGTTGGTGCGGGTGGTCTGGGGGTAGTCGCCGATGCCGCGGACGGCGGCGCGCAACCGGGCGTGCTCCTCGGCGTGTTCCTGGCCGAGTGCGGCGACCTCGTCGTCGCGCAGCTCGGCGAGCACCCGGGGGTCGGTGACCTTCGGGGCGGTGGCGGCCGGGTCGTCGGTGGTGTCGTGACCGCCGGGGCCGTGGGCGGCGGCGGGGCCGGCGGTCAGCGCGCAGACCACGGCGGTGGCGAGGACGGCCGCGATGCGTCGGCCGGGCCGTGGCGGGGACAGGGACATGGAACTCCTCGGACGGGCAGGACCGCCCGGCGCGGGACGGCCGGGCGGGAACGGGGGATCGGGCCGGCGAGGGCGGTGCTCGATCGCCGACGGTCACAGGCCATCACGGTCCGTGGTGGTTCGCATGCGGAGGCACTGCGTTCGGCGGTGGCCGGGTCGGCGAGCGGGTGAGCCGTTGCCGGGCGGGTCGGCGAGCGGGTGAGCCGTTGCCGGGCGGGCCGGTGGCGGGGTGCCGGTGGCGGAGTGCCGGGCGGGCCGGAACGCCGGCGGGCCCGGACCGTCCGGTCCGCGCCCGCCGTACCGCTCCGCCGCGCCCCCGCGGGCCCGGCCGCTCAGACCATGCCGAGCGCGTACACGGTGAAGAACGCCGCCCCGGCGCCGGCCACCGCCTTGACCGGACCGGAGAACGCCGTCCAGGGGCCGTCGAACCGGCGGGCGAACCACCCGATCGCGATCAGGACGGCGCCGAACAGCGGCAGCAGCGCCAGCCGCAGCACGACCCAGCCCACCGAGTCCGGCGCCACCGTCAGCCCCGGCACGGCGCCGAACGCGGCCGCGCCCGGCACCGCGACCGCCAGCATCGCGCTCTGGTGCCAGCAGAAGATCGTCATCGCCGAGAGGTTGATCGCCACCACCGGCAGCCAGAGCAGCGGACGGCGGGTCAGCAGCCGGCCGAGCCGGCCGTGCAGCAGCACCGCCGCGCCGCACTGCACCGCGGCCAGCGCCGGCACCAGCAGGGACGGCGGGTGCGAGTTGGTCCGGGCGGCACCCGGCACCCCGACCATGGACGCCGGGTAGTGGAAGACCAGCAGCAGCGTCGCGAACAGCACCCCGCCGCCGACCAGCAGCAGCCGCGCCGCCGGGCGGCCCAGCCGGCCCTCGGCCCAGAGCACGCCCAGCTGGTAGCCGAACAGCCAGCCCGGCAGGACGGTCAGCAGCCCGATCCAGGACGGCACCGACTCCGCCCACGGGCCGTACCGCAGCAGGTCGACGACGGCGACCGCGGCGATCAGCAGGCCCGCCGACCAGCCGCCCAGTCGGCGGGCGGCGGCCGCGCAGAGCGGGGTGAGCGCGGTCAGCCCGAGGTAGACCCCGATGTACCAGAGCGGCTGCACCACCAGCGTCGAACCGGTCCGGACGGTGCCGGCGGGCACACCGAGGCGCGGCAGCAGCGGGATCAGCAGCGCCCAGACGGCGGTCACCCCGAGCACCGGACGGAGCAGCCGCACCGCCCGGCCGCGCAGCCAGCCGGCGTGGCCGGTGCCGCGCGCCCCGGCCCGGGCCAGCGAGCGGACCGCGGAGTGGCCGCCGACCAGGAAGAACACGCCCAGCAGTTGGAGTCCCCAGCTGGCCGGGGCGAAGAAGCCGAGCGCGGGGGAGGAGAGCGGACTGGCGTTGTGCAGGGCGCCGTCGGCGGAGCGGGTGAAGCCGCCGAGCAGCCAGTGGCCGACCGGGACGGCGAGCAGGGCGAGGGCGCGCAGACCGTCCAGCGCGCGGTCGCGGCTCTCGGGGGTGCGGGCGTCCACCTGGTGGGCGGCCCGGCGCAGGGCGGCGAGCGGGGCGGGTGGGGTGCTGGGCATGACGGGGTCTCCGTTTCGCGGGGTGCGGCGCGGGGGCCGGCGGGCCGACGGGTTGCCGGGGTGTGCCGAGACGTGCGGGGGGCGGTCGCCGGTGGAGGCGCCGGGGAGGGGATCCCGGTGCGGCGGGTCCGGTCAGACCCGGCCGAGGGCGAGTGCGGCGAAGGCGGCCAGGGAGGCGGTGCCCGGGGCGAAGTAGCCGGTGTGGCCGTGCGAGCCGGTGGAGGGCAGCGGCCGGGCGCCGAAGGCCGGGTCGGTCGGGTCGGCGCCGTGGCCGAGGCCGAACAGCCGGACGTACGGCACGTGGCCGATCCAGTCGGAGCCGTTGCGGGCGGTGGCCCAGAGCGGGACGCGCGGGTCGAGTTCGGCGGCCGAGTCGACCCCGAGGCCCGGCGAGCCGAGCACCGCCACGCCGGAGGCCTGTCGGGGGCCGGGCCGGGCCAGCCCGCAGACCACCGAGCCGTAGCTGTGGCAGAAGACCGTGGGCGGGGCCTGCGGGGCGGTGCTGACGGCGAGTCCGTCCAGCAGCCGGATCAGCCGTTCGGCGCCGGCCCGGGCCAGCGGCTCGGTGGCGGCGTCCGGTCCGAGGCCGAGCGGGGTGGTGTAGCCGGCCCAGGCGATCACGGCGGTCCGCCCGCCGGTCGCCCCGACCAGGGCGCGGGCCATCCCGACGGGGGTGCCGTACGGGTCGTCGGCGCGGTCGAAGGTGCGCAGGTCGACGTCGGAGCCGGGGACGACCACCGCGGTCCGGTCGGCGGTGGCGAGGTCGCCGAACACCTCGGCGACCTGGCCGCGGCCGCGCGGGTCGAAGGCCAGGAACCGGCGCGGACCGCCGGGCGCCGTCCCGTCCGGCGCCTCCTTGTCCGGCGCCGTTCCGTCCGGCGCCGTTCCGTCCGGCCCCGCTCCGTCCGGCGCCGTCCCGTCCAGCAGGGTGCGGTAGCGCTCGGCGCGCTCCCGGGCGGCCTCGTGGTCCCGCGGGGTGAGCGCCGGGTCGACGGCCCGGGCCAGGGCGCGGTCGCGCTCCTCGGCGATCGCCCGGGCGTTGGCCCGCAGGCGCAGCTCGACGGGCGCGCCGTCGAGGTTGCCGACCACCAGCGGGTGGCGGACGGCCAGCGCCTCCCGGGCGGCGGGCGGCAGTCGGGCGAAGAAGTCGGCGACCTCGGCGGGGGTGGTGGTGGCGGGGTCGGGCAGCGCCACGCCGAGGGTGGTGTCGGCGACCCAGGCGGCGCTCCCGGGGGGCGGCCCGGTCACCGCCCGCTCGCCCCCGGCGGCCCAGCCGCCCGCCCCCAGCACCGCGACCAGTGCCAGCGCGGCGGCGGCCGCCGCTCGGCGGATTCGCTGCTTCCCCATGTCCGTTCCCTCCCGGCCCGTTCGACTTCGACGGGAGGGACGGTAGGAAGCAGGTGGCCCCGCGGGCGTCACACCGCGGGGCCAACTCCCCGGTGCTACCGGGGTATCAGGAGGTTCTCCCCCGGGGGAGAACCCCACCCCGGGCCGGGGGCGCGCGTCATTGCCCCGGGGCCACCAGGCCCGACTCGTAGGCGAGCACCACGGCCTGGGCCCGGTCGCGCAGGTCGAGCTTGGCCAGGATCCGGCCGATGTGGGTCTTCACGGTCTGCTCGGCGAGGACCAGCCGGGCGGCGATCTCCTGGTTGGACAGGCCGCGGGCGATCAGCTCCAGCACCTCGGTCTCACGCGGCGTCAGCCCGTTGAGGCGCAGCTTGGGGTCGCGGCGCGGGGCCGGCCGGGTGCGGGCGAAGTCCTCGATCAGCCGGCGGGTCACCGAGGGGGCGAGCAGGGCCTCGCCGGCGGCCACCACCCGGACGGCGGCGATGAGGTCGGCCGGCGGGGCGTCCTTGAGCAGGAAGCCGCTGGCGCCGGCCCGCAGCGCCTCGTAGACGTAGTCGTCCACGTCGAAGGTGGTGAGCATCAGCACCTTGGGGCGGTGCGCGCCGGGCACGGCCGGGTCGAGCAGCCGCCGGGCGGCCTCCAGGCCGTCCATGACGGGCATCCGGACGTCCATCAGCACGACGTCCGGGTGGGTGCGGCCGGTCACCTCCAGGGCCTGGGCGCCGTCCGCCGCGTCCCCCACCACGTCGATGTCGCTCTGCGCGCCCAGCAGGGCGGCGAATCCGGCCCGTACCATCGCCTGGTCGTCGACGATGATCACGCGGATGGTCATACGGTGCTCTCCCCGGGCGCGCTACGGTCCGGCCGGCGTCCCGTCCGGATCCGGGGACGCGGTGCCGCTCGGCCGGCTGTCCTGGGTCCGAGTATCCGTCAGGCCGTCGACCGGCAGGACGGCGGCCACCCGGAAGCCGCCGTCCGGCAGCGGGCCGGTGTCCAGCCGGCCGCCCAGCAGCCGGACCCGTTCCCGCATGCCGACGAGCCCCTGGCCGGTGCCCTCCACCGAGGCCTCCAGCGATTCGGCGCGCTCCGGCGGGGCCGCGTTGACCACGGTGACCAGCAGGGATCCCTCGGTGACGGTCAGCGAGACCCAGGCCTCGGCGCCCGGGGCGTGCCGGACCACATTGGCCAGCGCCTCCTGGACGATCCGGTAGGCGGAGAGGCCGACGGCGGGTGGCAGGACGTCGTCCACGAGGTCCGGGGGGACGGTGAGTTCGGCCGCCACCCCGGCCCGGCGGACCGTGTCGACCAGCTGGGCCAGCTGCCCGGTGCCGGGCTGCGGCGCCGTCTCGGCGCCCGACTCCTCGCTGCGCAGCACGCCGAGCAGCCGCCGCATCTCGGCCAGCGACTCCCGGGCGGTGCGGGCGATCGCGGCGAACTCCTCGGCGGCCTCGGCCGGGACGCCGGTGATCCGGTACGGCGCGCTGGCGGCCTGCACGGCGATCACCGACATGTGGTGGGCGACCACGTCGTGCAGCTCGCGGGCGATCCGGGCGCGCTCCTCCAGCAGGGTGCGCCGCTCGCGCTCGGCCTCGCTGATGTGCTCCTGCTCGGCCAGCAGCCGGCGGGCCTCGGCGCGCTCGCGCAGTGCTCCGCCGAGCACCAGGGCGGCACCGGTCAGGGCGGTGGTGAGCAGGCTGTTGTCCCCGCCGAACCGGTCGGCGAAGCCCAGGGCGGACAGCGTCAGGCTCGCCGCCGCGGTCGCCAGCCAGACCGCGACCAGGGTGCGCCGGGGCTCGCGCAGCGCCAGCGGCAGCATCAGCAGCAGGTAGCCGATCAGGCCGGTCGGCGGCCACGGCCAGGGGCCGGTGGGTCCGGTGCCGGTGGTGAGGACCAGCAGAGAGGTCAGCAGGTTCGCGCCGCCGATCATCCACCAGGCGGGCAGCGGGCGGGTGACGGCGAGCAGCAGCGGCACCGTCTGGGCGACCGCGAGGGCGGCGGCGAGGCCGGCGGCGAGCCCGTAGTCGTTGCTGAGCACGTTGAGCGCGCTCGGCAGCAGCGAGGAGACGGCGGCCAGGGCGAGGACGTACGGGAGGAGGCGGACCCAGGGGCGCGGGGCGTGGGCGAGCAGCGGGGTGTGGTCGGCGGAGGGCCGGGTCAGCGGGGCGAGCAGCGCGCGCACCGGACCGCCCGGGGCCGGCCCGGCGGGTGGCTTGATCATCCGGTCAGCCTAGGGCCCGTCTTCAAATCCCCGTCGTCCGCCCGGAGGGCGGGCGGGGCGGCGTTGGGGTGCGTGCATCGCAAGGCGGAGGAGGGAGCCACTGCGGAGCATTGGCGACCGACGACAACCGGCTCAGGGGCGCCAGTGGCCGACCAGGGCCGGGCCGAGCTGGTCCAGGTGGCGGTCGATCAGCGCGATCATGCTCTCCGGCCCGGTGTCCTCCTGGTCGGCGCTCCAGGACAGGTGGGCGGCGCGCAGGACGGCGCCGAAGGCGGCCGCGAGCACGGCGGGCCGCAGGTCCTCGGCCGGGTCGACGCCCTCGCGCTCGGCGAGCACCCGGATCACCAGGCGTTCCTGCTCGGCGACCCGGCGCAGGTGGGCGGCGAGCAGGGTGGGGGTGTCCTCGATGATCCGGATGAGCTCCAGCGCGGCGTTGACCGAGCACGGTCCGGTGCGGTGGGCGGAGCCGCGCTCGCGCCAGGAGCCGACGATCGCGGCGCGCAGCGCCTGCAGCGGGCCCTCCTCGGCGGGGCGGGCCCGCAGCAGCTCGATGAAGTGGTCCTCGGCCTCGGCGAGGACGGCGAGCGCGACCTCGTCCTTGTTGGCGAAGTAGCGGAAGAAGGTGCGCTGCGAGACGTCGACCGCGGAGGCGATCTCGTCGACGGTGGTGCTGGCGAAGCCCTGGCCGAGGAAGAGCCGGTGGGCCGCCTCGATGAGGGCGTCCCGGGTGCGCTGCTTCTTCCGCGCCCGCAGTCCGGGCTCCTGGACGGGGGCGGGGGGAGCGGGCTGAGCGGCCATGGCGGGCGCCTTCCGGAGGGTGATCAGGCAGGTGTTCCGGAGGCTACTGTAGCCCTCTGACAAATGGCAGACAGTGGCAGAAGTCAGTTTTTGCCGAATGTCAGTCGCTGACATAATCTGCCGGAGTGGCGCCCGTCGGGCCGGGCACTCGTGGGGACGGGTGGGCCGGGGCGCCACGCCCCACGTCGGTCCGCAGTCAGCCCCGGAGGACCCGGATGAGCCAGTCCCTCACCAAGAGCGCCACGGCGGAGGCACCGCCGTCCGGCACGTCACCGGGCGGGAGGAGCCTCCAGGGACACCCCTGGCTGACCCTGCTCACCGTCGCCGTCGGCGTCATGATGGTCGCCCTGGACGGCACGATCGTCGCCATCGCCAACCCGGTGATCCAGGCCGACCTCAACGCCGCGCCCTCCGAGATCCAGTGGGTGACCAGCGGCTACCTGCTGGCCCTCGCGGTCTTCCTGATCACGGCCGGCAAGATCGGCGACCGGTTCGGCCACAAGTCCACCTTCCTGGCCGGCGCGGTCGGCTTCGCCGCCACCTCGGCGGCGATCGGCTTCGCCGGGGACATCCGGACGGTGATCGCCTGCCGGGTGCTGCAGGGCCTGTTCGGCGCGCTGCTCCAGCCGGCCGCGCTCGGCCTGTTGCGCGGGGCCTTCCCGGCCGAGAAGCTCAACATGGCGATCGGCATCTGGGGCGGCGTGATCGGCGCCTCGACCGCGGCCGGCCCGATCGTCGGCGGCCTGCTGGTCGAGCACGTCAACTGGGAGTCGGTGTTCTTCATCAACATCCCGGTCGGCCTGCTGGCGCTGGCCCTCGGCCTGTGGATCCTCAAGGACGTGCGGAGCGAGAACGCCGCCCGGTCCTTCGACGTCCCCGGCATCGTGCTGCTCTCGGTGGCGATGTTCGCGCTGGTCTTCGGCATCATCAAGGCGCCCGAGTGGGGCTGGGGCGACGCCGCCACCCTGCTCTTCCTGGGCGGCGCGGTGGTGCTGATGACCGCCTTCGCGTTCTGGCAGCGGGTGGCCCGCGAGCCGCTGATCCCGCTCAGCCTGTTCCGCTCGCTGCCGCTGTCGGCCGGCACCCTGCTGATGGTGCTGATGGCCTTCTCGTTCTTCGGCGCGATCTTCTTCGTGACGTTCTACCTGCAGAACGTGCACGGCATGACGCCGGTCCAGGCGGGCGTCCACCTGCTGCCGATGACCGGCATGATGATCATCGGCTCGCCGGTGGCCGGCATCGCGATCGGCAAGCTCGGTCCGCGGATCCCGATCGTGGCCGGCATGCTGATCACCACCGTCGCGATGTTCGGCATGTCCACCCTGGACGCCGGTTCCGGCAACGGCGTGATGGCGCTCTGGTTCGTGCTGATGGGCCTGGGCATCAGCCCGGTCATGGTCGGCGCCACCGAGGTCATCGTCGGCAACGCCCCGATGGAGCTGTCCGGTGTCGCCGGCGGCCTCCAGCAGTCCGCGATGCAGGTCGGCGGCAGCCTCGGCACCGCCGTGCTGGGCGCGCTGATGGCCGCCCGGGTCACCGACGCGCTGCCCGGGAAGTGGGCGGACGCGGGCCTGCCGCCGGTGGAGCCGGGTCAGGCCGAGGGCCTCAACCAGGCCGCCCAGCTCGGTATCGCCCCGCCCGCCCCGGCCGGGACCCCGCAGCAGGTGGTCGACGCGATGGCCGGGGCCGTGCACGACTCCTTCGTCAGCGGGATGTCGCTGGCCTTCGCGGTCGCCTCGGTGGTCGCCTTCGCCGCCGCGGTGCTCGGACTGCTGACCCGCCGCGGCACCACGGAGGCCGGGCCCGCCGTCCACATCTGACCGGTGGCCCGCCGCGCCGCGCGGCGACCCCGCGCCGTGCCGCCCGCCGGCCCCGGACCGTCCGTACGGTCCGGGGCCGGCGGGCGTCGTGGCCCCCGGACGTGCGGCGTCAGGAGGTCGGGCAGTCGAGCGACGGGTCGGTCTCGGCGGCGGCCCAGCAGGCCTCGGCCCGCTGCCAGTACTCCTCCTCGGACACGGTGGTGGTCGGACCGGGGGCCGGCAGCACCTGGGTGGGGCCGAAGTGGTCGCCGCCACCGGTCGGCGGCGGGGCGGGGGGCGTGCGGGTGGGTCCGGGCGCGGCGGTGGCCGGTCCGGTGCCACCGCTCCCGGTGGAGGGCGCCGTCGACGGTCCGGCGGACGGACCGCCGGACGACGCCGCCGGTGGCGGGGCCGTGGGGGCCGGGGCGGCCGCCGACGGGGCCGCGGGCGGGGCGCCCGTCGCGGTGCCCGTCGGCACCTCGGCGGCGACCAGACCGAGCGCCGGTCCGGCCGGTGGGCGGGCCGGTGCGACGGGCGCGGTCGGGCCGCCGGGCACACCGGGCCGCGGCGTGGACGGCGATCCGGACGGCGCGGGCGCGGGCCCTCCGGGCTCCGTGGACTCGGCGGGCGCCGCCGGCTCTCCGGGAGCCGCCGGTCCCGGGGGACCGTCCTGCCCGTCCTGCCCGTCCTGCCCGTCCGGCGCGGCCGGCCCGCCCGGGCCGGGAGCCGGAGCGGGCGCCGGCAGCAGTTCGACCACGGCCCGGTCCGGGGCGGCCGGCAGCGCCACCGAAGGGCCGCCGAACTCCTCCGGAGCGGGTAACAGCTGGGACAGCAGGGCGCCGGTCGTCACCCCGACCAGCAACGCCAGGGGGAAGGCCCCCGTCCTCGGTGCACGCACGGTACCCGGCCCCTCCCCTCGCCCCCTCGGGACACCTTAAGCGTGACTCTCGGGAAGGTTAAGAGGCCACCGCGACCGGCCCGGGCGGACGGCCGAAGGGCGAACGGCCGAGGGGCCGGTCCTCCCGCACGCGGCGGGAGGACCGGCCCCTCGGTGGTTCCGGTGACCGGATCAGGCGTCGCCGCCCGCGGCGCCCGGGTCGGCCGCCGCCACGTCGAGCAGCTGGTAGCGGTCGATCGCGTCCTTCAGCACGCTGCGCTCGATCTTGCCCTGCTTGGCCAGCTCGGTGAGCACGGCCAGCACGACGGACTGCGCGTCGATGTGGAAGTAGCGACGGGCCGCGCCACGGGTGTCGGCGAAGCCGAAGCCGTCGGCACCCAGCGACTGGTACTGACCCGGCACCCAGCGGGCGATCTGGTCCGGCACCGCGCGCATCCAGTCGGACACCGCGACGAACGGGCCCTCGGCGCCCTGGAGCTTGCTGGTCACGTACGGGACGCGCTGCTGCTCCTCGGGGTGCAGCAGGTTGAACTCCTCGGCCTCCACCGCGTCGCGGCGCAGCTCGTTCCAGGAGGTCGCGGACCAGACGTCGGCCTTGACGTTCCACTCCTCGGCGAGGACGCGCTGGGCCTCCAGGGCCCACGGCACCGCCACGCCGGAGGCGAGGATCTGGGCCGGGATCTGGCCGGCGGTGCCGGGCGCGTACCGGTGCAGACCCTTGAGGATGCCCTCGACGTCCACGTTCTCCGGCTCGGCCGGCATCTTGATCGGCTCGTTGTAGACGGTCATGTAGTAGAAGACGTCCTCGCCGTGCGGGAACTCCGCCGACGAGCCGTACATCCGCCGCAGACCGTCCTGGACGATGTGCGCGATCTCGAAGCCGTACGCCGGGTCGTACGCGACGACGCCGGGGTTGGTCGAGGCCAGCAGGTGGGAGTGGCCGTCGGCGTGCTGCAGGCCCTCACCGGTCAGCGTGGTGCGACCGGCGGTGGCGCCGATCACGAAGCCGCGGGCCAGCTGGTCGGCCATCTGCCAGAACTGGTCACCGGTGCGCTGGAACCCGAACATCGAGTAGAAGACGTAGACCGGGATCAGCGGCTCGCCGTGGGTCGCGTAGGACGACCCGGCGGCGATCAGCGAGGCGGTACAGCCCGCCTCGGAGATGCCGTCGTGCAGCATCTGGCCGGTCGGGGACTCCTTGTACGCCAGCAGCAGCTCGCGGTCGACCGACTCGTAGGTCTGGCCGAGCGGGTTGTAGATCTTCGCCGACGGGAAGAGCGAGTCCATGCCGAAGGTGCGGTACTCGTCGGGCGCGATCGGCACGAAACGGTTGCCGATGCCCTTGTCCCGCATGAGGTCCTTGAGCACCCGGACGAACGCCATGGTGGTGGCGATGGTCTGGTTGCCGGAACCCTTCTTGACCGCCTTGTAGGCGTCGTCGCCCGGGAGCTCCAGCTGCCGCGGCCGCACCTTGCGGGTCGGCACGTAGCCGCCCAGCTCCTTGCGGCGGTCGTGCATGTACTGGATCTCCTCCGAGTCACGGCCCGGGTGGTAGTAGGGCGGGTAGCCCTCCTCCAGCTGCTTGTCCGTGATCGGGAGGTGCAGGCGGTCGCGGAAGCGCTTCAGGTCCTCGACCGTCAGCTTCTTCATCTGGTGCGTCGCGTTGCGGCCCTCGAAGTTGGGGCCGAGCGTCCAGCCCTTGACCGTCTGGGCGAGGATCACCGTCGGCTGGCCCTTGTGCTCGCGGGCCGCCTTGAACGCCGCGTAGACCTTGGCGTGGTCGTGGCCGCCGCGACCCAGGTGCTGGATCTGCTGGTCGGTCATGTTCTCGACCATCTTGCGCAGCCGCAGGTCGCCGCCGAAGAAGTTCTCGCGGATGTACGCGCCGGTCTCGGTGGCGTAGGTCTGGAACTGGCCGTCGACCGTGGTGTTCAGCTTGTTCACCAGGACGCCGTCGCGGTCCTGCGCGAGCAGCGGGTCCCAGCTGCGGTCCCAGACCAGCTTGATGACGTTCCAGCCGGCGCCGCGGAACTGCGACTCCAGCTCCTGGATGATCTTGCCGTTGCCGCGGACCGGGCCGTCGAGGCGCTGCAGGTTGCAGTTGACCACGAAGGTGAGGTTGTCCAGGCCCTCGCGGGCGGCCAGGGACAGCTGGCCGAGCGACTCGGGCTCGTCCATCTCGCCGTCGCCGAGGAAGGCGTACACCTGCGAGTCGGAGGTGTCCTTGATGCCGCGGTGCTCCAGGTAGCGGTTCATCCGGGCCTGGTAGATCGCGCCGAGCGGGCCGAGGCCCATCGAGACGGTCGGGAACTCCCAGAAGTCCGGCATCAGCCGCGGGTGCGGGTAGCTGGAGAGGCCGTACGGGGCCTTGGACTTCTCCTGGCGGAAGGCGTCGAGCTGCTGCTCGGTGAGCCGGTCCAGCAGGAAGGCGCGGGCGTAGATGCCCGGGGAGGCGTGACCCTGGAAGAAGATCTGGTCGCCGGACTCGCCGTCGGCGTCCTTGCCCCGGAAGAAGTAGTTGAAGCCGACGTCGTAGAGCGACGCGGAGGAGGCGAAGGTGGCGATGTGGCCACCCACGCCGATGCCCGGGCGCTGCGCCCGGGAGACCATCACCGCGGCGTTCCAGCGGGTCGCGTTGAGGATCTTGCGCTCGATCTCCTCGTTGCCGGGGAAGAACGGCTCGTCCTTGGTGGCGATGGTGTTGACGTAGTCCGTGCTGCGCATCTCGGGCACGGCGACACGCTTCTCGCGGGCGCGCTCGATCAGCCGCAGCATCAGGTAGCGGGCACGCTCACGCCCGCGCTCGTCGATGGCCGCATCGAGCGACTCCAGCCATTCCGCGGTCTCCTCGGGATCGAAATCCGGGACCTGACTCGGAAGGCCGCCAATGATGATCGGGTTGCGATCGGATCCGGAAGCCACGCTGTTCCTTCACTGTCGGTCGAAACTGAGGTGTGTCGCGCCGCCTCCATCGTGCTACCGCGCTCGGAGATCCGTCATCTCTACCGATCGGTAACCGCTCCGTCCCACAGAACGAGCGGTCTGGTGATGTGCGGTTCGGACAGCGTTGTCCGGGCCGCGCACCCCCGGGTGTTACGAACAGAGGTGGTCCGACCTGGTTCCCGTCCGTCCGATGGGCGGACGGCAGGGGTGAGGGCCAACAGGAGACTCTACGCCCGCGCACGCGCGGACCCGAATGCCGTTCGCATCTCGGGCGTGCGTACGGCCTGTGGACCAGGACCTCCCGAAGCATCCTTGTCCTATGCAGAGAAGGGCAAATCGGTGTGATTCCCGACACGTCGCCCGGCGTGTCCCGGTGCGACACGTCAACCTTTGGAGGGGATCGGGGGTCGGGTACTTGCGCGAACCGCCGCTCCCGTGTGGACTACGGCCACAGCCTCGGCATGGACGCCGAGCCGAATACTGGAGGTTATTCCCGTGAGCGCGACCGCGGACCCCGCGGACAAGTCCAACCCGGCAGCCCGTCTCGGCTTCGAAGAGGGCCAGATCATCCAGGAGCTGGGGTACGACGAAGACACTGACCAGGACCTCCGCGAGGGCATCGAGGAGATCACCGGGACGGATCTTGTCGACGAGGACTACGACGACGTCGCCGACGCCGTCCTGCTGTGGCACCGCGACGACGACGGGGATCTCACCGACGCCCTCGTCGACGCCCTGGAATACCTGGCCGAGGGCGGCCTCATCTGGTTGCTGACGCCCAAGACCGGCCGCGAGGGCCACATCGAGGCCTCGGACATCGCCGACGCGGCGAAGACCTCCGGTCTCTCCCAGACCAGCTCGATCGCGATCGCCAAGGACTGGGCCGCGACCCGGCTGGCGACCAAGTCGACGGCCAAGCCGGCCAAGCGCTGAGCGCCGCCTGACGAGCCCCACCGGGCCCCGCCGGAGCACCCCTCCGGCGGGGCCCGTCCGCTTCCCGGTCGTCCGTCCGCTCGTCCGTCCGGTCGCCTTCCCGACCGTCCTCCCGACCGTCCTTCCGGCCGGCGGCGACCCGGACGGCCGAACCGTTCGCCCAGGGCGAAAGCGGTGGCCCCGGACGGCGCAGCCCTCACCCGTACGGCCCAACCGGTCCCGACGAATGCGAGGATGGCGCTCGCCGCGTCACCCGCGCGGTCCAGTCGCGTCGAGTGGGAAAGGTCCCCGCATGGCCATCGAGATCGGCACCGAGGCTCCGGACTTCGAGCTCAAGAACCAGCACGGCGAGCTGGTCCGGCTCTCCGACTTCCGGGGCGAGAAGAACGTCGTCGTGGTCTTCTACCCGTTCGCGTTCACCGGTGTCTGCACCGGCGAGGTCTGCGCGATCCAGAAGGAGCTGCCGCGCCTGCAGAACGACGAGGTGCAGGTCCTCGGCGTGTCCAACGACTCGCCGTTCAGCCAGCGGATCTTCGCCGAGCAGGAGGGCCTGGACTTCCCGCTGCTCTCCGACTTCTGGCCGCACGGCGAGGTCTCCCGCGCCTACGGCGTCTTCGACGAGACGAAGGGCTGCGCGGTCCGCGGCACCTTCGTGATCGACAAGGCCGGCGTGGTCCGCTGGAGCGTCGTGAACGGCCTGCCGGACGCCCGTGACGAGCAGGAGTACCTGGCCGCCCTGGGCGCGCTCTGAGCCGTCCCGGACGCCGGGCCCGCACGGTTCCCCGGCGCGGACGGGAACCCCGCACTACGATCGGTCCGTTGGCTGGTCAGAGGCCCGGTACGGTTCGCCGTCGGAGCCTGTGACCGCACCACGGGGGCACCGAGGAGTGCCTCCCGATTCTT
The DNA here is from genome assembly GCA_000719695.1 of Streptomyces sp. NRRL F-6131. Taxonomy (GTDB): domain Bacteria; phylum Actinomycetota; class Actinomycetes; order Streptomycetales; family Streptomycetaceae; genus Kitasatospora. The sequence continues at coordinate 68,173 of JOHN01000048.1, forward strand.
GGAGGACAAGTGGGTGTCAGCCTGAGCAAGGGCGGCAATGTCTCGCTCACCAAGGAGGCCCCCGGCCTGACCGCCGTGGTGGTCGGCCTCGGCTGGGACGTCCGCACCACCACGGGCACGGATTTCGACCTGGACGCCAGTGCCCTGCTCTGCAACGACCAGGGCAAGGTCGGCGCGGACGGCAACTTCGTCTTCTTCAACAACCTGAAGAGCCCCGACGGCTCGGTCGAGCACACCGGTGACAACCTCACCGGTGAGGGCGAGGGCGACGACGAGGCGATCAAGGTCAACCTGGCGACCGTGCCGACCGACGTGCAGAAGATCGTCTTCCCGGTGTCCATCTACGACGCCGAGAACCGCTCGCAGAACTTCGGCCAGGTCCGCAACGCGTTCATCCGCGTGGTGAACCAGGCGGACAACAAGGAGCTGGCCCGGTACGACCTCACCGAGGACGCCTCCACCGAGACGGCGATGGTCTTCGGCGAGCTGTACCGCAACGGCGCCGAGTGGAAGTTCCGCGCGATCGGCCAGGGCTACGCCTCCGGCCTGCGCGGCATCGCCCAGGACTTCGGCGTCAACGTCTGAGTCGGGCGGGGGCCGGTGACGGCCCGTGCAGCAGTGACGGCCGGGGGTTTCCCGCGCCCGGGCTTCGACCCGGTCGGCCGCACTGGAAGGATGGGAGTTCAGGAAAGTTCAGCCGGCCGGAAGGGGCCGGCCGGGGTCGCGGGGGAATAGACCTGAGATGCGCCCCGGGAGGCACAAGGAGGAAGGACAGCCAATGAGTGTCACGCTCGCCAAGGGTGGCAACGTCTCGCTCACCAAGGCCGCGCCGAATCTGACGCAGGTGCAGATCGGTCTCGGTTGGGACGCCCGGTCGACGACCGGTGCGCCCTTCGACCTCGACGCGAGCGCGCTGCTCTGCTCGGGCGGTCGGGTCATGGGTGACGAGTACTTCGTCTTCTACAACAACCTCAAGAGCCCCGAGGGCTCGGTCGAGCACACCGGTGACAACCTCACCGGTGACGGCGACGGCGACGACGAGGTCGTCCTGGTCAACCTGGACCTGGTGCCGCCGCAGGTCGACAAGGTGGTCTTCCCGGTGTCCATCTACGACGCCGAGAACCGCGGGCAGAACTTCGGCCAGGTCCGCAACGCCTACATCCGGGTGGTCAACTCGGTGGACGGTCAGGAGATCGCCCGCTACGACCTCACCGAGGACGCGTCCAGCGAGACCGCGATGATCTTCGGCGAGCTGTACCGGTACGCCGGTGAATGGAAGTTCCGCGCGGTGGGCCAGGGTTATGCCTCGGGCCTGCGGGGCATTGCCCTCGATTTCGGCGTAAACGTACAGTAAAGGCCCTCGTCGCCGTGACCGTTCCGCCCGGCGCCCAGTCGCGTCCGGGCGCATCCCGGCGAAACGTCGACCTCGTCGACGCCATGAACCCGAAAGGTAACCAAGTCCCGTGTTCCTCCGCACATTCGGCTGGTCATTCGCGATCACCATCATCGGGCTGATCGCCGCCGGCCTGCTCTGGGGAGCCGAGGGATTCGGCATCGTGCTGATCCTCTCCATCCTGGAGATCTCCCTCTCGTTCGACAACGCGGTGGTCAACGCCACGGTGTTGAAGCGGATGAACCCGTACTGGCAGAAGATCTTCCTGACCGTCGGCGTGCTGATCGCCGTGTTCGGTATGCGGCTGATCTTCCCGCTGCTGGTCGTCGGCCTCACCGCGCACCTCAACCCGGCGACGGTCGTCGACCTCGCCCTGCACAGCGACAAGACGTACGAGGGCCTCACCTACGGCCAGTACCTGGAGGCGGCCAACCCGGCCATCGCGGCCTTCGGCGGCGTCTTCCTGCTGATGATCTTCCTCGACTTCATCTTCGAGGAGAAGGACTACAACTGGCTGGCCTGGATCGAGCGCCCGCTGGAGAAGGTCGGCAAGCTGGAGGCCTTCTCCACCGTCGTCGCCCTGGTCACCCTGCTGCTGGCGTCCAACTTCTTCGCCGGTGAGCACGCCGAGACGGTCCTGCTCGCGGGCGTCCTCGGCCTCGTCACCTACCTCTCGGTGAACGGTCTCGCCTCGGTCTTCGAGGCGGGCCTGGAGGAGGAGGCCGAGAAGGAGGAGGAGGCCGAGAAGTCCGGCAAGTCCATCGTCCAGGTCGGTGGCAAGGCCGCGTTCTTCCTCTTCATGTACCTCGAGGTGCTGGACGCCTCGTTCTCCTTCGACGGCGTCGTCGGCGCGTTCGCCATCTCCAGCGACATCTTCCAGATCACCCTGGGCCTCGGCATCGGCGCGATGTACATCCGCTCGCTGACCGTCTTCCTGGTCCGCAAGGGCACCCTGGACGACTACGTCTACCTGGAGCACGGCGCGCACTACGCGATCGGCGCGCTCGCGGTGATCCTGATGGTCGGCATCGAGTACCACATCCCGGAGATCGTCACCGGCCTGATCGGCGTCGCCTTCATCGGCCTCGCCCTCGGCTCGTCGATCCTGCGCAACCGTCGCGAGGGCGTCGGCGGCGGGGGCGACGGGGACGGGGAGCGGGAACTGGTGAGCAGCGGCCAGTAGCCCCACCCGGTCCGGCCGGCCTCCGGTCGGACCCCTCCGCAGCAACGCCGAACGGCCGTTCCTCCCGAGTGGGGAACGGCCGTTCGGCATTGCTGCTGCTGTTGTTTCCCTGCTGGTCCCGGCGGTCAGCCGAGCTGCTGCTCGATGGCGCGCAGCTTGCGCTCCAGGGAGTCGAGCTTGGGCATCGACAGGGTGTCGTCGTCCGGCGTCAGGTCGATCGTCGAGCGGTAGGCCGAGGACGAGGCCGACGAGGAGGCGGACGAGCTCGTGGAGAACGAGGAGGACGACGAGGACGAGGAGGACGACGAGGACGAGGAGGAGAGCGAGGAGGAGTACGAGCCGGTGGCCGGCTCGGCGGCGCGCGAGCGGCGGCCGGTCTCCAGGGCGCTCAGCGGGGCGGGCTCCAGCACGGAGCCGGAGGTGCGGGAGGAGAGAGCGTCCACCCCGGCGGCTAGGGCAGGCTCCGTAGCGCTCGGGCCGTCTCCGGCGGCGGCGAGGGCGGGCACCTGACGGCCGCCGCGGTTGCGGGAGAGCATCCCGCCCGACTGGCGGGAGATCGCCTTCAGCTCGGCGCGCTCACGGCGGTCGGCGCTGCGGGCGCGCACCTTGGCGTCCAGCTTCGCCTGGCGCTCCTCGCGCACCTCCTCGACCGCCTCGTCCAGGCTGCGGACGTTCTCCAGCAGCATCAGCGACCAGGCGGCGTAGGTCTCGCGGGGCGCGCGCATCCAGCGGACGATCCGGATCTGCGGCAGCGGACGCGGCACCAGACCCTGCTCGCGCAGCGCGGCCTTGCGGGTCTGCTTCAGCGCGCGGTCGAAGAGGATCGCGGCCGAGATCGACATGCCGGAGAAGAACTCGGGGGCACCGTCGTGCGAGATGCCGCGCGGGGCGTGCACCCAGTTGAACCAGGCCGAGGCGATCGCGAACACCCAGACCAGCAGGCGCGAGCCGAGCGCCGCGTCACCGTGGCTGGCCTCGCGGACGGCGAGCACCGAGCAGAACATCGCGGCGCCGTCCAGGCCGAACGGCACCAGGTACTCCCAGCCGTTCGACAGGCCGAGGTTCTCCTTGCCGAAGCCGACCAGGCCGTGGAAGGAGAGGGCGGCCGCGACGCCGGCGCAGCAGAACAGCAGCACGTAGGAGGAGATCCCGTAGATCATCTCCTTGCGCCGGCGGCGCTCCTCGCTGCGCTCCCAGGAGTCGCCCGACTCCTGCTTCCGGCTGTTGTTCTTGAAGCGCAGCGTCGCCACCAGGATGGCGGTGAACAGCAGGGCTGCGCCGCCGATGACGGTCCAGACCAGCTGTATGGAGGTCAGGTTCATTGCGGGTCGGGCCTCGGGTTTCCGCAGGGGACAGGTCACAGTGCGACACGGTGGTCAGGATCCGTCCCCGGGACCGGGCCTGACGCTGCGTCGTGATCGGACGGGTGCGCCGACGCGCCCGGGCAGGGCGGGCGGGACACCTGTGCGGCTAGACGATATCGCGTCCGAAGTGGCCGCATGGTACGGGAGGTGAGCTTCACCCCGCCAATCGACCCGTCGGTGTCCGGCCGGTGTCCGGCGGACGGCGGCGGGTAGGGGACTTCGGGTACCCGCGGGCGGGTTGATGCCCGATCATGGAGCGGCGGACCGTCAGAGCGACTGGCGCGGCTGGCGCGGCTGGGGGAGGACGGCATGGCCTCGATTTGGGAGTACCTGCGCGGCGAACGGAACGCCCTCGACACGGGCGGCCAGTTCAAGGTCACCCTGACCAAGTCCTCGCCGCACCACGCGATCACGGGTGCGGCGGCGACCACCGGCTACCTCTACGTCAACCTGCACTGGACCACCCGGATAGGAGCCCCGCGGGCGGGCGCCGGGGACACCCTGCGGCGGCTCTTCAGCCCGCGCATCCTCAGCCCGATGGAGCCGGACGCCACCCAGAACACCCAGTTCAACGTGGACCTCGACCTGGCCTGCATGTACGAACTGACCGACGGCAAGCGGGGCGTGGTGCAGCCGCTCGGCGGCTTCTTCGGCGACCTCCAGCACCCGCCGTTCGTCAAGCTCAGCGGCGACGACCAGTACGGGGCGCCGTCCGGCGAGACGATGTACGTCAACCTGGAGAAGAAGGACCAGTTCAAGCGGCTGCTGATCTTCGTGTACATCTACGACGGCACGCCGGCCTTCGAGCAGACCAACGCGGTGGTGACGATCGTGCCGCAGTCCGGGCCGCGGATCGAGGTCAAGCTGGAGGAGCGGGCGCCGGCGGCGCGGTCCTGCGCGGTGGTGCTGATCGAGAACACCGGGGACAACACGCTCACGGTGCGGCGCGAGGTGCGGTACGTGAACGGGTTCCAGGCGGACATCGACCGGCTGTACGGCTTCGGGATGCAGTGGCAGCGCGGGTACAAGGGCGACTGAGGGCGGGAGGGCCGTCGGCCGGGCGTGCCTCCGGCCCCGGTGCCAGTGGCTCCGGGGCCGGGGCGGGCTCCGTGCGGGCTCAGCGCGGCTGGAACTGCGGGCCCTGCGGGGGCAGGGCGAACTCCTCGGCGGCGGGCGTCTGCTGCGGTGCCTGCGGTGCCGGTGCCTGGGGCGCCGGTGCCTGCGGCGCCTGGGGCGCGGTGTTCGGCGGCGGGTAGCCGTAACCGCCCTGCTGCTGGGGCGGGTAGCCGTAACCCGGGGCGGGCGCCGGGGGCTGGGGCTGCGGGTAGCCGTACCCGGGGCGCGGGGCCGGCGGCGGGTAGTCGTAGCCGCCCTGCTGCGGTGCCCGGGGCGCCTGGGGCGCGGTGTTCGGCGGCGGGTAGCCGTAGCCCGGCTGCCCGGTCGGCGGCGCGGACGGGGCGGGCGGGACGTTCGGCGGCACCGTCGGCGGCTTGGGCGGCGGCGGGGGCGTGTTGGCCGGGACACCGGTCGGCGCCGGGGCGGCGGCCGCCGCCTGCGGGACGGCCGGGGCCAGGGTGAAGGTGCCCGGCTCCGGGCGACCGGCCGGTCGCGGGTCGGGCAGGGCGGCCCGCGGGTCCGCGGCGGGCGAGGCGGGCGGGACCGACCCGGCGGCCGCCCCGGCCCGGGTGTCGCCCTCGTCCTCGACGGTGATGCCGAAGTCGGTGGCCAGGCCGATCAGCCCGGACGCGTAGCCCTGGCCGACCGCACGGAACTTCCAGGCGCCGGCCCGGCGGTACAGCTCGCCCGCGACCAGCGCGGTGACCTCGTCCCCGTCGGCCATCGCGAACTCGGCCAGCGCGGGCGCGCCGTCCCCGGCCCCGGCGTCGAAGAGCAGCAGCCGCAGCCCGCTCACCCCGCGGAACGAGCCGCCCTCGGAGGAACCGGCCAGCACCACCCGGTCGACGTCGGCCGGCAGCTTGCCGAGCTCGGCCTCGACGGTGTCGGTGATCTCGCCGCCGTCGGCGGTCTGCTGCTTGGGCAGGTGGCGCACCAGCCCGGACGGGTGGCGCGGCTGGTTGTAGAAGACGAAGTCGGCATCCGAACGGACCTTGCCGCCCGCGCCGAGCAGCAGTGCGGAGGCGTCCACGTCCGGCGCACCGGGCGTGGCGCTCCAGCGCAGCACGGCGCGGATTGCCGCCACCGGCAGTGCGATGTTGGCGCCCTTGGCCATCACGTGCGTCATAGCCGACCATCCTGCCTGTTCGCCACCCCTTCGGACAACGTGACCGGAGGAGGCGTTGTGAGGGGACTTTGCCAACGCTTGCGCTTTGTGAAGTGGAAGGTAACCTTCCGAGAATTCGATGTTTCGGAACCGTCTGCGAACCGGGACCGTCCGTACGATGGGCGGACGGGGGGTCCGGGGCCGGTCGACGATGACCGGCCGGAACCGGACCGGGAACCACCACCACCGCCGAGCCGGTTGAACCGGGTGGTGAACCGGGCGCCGCCACCGCCCCTTCCCGCCTCCGCCGGACCGGCGGCCGAACCTCCTGAGGAGAGCACCTTGCGCCACTTCGGCCACCTCGCGGACGACGTCCGCGACCGGCTCTTTCTCGTGGATCCGGGGCATTTCACCCCGGACGGCGACGCGGCCGTGCTCGCCACCGCGCTGGGTGCCACGCTCTACAGCCCCGCCACCCGGTCCACCCTGCGCACCGACATCCGCAAGCAGGCCGCGCAGGGCGTCGTCTCGATGGTCCTCTGCCTGGAGGACGCCATCGCCGACCACGAGGTCCCGGCCGCCGAGGCCAACCTGGTGGCCAGGCTCGGCGAGCTGTGGACGGAGGTCACGGAGGGTGTCGACGTGACCGGAACCTCCACCGCTTGCACACAGGATCTTCCCCTCGTCTTCGTCAGGGTGCGGACCGCCGCCCAGCTCACCGACCTCGCCGGCCGGCTCGGCCCCGCGATCGGGCTGCTCACCGGTTTCGTCCTGCCGAAGTTCACCGAGGAGACCGGCGGCGAGTTCCTGGAGGCGCTCGCCACCGCCGAGGCCACCACCGGTCGCCGGCTGTTCGCCATGCCCGTCCTGGAGTCGCCCGAGCTCGCCCACCTGGAGACCCGGCGCGACCAGCTCTTCGGCATAGCCAGGCTGCTCGACAAGTACCGCGAGCGGGTCCTCGCCGTCCGCCTCGGCGTCACCGACCTCTGCTCCGCGTACGGACTGCGCCGCTCGCCCGACCTGACCGCGTACGACGTCGCGCTGGTCGCCTCGGTGATCGGCGACGTGGTCAACGTCCTGGGCCGCGCCGACGGCACCGGGTTCACCGTCACCGGCCCGGTCTGGGAGTACTTCCCCGTCCAGGAGCGCATGTTCAAGCCGCAGCTGCGCCGCACCCCGTTCGCCGAGGCCGAGCCCTCGCGGGAGGCCGTCCGCCGGCGGATCATCGAGCACGACCTGGACGGGCTCATCCGCGAGATAGAACTCGACCGCGCCAACGGCCTGTTGGGCAAGACCTGCATCCACCCCAGCCATGTGCCCGCCGTGCACGCGCTCTCCGTCGTCACGCACGAGGAGTACAGCGACGCCCGCGACATCCTCCAGCAGGAGCGCGGCGGGGGCGGGGTGCTGCGCTCGGCCTACACCAACAAGATGAACGAGGCGAAGCCCCACCGGGCCTGGGCGGAGCGGGTGTTGCTGCGCGCCGAGGTGTTCGGGGTGGCGCGCGAGGACGTCAGCTTCGCGGAGCTGCTGTCGGCCTGCCTCTGCCGTTGAGCTGCTGGGCCGTTGAGCTGCTGGGCGGCCCCCTCGGCCTCGTGGGCCCCGTCGGCCACTCAGACCTTGACCACCGCACCACCGAAAGACCGAAGGCAGGACCCGGAGTGACAGCAGCGCAGCAGGACCGGACCGACCCGACCGACCGGAATGACCGGACCGACCGGGGCGACCGCGGCGATCTCCCGGGAACGGGCGGCCGGACGGCGTCGCCGGAGTGGACCGGTCGCTGGGTCGCCGAGCGGGCCGGCGTCGCGCTGACCGGCTCCGAGCGGCTCCCCGAACTGGTCGGCCTCGCCCTGCGGGAGAACCGCAAGCGCGCCCACCTGCTGGTCTCCACCGTCCTCGGCAAGCACGTCCCGCAGCGCCCCGCCGTGGTGCACGGCGCCGGCCTGGAGCTCGGCCGCCTGGTCCGCGAGCTGCTCGGCCCGCTCGGCGAGGAGACCGTCGCCCGCGCCGTCGTGCTCGGCTACGCGGAGACCGCCACCGGCCTCGGCCACAGCGTCGCCGACGGCTTGGACGCCCCCTACCTGCACTCCACCCGCCGCCCGGTGCCCGGCCTCACCCCGGTCGGCGGCTTCGAGGAGGAGCACTCGCACGCCACCTCCCACCTGCTGCTGCCCGCCGACCCCCGGCTGCTCGCCGGCGACGGCCCGCTCGTCCTGGTGGACGACGAGTTCTCCACCGGCACCACCGTGCTCAACACCATCCGCGAACTGCACGCCCACCACCCGCGCGACCACTACGTGGTGGTCGCGCTCGTCGACCTGCGCGGCCCGGCCGACCGGCAGCGGCTCGCCGACACCGCCGCCGAACTCGGCGTCCGGCTCGACCTGGTGGCGCTCGCCGGCGGCGGCGTCGAGCTGCCCGACGACGTCCTGGAGCGGGCCGAGCGGCTGATCGCCGAGGTCGGTCCGGCTCCCGAGCCGCCGGCCGCCCCGGCCGCCCCGCTGGTGCGGGTCGACCTCGCCTGGCCGGACGGGCTGCCCGACGGCGGGCGGCACGGGTTCACCCGGGAGCACCGGGCCCGGCTGGAGGCGGCACTGCCGGGGCTGGCGGAGCAGCTGGCGGAGGCGGTGGCCCCGGGCGGCGCTGGTGGCGGTGGCGGCGGTGGCGGCGGTGGCGTTGACGGTGTGGACGGCGGCGGGGCCCGTGTCCTGGTGCTCGGCTCCGAGGAGCTGATGTACGCGCCGCTGCGGCTGGCCGGCGCCCTCGCCGAGCGGCTGCCCGGCGGCGCCGACCGCGTCCGCTACTCCACCACCACCCGCTCGCCCGTCCTCGCCGTCGACGACCCCGGCTACGCCATCCGCACCCGGCTGACCTTCCCGGCCCACGACGACCCCGCCGACGACTCCTCGCGCGAGCGCTACGTCTACAACGTCGCCCCCGGTGCCGACCCCGCCCGCCGCTTCGACACCGTGGTGCTGGTCGTCGACGACATCGCCGACACCCCCGCCCTGCACGAGGGCGAGCGCGCCCTGCTCGGCCTGCTCCGCCGGGTCACCGACCGGGTGGTGCTCGCCGTCCTGCCGTCCCACCGGCCCGCCGCCCCCCACCGGGCCGCCCCGGCCCGTCCGCTGTACGGCCCGGAGTTCTCCTCCTACCGCGCCGACGAGGTGGCCTGGCTGCTCAAGGACCTCTCCGGCGTCGCCCTGGAGGCGCCCACCGAGGAGCGCGAGGAGGCCGTGCAGACCGGCGGCGCCCACTACGCCGAGTCGCTGCCCGTCGAGTACCAGCCGAGCCCCGAGTACCAGGAGCTGTTCCACCAGGCGCTGCGGGTCTCCGCCCGGCGGATCGCCCTCGCCGTCGGCACCGTCGCCGAGACCCTGCTGCGCGAACGCGGCCCCGACCTGGTGCTCGCCTCGCTGGCCCGCGCCGGGACGCCCGTCGGCATCCTGATCCGCCGCTGGCTCGCCGCCGGCCACGGCCTCGACGCCCCGCACTACGCCGTCTCGATCGTCCGCGGCCGCGGCATCGACCCGGTCGCCCTGCGCTACCTCGACGCCCACCACCGGGCCGCCGACGTGGTGTTCGTCGACGGCTGGACCGGCAAGGGCGCGATCACCCGCGAACTCGCCGAAGCCCTCCGGGGGACCGGCTTCGACCCCGACCTCGCCGTCCTCGCTGACCCCGGCCGCTGCGTGCGCACCTTCGGCACCCGGGACGACTTCCTGATCCCCTCCGCCTGCCTCAACTCGACCGTCTCCGGCCTGGTGTCGCGCACCGTGCTGCGCGCCGACCTGATCGGCCCCGACGAGTTCCACGGCGCCAAGCACTACACCGAGCTGGCCGGCGCCGACGTCTCCGGCGCCTTCCTGGACACCGTCGCCGACCACTTCGCCGACGTCCGGGCGGAAGCCCTCGCGGCCGCCGACCGGTTCCTCGCCGCCGAGCACGCCGCCGAGCGCGCCCCCGACTGGGCCGGCTGGGCCGCCGTCGAGCGGATCAGCGCCGAGTACGGCATCGACAGCGTCAACCTGGTCAAGCCCGGTGTCGGCGAGACCACCCGGGTCATGCTGCGCCGCGTCCCCTGGCGGGTGCTTGCCCGGCGCGGCGCCGGCGCGGACCTCGACCACGTCCGGCTGCTCGCCGCCCAGCGCGGGGTGCCGGTCGAGGAGGTGGACGACCTGCCGTACTCCTGCGTCGGCCTCATCCACCCCCGCTACACCCGGGGGGCGACCGGCACCTCCGGCACGGCCGTCCTCACGAAGGAGTCCTGAGCCCCGATGAGTGGTCACGCCCGCCCGGACGGCGGATCCGCCGCCGCACCGCGTTCCGCCGTACCGCGCTTCGCCGCCGCACCGCGCTTCGTCGTCGCGAGCGACCTCGACCGCACCCTGATCTACTCCAACCGCGCCCTCGCCCTGGACGTGCCGGACCGGCTCGCGCCGCGGCTGCTCTCCGTCGAGGTGCACGACGGCAAGGCGCTCTCCTTCATGACCGAGCAGGCCGCCGCGCTGCTCGTCGAACTCACCCGGGAAGCCGTCCTCGTCCCCGCCACCACCCGCACCCGGGCCCAGTACGAGCGGGTCAACCTGCCCGGCCCGACCCCCGGCTGGATCCCGCCGTACGCGATCTGCGCCAACGGCGGCCGGCTGCTCGTCGACGGCGTCCCGGACGAGGACTGGCAGGCCGAGATGGCCGGCCGGCTGGCCGACGGGGCGGCGCCGCTGGCGGAGGTCGTCGAGCACCTGGCGCTCTGTGCCGACCCCGAGTGGACGCACAAGCGGCGGGTCGCCGACGAGCTGTTCGCCTACCTGGTCGTGGAGCGCGCCGACCTGCCGCCGGGCTGGCTCGCCGAACTCACCGGCTGGTGCGCCGAACGCGGCTGGACCGTCTCGCTCCAGGGCCGCAAGGTGTACGCGGTACCGGCGCCGCTCAGCAAGAGCGCGGCACTGGCGGAGGTCGTCCGCCGGGTCGGCGGCGCCACCGTGCTCTCGGCCGGCGACTCGCTGCTCGACGCCGACCTGCTGCTCGCCGCCGACGCCGCCTGGCGCCCCGGCCACGGCGAGCTGGCCGACACCGGGTGGACCGCGCCCGGCGTCACCGCCCTCGACGAGGTCGGCGTCGCGGCGGGCGAGGAGATCGCCCGCCGCTTCCTGGCGCACGTCCGGGGCGAGGCCGCCGGGGGCGGCGGGGGCGGTGTCCCGGCGCCCGGGGCGGTCGCACCCGCCGTCCGCTAGCCGCAGCAGCCGCCCCCGCAGCACCCGCCGCCGCCACCGGCCGACGGGGCCTGCTGCGGGGCGGCGCCGGCGGAGGCCGCGCCGGTCACGGCGACGGTCGACAGCAGCTTGACGGTGTCCTGGTGGCCCTGCGGGCAGACGGCGGGGTCGTTGGCCTGCGCCATCGCACGGCGGAGCTCGAACGTGGCGCCGCAGGAGCGGCAGCGGAAGTCATAACGAGGCATACCGTCAGCGTATCCGCGCCACCACCGGCCGAACCTCCCCCCGCCGCTGCCCGCCGCCGGGACCGGCCTCCGCCCCGCGGGCCCCGCTTCTGGTCCGCAGCGATCTACTTCTGACCCCCGAGCTCGCCGCGGATCAGCTCCACCACGTCCGCCGCCGTCTCCCGCACCGCGGCCAGCTCGGTCAGGAACCGCCAGTAGTCCGGGTGCCGCCCGGCCGCCTCCAGTTCGGCCACCGCGCGGTCCAGCCGGGCCACCGCCGCGTCCAGCGGCGCGGCGTGCCGCGGATCCGGCGCCTGCCGCCCCGCCATCGCGAGCCGCTGGGCGTCGCGCAACGCGAACCGGGCCCGGTCGACCTCCTTGTTCGGGTCGATCTGCACCTCGTTCAGCTGCCGCAGCCGCTCGTTCACCGCGACCACCGAACCGTCCGCCGTGTTCAGCAGCGCGCGCACCGTCCCCAACGCCGCCGTGGCGTCCGCCCACCGCTGCTCGTCCCGGGCCCGGGACGCCTCGGCCAGCTTGGCCCCGGCGGCCCGCCCGGCCTCCGCCACCTGCTCCGGCACCTGCTGGAGGTCCTGCCAGCACGCGGCCGAGAACCGCCGGCGCAACTCGCTCAGCGCCGGATCCACCGTGCCCGCCTTGGTCTCCAGCGCCTGGATCCTGGTCCGCAGACTGGCCACCCGCCGGTCGAGCTCCCTGGCCCGTTCCGGCAGGTGCCCCGCCTCCGCCGCGATCGCCTCCGCGCGCTCCTTCACCCGCTCGGCCCGCTCCAGGGTGCCCGGCACCCCGTGCTGCCCGACCCCCTCGTTCAGCCGCCCCAGCTCCGGCGCCAGCTCGGCCAGCCGCGCCGCCAGCTCGTCCGCCCGCAGCCCGGCCCCGCGCGCCGCGTCCAGCGCGTTGCTCGCGGCCAGCAACGCCTGCTTGGCCTGCTCCACCGCCGGGGTCACCCGCATCAGCTGCGACTCGGCCCGCTCCAGCGTCGGCTGCAGCTTGCGCAGGAAGTCGTTCAGCTCGGCGAGCGCCGAACCGAGCTGGCCCTTCACATCGTCCAACTGGTGCTTCGCGCGCGCCGCGACACCGGACTCCAGGTCCTCCGCGTCCAGGTCGTGCGCGTCCAGGGCGGTCAGGTAGTTCACGGTCACCTGGTCGACCCGGCCCGAGATCGCCTCGAAGTCCGCGAGCGCCCGCCGGGCCGTCGCACTGTCCCCCGCGGACCGCACCGTCTCCACCGCCAGCCGCACCTCGCGCTGGGTCGAGTCGACGTCGTAGAACGCCTGCTGCGCCGCGTCCCGCGCCGCCCGGGCGTCCGCCCGCATGCCGTCACCCCCGCGCCGCCCCCACCAGCCCCCGCCGGTCCCGAACGACGCCGCCCCCGCGGCCCCCAACGCCCCCACGACCACCAACGGCAGCACCAGCACCTCGGCCACCGCGCTCCCCGGCCACCGCCGCCCCCGCCCGCCTCCGCCGGCCACCCTCACTGCGCGCTCCCTGGTTCCCGACCGCTGATCCACCGCCCATTCTTCCCGATCACCCCCCGGACCCGGCACCCCACCCGCCCCACCC
>JOHN01000049.1 GCA_000719695.1 Streptomyces sp. NRRL F-6131
GGTCTTCGCCGAACACCTCACCGCCTGCGCCACCGCGCTCCAGCCCCACACCGGCTGGAACCTCCTCGACGTCCTCCACCAGACCCCCGGCGCACCCGAGTTGGACCGCGTCGACGTCGTCCAACCCGCCCTCTGGGCGATGATGATCTCCCTCGCCCGCCTCTGGGAACACCTCGGCACCACCCCCGACGCCGTCGTCGGCCACTCCCAGGGCGAGATCGCCGCCGCCCACATCGCCGGCGTGCTCTCGTTGGAAGACTCCGCCCGCATCGTCGCCCTCCGCTCCCGGGCCATCACCCGCATCGCCGGCCACGGCGGCATGGTTCATCTCCCCCTCGACGTGACCGAGACCGAAGACCTCATCGCCCGCTGGGACGGCCGCGTGGCCGTCGCCGCCGTCAACGGCCCCTCGGCCACCGTGGTCGCCGGCGACGCCGACGCACTCACCCAACTCCTCACCCACTGCGAGACCGAGAACATCCAGGCCCGCAGGATCCCCGTCGACTACGCCTCCCACACCTCGCACGTCGAGGCACTCCAGGACGAACTGCTGGAGACCCTCGCCCCCGTACGCCCGCGCAACGCGCAGGTGGCCTTCTATTCCACCGTCGGCGAGCACGCCATCGGCCCCATGCCCGACACGACCGTCATGGACGCCGCCTACTGGTACGAGAACCTGCGCACCACCGTCCAGTTCCAGGCCGCCACCGGCTCGCTGCTGAACGACGGCCACACCCTCTTCATCGAGATCAGCCCCCACCCCGTCCTCACCCACACACCCACTCCCCCGCCGACTGGGCGGGCTTCTTCCCCACCACCGCGCCCACCCACCCCGACCTGCCCACCTACCCATTCCAGGTGCAGCACTACTGGCTCCAGCAGTCCAGTAGCGCCCCCATCGATCCGCACGCCCTCGGCCTGTCCGCGGCCGGTCACGGCCTGCTCGGTGCCGCCGTAACCCTGGCGGACGGCGACGGGCAGGTGTTCACCGGGCACCTGTCGTTGCGCAGCCACCCGTGGCTGGCCGAGCACGCCGTGCGCGGCACCGCCCTGCTGCCCGGCGCCGCATTCGTCGAACTGGCCCTGCACGCCGGTCAGGCGACCGACGCCCCCCATCTGGAGGACCTCACCCTCGACGCCCCGCTCGCCCTTCCGGCCACCGGTGGCGTCCACCTCCAGGTGCACGCGGCGGCACCCGACGGCGAGGGCCGCCGGGCCCTCACCATCCACTCCCGGCCCGACGACACCGTCGCCGACCGGTCCTGGACCCGGCACGCCACCGGCGTTCTCACCTCCCGGGCGTCCGCCGTACCGGACACGGACGGGTGGGCGGAGCCGGCGGTGTGGCCGCCGGCCGGCGCCACTCCCGTGCCGACCGACACCCTCTACGACGACCTCGCCGACCGCGGTTATCACTACGGCCCCGCCTTCCAGGGCCTGACCGCTCTCTGGCGTCAGGGCGACACCCTCTACGCCGAGGTCGCCCTCCCGGCCGACGGCACCGACAGCACCCACATCACCGCCGACACCGCCGAGCACTACGGCATCCACCCGGCGCTCTTCGACGCCGCGCTCCACCCGATCGTCGCCACCGGTTCCGAGCAGGGGGCGGACCAGGTGCTGCTGCCGTTCGCCTGGTCGAACGTCCGACTGCACGCCGTGGGGGCCCGGGCCCTCCGCGTCCAGGTCGGTCCCGCCGAGGCGGGCGCACTGCGCGTCAGGCTCGCCGATCCGACCGGGCAACCGGTGGCCGAGGTGTCGTCGCTGGCGATCCGGCCGATCGGCACGGAGCAACTGACGAAGGCCGTCACGGCCGGAGGCGCCGACCAGCTGTACCGCCTGGCCTGGGCCCCCGCCACCGAGCTGCGGACCTCTGCCGTCGGCCGCGTGGCCTTCCTGGGCGCGGCCGTTCCGCCGGCCCTGGTCGCTTCCCTGTCCGACAGCGGCGCGGTCGAGTGCTACGACGGCCCGGCCGCGCTGCTGGCGGCCGGCACCCCGCTCCCCGACCTGGTGGTCGCCACCGGACTGCTGGAGCGTGCCGGCTCGGGCTCCGACTCCGACTCCGGCGAGGACGTCCCCGGCGCCGCGCGGGCGGCCGTCGGGTACGCCCTGGAGCTGATCCAGTCGTGGCTGGCCGAGGAGCAGCTGTCCGACAGCCGACTGGTGTTCGTCACCACGCGCGCCGTCGCGGTCCAGGCCGGCACCGAGTCGCCCAGCCCTGCGGACGCCGCGGTCTGGGGCCTGATCCGGACGGCCGAGGCCGAGAACCCGGGCCGCTTCGGCGTGATCGACCTGGCGGACCCGGACGCCGTCCCCGCCGACGCGTTCCGCGCGGCGCTGGGCAGCGGCGAGCCGCAGCTGGCCATGCGGGACGACGAGCGGCGGCTGTACGTCCCCCGGCTCGTCCGGGAGACCACGTCGGCCGCGGGCAGCGACGCCGTGGAGGAGTCCGCCACCGGCGGCACGGTCCTGATCACCGGCGGCACCGGCACCCTCGGCGCGCTGATCGCCCGCCGGTACGCGGCGGCCGGTCGGGCCGGTCACCTGCTGCTGACCAGCCGGCGTGGCCCGGACGCGCCGGGCGCCTCCGAACTGGCCGCCGAACTGGTCGGGCTGGGCGTGAAGGTCACCATCGCCGCCTGCGACACGTCCGACCGCGACTCCCTCGCCGCGCTCCTCGCGGCCGTCCCCGCCGACCACCCGCTCACCGCCGTCGTGCACACGGCCGGTGTCCTCGACGACGGCACCGTCACCTCCCTGACCGCGGAGCGCGTCGAGCGCGTGTTCCGTCCCAAGGCCGACACCGCCTGGCACCTGCACGAGCTCACCCGCGGCACCGAACTCACCGAGTTCGTCCTCTTCTCCTCCGCGGCGGGCGTGCTCGGCATGCCCGGCCAGGGCAACTACGCGGCGGCGAACGTCTTCCTCGACGCCCTGGCCGAGCACCGCCGGGCTGCCGGGTTGCCCAGCACGTCCCTGGCCTGGGGACTGTGGTCCGACAGCAGCGGCATGACCGGCCACCTGGAGGACGCGGACCTGGCCCGGATGGCCCGCTTCGGGATCAAGCCGATCACGGCGCAGGAGGGGGTGGCTCTGTTCGAGGCGGCCCGTGCCCTCGGCACCGCCTGCCTGGTCCCGGCCAGGATCAGCACGGCACTGCTCCGTCCCCAACTGGAGAGCGGTACCCTTCCCGCCGTCCTCCAGGGGCTGGTGCGCACGCCCGTCCGCAAGGCCACCGCAGCCGTGGCGGCCGGCGCCGACGCGCTCCGCGACCGGCTGGCCCGGATGTCCGCCGAGGAGGCCGAGGACACCCTCACCGCCCTGGTCCGCAGCAATGCCGCGCTCGTCCTGGGCCACAGCAGCGCCGACACCGTCAACCTCGACAAGGCGTTCAAGGAGATCGGCTTCGACTCGCTGACCGCCGTCGAGCTGCGCAACCGGCTGTCGTCCGCGGTCGGGCAGCGGCTGGCCGCGACCGTCGTCTTCAGCTACCCGACCCCGCGTGAACTGGGGCGGCACCTCCACGAGTTGCTGCGTCCGGCGCCGGTCATCGGCTCGGCCGGGGACGCGGACATCCGCGAGGTGCTGAGGACCGTCCCGATCGAGGCGCTGCGCAGCGCGGGCCTGCTGGACCTGGTGCTGGCGTGCGCCAACCAGCCCAATCAGCCCCAGGCTCCGGACACGGGTTCGGCAGACACCACCGCAACGGACACCGGCACCGACGGCACCGACACATTGGCCGCCCTGGACCTGGACGCACTCGTCGACCTGGCCCTGGACGAGAGGGGCAACTGAGATGGAGAACTCCGGGGACCGCCGGACGGAGGACGGCGGCCGGGTCGAACGGGCGCTGCGCGCACTGCTGGAGGAGCGTGACCGGCTGCGGCAGGAGAACGAGGCCCTCAAGGCCGGGCGCGGCGAGCCGATCGCCGTGGTGGCGATGGCCTGCCGCTACCCGGGGGGCGTCTCCTCGCCCGAGGAGCTGTGGGACGTGGTCCGCGCCGGCCGGGACGTGGTGGACGAGTTCCCGAAGGACCGCGGGTGGCCGGACATCTTCGACCCGGATCCGGACCGGCTCGGCGGCTCGTACACGCGGCACGGCGGCTTCCTGACGGACGCGACCGCCTTCGACCCGGCGTTCTTCGGCATGAGTCCGCGGGAGGCCCTGGCGGTCGATCCGCAGCAGCGCCTGCTGCTGGAGACCTCCTGGGAGGTCTTCGAGCGGGCGGGCATCCTTCCCGCCGACGTGCGCGGCTCCGAGGTCGGCGTCTTCTCCGGGGTGATGTCCCCCGAGTACGGGATGCGCTTCCTGGAGGCCGGCGGGAGCGAGCTGGAGGGCTACCTGCTGCAGGGCAGCGCGCTGAGCGTCGCCACCGGCCGGGTGGCGTACCAACTCGGCCTGACCGGACCGGCGGTGACCGTGGAGACGGCCTGCTCGTCCTCGCTCGTGGCCGTGCACCTGGCGATGCAGTCGCTGCGCTCCGGCGAGTGCTCGCTCGCGCTGGCGGGCGGAGCAGCGGTCATGGCGACACAGGCGCTCTTCGTGGAGTTCTCCCGCCAGCGCGGCCTGTCGCCCGACGGCCGGTGCAAGTCCTTCGCGGACGGTGCCGACGGGACCGGCTGGGCCGAGGGGGTCGGCGTACTGCTGCTCGAACGGCTCTCAGACGCCCGGCGCAACGGCCACCCGGTGCTGGCCGTCCTGCGCGGCTCCGCGGTGAACCAGGACGGGGCCAGCAACGGGCTGACCGCTCCCAACGGCCGGGCCCAGGAGAAGGTGATCCGCACGGCGCTGGCCAACGCCGGGGTGCCGGCCGCCGAGGTGGACCTGGTCGAGGCCCACGGCACCGGGACCACGCTGGGGGACCCGGTCGAGGCGGGCGCTCTGCTGGCGACCTACGGACAGGGCCGGGCCGAGGGCAGGCCGCTCTGGCTGGGGTCCCTGAAGTCGAACATCGGTCACTCGATGGCCGCCGCCGGGGTCGGCGGGATCATCAAGACCGTCATGGCCATGCGCCACCGGTACCTCCCGAAGACCCTGCACGTGGACGCGCCCTCCCGCCACATCGACTGGTCGTCCGGCGCGGTCGAACTGCTGGTGGAGGGACGGGAGTGGGTCCGGGCGGACGGTCGTCCGCGCCGGGCCGGCGTCTCCTCGTTCGGCGTCAGCGGTACCAACGCCCATGTCGTCCTGGAGGAGGCCCCCGACGAGGCCCCGGAGCAGGAGCGGGAGCCGGGCGTCGTCGGCGGCCTCGTGCCGTGGGTGCTGTCCGGCCGGACCGCGACGGCCGTGGAGCGGCAGGCGGGCCGTCTGCGCGACGCGGCCTCCGCCGATCCGGGTCTCGACCTCGCCGCCGCCGGCTGGTCGCTGGTGTCGGACCGGACCCGGTTCCGGCATCGGGCCGTCGTGCTGGGACGCGACCGCGAGGAGCTGCTGAGCGGCCTGGCCGCGCTCGCCGACGGCGAGGAGTCCGCCACGGTGGTGCGCGGCGCGGCCGACGAGCCCGGCGGCGCGGTCTTCGTGTTCCCCGGCCAGGGGTCCCAGTGGGTCGGGATGGGCCGTCAGTTGTACGACGCCTTTCCGGTCTTCGCCCGCAGCCTCGACGCCTGTGCCGAAGCGCTCGCCGAGTGGGTCGACTGGTCGCTGCTCGACGTGCTGCGCGGCGCGCCGGGCGCACCGACGCTGGACCGGGTGGACGTGGTCCAGCCGGCGCTGTTCTCCGTGATGGTCTCCACGGCCGCCCTGTGGCGGTCCTGGGGCGTCGAACCGGCCGCGGTGGTGGGGCACAGCCAGGGTGAGATCGCCGCCGCCCACGTCTGCGGCGCCCTGTCGCTGCGTGACGCCGCCAAGGTCGCGGCGCTGCGCAGCAAGGCCCTCGTGGATCTGGCCGGCCACGGCGGGATGGCCTCGGTCGCGGAGTCCGCGGAGCTGGTGGAGGCCCGGCTGGCCCCCTGGCAGGGCCGGGTGGGCATCGCCGCGGTCAACGGCCCCCGCTCCGTGGTGGTCTCCGGCGAGCCCGACGCACTCGACGAGTTCGTCGAGAAGATGCGGGCCGAGGGCGCACAGGCCAAGCGGATCCCGGTCGACTACGCCTCCCATTCGCACTACGTGACCCGGGTCCGCGACCAGGTGACCGGCCCGCTGTCCGACCTGTCCCCGCGGACCTCGACGGTGCCGTTCCACTCGACCCGCTACGGCAGGACCGTCGACACCTCGCAGCTGGACGGCGCGTACTGGTACGGAAACCTGCGCGAGCGGGTCCTCTTCGAGCCCACCGTCCGCGGGCTGGCCGAGGACGGGTTCCGGGTCTTCGTCGAGATGAGTCCGCACCCCGTGCTGACCGTGCCGGTGCAGGAGATCGTCGAGGACCTGGACGACGCGGTGGTGCTGTCCTCGGCGCGCCGGGACCGCGGGGAGGTCGGGGCCGTGCTCGGCTCACTGGCGCAACTCCACGTCCGGGGCGGGTCGGTGGCCTGGAGCGCGTTGTTCGGGACGCGCCGGCGGGTGGACCTGCCGACGTACGCGTTCCAGCGGCAGCGCTACTGGCTGGATTCCTCGCCGACCGGCGGGACGGCGCCGATGCCGGTGCTGGAGGTGCCCGTGCCGGAGGAGGAGCCGGTCGCGCTGCCGGAGGCGCTCGCCGCCCTGGCCGCGGAGGAGGCGGCGGCGTTCGTCCTCGAGCTCGTCCGCAAGAAGGTAGCCGCCGTGCTCGGGCACTCCTCCCACCGGACGGTCGACCCCGACCAGGGGTTCCAGGAGATCGGCTTCGACTCGCTGCTCTCGGTGCAGCTGAGCAAGGGCCTGGCCACGACGACCGGACTCAGGCTGCGGCCGAACCTGGTGCTGAAGCACCCGACACCTCGGCGGGTCGCCGAGCACATCATGAACTCCTTGAAAGGATGATCCCTGTGCGTTCGTTCGGTGCGTCGTCTGCGCATGAAGGTTTGTGGCGGGCGCAGGAGATGTTTCCCGACACGCTGAACCATGCGCTGACCCTGTGGGAGGTGGACGGCGAGCTCGACGCGGCCGTCCTGGAGTCCGCCCTGCGGCACGTGATGGGCGAGGCGGAGGTGCTGCGCGTCACGTTCGCCGACGGCGACGGCGGGCTGCGCCTGGTGCCCCGGGAACTCGGCGACTGGCGGCCGTTCTTCCTGGACGTCGCCACCGATGAGGATCCGGAGCGGGCGGCCCGCGAGGCACTGGGCGAGGTGCTGCGGCAACCCTTCGACCTCGCGCGGGATCTGCTGTTCCGGCTGGGCGCGGTCCGGCTCGGGGCGGCCCGCTCGCTGCTGGTGATCGTCTACCACCACCTGATCTCGGACGGGTACGGCGCGTCCGTGCTGCTGTCGCGGCGCTTCGCCGAGGTGTACACGGCGCTGTCGCGGGGTTCGGACGTGCCGGAGCCGGCCCACCCGTGGGACGCCGAGTCCTTCGCGGCCGAGGCCGCGACGTACCGTGCCTCCGAACAGTCCACCGAGGACCGGGAGTTCTGGCAGGACTACCTGACGGACGCGCCCGCCCCCGCGCAGGTGCCGCGCGTCGCGCTGCCCGGGGCGCTGCGCTCCGCGCTCTCCGAGCCGCTGGGCAGCGCCGACCGCTGGGGGGAACTGACCGAGCCCCTCGGCATGGTGAGCCGGACGCTGACCGTGCCGCGCGCCGATGCGGAGGCCTGGACGGCGGCCGCGAAGGTTATGGGCACGTGGCTGTCCTCCATGGTGACCGCCGCCACGGCGGTGTTCCTGCGCTACCGCTGCGACAGTCCGGAGCTGCTCTTCTCCCTGGCCGTGGGCAACCGGGTCGGGGCGGCGAGCCGGACGCCCGGTCTCGCGGTGAACGTGGTGCCGGTGCGGGTGAAGGTCCCGCTCGGTGCGACCTTCGGCGAGATCACCGAGGCGATCGGCGACGAGACGTACGAGATCTTCGACCACGCGGCGTGCCACTACTCGGAGATCCAGCGGGCGAGCGGCACCGTCCTGGACGAGCGGGGCAGCTTCGGCGCCGTGGTGAACATCGTCGAGTTCCCGGAACGCCTCCACTTCGGCGACAGCCCGGCCACCTTCCTCGCCGGTACCACCGGGACCTTCGAGGAACTCGCGATCGGCATCTACAGCAACGGCAGCGCCGACAGCGATCTCTACCTGCGGCTGGACGCCCCCGCGAGCCTGTACTCCCGCGCGGAACTGCGGTTCCTGGGGGAGGATCTGATCGCGCACGTCAACGCCCTGGTGGCCGACACCGATCGACCGGTGGGCGCGCTGGACCCGACGGGCGGCGAAGGGTGGGACCGGGCGCCCGATGCCGCCGCGGTGGTGTCCGGTGACTCCGCCGTCCCGTACCGGGAGCTGGACGTGCGCTCCGACCGCCTGGCCGGGGCGCTGCGCCTCCGGCAGGTGGGACCGGAGACGGTGGTGGCGGTGGCACTCCCCCGCTCGGTCGACCTGGTGGTCGCCCTGCTGGGGGTGGTGAAGGCGGGCGGTGCCTATCTGCCGGCCGACCCGGCGGCCCCGGCCGGGCGGATCGCCTCGGCGGCCCGCGACCTCCCGGTGCGGCTCCTGCTCACCGACCGGGCGACGGCCGGCACCTTCTCCGGCGATCCGGCCGTACCGGTGGTCCTGCTCGACGACCTCCAGGGGGACGCCACAGCCGACGGCGGCCATGCGCACACGTTCCCGCTCGTCCTGGGGCCGGGCCTGGCGCCGGTTCCGGTGGGCGTGGCGGGTGAGTTGTACGTGGCCGGGCCCGGTGTGGCGCGTGGCTTCCCCGGGCGGCGGCCGGGAGAGACCGCGCAGCGGTTCGTGCCCTGCCCCGCCGGCCCGCCGGGCGGGCTGATGTACCGCACGGGCGACCGGGCGCGGTGGGCCGACGACGGCCTCCTCGAACACCTGGGCCCGGCCGACGCCCAGGCGCAGATCCGGGGCTCCGGAGTCGACGGGCCGTACCGGGCCCCGCGCAACCGCACCGAGCGGGTCCTGGCCGAGGCGTTCGCCGAGGTGCTCGAACTGGACCGGCCGATGGGCATCGACGAGGACTTCTTCGACCTCGGCGGCAACTCCCTGCGGGCGATCCGGCTGGTCGGTCTGGTCCGGGCCGAGCTGAACCAGGAGGTGTCCATCCGCACGCTGTTCGCGGCGCGCAGCATCGCCGGCCTGTCCGACCTGTGGGAGGACGTCGCCCGGTCCAGCAGGCCCGCTCTGCGCCGCAGGACGAAGCACGGCGAGGTCCTGTGAGTGCCGCCGCCCGAACGGCCGAGGGATTCACTATTCCCTCTTGCTAAGTACCGGTAGTCAGCGCTACTGTATAGCAGTAGTCAGCGACACCAACTAGCGCAGAAGGGAGGTGTTCCATGGCCAAGCTCGTGACGGAGATGCTCAAGGGCACTCTGGAGGGCATCATCCTCGCGTCCCTGTCCGGCCGGCCCGCCTACGGCTACGAGATCACGGCACGACTGCGGGAGCAGGGATTCTCCGACATCGCCGAAGGAACCATCTACGCGCTGCTCCTCAGGATGGAGAAGCGCGGTCTCGTCGACGTGCAGAAGGTCTCCTCGGAGAAGGGGCCGCCGCGGAAGATGCACTCGCTCAACGCTCAGGGGCGGGAGTACCTCGAAGAGTTCTGGAGGACATGGAGTTTCCTCGTGGAACGACTGGAACAACTACGCGAAGGGGACGAATGACCATGACCGACGAGAGCACCGGGTTCATCGCCAAGATGATCGGGCCCAAGAAGCGCTGGAAGGCGTACAAGGCCCGCACCAAGGAACTGCCCGCCAACCACCGAGCGGCGGTCGAGGCGATCGAGCACTACCTGATGCACTTCGTGCCGATCGACGCCGACAGCAACGCGTCGATGTTCGAGGACCTCCTCGACCTGTTCGAGCAGGCCCTGGCCAACGGAACGCCGATCCGCGAGATCGTCGGCGAGGACCCGGCGGAGTTCGCCGACGCGTTCGCCCAGAACTACTCGGAGGCCGGCGGCGCCTACATCCCGGCCAGCGCCCGCAAGAAGCTGACCGACGAGATCGCTCGCGCCGCGCGCTAGGCGCGGCGAGGGGCCCGTGGGCCCCGCGGCGCGAACCCCTCCGCACCGCGGGGCCTGGCCCCCCGACTCTCAACCCGGCCCCCGGCACCCGGCAGGCCCCCCTCAAGAACCACTCCCCCCAAGTCAACTCAGCCTCCGAACGGGAGCACTTCATGGCGTCACATGTCATGCCCACATCCGGCAGGGGCGACGGCCAGCCGTCGTCGGCCGCCATCTCCGCTGTCGGTCTGCGCAAGTCGTTCGGCGACAAGACGGTCCTCGACGGCATCGACCTGTACATCCCGGCCGGGTCCGTGTTCGCGCTGCTCGGCCCGAACGGCGCCGGCAAGACCACCGCCGTGAAGATCCTCTCCACCCTGATCGGCGCCGACGAGGGCCGGGCCCAGGTCGCCGGCCACGACGTCGTCGCCAACCCGCAGGCCGTGCGTTCCGCGATCGGCGTCACCGGCCAGTTCTCCGCCGTCGACGGCCTGATCACCGGCGAGGAGAACATGCTCCTGATGGCCGACCTGCACCACCTGTCCAAGCAGGAGGGCCGCCGGATCACCGCCGAGCTCCTGGAGCGCTTCGACCTGGTGGAGGCCGCGAAGAAGCCCGCCAACACCTACTCCGGCGGCATGAAGCGCCGGCTCGACATCGCCATGACCCTGGTCGGCAGCCCGCGCATCATCTTCCTCGACGAGCCCACCACCGGCCTCGACCCGCGCAGCCGGCACAACATGTGGCAGATCATCCGTCGGCTCGTCACCGGTGGCGTCACCGTCTTCCTCACCACCCAGTACCTGGAGGAGGCCGACGAGCTCGCCGACCGCATCGCCGTCCTCAACAACGGCAAGATCGCCGCCGAGGGCACCGCCGAGGAACTCAAGCGGCTCATCCCGGGCGGGCACGTACGACTGCGCTTCACCGACCCGGACGCGTACCAGGCGGCCGCCGCCGCGCTGCGCGAGGTCACCCGGGACGACGAGGCGCTCGCCCTGCAGATCCCCAGCGACGGCAGCCCGCGCGAACTGCGCGCCATCCTCGACCGGCTGGACTCCGCCGCCATCGAGGCGGACGAGCTCACCGTGCACACCCCCGACCTCGACGACGTGTTCTTCGCCCTCACCGGCCCGGTCACCGTCCCCAACCAGCCCAAGGAGAGCGTCCGATGAGCTCCCTCTCGCTCGCCGTCCGCGACTCGAGCACGATGCTGAAGCGCAACCTGCTGCACGCACGGCGCTACCCGTCCGGCACCCTGAACCTGCTGCTCGCGCCGATCATGCTGCTGCTGCTCTTCGTCTACATCTTCGGCGACGTGATGAGCGCGGGCATCGGCGGCGGCGGCGCCGACCGCTCCGAGTACATCGCCTACATCGTCCCCGGCATCCTGCTGATGACCATCGGCAGCACCGTGATCGGCGCCGCGGTGTACATGTCCATGGACATGAGCGAGGGCCTGATCGCCCGCTTCAAGACCATGGCGATCCACCGCGGCTCCGTGGTCATCGGCCATGTCATCGGCAGCGTGCTGCAGTGCATCGCCAGCGTGGTCCTGGTCGGCGCCGTCGCCCTGGCCATCGGCTTCCGTCCGAACCACGCCACCGCCCTGGAGTGGCTCGCCGCGCTGGGCTTGCTCGTGATGTTCGCCCTGGCCTTCACCTGGCTCGCGGTCGGCATCGGCATGGCCAGCCCCAACGCCGAGGCGGCCGCCAACAGCGCCCAGCCGCTGATCCTCCTCCCGCTGATCTCCAGCGCCTTCATCCCGGCCGAGACAATGCCGGGCTGGTTCCAGCCGATCGCCGAGTACCAGCCCTTCACCCCGGCCATCGAGACCCTCCGCGGCCTGCTGCTCGGCACCGAGATCGGCAACAACGGCTGGATCACGATCGCCTGGTGCGTCGCCCTGACCGCGCTCGGCTACCGATGGTCGATGGCGCAGTTCAACCGCGACCCCAAATAAGCCGACGGGCTGAACCCCCGCAGCCCGTCTCTGAAGGGCGGCGTACTCCGGCCTCGCGCCGGCGTACGCCGCCCGGCCGGTGTTCCCGGCCAGCACCACGACAACAGACACAAGGGGTGGGACACAGCATGGACAACGAGCTTGCAGGAGACCGGGCGACCCGACTGTCCCTGGCAGACCTCCACGATTCGCTGAGCGCTCCGGTCAGTGAATCGATGAACTTCCTCAACGAGGTGGCACAGCGGTTCCCGGACGCCGTCTCACTGGCGGCCGGGCGTCCGTACGAGGGCTACTTCGACCTCGACGACATCCACCGGTACCTCGACACCTATCGCGCCCACCTGACGGCCGGGCTGGACGGCGACGAGGCGGCGGTGCGCCGGACGATCATGCAGTACGGACGCACCAAGGGCATCATCCACGACCTGGTCGCCAAACATCTGGCCGTGGACGAGGGCATCACCGTGGACCCGGAGTCCATCGTGGTCACGGTCGGGTGCCAGGAAGCGCTCTACCTGACGCTGCGCGCCCTGCGCGCCGGCGACCGGGACGTCCTGCTCGCGGTGACGCCGAGCTACGTCGGGATCCACGGAGCGGCCCAGCTCGTCGACATGCCGCTGCTGCCGGTCAAGGAGTCGTCCGAGGGAATCGACCTCGACGACCTGATGACGGTCGTCGCCACCGCCAAGGCCGGCGGCCTGCGCCCCCGGGCGCTGTACATCGTGCCCGACTTCGCGAATCCCACCGGAGCCAGGCTTCACCGGGAGGCGCGCGAGCGCCTGCTCGCGATCGCCGCCGAGCAGGACTTCCTCATCCTGGAGGACAACCCGTACGGTCTGTTCGGCGACCCCGCGGGACCGCCGACCATCAAGTCCCTGGACACCTCGGCGCGCGTGGTCTACTTGGGATCGTTCGCCAAGACCGGCATCCCCGGTGCCCGGGTCGGCTATGTGGTGGCGGATCAGACGGTGACCGGCCGCTCCGGCGGCTCGGCCGACTCCCGGACGCTGGCCGACCAGCTCTCGAAGATCAAGAGCATGGTCACGGTGAACACCTCGCCGATCGCCCAGGCCGTCGTCGCGGGGAAGCTGCTGGAGAACGACTACAGTCTGCGTGCGGCCAACGCCCGCGAGATCGCGACCTACCGGGAGAACCTCCGCCAGGTCCTGGCCGGACTGGAACGGCGTCTCGGCGGCGGGAGGTTCCCCGGAGTCTCCTGGAACACGCCGGCCGGCGGTTTCTTCGTCCTCGTCACCGTTCCCTTCCTGGCCGACGACGAGCTGCTGGAGCGGAGCGCCCGGGACCACCAGGTCCTGTGGACGCCGATCCACCACTTCTACGCGGACCCGAAGCCCCGGAACGTCATGCGGCTGTCCTTCAGCCACCTCCGGCCGGAGGAGATCGAGACCGGGCTCGACCGGCTCGCCCGCCTCATCGAGGAGCAGGCCGGGTCCTGACTCCCGCGGGCTTCCGGCTTCCGCCCGCATCGTTGACGAGGGGAAAATCGTGAGTACGTCCGACATGTCCACCGATCCCGGTCCCACAGGCGGCCCCGCCCCGCTCACACTGCGCGAGCTGGAACTCTCCGCCGCGGCGACACTGCCGAAGGACGTCTGGGACTTCGTCGCCGGAGGGAGCGGCACCGAACTCACCCTCACGGCCAACCGGCAGGCCCTGGACCGGATCCAGCTGGTGCCGCGTATCCTGCGCAACGTCTCCGGCTGCTCCACGGAAGCCCCGCTGCTCGGGCGGACCGCCCGCCTGCCGCTGGCCGTCGCACCGGTGGCCTACCACCGGCTCCTGCACCCCGAGGGGGAGTTGGCCGTGGCCCGGGCGGCGAAGCGGGCCGGTGTCCCGTTCACGGCCGGCATGCTGAGCAGCTTCCCCGTCGAGCGGATCGCCGCCGAGGGGGCCCGGACCTGGTTCCAGCTGTACTGGCTCCGCGACGAGGCCAAGCTCTTCGAGCTGGTCGCCAGGGCGGAGGAGGCCGGGTGCGAAGCCCTCATGCTCACCGTCGACGTCCCCTGGATGGCACGCCGCCTGCGCGACATCCGCAACCGGTTCAGCCTCCCGGAGGGGGTCACGGCCGCCAACCTGACCGGCGGTGTCCCGTCGCAGGCCCACCAGTCCCGCCGGGGAACCTCCGCGGTGGCGACTCACACCGGCGCGATCATGACGGCGGCGCTCACCTGGGAATCCGTCGAGAGGCTCCGTGCCCGGACCACGCTGCCGCTGGTCCTCAAGGGCGTTCTCGATCCCCGTGACGCCCGTCGCGCCGCGGACAGCGGTGTCGACGCGCTCGTGGTCTCCAATCACGGGGGGCGCCAGTTGGACGGCGCCGTCCCCTCGATCGAGATGCTGTCCGCGGTCTCCGAGGCAGTGGCGGGTGACTGCGAGGTCCTCTTCGACAGCGGGGTCCGGAACGGAACCGATGTGCTCAGGGCGCTGGCCCTGGGAGCCTCCGGGGTGCTGGTCGGCCGTCCGGTGATGTGGGGGCTGGCGGCAGCCGGCGAGCAGGGGGTGGACACCGTCCTCGGTCTGCTCGCCGAGGAGTTCCGTGACACACTGGGCCTGGCCGGCTGCGCGTCGGTCCGTGAGGCAGTCGGACTCCGGACCGTCATCGGCCCTGATCTGCAAAGCCGCTGATGAGAACTCAGCCAAACGTGAGCCAATCTGGCGATACGTCACATCGAGGTGGTCTTGAATCGGTGCGGCCCGGTGTCCATAGTTGCCACCGAAGCCTCACCCGTCCCCATGCGTCCCCGACCTGCCGGCCACGCGCCACGGGTCGCGGTCACCGCATATGTCCAAAAGGCTCGCCTTGCCCACCTTCGACACCTCCGGAGCCATCCTCGTCACGCTCCAGCTCGGCTTCGGCGACGTACGGATCACCGCCAGCGAGCGCACCGACACCGTCGTGGAGGTCCGCCCGAGCGATCCGTTCGAGCCCTGTGACGTCACCTGCGCGGAGGCGACGCTGGTCTCCTTCTCGCACGGCAGGCTCCTGGTGGCCACCCCCGGCGCGACCGGCCCGCCCGAGCGGCACGGCAAGGTGAGCGTGGCGATCGAGCTTCCGCTCGATTCGAGCGTCTACGGGGACGCGATGACGCTGGACCTCTCCTGCGAGGGCCGGATCGGCGCCTGCTGGCTGAGCACTGACCACGGCCACATCCAACTCGACCGCACCGGGCCGCTGTTGCTGGGCCTCGGACTGTGCGACGTCTCCGTCGAGCGGGCGACCGGCGATGTGTTCATGAGGGTCGACTACGGAGACGTGTTCATCCGGACGGTCGACGGTACCGCGACGGTCCACCGGAGCAGCGGCGACACCGAGGTCGGCGAGGTCGACGATCTCGTGCGGATCCACGCCGAGACCGGTGACATCCGGATCGGCCGGGCGCGCGGCTCACTGGAAGCCACCACCGGGCACGGAAGCATCCGGGTCGGGGAGGTCCAGCGCGGCTCGGTCGCCCTGCGGACCGTCCACGGCGACCTTGAGGTCGGCCTCGCCCGCGGCACCGCTCCGCGGTTCGACCTCAGCTCGACCGCCGGCCACGTCTACCGGTCCCTCAACGTGCTCGGCGTGCCGGAGGCCCCCGCAGAGCAGGTTGAGCTGCACGCTCACACGGCGGTCGGGAACATCGTGGTGCAACGCGCCGACCCGAGCTGAGGCGCGCGTCAGAGCCAGCTGTGCCATTGAAGTTCCCCCGTT
This sequence comes from Streptomyces sp. NRRL F-6131, assembly GCA_000719695.1. GTDB lineage: Bacteria > Actinomycetota > Actinomycetes > Streptomycetales > Streptomycetaceae > Kitasatospora. The sequence goes on from JOHN01000049.1 coordinate 15,691, forward strand.
GAACTGGATGGCTTGATTCTGGGACGGGCGCTCCTCGAGGGAGGCATCCCGATGACGGTGTCTTGACCCGAACGTTACCCGCTCGTAGACGGACAGCCAAGCCTCGGAACCGCCATTCCCGCTCCGACGCGTTAAGAATGCGTCAAGACCCTGGAAGCGGCCCACAGGTTCAATTAACAGACCGCCGTACGGGATCGGGCTATGATCGCCAGCCGCCTCCCGCGCCGGTCAGGACAGTGGGGGCGCCGGCCGCACCCGTCTTGATCCGCGGGACGAATTGAGATCTACTCGACGGCGGCACTCACGGGGGACAGCCGAACGGCTGCGGAGGGCCAGCTGTCGACGCATTCGCAGAGCCATTTGCTCGCGGCTTTCCCTGCGTGACGACGGTCGACTGAACCCAGATCCTTCAACTGGTGTCGAATCCCGTCGCATTTTCTGCCCGGCGCAACCGACAGGAGATCGCAGCAATGGATGAGGTCAGCAACCAAGGAAACGTCCGGCTCATGCACCGAAGAATGCATGAGCCGGACGCGCAGAACTGCCAGGTCCTCACGACGAAGACAGGGCTCCGGATTCCTCAGGGAATGGCCTTCGAGGAGTGGGAGCGGGCCGGGCGCCAGATCGCCGGGGTCGTGGACTCGTCCTCGTGGTGGCTCGGCGACTGGCTGGTGTACGGCAAGGACCACTACACGGACCGGTACCAGCGGGGCATCAAGGCGGTCGGACTCCGCTACCAGACCCTGCGGAACTACGCCTGGGTCTCCCGGCGCTTCGAGTTCAACCGGAGGAGGCCGGGCCTGACGTTCCAGCACCACGCCGAGCTGGCGTCACTACCGGTCCCCGAACAGGACCTCTGGCTCGACCGGGCCGAACAGATGAACTGGACCACCAAGCAGCTCCGCCATGCCATCCGCGCGGCGAACGAGGAGCGGGTGCCGGAGCAGCGGCAGGCGGAGACGACACGGCGGCTCGCGGTACCCGGCAATCGCCTGCAGTGGTGGCACGAGGCCGCCGAACAGCTGGGCACCGACCTCGAGCAGTGGGTGTTAGCGACGCTCGACCAGGCCGCCCGACAGGTTCTGGAGAACGCCGAGGGGCGGACCGGGCTGCCCGGCTGACCTCAAACGGAATCAGAACAGCCGCTCTCCTCGCTCGGGCAGCGCGAAGGGCGCGTGGCACTTCCATGGCCGCGGAACTCGATGACCCGGCCATGGAAGTGACTCTGCGTCGAACAGTGGCGAAAAGCCGTCGCGCTCACGTCAGCCGGCTCATCATTTCGGCGACCTGGCGATGACGGGTGCACCCGTTTGCGTCGAACGACTCCCGCACGCGGTCGCGAACCTCGGGCGCCTGCTCCTGGCTGAGCTTGAACATGCTTTCGGCCCCGGTCACCCGGATTCTGAAGGCGCCCACGGCGGGTGCGATCTGGCGGAAATAGTCGAGGGACTCGGACATGTCCCACCCGGTGCCGAGGTCGGCCTCGAAAGCCCGCACGGTGGACTGGACCACCGCCAGCGTCTCGTCCGGAGACTCCATCTTCTCCAGTACGCCATGTACATGCACGGCCGTGAAATTCCAGGTCGGCGCGGCCGGCGTCTTCCGGTACACGGTCGGCGAGACATAGGCGTGCGGACCGGTGAAGGTCAGCAGCACGACGCCGCCCGATTCGAGCGCCTTCCAGTGCGGATTCGCGCGGTTCATGTGGCCCCACAGCGTGACTCCGGTGAGGTCGTCCGGCCATTCGCCGCCCAGCTCGGGGTCCAGGATCACCGGCAGATGCGTGGCGAACGGACCGTCGGCCGGGCTCCCGTTGGACACCAGCAGAGCGAGCGGATTGCTGCGGATCAGGTCCGACATCCACGAACCGTCCGGCTCGCGATAGAAACTGGGAACAAACATCCGGACTCCCGCCCTTTCTTTGTTTTCCGGCCCGGCAGGGGCCGCCGGCGCACCAACGTAGCGGACCCCCAAGGCAATCGAGCAGCATTCCGGATAATCTGGCATCGCTGTCCTGTCGACAGGACAACGGGCGGCGTCCGGCCATCGGAACTCTTGATTGCCCCCATCGGACCGCCCTAGAGTCAACGTCGTATTTCCGACCTTTCCCCGCCGAAGCCTAGCCACATTGAGGGAGAACTTACTGTGGGCACTCACGAACCCGACCCGTACGATGTGGTGGGAATAGGATTCGGCCCTTCGAACCTTTCGCTCGCTGTCGCCCTGGAAGAGCAACAGGCGAGCCCGTCGAGCCGGATCGAAGCCACCTTCTTCGAGCGGCAGGCCGAGTTCGGCTGGCACCGGAACATGCTGCTGCCGGGTGCGACCATGCAGATTTCCTTCCTCAAGGATCTGGCAACCTTCCGCAATCCGGCGTCCCGGTTCACCTTCATCACCTATCTGCACGAGGCGGGCCGGCTGGCTCAGTTCGTCAACAACCAGGACTTCTTCCCGACCCGCCAGGAGTTCCACCAGTACCTGGAGTGGGCTGCGGCGAGGATCGACTACGACGTCTCCTTCGGCTCCGAGGTCACGACGGTCCGGCTGCCCGAGTCGGCCGGCTCCGGGGAGCCCGAGCACCTGGAGATCGAGGTCGGCACGCCGTCCGGACGCAAGCTCGTCCGCACCCGCAACGTGGTCATCTCGACCGGGCTGGTCCCTCGCATGCCCGAGGGCGTCGAGCGCGGCGACCGCGTCTGGCACAGCTCGGAGTTCCTGACCCGCTTCGCCGCGCTGAACCCCGCCGATCTGAAGAACGTGGCCGTGGTCGGTGCCGGCCAGAGCGCGGCCGAGATCGCCGGGTTCCTGCACGACGCGCTCCCGCACGCCCAGGTGTCCGCCGTCGTGCCGTCGTACGGCTACTCCATCGCGGACGACACCCCGTTCGCCAACCAGGTCTTCGACCCCGCCGCCGTCGACGACTACCACTTCGGCACCGCCCAGGCCAAGGACGCCTTCTGGCGCTACCACAAGAACACCAACTACTCGGTCGTCGACGACGAGGTCATCCGGGACCTCTTCCGGCGCTCCTACGAGGAGGAGGTCCGCGGCGCCAAGCGGCTGCACCTCCTCAACCTGACCAGGGTCGCCTCGGTCGACCGGGCCGGGGACGCCGTCAAGGTCACCCTCGATTCGCTGCTCGACGCGGAACGCCGGGAGGTCACCTTCGACGCGCTGGTCTTCGCCACCGGCTACGACACCATGGAGCCGACCACCCTGCTCGGCGACCTGAACCGCTACTGCCTGCGGGACGAAGCGGGCCGGCTCGTGGTGGAACGCGACTACCGGATCGCCACCACGCCCGAACTCCCCTTCGGCATCTACCTCCAGGGCGGCACCGAGCACAGCCACGGCCTGACCTCGTCCCTGCTGTCGAACCTCGCCGTCCGCAGCGGCGAGATCGCCGATTCGATCGTGTACCGGCGGAGCCAGCGGGAGCTGGGCACCCTCACGGTGGGCTGATCCTCCTCTCCTCCTCCGGAACCGGTGAAGACATGCTCGCCGGACCCTCAGACGACCCCAACCGAAGGGAATGAAGGTGCCGCACACCCAGTCGGAGCAGACGACGCTCGGACACCGCACGGCCTCGCCTCGCCGCTACCTGATGTGTCGCCCCATGTACTTCGACGTCACCTACTCGATCAATCCGTGGATGGACCCGGACCGCCCGACGTCGACCGACAACGGACTGGCCCAGTGGAAGGGGCTGTTCGACACCTTCGTCGAGCTGGGCCACGACATCCAGCTCATCGAGCCCGTACCGGGACTCCCCGACATGGTCTTCGCCGCGAACGGCGCCATCGTCATCGACGGCAAGGTGCTCGTGGCACGCTTCCGGCACGACCAGCGCAAGGACGAGTCCGCGGCCTACCTGGAGTGGTTCGGGCGCGGCGACTGGTCCGCGGTCCAGCAGGCGGAGTACATCAACGAGGGCGAGGGCGACTTCCTCTGGACCGGCCGGGAGATCCTGGCCGGCACCGGGTTCCGCTCCGACCCGCGGGCCCACGACGAGGTGCGGGAGTTCTTCGGCCGCCCCGTGATCGGCCTCACCCTCGTCGACCCGCGGTTCTACCACCTGGACACGGCGCTGTCGGTGCTCGGCGACGGGGAGATCATGTACAACCCCGCGGCCTTCTCCCCGGAGAGCCGGGCCGTCCTGGCCGAGCGCTTCCCCGCGGCGATCCTCGCCGACCCGGCCGACGCCGCCGTGTTCGGCCTCAACGCGCTGTCGGACGGCCACAACGTCGTCCTGCCCCGGGCCGCCACCGGCCTCGCGGCCCAGCTGCGCGAGCGCGGCTACAACCCGATCGGCGCCGACCTGACCGAGCTGCTGAAGGCCGGCGGCAGCGTCAAGTGCTGCACGCTCGAACTGCGCGGCTGAGCCGCGAGCCCTGACAGCCACCCGGAGTCCGGTTCCACGTCGAGCGACGTGGAACCGGACTCCGGGCGTTCCCGCTCAGCGCTCCCGGCCGCGGGCCTTCAGAGCGGTCACGGGGAGGGTGGGCGCGGCCGACCGGTACCCGTCGTAGCCGTGGACCTCGCCGAAGCGGATGCCCCGCTCCCAGTCGGCGCGGGCTCGGGCGATCTCCTCTCCCGTGCGGCGATGACGTCCGGTGCGCGGTACTGGGCGGGTGCCCGCTCCGGACGGCGAGCACCTGGGGCGGCCACCGTGAGATCGCGGCGAACGGGTTCTCCTGGGGCGCCTTCGTCGGCCCGTACCTGGCGTCGCTCACCTGCGGGTACCTCGTCGGCCGGGACCATCTGGAGATCGCCGTCGCGACCGATCCCGCCTTCCGCCGACTCGACCTGGCGCTGGCGTGCGTCCGGTCCGCCACCACCGTCGCTCGCGCTCGCGGCCTCACGCCGACGTGGTGCGCCCCGGAGAGCAACCTCGCCGGCCGGGCCCTCGCGGAGTCGGCGGGCTTCCGCGCGGTCGGGCGCGCGGTCGGGCGCGCGGTCGTGTACTGGGCGGGCCCGGCCAGGTCATGGTGATCGCCCCGCCACCTCCCTGCCGACAGGGCGTCGGGTCGCCGCGTCAGGGTCGTGTCAAGGACACCGTGCCGCACGCCAAGCGGGCGTCAAGACGCGCCTGTCGTGCGGAGGTCCGGTGCTTCGCTGTGCGGCGTCCCTCGTCCCCGTCGATGGCCGCTCCGCTCTCCCCGGGGCTGCTCCGGAAGGTCCCAGAACACCGATGCGCCGCTCGGCCCTCACCCCACCGGACACCACCACCGACCAGGCAGGGCCCCGGCCCGACCGGCCCGACTGGTTCCGCCGCCCGAAGGGACCCGGCGCGGAGCCGGCACCCCCGCACCAGCACCCGAGCCACCGCCCCGGCCCGTCCCGGCCAGGACGCCGCGGGCTGATCACCGCCCGCCAGCTCCGGGAGGCCCTTCCCGCCGCACTGCGCAAGCTGCACCCGCGCACCATGGCGAAGAACCCCGTGATGCTGGTGGTCGAGACCGGATCCGCCCTCACCACCCTCACCGCCGTCCTCCACCCGGGCGCCTTCGCCTGGACGATCAGCTTCTGGCTCTGGCTCACCGTGCTGTTCGCCAACCTCGCCGAGGCCGTCGCCGAGAGCCGGGGCAAGGCCCAGGCCGACTCGCTGCGCCGGGCGCAGAGCAGTATCACCGCCCGCCGACTCCTGCACTGGCGGGTCGGCACCCGCGACCACCGCCACGAGAGCATCCCCGCGGAGGAGTTGCTGCTGCACGACATCGTGCTCGTGCCCGCCGGCGAGACGGTCCCGCGCGACGGCGAGGTGGTCGAGGGCGTCGCGACCGTGGACGAGTCGGCCATCACGGGCGAGTCCGCGCCGGTGATCCGCGAGTCCGGCGGCGACCGCACCGCCGTCACCGGCGGCACCCGGGTGCTGTCCGACCACCTCGTCGTGCGGATCACCTCCCGGCCCGGTCAGAGCTTCATCGACCGGATGATCGTCCTCGTCGAGGGCGCGAACCGGCAGAAGACACCGAACGAGATCGCCCTCAACATCCTGCTCGCCTCGCTCACCGTCGTCTTCGTCCTGTCCGTCGTCTCGCTCCAGCCAATGGCCATCTACGCCGGGTCGCCGCAGACGACCGTCGTCCTGGTGGCACTGATGGTCGCCCTCATCCCGACCACCATCGGCGCGCTGCTCTCCGCGATCGGCATCGCCGGCATGGACCGGCTGGTCCAACGCAACGTCATCGCCCTGTCCGGCCGGGCGGTGGAGGCGGCCGGCGACGTGGACGTCCTGATGCTCGACAAGACCGGAACCATCACCCACGGCAACCGCCGCGCCACCGCCCTGCACCCCTCCCCGGCGCCACCGCCGAACAGCTCGCCGAGGCCGCCCAGCTCGCCTCGCTCACCGACGCGACGCCCGAGGGCCGCTCCGTCGTCGAACTGACGAACCGCCAGTACTGGGTTCCGCCGCGCGCCGAGGGCGAACTCGGCGCGCGGACCGACGTCCCGTTCGCCGCGCAGACCCGGATGAGCGGCGTCGACCTCGCCTGGCCCGACGGCGCCACGTGCCTGATCCGCAAGGGCGCGGCGACCGCCGTCGCCCACTGGGTGGTGCGCTTCGGCGGGCACCTGCCGATGGAGGCCAAGCCCCTGGTCGACCGGATCGCCGAGGCGGGCGGCACCCCGCTGCTCGTCGCCGTCCACGACCGGCACGGCGCACGGGCACTCGGCGTGATCGAACTCAAGGACGTGGTCAAGGAGGGCATCGCCGAACGGTTCGCCGAACTGCGCCGGATGGGCATCCGCACCGTCATGGTCACCGGCGACAACCCGCTCACCGCCCGGGCGATCGCGCGGGAGGCCGGAGTCGACGACTACCTCGCCGAGGCCACCCCCGAGGACAAACTCGCCCACCTGAAGAAGGAGCAGGCCGCCGGGAACATGGTCGCGATGACGGGCGACGGCACCAACGACGCCCCCGCCCTCGCCCAGGCCGACGTCGGCGTCGCCATGAACACCGGCACCCCGGCCGCCAAGGAGGCCGGCAACATGGTCGACCTCGACTCCAACCCCACCAAGCTGATCGAGATCATCCGGGTCGGCAAGCAGTTGCTCATCACCCGCGGCGCGCTGACCACCTTCTCGATCACCAACGACGTCGCCAAGTTCTTCGCGATCATCCCCGCGATGTTCGCCGGCACCTACCCTGGCCTGCGGCACCTCAACATCATGGGCCTGCACAGCCCACAGTCCGCGATCACCTCGGCGATCATCTTCAACGCGCTGATCATCGTCGCCCTGATCCCGCTCGCCCTGCGCGGCGTTCGCTACCAGCCCGCCGACGCCACCGACCTCCTCCGCCGCAACCTGCGCGTCTACGGCCTCGGCGGCCTGATCCTGCCCTTCCTCGGAATCAAGGCCATCGACCTGCTCGTCCAGTTCGTCCCCGGGCTGGACTGAGGTCATCGCCCGGCGCCCCCGGCCGGGGCTCGACCGGGTACCGGGCCGCGGGGCCGGGCAACCCCGTCATGGATACGTCAGGAATGCGCTTCCCACCGTCATGGTGCCGTCAGCGGCCGGCCCGGGAACGCCCCCGGAGGCGTTCCATGGACGCAGGCTCCCTGGACGCAGCGAACCACCGGGTGTCACGCGATTCGAGGCGGAGGCGAACAGTCATGACCGGCACCAGCAGAGTGATCGTCGGACTCAACGGCTCCCTGGGCAGCCTCGCGGCGCTCTACCGCGCCGTGGCCGAGGCGGCGCGGCGGGAGGCGGTCCTCGTGCCCGTCGCCGCCTGGTCGCCCGCGGACGGCGACCGGCGGGGACCGCGTCCGCTGTCCGAACTGGAACACGCCGCCCTCAGGCGCATCGACACTGCCTTCGAGCAGGCCTTCGGCAGCTACCCGGCCGACGTCGTCATCCACCCGCTGGCGGTCCGGGGCCACGCCGGGGCCGCCCTGGTCTCCGCCGTCACCGGCCCGGACGACCGGCTGGTGCTCGGCACCGGTCGGCACGGCCGCCTCGACCGGCTGCTGCACGGCTCCGTCCTGGGCTACTGTCGCGCGCACGCGCCCTGCCCGGTCATGGCCGTCTCCGCGTCCGAGCTGCTGAAACGGCTGGAGTTCAGCGCCCGCATCGGAGCCCCGCTCCCCCTCGCGGTGGGACAGCACAGCGCCGGGCACCCGGTTCCGCGGGCCGTGGACGTGCACTGACCGTCGCCCGACCGCCCGGCCGTGGTCGACTACGCGGCACGACCGAGAGCGATCACGAAGGACGTCCCACCTCCTGAAGCCTCGTCCACGGTCAGCTCACCGTTCATCGCCTCGACGAACCCCTCGGCGATTGCCGGCGCCACTCCGGCCGCGCCACCGGTCCGCCCGACGACCCCGAGCCGGTTAGCTGCCGCACCGGCCGGGCCGTGCCCGGCCGCGAGTTCGGCGGCCGAACGGCGAACGGCCGCCAGCGGATCACGCAGGTCCTGACTCACAGCCTCCAGCAGCACCGCGTGCAGGGTCTCGGCGTCCGCCAGGTCGTCGGTCGCCGAGGCATGGGCTTGGTCGGCCGCCCCGGACCCGGGTCGGTGCACGAAAGGGCAGACTCCCGGCCGCACCGTATGGATGCCGTCAGGAGTCACGGGAGCGCGGATTCCCGGGCCTATCGTCCTTCTCGGTCGAGACGAAAATGTCTCAGATTCGAGCAGAAAGACGATTCCGCCATGAAAACCCTGTCCCGCCTGAAACGCGCGTTCGCCTGCGGAGTCACCGCCGTCGCCCTGGTCGGCGGCCTCACCTCGCAGGCCCAGGCCGCGCCGGCCGCGCCCGTGGACAAGACCTGCGGGACCCCGGCCGTGCCGGGCGGCGGCAACTGCATGACCTCGCTGATCACCTCCGCCTTCGACATGATCAAGCTCATGCGCGGCGCCGCCAACGCGAACAAGCTGGACAACGCCGAGTTCACCCAGAGCACCGCGACGAAGCTGAGCCAGAAGTTTCCGGGGTTCAATGTCCTGGTGTTCAAGACCGTAGGCACCGACCTCTACGACACCGAGTGGTTCACGAACGAACACAAGGCCGACATGAAGGGGGTGCTGTTCGACACCACTTACAAGCTCAACCACTTCATGGACAAGGATAAGAAGGAACCCTCGGGTTACGACAAATTCCGGATCTGGGTCTTCCAGGGCGAATCGACGTTCCGCAACCGGGGCGACGGCGGCTACATGAACTGGGCGTTCGTCGGCAACGACGGCGACAGCGTCAAGAAGGAGCCGTGGACCTGCCGGTCGGGCACCGCGCGGCCCTACAAGTGCGACGGCGACGTGCGCACCCTGCACTTCCCCGCCCGCTCCGGCTACGGCGCCAGGACCGGCAGTCTGACCCCCGACAGCGCCCCCGGCAACCACGCCTGCCTGGACGTCAGCGGCAACGGCAGCGCCAACGGCACCCCCGTGCAGATGTGGGAGTGCAACGGCGGCGACGCCCAGAGGTGGACCTACAACGGCTACAAGCTCCGGGCCGCCAACGGCAAGTGCCTCGACCTGGCGGACAACAGGGCCGCCAACGGGAACAAGCTCCAGATCTGGGACTGCCTGGAGATCCCCGGCCAGCGCTGGCACATGTCGCCCAGCGGCGGCCTGCGCCACCTCACGGACCTGGACGACCGGTCCAAGGACGTCTGCGTCGACGACTACAGCGGCCGCACCGCCAACGGCAGCTCCGTGGTGGCCTGGGCCTGTGGCTCCGACAGCAACCGCGACGCGCCCAACCAGAACTGGGCCTGGGGCGGCACTCCGCCGACCACCAACCCGACCAACCCGACCAACCCCACCACGCCCGGTAACGGCGCCGACGTGTACCTGAAGCTCGACAACGGCCTGGGTGCCCTCCCGGTCAGCGGTTCCGCCGGCGCCTCCGTCGTCCCCGGGATCCGGGGCGGCAACGAGTCCAAGTGGAAGCTCACCCCGGCGGGCGGCGGCCGCTACCGGATCACCAGTTCCTACGGCCTCGACCTCACCGAGAGCAGCGGCTACATGGCCGAGCTCCAGCCGTGGAGCAACTCCTCGAAGCAGAAGTGGGAACTCTTCGGCGTCGGCAACGGCAGGGTCCAGATCCGGATCTCCGACGACGACTGCCTCGCCCACGACTCCGACTTCAAGCAGCTCGGCGTGTGGACGTGCAAGCGCGGCTGGCAGCAGGAGTGGGTGCTCGAATCCACCTCCGGCGGCGTGATCACCCCGGGCGGCGGCGGGGGCACGCCGGTCGACCCGAAGGACCCGAAGCCCCCGACGGGCGGCGGTGCGAGCATCCCGACCGAGCGGCCGCTGTTCCTGAAGCTCTCCAACGGGCTGGGCGCGACGGCACCCAACGAGACCGCGAGCTGGGGAGCGCCGATCCTGGGCGGGCTCCTCGGGTACAAGGGGTCCACCTGGACGGTCAAGCGGCTCGGCGGGGACCGCTACCGGATCGTCAACGACCTCGGGTACAACCTCACCGAGAACCCTGACACGTACGTCGCCGAACAGCAGGCCTGGGGCGACACCTCCAACCAGAAGTGGCAGTTCGTCAGCCTCGGCAACGGCAAGTACCGCATCCAGATCGACGACGACAACTGCCTCACCCACGACTCCGACCACAAGCAGCTCGGGGTGTGGACCTGCGAGGGCGGCTGGAAGCAGGAGTGGTCCCTCCAGCTCCACTGAACCGCCAACCCATAGGTCGTGCCCGTGCATGAGGCCGAGGACGCCCACCCCTCAGGCCGACGAGAGCCGCGCCGAAGGGCGCCAGCCGCACGGCTGGCGCCCAAGGTCCTTTAAGTACTCCAGCCTTAGATCGTGATCTCGATGGTGAGGGGCGCCAAGGAGGCAGGTGGCCAGCGTCGATCATCCGGACGGGATGGACCACGTCACCGGGGCCTCCGTTCCTTCTCGGCCTACTCGAGTCCACCGAGACTGAGGGCGTCCCTCATCTCGTTGAGCTTCGCGGTCATCGCCGGGGTCCACTCCTTCGCCTGTTCACCGAGACGGAGGGCATCCTCAATCTCGCTGAGCTTCGCTGAGGACAGGGCGCCCACCCGCTCGATCAGATCGTCCCGGGACAGGGTGGTCAGCCACGTGCAAGGGGTAAAGCCTGGACGGGGGAACGCGAACCGCAGCACGCCTTCAAAGGGCATTCCTTCCATGGCGCCTACTACCACTTCGATGCCCAGACCGCTGATGTCGACGGCCGCCGGAGCGACGACCTGCATCACCCGGATCCCGGACCCGTCGTCCCCTGACAGCAGTACGACCAGCCGCCGCTCGTCGAACTCGACCCACCAGACTTCGCCACGTTGCACATGTCCTCCTGACACGGGACGGCAGGCGGACGCCGCGCGACCCTGACGCGTTGTGGAGACGGGTGCGGCCACCGTTGATCATCGGTGTGTGAAGACTGAAGATCATGCGGTGGCCGCAGGTCACAGCGTAGACCCTGCCCGCTGGCAGGAGGCGTTCGAGGGCCTGATGAGCCGGATAGCGGGACGGTTTTTGCGGGTCGAACCCCGGCGTCGGGCGAGGCAGTTGGCGCTCGGGCTGCTGTCGGACCTGCCGCGCAAGAACTGATGGACGCGATTCCCCGATCCCTGGCTGGCGTCCACACCCGGAGGGCCTCGACCTGCAACACCAACATCTGCACCCATGGCGCGGGACGCGCCGAGGATTCCCGCGAAGCGAATATTGGTTGTGCCAATGTTGGCATTACAGTAGGCCCCAGCGAACGGCTGATCAAGAGCTCAGGTATGCTCCATCGCTAGCGCCTACGCCTACTACTCGCGCGGCCCTCTTCACCGGTCCCCCGGCCCATCTGACGGCCACGTCCGGACTCGCACAAGCGTTCGTCGCCTGGAGGCCGCCGCCCCCTCAAGCTGGACGTGACGCGGCGCCACGCAGCGGGCACATTTGAGAGCACATTCGAGCGGGTCACCCCGGGACAGTCCAGGTCAGAGGCTTGTCCGATTTTCCACCACTTGCCCAAATCCGGGCATATTTGCGCAGGCCAGCGCGGTTCGCGTCCAGTCCTGGGACTACTGGTCGACCCTGCTCTGACCCCACCCGCCCCCGGGCCCGCTGCCGGGCCCCGGGGGGCGCGGGCGGCCGGATCAGGCCGGGCCGAATTCGTAGGCCGCGACCTCGGCGAGCAGCGCGGCACGGCGCTCCTCGGGCAGGAACGAGGCGTGGAAGGAGTTGGCGGCGAGCAGCCGCAGGGTGTCCTCGTCGAGGCCGAGCGCCCCGGCGAGGGCGTCGAAGGTGTCGCCTACGTAGCCGCCGAAGTAGGCGGGGTCGTCGGAGTTGACGGTGGCCAGCAGGCCGGCCGCGAGGATCGCGGGCAGCGGGTGGTCGGCCAGGGTGTCCACGCAGCGCAGCCGGACGTTGGAGAGCGGGCAGAGGGTGAGCGGGATCCGCTCCCGGACCAGCCGCTCGACCAGCGCCGGGTCCTCCAGGCAGCGCAACCCGTGGTCGATCCGCTCCACGCCGAGCACGTCCAGCGCCTCGGTGATGTACGAGGCCGGGCCCTCCTCCCCCGCGTGCGCGACCCGGTGCAGCCCGGCCTCGGCGGCGCGCCGGTAGACCTCCCGGAACTTGGCCGGCGGGTGGCCGACCTCCGCCGAGTCCAGTCCGATCCCGGTGATCCGCCCGCCGAACCAGGGGCGGGCGGCCTCGAAGGTCGCCAGCGCCGACTCCGCGGACTCGTCCCGCAGGAAGCACATGATCAGCCGGGTGCTGATGCCGTGCCGCTCCGCGCTCCGGTCCAGCGCCCGCCCGAGCCCGTCCACCACGACCTCCAGCGGGATCCCGCGCGCGGTGTGCGCCTGCGGGTCGAAGAAGATCTCCGCGTGCCGCACGCCCTGCGCCGCGGCCCGCGCCAGGTACGCCTCGGCGAGCTCCTCGAAGTCCTCCTCGGTGCGCAGCACCGCCATCAGCGCGTAGTACAGGTCGAGGAACGACTGCAGATCGCTGAACGCGTACGCCCGCCGCAGCTCCTCGGCGTCCGCGTACGGCAGCGCCGCGCCGTTGCGCCGGGCGAGCGCGAAGGCCAGCTCGGGCTCCAGGGTGCCTTCGATGTGCAGGTGGAGTTCGGCCTTGGGAAGGGGCATCGGTGCCTGTCCGGGGGATTTCGGTACGGATACGAAGAAGTCATCCTACGATTCCCCCGCTCCCCCTCCACCCTCGGCTCCCCGCCGGGCGGCCCCGACGGCGTCGTCCGCGACCTCGGACGCGTGGACGAACGCGGCGGCAACGGGTGTACCGGTGGGGTCGGCGGGGCAACGGGTAATCGGGGGGTTTCCGCCCCGGGGGGTTTCCGTTCCGTCGAGGAGGTAGTGGACATGCGGCACCCCGACGCCCCGCACGCCAGGCCCGAGGGCATCTCCCCGCACGCCCTGGGCAACGACACGCTGCTGCACGAGCTGGAGCAGCTGCACCGGACCAGGCACGAGACCTTCCTGTACGGGTCGGAGGACGCCCTCAGGCGGCACACCCTGCGCACCGGACAGCTGGAGGCGGAGTACCTGCACCGCTTCCCCAACCGCCTGGTCACCGCCGGCCGGACCAGGGCCGGCGCCCGGGCCCGTGACGCGGCGGCCCGGGCGGAGGCGCTGCCCGAGTAGGGCCCGCAGGGCCCGGGCGGGTCTCCCGGGCCGGGACACGCCGGGCGCGGTGGTGTCCGGGGCGCGGGCGGTGGGCCAGGGTGGGAGGACCGACACCTCCACCCCCGCGCACCCCTGGGAGGGGCCCCGATGCCCATCGCAAGCGTGAACCCGGCGACCGGCGAGACCCTGGAGACCTTCGAGCCGCTGGACGCGGCCGGACTCGAACAACGACTGGCCCGCGCCGAGGAGGCCTTCCGGGCGTACCGCACCACCTCCTTCGCCCAGCGCGCCGGTCTGCTGCGCCGCGCCGCCGACCTGCTCGACGAGGACCGCGAGACGGTCGCCCGGACGATGACCGAGGAGATGGGCAAGCCGCTCGCCGCCGCCCGCGCCGAGGCCGCCAAGTGCGCCAAGGCGATGCGCTGGTACGCCGAGAACGCCGAGGCGCTGCTCGCCGACGAGCACCCGCCGCCGGCCGACGTGGCCGACGCCGGGGCCGCCCGCGCCTACGTCCGGTACCGGCCGCTGGGCGCCGTCCTGGCCGTGATGCCGTGGAACTTCCCGTTCTGGCAGGTGGTCCGGTTCGCCGCGCCCGCGCTGATGGCGGGCAACGTCGGCCTGCTCAAGCACGCGTCCAACGTGCCGCGCACGGCGGTGGCGCTGGAGGAGCTGTTCCGGCGGGCCGGCTTCCCGGAGGGCTGCTTCCAGACGCTGCTGATCGGCTCGGGCGCGGTGGAGGGGGTGATCCGGGACCGCCGGGTGGCCGCGGTGACGCTGACCGGCAGCGAGCCGGCCGGGCGGGCGGTCGCGGCCACGGCGGCCGACGAGGTGAAGAAGGCGGTGCTGGAGCTCGGCGGCAGCGACCCGTACGTGGTGCTGCCGAGCGCGGACCTGGACGCCGCGGTGGCCACCGCCGTCACGGCCCGGGCGCAGAACAACGGGCAGTCCTGCATCGCCGCCAAGCGGTTCATCGTGCACGCCGAGGTCTACGAGCGGTTCACCGAGGGGTTCACCGCGGCGATGCGGGCGCTGCGGGTCGGGGACCCGATGGACGAGGCGACCGAGGTCGGCCCGCTGGCCAGCCGGCAGGGCCGGGACGACATCGCGGAGCTGGTCGAGGACGCCCGGGCGCACGGGGCCACGGTGGAGTGCGGCGGGCGCCGGCCGGAGGGCCTGAACGCGGGCTGGTTCTACGAGCCGACCGTGCTGACCGGCATCACGCCGGAGATGCGGATCCACCAGGAGGAGACCTTCGGTCCGGTGGCCACCGTCTACCGGGTGGCCGACCTCGACGAGGCGGTGGCGCTGGCCAACGACACCCCGTTCGGGCTCAGCTCCAACGTCTGGACCGAGGACCCGGCGGAACAGGAGCGGTTCGTCCGGGACATCCAGGCCGGCGGGGTGTTCTTCAACGGCATGACCGCCTCGCACCCGGCACTGCCGTTCGGCGGCGTCAAGCGCTCCGGTTTCGGCCGTGAGCTGTCCGGCCACGGCATCCGGGAGTTCTGCAACGTCACCACGGTGTGGATCGCCTGACCCCACCCCTTGCGCACGCCGTGTGCGCCCCCGGCCGGGGCCGTGCGCCCCGGCCGGATCCGGCCAAACTCAGGGGCGTCCGATTGATCCGCTTTGCCCCGTTCCCTGCGCGGACGGCGGCACGAACGGAAAGCGGCGCCCTTCACAGCGCACGGACAGGCCCTCCACAAAAACCCCTTCGTTGACAAACGGGCGTAAATTATTCTGCTCATATTCAGAACATGTGGACAGCCTCATTCCCGATGGCCGAACAAAGCCAGCTCCGGCCGGTCGCGATATCGACGGCGGCGCATTTCCGGATAAGTTCTGTGACGACCGACCGAAGGGCCGGTCACCACGGGAAGGAAATGCGATGAATCTCCTCCAGCGCACCGCCGCCCTCGTCGCCTCGGCGGCCGTCCTGGCCGGCGGAACGACCGTCCTGGCCGCCGGCCCGGCGGGCGCCGCCACCACCGAGATCACCCTCCAGAACGTCGCCACCAGCCGCTACCTGGACAGCAACGGCAACGGCAACGTCTACACCCTCCCCGGCAACGGCGGCTCGTACCAGCGCTGGTACGCCGGCGACCTGGGCGGCTCCACGTTCACCCTGCGGAACAAGGCCACCGGCTTCTGCCTCGACTCCAACGGCAACGGCAACGTCTACGCGCTGAGCTGCAACGGCGGCAGCTACCAGAAGTGGGTCCGGGGGAACGGCCCCTACGGCCACACCTACAAGAACCTCGCCACCGGCCTCTACCTGGACAGCAACGGGAACGGCGACGTCTACGCCCTGAGCGGCAACGGCGGCGCGTACCAGCAGTGGCGCTGACTGTCCGCCAGATCGGTGAACATCAAGCCATCACAATGATCTGACGAGCAGACAGAACCCGAACGCCCTCCCCGGCGCCTCAATCGCCGGGGAGGGCTTATCCATGCTACGGTGCCCGCCCGGGGGGCCGACACACTCGGCGGCGTTCGCTCACGGCTGAACCTGCCCGCCACCTCGAATCGCCGACAAGAATCGGCCGGTAGACCACTCGCACCCGGAACGACGGGGATGTTCAGTGACCATTAGTACACTCACATCAGCACTCCACCGCAGGGCGGAGGTTGACGAACAGTCGATCACGTTAACCCCCGCCGACCGGCGGATGCGATTCATCCCCTGGGCGGTCGCCCTCACCCTGTTCCTGGTCTACGCCTTCTTCACCGTCCGCCGTCACGAACTCCTGCTCACCAGCGGGTACGACCTCGGCATCTTCGAGCAGGGGGTGCGCGGCTACGCCGAGGGCCGAGGGCCGATCGTCGAACTCAAGGGCCCCGGCTTCAATCTGCTCGGCGACCACTTCTCGCCCGCCCTCGCCGCCCTCGCCCCCTTCTACTGGCTCTGGCCCTCGGCGAAGACGCTGCTGCTGGCCCAGGCGGCCCTGGTGGCCGTCGCCGCCGTCCCGATCAGCCGCTGGGCGCTGCGCGGCCTCGGGCCGGTCGCCGCCGTGATCACCGGCCTCGGCTACGGGTTCTCCTGGGGGCTGGCCTCGGCGCTCGGCTTCGACTTCCACGAGATCACCTTCGCGGTCCCGCTGGTCGCCTTCTCGGTCACCGCGCTGGGCGAGCGGCGCTGGGTCGCCGCCCTGGCCTGGGCCGCGCCACTGGTCCTGGTCAAGGAGGACCTCGGCATCACCGTGGCGGCCGTCGGCGCGTACATCCTGTGGCGCGGCGACCGCCGGGTCGGCGCGGCCGGCGTCCTGCTCGGGGTCGGCGCCTCGCTGCTCGAACTCCTGGTGCTGCTCCCGGCGATGAGCCCCGGCGGCAGCTTCGCGTACTGGGACAACCTGAGCGGCGGCTCCGGCGGGCGGAACCTGCTCGCCCTGCCGCTCGACCTGGTCACCCCGAGCGAGAAGGTCACCACCGTCCTGCTGCTGCTCGCGCCGACCGTGCTGCTGGCCGCCCGCTCGCCGTTGATGATCGTCGCGCTGCCCACCCTCGGCTGGCGACTGCTCTCCAACAACCCCGCCTACTGGGGCACCAATTACCACTACAGCGCGGTGCTGATGCCGATCGTCTTCGCCGCCTTCGTGGACGTCCTGGTGAAGGCGCGCAGCCGCGGCGGCGTACTGCCCCGCTGGGTCGCCCGCGCGGCGCTGCCGGTCAGTCTGACGGTCACCCTGGCGCTGCTGCCCGGCTTCGCGTTCGGTCAACTGTTCAGCGGCGAGCTGTGGCGGACCCCCGCGCGGGTCGAGGCCGCCCGGGCGGTCCTGGCCGCCGTCCCGGACGACGCCCGGGTCGCGGCGTCCAACCGGCTGGTGCCGCAACTGACCAACCGCTGCGAGGTCATCGTCTTCGGCTGGCCGCAGAAGTGGTCGACGGCCGAGTGGATCGTGGTCGACGAGGAGCAGCCGATGGGCTGGCCGCTGTCGCCCGACCGGGAGCGCCAGGAGGTCGCCGCCGCCCGACGCGGCGGCTTCCACGTGGTGCGCAGCGACCACGGCATCACGCTGCTGCAGCGCGCGCCCGGCGCGGTCGTCCCGGTGGCGCCCGACGTCCCGGCCCCCGGCAGCCCGGAGGCCGGCTGACCCCTCGCCCCGGGCCGCGGCCCGCACCCGTCCTCGCCCCGCCTCCGACCACCTCCAGGGATCCCGTGCCAGTCGAAACCGGGCTCAGCCCGTCCACCCGCCCGAGCCGACCGCTGCTGCCGCGCGCCGTGCGCCCGTTCACCCCCGGCACCGGCGCGCTCTCCGGTCGCCGGACCGCCCTCCTGACCCTGCTCTGCTTCGCCGTCACCGCGGCGTGCGGACTCCAGCAGTGGTCGGCGGTCCTGCTCGGCGGCTTCGACCTCGGCATCTTCCACCAGGGGGTGGCCGGCTACGCGCACTTAGGCCTGCCGGTCTCACCGGTGAAGAGCTACCACCACGAGTTCCCGCCCGCGTTCTCGCTGCTCGGCGACCACTTCTCGCCGATCCTGGCCGCGCTCGCCCCGCTCTACTGGATCTGGGAGGACCCGCGCACGCTGCTCCTCGGGCAGGCCCTGCTGCTCGCGGCCGGCGTCCCGCTGATCCGCCGGATCGCCGTCCACTGCTTCACCCTCCCGCTCGGCGGGGCAGCCGACGGGACGGCCGGTTCGGCAGCCGGTGCTGCTGAGCCCGACCCCGCGGACCTGCGGACCGTGCGCCGGGTCGCCGACCTGGCCGGACTGGTCTACGGCCTCGGCTGGCCGCTGCTGGCCGCCGCCCGGGGCGGCTTCCACGAGGTCGCCTTCGCCGTCCCGCTCACCCTGCTGATGTTCGAACGCGGCATGACCCGCCGGTACGGCACCGCCGCCCTCGCCGCCGCCCTGCTCTGCGCCACCAAGGAGGACCTCGGCCTGCTGGTCGGCGTGTACGGCCTCGTCCTGCTCTGGCGCAACCGCCCGCGCGGCGACCGGCAGGGCGAGCAGGCCGGCGACCGGGCCGGCGACCGGCGCGGGCTCGCCTACGGCGCCGGCCTGCTGATCGGCGGCCCGCTGGCCTCGGCCCTCGCCATCACCCGGCTGATCCCCGCGATGGGCGGGCAGCCCGACTACTACTGGGTCTACGGCCCGATCGGCCCCGACGCCGGGAAGGCGCTCGGCAACCTGCTCGGCGACCCGCTGCTGCTCGTCCAGGTCGCCACCAACGCCACCGTCAAGCCGCTGCTGGTGCTCTGGCTGTTCGGCACCCTGCTGCTGGTACCGCTGCGCTCCGCCACCACGCTCTGCCTGCTGCCGCTGCTCGCCGAGCGCGTGCTGTCCGACAACCCCAACCACTGGTCGATCGCCCACCACTACGACGCCTTCCTCTGGCCGGTGCTGCTCACCGCCACCCTGGAGGCGCTCGGCCACCTCCACGCCCGGGGCGGGGCACGGCGCCGCACCGCGTACGGCCTGGGGACGGCGGCGGTCGCGATCGCCCTGGTGAGCAGCCTGACGCTGGGCGGGATCAGCCTGCTGACCCCGGCCTCCTGGCGCCCCTCGGCGAGCAACGCGGCCCTGGTCCGGGGCGCCGGGCAGATCCCGGACGGCGCGCTGGTGGAGGCCGACAACCAGGTGGTGCCCCGGCTGGTCGGCCGCACCGACGTCGTCCTGGTCGACGGCGTGCCGCGCGGGCGCGACTACGTACTGATCCGCTCCGACACCCGGACGTTCCCGTTCCAGACCGCCGCCGAGCAGGCCGAGCGGATCGACCTGCTGCTGGCCCACGGCTACCGGCAGGTCTGGGCCGAGCACGGGGTGGTGCTGCTGCACCGCGAGAGCGACGAGCCGGTGCCCGGCGCGCGGGTGCCCGACGGCGACAGCACTCCGGTGAAGGAGATCGTCCCCTCGGACGTCGGCCACAACCTGTTCAAGGGCTGACCGCCGACGGTGCTCCCGTCGCCGTTCCCGCCCCGGTTCGCCGGGGCGGGAACGGGGGCGGGGCACGGTCAGGTGGCCATCCGGTGACGGCCCCGGCCTGGCGTCACCCACCGGGCGACCATGCCGCCCAGGGCGAGCAGGGTCGCGCCCCAGACGACGCTGAAGATGATCAGCATCGGCAGCCAGGTCACCTGGGAGGCGACGGCGCCGAGGCCGAGCGAGAGACCGACCATGAAGACCACGGCCGTCGGGGTGAGACTGCACAGCCAGTGCCAGGTCCGGTGCGCCCAGCTCGGGTGGGCCGGCGCGTCGGGGCCGGTGTCCTGGGCCTTGTAGGTGATCAGGTCCATCGGGAATCGCCTCCGGGGGGGTGAGGGGGAGGTCACGAGGCCTTCCGGGGAGTGGCGGACTTCCGGGTCGTGCTCTTCGTCGCGGCCTTGGCCGTGCTCTTGGCCGCCGCGGTCTTGGTCGCCGTGGACTTCTTGGTCGCCGTGCTCTTCGTCGCCGTGCTCTTCGTCGCCGTGCTCTTGGTCGCCGTGCTCCTCCTCGTCGCCGTGGGCTTCGTGGTGGCGGACTTCCTGCTCGTGGACGACCTCGTGGACGTCGACTTCTTCGCCGTGTCGCCCGTCGTGGTCTTCGCGACGGCCGCCGCCCGCTTGCGGGGCGCCGGCTTCTCCACCGCGGCCTCCTCGGCCGGCTCCGTCTCCGCCACCTCCTCCGCCTCCTCCGCCTCCTCGGCGGCCGAGCGGCCCGGGTGGGCGTCCTTCGCCTTCCGCAGGCTGCTGCGCAGCGCCTCCATGAGGTCGATGACGTTGTCCGGCGCCTCCCCCGCCTCCTCCTCGTGCGGCACCTCGACACCCTGCAGCCGCGCCTCGATCACCTGCTGCAGCGCCTGCTGGTAGTCGTCGTGGAGCTGGTCGAGGTCGAAGTCCTCGGAGAGGGTCTCCATCAACGAGCGCGCCATCTTCAGTTCCTGCGGCCGGACGGTGATGTCCTCCTCGGGCGCGATACCGGCCGCCGGACGGACCTCGTCGGGCCAGATGCAGGTCTGGAGGACCAGCGTGCCGTCGTGCACCCGCAGCACGGCCGGCGACTCCCGGCTGCGCAGCGCGATCTTGGTGACGGCGATCTGCCCGGAATCCACCAGGGCGTCCCGCAGCAGCGCGTAGGGCTTGGAGGCGGCCTTGTCGGCGACGCCGACGTAGTACGCCTTGGAGAACATCAGCGGGTCGATCTCGCCCTCGTCGACGAAGGCCAGCACATCGATGATCTTCTTGCTGGGCAGCGGAAGGTCCGCGAGGTCGTCGTCGGTGAGCGTGACGGTCCGGCCGTCCGGCGACTCGTAGCCTTTGGCGATCTCCGCGTACGGGACCTCCCGCTCCTCCTGCTCGCAGTACCGCTTCATCCGCACCCGCCCGCCGTCCTTGGCGTGCACCTGGTGCAGGGGGACGTCGTGCTCCTTGGTGGCGGAGTACAGGTGGACGGGGATGGAGACCAGCCCGAAGCTGATCGTCCCCTTCCAGGTGGTCTGCATGGGGTCGCTCCTTCCCGGAGCCCTCCCGCCGGTTCGCGGTGGATCACGCCGGCCGGGGCGTGCGACCCCGGAGATTCCCACTTTGCCCGGATTTGCCCGGATCGGCCACAGGATGCCGCCGCCGGTCCCGGTCGGCGGAGAATGGACCACGGACCGTGCACACCGGCCCACCCACGGAGGTACCCGCACGATGCCGAGCACCGGCCCGCCCCCGACCCCACCCCCGGCCACCACGACGTACCGGGTGCGGTACACCCTGCCCGGCACGCCCGGCGTACAGCACGCGGAGGTCACCGTCGTGCCGGGCTACTCCCAGGAGAGCGACATCCCCGCCCTCCTGGCCGCCCGCCTCACCGGCCACCCCACGGACGGCCGCCGAATCGTCCTGCTGGACGTCGCCGAGGCCTGAGGGAGCCGAGAGGCCCGGGCGGTTCGGTCAGGCTCGGGGGGAGGCGAGGGTGACGATGGTGATGTCGGAGGGTGCGCCGACGCGGACCGGGGGGCCCCAGGCGCCGGCGCCGCGGGTCACGTAGAGCTGGGTGTCGCCGTAGCGCTCCAGGCCGGCGACGGTCGGGTTGGCGAGTTCCGCCAGGTAGTTGCCCGGCCAGAGCTGGCCGCCGTGGGTGTGGCCGGAGAGCTGGAGGTCGACGCCGTGCCGGACCGCGTCGTGGATGGTGACCGGCTGGTGGGAGAGCAGGACGGCGGTGCGGGCCGGGTCGCGGTCGCCGAGCGCCTTGCCGAAGTCCGGGCCGTCGCCCTCCCGCCGCCCGGCGATGTCGTTGACCCCGGCCAGGTCGAAGCCGCCCAGTTCGACCCGGGCGTTCTCCAGGGGGTGGACGCCGAGTTCGCGGACGAAGTCCACCCAGGGCGCCGCGCCGGAGAAGTACTCGTGGTTGCCGGTGACGAAGTACGCGCCGTCGCGGGCCCGCAGCAGCGCCAGCGGCTCCGCGTCCCGGCCGAGTTCGGGCACCGTGCCGTCGACCAGGTCGCCCACGATCGTGATCAGGTCGGGCTGTGCGGCGTTGATGGTGTCCACGATCCGCCGGGTGTGGGCGCGGCCGAGGATCGGGCCGAGGTGGATGTCGCTCACCACGGCGATCCGGTACCCGTGGGACCGGGCCGGCAGTTTGGCGAGCGGGACGGTCACGTGCTTGAGGCGGGGTCCGCGCAGCACCCCGTAGGTGCCGGTGCCGACCACGGCCGCCGCCGCCCCGGAGGCGCCGATCGCGACCGCGCGGGCGACGAACAGCCGCCGCTCCGGCGAGGGCGCGGTCGGGGCGGAGGGGGCGGGCGCGGGGGCGGCGGGAGTCTCGGCGGGGGCTGACCCGGCGGGAGCGGCCTCGGCGGGCGCGGGGGGCGCGGGGGCCTCGGAGGCCGGAGCGGGTGCCGTGCGGCGGGCCGGCAGGCGCAGCAGCAGCGGCCGGAGCAGCTCGCCGACCGCGAGCCCGAGCAGCAGGTACAGCAGCACCGCCAGCCAGAGGTAGCCGGGCCAGGCGAACCAGCGTTCGAGCGCCATCGGGAACAGCTCGCCGCCGACCAGCGCGCCCACCGAGAGCAGCGGCAGGGCCACGGCGAGCACCGTGCCGGTCCGGCGCCAGCGGCCGCCGGGCGCCGAGACGTCGCGCACCAGCCGGCGCCAGAGGTACCAGTGGACGAGGGTCAGCAGGGCGAGGACGAGGAGGGCGCCGAGGACCACGAGGACGATCATCACGCCGCCAGTATGAACGGCTCGCCGGACAGCGCCCGGGGAGGGCTCCGAGCTGCTGGCGATGCGTCAGATTTGAGGTTTCCACGTCACCTTTTCACCCACTCTGACCTGGGCTTTTATGTCCGCTGAGCGAACAGTTGCCGATGCCTTGTTCCGATACCCGGAGGTAGAAGTTAGGTTGCACCGCAATGCGCGGATCCGTCCCCCACCCTCCGGTGATCGAGCCGAGGGTCAGGCCGCGCTGGAAAGGCACAGGGCACCCTCACGATGAGTGCGGACACCACCACCCGGGCCGGATCCCCTCCGCCCGGACACTCCGCTGACCACACCCCCACCGGGCACGGCCAGGGCGGCGACGGCCACCTCAAGGCCGGGCTCAAGAACCGCCACCTGTCGATGATCGCCATCGGCGGCGTGATCGGCGCGGGCCTGTTCGTCGGCTCGGGCGCGGGCATCGCGTCCACCGGCCCCGGCATCCTGCTCTCCTACGCGCTGGCCGGTGTGCTGGTCGTGCTGGTCATGCGGATGCTCGGCGAGATGGCCGCGGCCGACCCGCAGAGCGGCTCCTTCTCGGCGTACGCGGACCGCGCGCTGGGCCGGTGGGCCGGCTTCAGCATCGGCTGGCTGTACTGGTTCTTCTGGGTCGTGGTGCTGGCCGTCGAGGCCACCGCCGGCGCGAAGATCCTCAACAACTGGATGCCGGGCGTCCCCCAGTGGGCGTTCGCGCTGATCGTGATGGCCGTGCTGACCGCGACCAACCTGGGTTCGGTCGCCTCGTACGGCGAGTTCGAGTTCTGGTTCGCCGGCATCAAGGTGGTGGCGATCGCCGCCTTCCTGGTGGTCGGCACGCTGGCCGTGTTCGGCCTGCTGCCCGGCACCGACGCGGTCGGCGCGACCAATCTGACCGGCCACGGCGGCTTCCTGCCGCACGGGGTGGGCGCGGTGTTCACCGGCATGCTCACGGTCGTCTTCGCCTTCATGGGCAGCGAGATCGTCACCCTGGCCGCCGGCGAGTCCGAGGACCCGGAGAAGGCGGTCAGCAAGGCCACCAACAGTGTCATCTGGCGGATCGGCGTCTTCTACCTCGGCTCGATCCTGCTGGTCGTGACCCTGCTGCCGTGGGACTCCGCCGCGGTCAAGGGCAGCCCGTACGTCGCGGTGCTGGAGCACGTGGGCATCCCGGGCGCCGGCCGGGTGATGGACGTGATCGTGCTGACGGCCGTGCTGTCGTGCCTCAACTCGGGCATGTACACCGCCTCCCGGATGGCCTACTCGCTGGGCCAGCGCGGCGACGCCCCGAAGGCCTTCGCCACGGTGACCAAGCGCGGCGTGCCCCAGGTGGCCATCCTGTCCTCGGTGGTGTTCGGCTTCGTGGCCGTGTTCTTCAACTACACCTCGCCCGACACCGTGTTCTCCTTCCTGCTGAACTCCTCCGGCGCGGTGGCGCTCTTCGTGTGGCTCGTGATCTGCTTCTCCCAGCTGCGGATGCGCCGGATCATCGAACGTGAGATGCCGGAGCGGCTGACCGTCCGGATGTGGCTGTACCCGTACCTCACCTGGGCCGCGATCGGCATGATCGGGTTCGTGATGGCGTACATGTTCACCGACGCCGACGGTCGGAAGCAGATGTACCTGTCGCTGGTCGCCGCGGCCATCGTGCTGACGGCGTCGGCCGTGGTGGGCCGCCGGCGGCGGGCCGCGGCGGTGGCAACGGCCTCCTGAGCCGGAGCGCAGTACCGTCCGCGGGCACCGGGCCCGGGAGCCGTTGCGGAGGCTCCCGGGCCCGGCGCGTTCCCCGCCGCCCTCCGGCGGGAACCTCCGGTTCCGTTCCGTGACCGGGCGGACA
Organism: Streptomyces sp. NRRL F-6131; assembly: GCA_000719695.1. Taxonomy (GTDB): domain Bacteria; phylum Actinomycetota; class Actinomycetes; order Streptomycetales; family Streptomycetaceae; genus Kitasatospora. The sequence goes on from JOHN01000049.1 coordinate 40,235, forward strand.
TGACCCGGCGACCCGTCAGCACCTACCCTTCCCCTCATGCGAGATCTTGCAGCGGGGATGGGGTACCTGGCCAAGGGCCAGAAGTGGGTGGCGCGGCACGGCCGCTGGTGGGCGTTCGGGATGATCCCGGCGCTGATCACCCTGGCCGGTTACGCGGTGGCACTGTTCTTCCTCGTCGGCTGGTCCGAGGACGTCGCCGCCTGGGCCACCCCGTTCGCCGACCACTGGGCCTCGTTCTGGCAGGACCTGCTGCGCACCACGCTCGCCGCGCTGGTGTTCGTCGGCGGGCTGCTGCTGTCCGTGCTCACCTTCACCGCGGTGACCCTGCTGGTCGGCCAGCCGTTCTACGAGGAGCTCTGCGAGAAGGTCGACGAGACCGAGGGCGGCGCGCCGACCCCGCCGGACGTGCCGCTCTGGCGCGAGCTCGTGGTGGCCGCCCGGGACAGCCTCTTCGTCCTGGTGCGGGCCGGCGGCTTCGGCGTCCTGCTGTTCGCGGCCGGGTTCGTCCCGGTGGTCGGACAGACCGTGGTCCCGGTGCTCGGCTTCCTGGTCTCCGGCTTCTTCCTCACTCTGGAGCTGACCTCCGTCGGCCTGCAGCGGCGCGGTGTGGAGCAGCGCGAGCGACTGCGGCTGCTGCGCGGGCGGCTCGGGCTGGCCTTCGGCTTCGGCGTGCCGCTGGTGCTGGCGTTCCTGGTGCCGCTGGTGACGGTGGTCGCCATGCCGGGAGCGGTCGCCGGGGCGACCCTGCTGGCGCGCGACCTGGTGCCGGTGGAGGAGGAACCGGAGGCGGACGGGGAGCCCGAGGAGGGGGACGGGGAGACTCCCGACACGGCGGAGGTCCCGGACCTGCCGGAGTACGGGGCGCAGCGGCCCGTCGCGGGGAACCCGTACACGGACGGCGCCGGGGGCGGCGCCGGCGCCGCGTACACCGGGGACGCCTACGCGTCGAACCCGTACGACGCGAACCCGTACGCGTCGGCCCCGCGCGGCTCCGGCCCGTACGCGGCGGACCCGTACGCGGGGGCGCCGCGGCCCGCGGAGTCGAATCCGTACCGCGACGCGTGACCCCGCGGTCACCCCGCGTGCCGGTCGACCCGCCCGGCTGTGAGGCCCCCCACACGGGTTCGGCCGTCTACTGCCGTCGATAGTGGACGGCCGGGCGCCGCCCCGCCCGCACCGGGAGCCGCCCGGCCGTCCGGCGGATGCCCTCGCTTGAGGGCGGCTCGCCGCGGGCCCGAACAACGCAGGCGACGGGGCGGTTCGACCCATTCGTTCGTCGACGATCCCCCGACCCCGCCCAGCAATTCCTCAAAACGGACAAATCATACCGAAGCGCCCGCCACTGGCCGGACGCTTCGCCGTTTCGGCCCCCCGGAACCACTACCGGCCGTAGTAGCGCGCGGCTTTGCCGCCCGTCCCGGGCTCTGCCAAGAATGGTCCGTCGCCAGGCAGCGCGGCCGGTCCCCCCGCCGCGCACCTCGTCCGCCCCGCACTTCGCGGGGCCACGCACCACGGCCGTCCCGTGCGCCACCGCGGGCCGCTCCCCCGAGCGGGCCCCGTGATGCCCGGCGCCCGCGCCGCCGCCCCGCCCGGGGTCGGCACGCCCCGACGGCCACCGAGGCCCTGACGGCACCCCGACGGAAAAGGATCGTCCGCTCCATGCAGCTCAGCCATGCCCGCCGCAACTCGTTGATCACCGGTGTCGCCACCCTCGTGGTGGCGAGCGCGGCCACCGCCGCCCTCGCCCTCCCCGAGAGCGGGACCGCCGTCGCCGAGGCCCCCGTGGCCGCGGTGGCCGGCACCGCCGGCGACATCTCGGCGGACGCGCAGGCCGCCGCGCGGGCGCAGGCCGAGGCGGACGCCAAGGCCCAGGCCGACGCCCAGGCCGCCGCGGCGCAGGCCCAGGCCGAGGCGGACGCCGCCGCGCAGGCGCAGGCACAGGCCTCCGCCCAGGCGCAGGCCGAGGCCGACGCCCAGGCCGCGGCGAAGGCGCAGGCGGACGCCAAGGCGAAGTCCGACGCCGCCGCCTCCCGCTCGCAGGAGCGCTCCGCGCTGAACAGCAAGCCGGTCTACTCCGGCAGCCCGCGCGAGATCGCCGCCCAGATCGTCCCGGCCGGTCAGCTCCAGTGCTTCAGCAACATCGTGTCGCGCGAGAGCAGCTGGAACATCACCGCCACCAACGCCTCCTCCGGCGCCTACGGCCTGGTCCAGGCCCTGCCCGGCTCCAAGATGGCCTCGGCCGGTTCCGACTGGCGCACCAACCCGGCCACTCAGATCAAGTGGGGCCTGGACTACATGAACTCCCGCTACGGCAGCCCGTGCGGCGCCTGGGCGTTCTGGCAGTCCCACCACTGGTACTGAGCCGGCCCCGGCGGCCCCGCCGCACCGGTACCTCCGCCGTCCCCGCCGTCCCCGGCGCCCCCGAGCCCGCAGGCCCCCGCCTGCGGGCTCGGGCGCGTTCGGGACCGGGAACCGGGAACCGGGGACCGCCCGAGCCGCCGGGCGACGCCGGACGTCCCCGGACGGTCAGGCCCCGGGCCCCGCCACCCACCGGTCACCCGCACCGCTCGCACCGCCGGCCGCACCGCCCGGCCGCCCCGGCCGCCCCGACCGCCCCCACAGGGCCTGGCGCAGCAGCGGGAGGTAGGAGCGCGCGATTTCATCGGCCGACAGCGAGGCGAGCGGTTGGAGGCACAGCACGTACCTCGCCATGATCAGTCCGGCCAGCTGGGTGCCGAACAGACAGGCCCGCCGCCGGGCGTCCGCGCCGCCGAGCCGGCCGGCGATCCGGTCCACCATCTCCCGCTGCACCACCTCGCTCACCAGCAGCGCCACCGCCGGGTCCTGCGCGGCACCGCCGATCATGGCGCGCAGCGGGCCCGCGCTGTCGGGCGCGTCCCAGACCCCGAGCAGCAGCCGCAGGGCGCGCTCGGGGAAGGTCTCCAGCTCGCCCTCCAGGGCCTCGACCAGCAGCACCGCCGGGTTTCCGGTGAGCGCGAGCGCCGCCCCGAACAGGCCCTTCTTGGAGCCGAAGTAGTAGCTGACCAGCGCGAGGTCGACGCCCGCCCCGGCGGCCACCGACCGGAGCGTCACGGCGTGGTAGCCCTCGGACAGGAACCGGTGCCGGGCGACGGCGAGGATCTGCTCCCTGGTCCCGGGGCTCCCGGCCCGACGTCCCCGGCGGGGCGTCGGCCCCTCGGCAGAATTCATCATGGTTGAAATGCTACCCGCGGCGCGCCCACGCTGGTCCGGCACCGACCGACCAGCGTGAGGAAGTCCCGCCATGTCCGCCACCGCCGCGCCCCCGGACCGGGCCGCCGCCCCGGCGCCGGCCCCCCGCCACCGCGCCGTCCTGTTCGTCACCTGTCTCGCGCTGGCCACCGTGGTCGCCGCGATGGCCTCGCTCAACGTGGCCCTGCCGGACATCGCCCGGGCCACCGGCGGCAGCCAGACCCAGCTGTCCTGGATCATCGACGCCTACAGCCTGGTGTTCGCCGCCCTGCTGCTGCCGGCCGGCGCCTTCGGGGACCGGTTCGGGCGGCGGCGGGCGCTGCTGGTGGGGCTGACCCTGTTCGGCGCCGGGTCCGGGCTCGCCGCGCTGACCACCGACCCCGACGCGCTGATCGCACTGCGCGCCCTGCTCGGCGTCGGCGCGGCCCTGGTCATGCCGGCCACCCTGTCGACGATCACCGGCACCTTCCCGCCGGAGCGGCGGGCGCGGGGCGTCGCCGCCTGGGCGGCGGTCGCCGGAGCGGCGGCGATGCTGGGCCTGTTCGCCTCGGGCACCCTGCTGGAGCTGTGGTCCTGGCCGTCGATCTTCGTCCTGAACGTGCTGCTGGCGGTGCTGGCCCTGGCCGGCACCCTGCTCTTCGTCCCGGAGTCCGCCGAGCCGGACGCGCCCCGGCTGGACGTCGTCGGCGCCCTGCTGGCCGTGGCCGGGCTGGGCACCCTGGTCTTCGCGGTGATCGAGGCGCCCACCCGCGGCTGGGGAGACCCGCTGACCTTCGGCGGCACGGCGGCGGGCCTGGTGCTGCTGGCCGGCTTCGTCCGCTGGGAGCTGCGGCGACGCCACCCGCTGCTGGACCCGCGGCTGTTCCGCGAGCGCCGGTTCGCCGCCGGGACGCTCTCGATCACCTGCCAGTTCTTCGCCTTCTTCGGCTACCTCTTCGTGATCATGCAGTACCTCCAGCTGGTCCGGGAGCGCAGCGCGCTGGCGGCGGCGGTCGCCCTGCTGCCGATGGCGCTGGGGATGATGCCCGCGGCCCGGCTCAGCCCGCGGCTGACCGACCGGTTCGGCGCGCGCGGCCCCTGGGTGGCGGGTCTACTGCTGATCGCCGGGGCGCTCGGCGCGCTCGGGCTGGTCACCGCCGACAGCTCCGCCTGGCTGCTGGCGGGCGTCCTCTTCCCGCTCGGCCTGGGCGCCGGGCTCGCCATGACGCCGGCGACCACCGCCATCACCGAGGCCCTGCCGCCCGGCCTGCAGAACGTCGGCTCCGCGATGAACGACCTGGCCCGCGAACTCGGCGGGGCCCTGGGGATCGCCGTCCTCGGCAGCGTCCTCACCGCGGGCTACCGCGGGCACGTCGACGTCACCGGACTGCCCCCGCGGGTCGCCGACGCCGCCCGCTCCTCCCTCGCCGCCGCCTCCCGCCTCGGCCCGCCCGTCGCCGACCGAGCCCGGACGGCGTTCGTCGACGCCATGCACCTCACCGTCCTCACCGCCGCCGGCGTGGTCGCCCTCGCCGCGCTCGCGGTCGCCCTGCTGCTGCGCGGCACGACGGCGCGGACCGGCCGCTGACCGGACCCGCCCGGCGCGGGCGTCGCGGGCCGTCCCCGGAGCGTCCGGGGGCGGTCCTCGGGCCTTCCGGGGTTCGTTCAGGGCTCGTCCGACGCTCGCCCGACGCTCGTTCAGGCATCGTTCGAGGCTCGCCCGGGGCTCGCCGGGGCTCGCTCGGGGGCGAACCAGGACGCGACGCGGGCGCCCGTTCGGGTGCGAGCTGGCCGAAATCCCGGTGGCCCCGCCGTCGTCCCGGGGGCCAGAGTGGGCGCATGAATCAGGTGAGGCTCTCCGACGGGGTCGTCACGCTCACACCGTTCCGGGCGGCCGACATCGATGCGCACCTGGCGGGCGAGGACGAGCAGCTGGTGCGGTGGCTGAGCGGCCGGCCGAGCACCCGGGCCGGCACCGAGGAGTACGTGCGGCGGTCCACCGCGCAGTGGCTGTACCGGGGCCCGGCCCGGGTGTTCGCGATCCGGACCGGGCCGGAGCCGGTCCTGGCCGGCACGATCGACCTGCGGTTCGCCATGCCGTGCCTCACCCCGGGACAGGTCAACATCGCGTACGGCCTCTATCCCGCCTGGCGCGGCCGGGGCCTGGTGACCCGGGCCGTGCACCTGGTGTGCCGGTACGCGGCGCAGGAGGGCGCGACCGAGGGCGTGATCCGGGTCGACCCGGAGAACCTCGCCTCGGCGGCCGTGGCCCGGCGGGCCGGCTTCCGGTACTCCGCGCGGGTCCTGGAGCCGACCGGCGACCGGCTCGACTGGTACCTGCGCGACCTGGTCGCCGCCCCGACCCGGCCCACCGGCCTGCCGGCCGGGGCGGTCACGGGCCTGCCGGCCGCGCTTCCGGCCGGTCGCAGCGCCGCGGCCACCACCGGGCGGCCCGCCTGACGGCCCGTTCCTCGGCCCCCGACGGGCGGCCCGTCGCGCGCCGTCGCCGGGCGTCCCGTCAGACGCCCGGCCGCTCGCCCCGTCCGGCGGAGGCCACCACCGCACCCGCCAGCAGACCCACCGCGATCGCGGTCACCAGCGTGACCAGCTGCGTCAGATCCCGGAAACCGGCGATCGGGTGACCACCGGCCAGGTCGGTCAGCCCGCGCATGCCGAGCGAACCGACGGTCAGGGTGAAGAAGCCGGGCAGCAGCAGGAGCAACCGCGGCGGCGCGGTCGGCCGGGCGGCGATCCGGGTCGCCACCCCGCTCAGGACGGCGGCGGCGACGAACGTCCCCGTCACCTCGCCGGCCAGCCAGGTGACCAGGGTCTGCGCCGCCACCGTCAAATAGACCAGGAGCAGCAGCACCGGCCCGAGCCGGGCGGGGATCGCGAACGCCAGCACGGTACCCGTCGTGAAGACGATCCACGCCGTGAACAGCGCCCAGCGCGGCAGGTCCTGCGCGGCCGCCACGTCGAACAGCGAGTGCCGGTCGCGCCCGGTGACGGCGAGTCCGATCAGCACCCCGACGTACAGCTGGAGCAGCAGGAACACCGCGTAGACCAGCCGGACGGCGCCCGGCGTGAGGTGACCGGCGGCGAGTTCGGCGGCGGCGGCGCTCAGGTAGTCGCCGGGGACGAAGAAGAACAGCGCGGGCAGCATGATCAGCACCGGTCCGCCGTGCTCCGGCGTGCGGGCGAACACCAGCAGCGCGATCACCGAGACGACGACCGCCGCCACCAGCGGCAGGACGGCGCCCAGCCGGGGCCACCGGCCCGCCGCCACCGCCAGGGCCGCGCTCGCCGTGGCGAGGACGGCGGTCGAGCCGACCTCCCACCAGGTCGGCTGCATCAGCGGGGCGAAGCCGATGGAGAACAGGACGATCCCGATCGCCTTCGCCCACCAGGGGTACGGCGGCGGGGCGGCGTCGATGACGGCCAGCCGCCCGGCCGCCTCGGGCAGGGCGAGCCGACCGGCCGTGAGGTCGGCGAGCAGCGGCTTGACGGCGGCGACCTGGTCGAGACGGAACACCTCGGGGAACGCCCGGACCGTCACCGTGCGGGACTCGCCGCCGACGGTGACGGTGAGCGCCGCGCCGTCCGGGACGACCAGCAGCCGGGCCGCCCCGCCCAGCGCCCGGGCGGCTCCGGCGACGGCCGGCTCCAGCTCCTGGACGCCCTCGCCGCTGTTGCGCAGCAGGACCGCGGTGAGCCGGGCCAGGAAGGCGGTGAGCTCGCCGACCCGGGGCGGCCGCGTCCGCTGCTCCATGCCCGCCTCCGTCCGCCTCCCACCGTGATGACGCCTCCAGCCTGCCCGCCACCGCGGGATGCCGCGCGCCGAGCCGACGGCGGGGAACGCGCGTTCCTGACGTGGACGCGACCGGAGCAGCCGGTGAAGATATGGCGTACGACCATACGATTTGCCGGGTATTGCTCGCATTTACGGACCGTCAGGGCTTTGCCACGGTTCGCAGGCGCTCCTACGCTCCGGCGTCATGCCCTCACCTCTGATCAGCGTCGTGATCCCCGCCTACGACCAGCAGAAACAGCTGGCGGACTGCCTGGACTCGCTGCTCGCCCAGTCCTTCCGCGACTTCGAGGTGCTGGTGGTCGTCGACCGGTCCCCCGACTGCCCGGGACAGCTCGTCGACCGCTACGCGGCCCGGCACCCCCAGGTGTCCGTCCTCCACCTCGACGCGGCGGTCGGCGTCGGCGTCAGCCGCTCCGCGGGCGCCGCCCGGGCCCGCGGCGAGTACCTGCTCTTCCTCGACGCCGACCACCTGCTCGCCCGCGACGCCCTGCGCGCCTTCGCCGACCACCTGGAGCGGACCGGACCGGTCGACCTGTTGCTCTTCGGCCACACCCGCCAGCACGCCGGCCGCGACTGGCCGGGCGGCGCCGAGGCCCTGCTCGCCGAAGCCGGCCCCGAGGTCTTCGGCCCGCTCGACCACCCGGAGCTGCTGGGCGCACCGGCCCTGATCTGGGACCGCCTGGTGCGCCACGAGCACTGGCGCCAGCAGGGCCTGGCCTTCCCCGAGGGCCGCTACGAGGAACTGCCCGTCGTCCACCGGGCGATGCTGACGGCCCGGCGGATCGCCGTCCTGCCGCGCGCCTGCGTCCAGCTGCGCCGCCGCGAGACCGTCCACCCGACCGGGTCGCCCGGCAGCAGCAACTTCGACATCTTCGACCAGTACGAGCGGACCTTCGCCCTGCTCGACGAGCTCGACGCCGCAGAGGGCCCCGCCGGCCCCGCCCGGGAGGCCGTCCGCGACGCCCTCTTCACCCGGATGGTCCGGCACTACCTGTTCGTCTTCGACCTGGCCGGCTGCGTCGCCCGCGCCGAACGCCCCCAGTTCTTCCACCGGGCCGCCGAGCACTACCGCCGCTTCCAGCCCCCCGGCCACCGCCGCCCGGCCGGCCGCGAGGGCGTCAAGTTCTCCCTCCTCTCCGGCGGCGCCTACCCCGCCTTCGAGGTCGCCAAGCTCTCCCACATCGCCCGCGGCACCCTCACCGGCACCACCCGCCGCCGCTAGGCTCCCGGTTCCCCGGTGCGGATCACGTCGGCTCCGTGGTCGACGCCCTCGGCCGTCCGCCCATCGGCGGACGGCCGAGGGCGTCGAGAAGCGGCCGCGACCGGTCGATGTCCGCGTCCGGGTTGAGCCGTGCGACCAGTTCGGCGATCAGCGGGCGCCACTCGTAGACGTGCCGGACGGCGCCCAGGTCCACCGGCCGCCCGTAGTGGCCCTCGGCCCACCGGTGGAACCCCTCCGGCGTTCCGTCGAGCAGGAGCGCGAAGAGGTGGTCCGCGCCGTCCGGGTCCTCGCCGTGCCCCGACAGGTCCGTGAAGTCCACGGGCCCGCAGTGCCAGCGGTCGTCGCCGGCGCCCCGCCACAGGCAGACCGTCACCTCGGGGTCCTCGTCGCCGAGGACGGCCTCCTCGACGAGGTGCCGGAACACCTCCGGCACCTCGTCGAGCACCCCTGGCCATACTGTGCCGTCACCCGCGAACGGGCTGATCGGCGACTCGTGGTCGAAGCCCAGGACGAGAGCCCCGTCGGCCGAGAAGACGATCGTGTACGTGTCGCCCGCACCGTTGTCCATCCCGGCCAGCTCGCGGTCCGGCGACCCCGCCACACCGAAGGTGTGACGGCGGTACGGATCGTCGGGCGCGAGGACTGCCTCCACGGCCGCCATCGCGCGGCAGAGGTCCCGCAGGGCGGGGAGGGCCGGCAGGCGCCGGGCGACGTCGTGGACACTCATGCCCGCATTCCAGCAGACGGGTCCGACAACGGCCGACGCCGCCGGCACCCGGTCAGGCGTGGGCGGTGCCGCCGTTGGTGGCGAGGGTGGTGGCGATGTGGTGGAGGGTGGCGGTGCGGAGGGTGTCGGGGAGGGGCGGGAGGAGGTCCATCCAGAGGGGGAGGGTGGAGCCGATCAGCTGGCGCTGGCCCTCGGGGCGGGCGATCAGCCACAGGTGGAGGTGGGCCGCGCCGTCGCCCCAGCGGTTCACGTGGACCCGGCCGATGCCGCCGAGGGAGAGGATCGCCCGCTCCACCCGCTGGAGCAGCGGGCCGAGTTCGGCGGCGCGGGCCGGCGGGAGGTCCAGCAGGTCGTGGTGGCCGCGCGGGCTGAGGAAGAGGACGGCGGGCAGGCCGTGCGGGGCGTCGAAGGCCCGCAGTCGCCAGTGCTCGTCCGTCCAGACGCAGTCCTCGTCCGCACGCCGGCACTCCCCGCACTCCGCCGCCCCCGCCTCGCCGTGGCGGGGCGGTTCGGGCAGTTCGGGGGCGTCCAGCGGCCGCACGGTCAGCTCGCCCTCGTACGGGAAGATCGACCAGGACGGCGCGGCGTCCTCAGGTATCGGGAGCCGTTCGCCGATCGGCAGGTGGGCGAGGAAGCGGCGGGGGTCGTCGTCATGGGTGTCGGTGATCACGGAGGCCGACGGTGCCAGAGGGACGGGTGGGCCGCCAGCGGTTTTCCCCCGCGGCCGGCCGGCGGCGCCCGGCGCGGCCGTGGTTCCGGCCGCCGGGGCGGGCTGCGATGATCGGCCGGGACCGTTCGTCACCGCCCGGGAGGACCGCCCGTGAGCCGCTCCGAGACCGCCTCCGGGCCCGATCCCGCCCGCAGGCCCGGGCCCGCCCCAGCTCGTGAGCTGGAGCGCGAGCTGGCCGCCGTGCTGCGCGGCGAGGTCCGGTTCGGCGCCGCCGAGCGGACCGTCTACAGCCACGACGCCTCCAACTACCGGCACCTGCCGCTCGGCGTCGTCAAACCCGCCGACCGGGACGACGTGCGCACCACGCTCGCGCTCTGCCGCCGGCACGGCGTGCCGGTGGTCGCGCGCGGCGCCGGGACGAGCATCGGCGGGCAGGCGATCGGCCCCGGCGCCGTGGTCCTCGACTTCCGCCGCCACCTCGGCGCCGTCCTCGACGTCGACCCGGAACACCGGACCGCACGGGTCGAGCCCGGCACGGTGCTGGACGACCTCCAGCGGGCCGCGCGCCCGTTCGGCCTCCGGTTCGGTCCCGACCCGTCGACGCACAGCCGCTGCACCCTCGGCGGCATGATCGGCAACGACTCCTGCGGCGCGCACTCGGTGGCCTGGGGCCGCACCGCCGACAACGTCGAGTCACTGGAACTGCTGCTCGCCGACGGCACCGAACTGACCGTCGGCGGCCCGCTCGCCCCCGCCGAACGCGCCGCGCTCGCCGCCCTGCCCGGTCGCGCCGGCCAACTCCACCACCGGCTGCAGGAGTTCACCGAACAGAACCTGGCCGCCATCCGCCGGGGCATGCCCGAGCTGCCCCGCCGGGTCTCCGGCTACCCGCTGGACGCCCTGCTGCCCGAGCGCGGCCACCACCTGGCCCGGGCCCTCACCGGCACCGAAGGCACCTGCGCCCTGCTGCTCGCCGCCACCGTCCGGCTGGTCGAGGACCCGCCCGCGCGCGCCCTGGTGGTGGCCGGCTACCCCGACGAGACCGCCGCCGCCGACGCCGTGCCCGCGCTGCTGACGCTCGGCCCGCTCACCGTCGAGGGCATGGCCGCCGACCTGATCGCCGCCCTGCTCGCCGCCGGCCCGCGCCCGCCCGCCCTCGACCGGCTGCCCGACGGCGCCTGCTGGCTCTTCCTGGAGACCGGCGGCGCGACACCCGCCGAGGCCCTGGACGCCGCCCGCCGGCTCGCCGACGCCGTCCGGCGCGAACGCACCGCCACCGCCACCGTGGTCACCGACCCCGCCGAGCAGCGCCAGCTCTGGGGCGTCCGCGAGGCCGGCGCCGGGACGGTGACCAGGCTGCCCGGCGGCGGCGAGGCCTGGCCCGGCTGGGAGGACTCGGCCGTCCCGCCGGAGCGGCTCGGCGACTACCTGCGCGGGCTGCGCGCCCTGCTGCGCCGGCACGACCTGCGCGGCGTGCCGTACGGGCACTTCGGCGAGGGCTGCGTCCACCTGCGGATCGACTTCCCGCTCGCCCTGCCCCACGGGGCGCGGGTGTTCCGGGAGTTCATGGAGCAGGCGGCCGATCTGGTGGTCTCGTACGGCGGTTCGCTCTCCGGCGAGCACGGCGACGGACAGGCCCGTGCCGAGCTGCTGCCGCGCATGTACCCGCCCGGCGTCATCGGGCTGTTCGGGGAGTTCAAACGGATCTGGGACCCGGAGAACCTGCTCAACCCCGGCACCCTGGTGGATCCGCGCCCGCTCGACGCCGACCTGCGCTTCACCGGCCCGGTGCGCGGCCTGCCGCTCGCCCTGCCCTACGAGCAGGACGACGGCAGTCTCGCCAAGGCGGTGCGCCGCTGCGTGGGCGTCGCCAAGTGCGTCGACCCGACCACCGGCGTGATGTGCCCCAGCTACATGGTCACCGGCGAGGAGCGGCACTCCACCCGCGGCCGGGCCCGGCTGCTCGCCGAGATGCTGCGCGGCGCGGCGGCCCCGCCCGACCAGCAGGGTGGACAGCCGGGCGGGGCGGTGATCACGGACGAGGTGGCGATCAGGGACGGTTGGCGGTCGGCCGAGGTCCGCGAGGCGCTGGACCTCTGCCTCGGCTGCAAGGGCTGCGCGAGCGACTGCCCGGTCCACGTCGACATGGCCACCTACCGGACCGAGTTCCTCCACCAGCACTACCGGCACCGACTGCGGCCCGCCGCCCACTACGCGATGGGCCGGCTGCCGCTCTGGCTGCGGGGCGCCGCGCTCGCGCCCGGCCTGGCGAACACGATCGCCCGCTCGCCCGCCGCAGGGGCGCTCAAACGGCTCGGCGGCATCGACCCGCGCCGGGCGCTGCCGGTGCTGCCGCCGGAGACCTTCACCCGCTGGTTCCGGCGGCACCGCGCCGAGCACCCGGCCCCGGCGGGCGCGCGGCCCGTCCTGCTCTGGCCGGACACCTTCGCCAACCACCTCCAGCCGGAGGTGCTGCGTGCGGCCGTCGAGGTCCTGGAGCACCTCGGATTCGACGTCCGGCTGCCGGCCGGGCCGGTCTGCTGCGGTCTGACCTGGTACTCCACCGGCCAGCTCGCCGGCGCCCGAAGGGTGATGCGGCGCAGCCTGGCCGCGCTCGCCGCCACCGGCCTGCCCGCCGACACCCCGGTCGTCGGGATGGACCCGAGCTGCACCGCCACCCTGCGCGAGGAGCTGCCGCGCCTGCTGGGCGCCGAGGGCCGCCCCCTGGCCGAACGGACCCGCACCTTCGCCGAGTTCGTCGACGAGTACGCGCCGGACGCGCCGCTGCCGCAGCTGCCGGTGGACGCCGTCACCCAGACCCACTGCCACCAGCACGCGGTGCTCGGCAGTGCGGCGGACCGCCGGGTGGAGCGGCGGATGGGCGTCGACAACCGGGTCCTGGACTCCGGGTGCTGCGGGCTGGCGGGCAACTTCGGCTTCGAGCGCGGGCACTTCGAGATCTCGGCGGCGATCGCCGAGCGGGTGCTGCTGCCGGAGGTCCGGGCCGCCGGACCGGAGACCGTGATCCTCGCGGACGGCTTCAGCTGCCGCACCCAGATCGCCCAACTGGCGGACGGGCGGCGGGCCCTGCACCTGGCGGAGCTGATGCGCCGGGCCCTGCGGGAGCGGGCGGCGGAGCCCCCGGCCGAGTAGCGGGACGGGTTCAGGGGGGACGGGGATGGGACGGGACGGGGACGGCGACGGGACGGGGACGCGCGGCGCCGGGCAGGCTCCGGCCACCACGCACCCCGCGGGACGCCGGGCGTCCCGCGGGCCCCGACTCCCTGACACCGCCCGGCCCCGGCGCCACAATGGCGGCATGACCCTCACCACCGCCGAGGCGGACAAGATCCTGGCCGACAACTTCGCCCCCTGGGTGCAGGCGCTCGGCCTGTCGGTGACCGACACCGGCGAGCGCCACGCCGTGCTCCGCCTGCCCTGGTCCGACCAGTTGGCCCGGGAGGGCGGCGCGCTGTCCGGCCAGGCCCTGATGGCCGCCGCCGACACCGCCAGCGTGATCGCGGTCTCGGCGGCCCGGGGCGGCTTCGGCCCGATGACCACCGTCCAGCAGTCCACCAGCTTCCAGCGCGCGGTCGTCGGGCAGGACGTCCTGGTGCACGCCCGGGTCACCAAGCTGGGCCGGCGGATCGCGTTCCTGGACATCACCCTCACCGTCGAGGGCGAGGAGGAGCCGGCCGCCCACGCCACCACGGTCTACGCCCTGGCCTGAGGCCCGCTGCCGCCCCGCAGCCGGCGCCCGGAGCGGGCTCCGGGCGCCGGGCTCCGGCCGCTACCGGAACGTGCGCGGCGTCAGGTAGTCCGGGACGACCACCCGGGTGCCCGGCGCGGCCTGACGCACCTGAGCGAGGAAGGGGCCGAGGTCCGCGTCCGGCTGGACGGGGTTGACCAGCTCCGTCTCGAACCGGTCCCAGTGCACCGGCACCACCGTGCGCGGGCGGCCCAGTGCCGCGAGCAGCCGGGGCACGTACCGGTGGGTGGCGGTGCTGCTGGGCACCGCCACCATCGCGACGTCCGGCCGCAGCCCGGCCAGCTCACGCTCGGCGAAGTCGCTCGCGCCCATCAGGAACGCCGAGGGTCCGCCGGCGAAGGCGACCTGGAAGGCCAGCGTGTCGCCCTCCACCAGGTCCCCGACGGTCGCGGGCGGCCGGGCGGGCGCGGCGTGCACGGTGCCGGGCGCGAAGTACTGGTGCCGGGCGTTACGGCTGTGCCTGCTCGCGACCGCCTCCACCACGAGGCCGCCCCCGAAGTCCAGCACCTCACCGCCCCGCACCACCACCAGCTGCGCGGCAGGCACTCCCCAGGCCCGCAGCAGGTGGTAGGTGGTCTCGGTGCCGACCACGGTCGCACCGGTGGTACGGGCGATGTGCGGGACGTCGTTGATGTGGTCCCAATGACTGTGGCTGACCAGCACCAGCTCGGGGCGGCCGACGTGCGCGTCGACCAGCCGGGTGTTCACCGTGAGCGCGGTCCGCTCGCTGAACGTGCCGTCGTAGAGCCCGGTGGTGAAGCGGGTCAGGTACGGGTCGAAGAGCACCGTGCGGGCGCCGTGGTCGATCCGCCAGCCCGCGGTGCCGAACCAGCGGTACACGGTGTCGGTCGCCGACGGCGCGCCACCGGTCGCGGCAGTCGCACCGCTCGCGGCGGTGCCGGCCGTCCCCGGCCGGTCGGCGGCGGCCGGACCGGCGGCGGCCACCGTGACCAGTCCGGCGCCGGCCGCGGCGGCCGTGCCCAGGAACGCGCGCCGGTCGAGTCCGGGAAGCTGCATGCGGTGGGGATCCTCTCCACGGGCACCGGCGCGCCCCTCGGGCCGCGCGGTGCGGACGGCGAAACCGGGTGGCGCAACCTCGTCCGCGCCACCCGGTTGATCACCACGCGCCGGGCCCGGGGTTCCGGACCGCGCACGCCGCGAAGAATTTCCCCACGCCCGCGCCCGCACCTACTTCGGCCGCCGGCCGACGGGCCCCGGCCCGCCCGTCACGCACCCTGCGGTGTCTCCAGCACCTCCTTCGAGCGCGGCGAGTCCTCGGCGCAGACCGCCGTCACGAACTCCGCCAGCCGCGCCTGCGGCATACCGCGCGCGATGTCCGCCTCGCTGATCATGCCGACCAGCTCGTGCTCCGGGTGGTTGATCACCGGCAACCGGCGCACCCGGTGCTGTTCCATCACCCGCAGCACCTGTTCGACGTCCTCGTCCGCCTCCACCGTCATCGGCCGCCCCTGGGCCACCTCGCCCGCGGTGACCCGCTCCGGGTCGAGACCCTCGGCCACGCACTTCAGCACGATGTCCCGGTCGGTGAGGATCCCCAGGAGCTTCTGGCGCTCGCCGCAGATCGGCAGCGCCCCGACGCCACGTTCCTTCATGAGCCGGGCCGCGGTGGCGAGCGTCTCGTGCTCGCGCACGCACTCCGCGCCCTGGTGCATGATGTCGCCCGCACTGGTCATGATCGGCCTCCTGACCTGCCTGCCACTCCCATCACTCCATCGTGGTCCGGCACCCGGGGCCCCGCCACCGGGCCCGCTACGCGGCGTCCCGTCCGTCCCCGGACGCGTCCTCCGCGCCACTCACCGGACCGCCCGCCGGACCGCCTGCCGCGCCGCCCTCGACCCCCTCCCCGCGCTCCAACGGCGAATGCTCCAACAGCACCTCCAGCGGAGGGAGTTCGACCTGCTCCGCGCCGCCCACCGACGGTGTCCCCTCCTCCCCCGGTGTCGCCCGCTCGCCCCGCTCGCCCGACTCCGCCACCGCCGCGCCGGCGGCCCGCCGATGGGTCTCCGCCGCGCTGTCCAGGAAGCGCAGCAGCTCCACCGGGAACGGCAGCACCAGCGTCGAGTTCTTCTCCGCGGCGACCTCCACCACCGTCTGCAAAAGCCGCAGTTGGAGCGCCGCCGGGGTCGAGCTCATCACCGCGGCCGCCTCCGACAGCCGCGCGGACGCCTGGTACTCGCCGTCCGCCGTGATGATCCGCGCGCGCCGCTCCCGCTCGGCCTCCGCCTGCCGGGACATCGACCGCTTCATCGACTCCGGCAGGGCGACGTCCTTGATCTCCACCCGGTCGATCTCGATCCCCCAGCCGAGCGCCGGACTGTCGATCATCAACTCCAGCCCCTGGTTGATCGGTTCGCGGTTGGCCAGCAGGTCGTCCAGCTCGCTCTTGCCGATGATCGACCGCAGCGAGGTCTGCGCCACCTGGGAGATCGCGAAGTTGTAGTCCTGCACATTGATGATCGCCTTCACCGGGTCCAGCACCCGGAAGTAGACGACGGCGTCCACCCGGACGGTCACGTTGTCCCGGGTGATGCCCTCCTGGGCCGGGATCGGCAGCGTCACGATCTGCACGTTCACCCGGCGCAGCTTGTCGGCGACCGGGACCAGCGCGACCAGTCCCGGGCCGCGCACCTCGTCGCGCACCCTGCCGAACCGGAACACCACGCCCTTCTGGTACTGCTGCACGACCCGGACGCTCAGGCCCGCCACCACGGCCGTCAGCAACAACACTGCGACGACGATCCCGATCACCACATCGACGACCATCACGGCCTCCTCGCGCGGCAGCGAGTCCCGGCCGTCGCCGTGCCAGCCGGGCCGACGGCCGCCGGAACAGCTGGTTCCACGCTACGCCTGCCCGGGCGGGGCCGGAACCAACGTGATCCGCGGGTCCGCTCGGACCCGGGTCCCCACCCCGGCCTACGATCACCCGGGACGGCACCGAGCGACGCCGGACCACGCCCGGACCACGCCCGGAACGGCGCCCGGGAGACGACCCGGGGACGCCCTAGGATCGCATTCATGCCGCAGTCCCCCGCCGAGGAGCCGGAACCGGTCCCCGATCCCGTGGCCGTCCCGAAGCCCCTGACCGGTCCGGACCCCGCCGACGACCCGGACGACCCGCGCCACCCCGCCGCGGCCGCGGCCCGCGCCGCCGACCTCACCGTCCTCGACCGCGTCGTCACCGGCTGCCGGGCCTGCCCCCGCCTGGTCGAGTGGCGCGAGGAGACCGCCCGCACCAAACGCCGCGCCTACCTGGACTGGGACTACTGGGCCCGGCCCATCCCCGGTTTCGGACCGCCCGACGCGCCGCTCGTCCTGGTCGGCCTCGCCCCCGCCGCCCACGGCGCCAACCGGACCGGCCGGATCTTCACCGGCGACCCCTCCGGCGACCTCCTGTACGCGGCGCTGCACCGGCTGGGCCTCGCCAACCGCGCGCTGTCCGTCCGGCACGGCGACGGCCTCGCCCTGCGGGGCGTGCGCATCACCGACCCGGTCCGCTGCGCCCCGCCCGACAACAAGCCGACCACCGCCGAGCGCGACACCTGCCGTCCGTGGATCGCCCGCGAGTTCGAACTCCTCCGCCCCACCGTGCGCAGCGTCGTGGCGCTCGGCGGCTTCGCGTGGCAGGCGATCCTCCCGGCCCTAGACGCGGCCGGCTGGAGCGTCCCGCGGCCCCGGCCGCTGTTCGGGCACGGCGCCCACGTCACCCTGCCGGCCCGTGACGGCGGCCCGCCGTTGGAGCTGTACGGCTGCTACCACGTCAGTCCGCGCAACACGAACACCGGCCGGCTGAGCATCCCCATGCTGCGCGAGCTGCTCCGCACCGCCGCCCTCGCCGCCGGGCTCGATCCGGTCGAGGAGTGAGCCGGGGTGGGTCGAGGAGTGGGCGGAGCAGCGGGTCGAGGGGTGGGCCGAGGAGCGCGGAGCGGCCGGCGCGGCGACGCGGTCAGGCGAACCGCGCCAGCTCCGGCCGGGCCGCCCGCGCCCACACCTCCGGCAGGGCGCGCCGGGCGCGCTCCGCCTCCGCCAACTGCTGCCCGTACAGCACCCCGTAGCCGAACGGCTCCTTCGAGGCGCCCACCCGGTCGAGCAGCGCGGCCGACGCCACCACGGCGTCCTGGTGCTCGCCGAGCACCTCCTGGACGGCCTTCATCCGCGCGACGTACCGTTCGGCCGCCCGGCCCGCGACCGGGCGCGCCGTTTCGCCCGCGTACCGGGCGCGTTTGGCGGCCTTCCGGGCCTCGTGCAGCGCCAGGTCCCGCTCCTCGCCGCCCGTGAGCGCGGAGCGCATCCGGTCGGCGGTGCGCCGCTGCTCCCGCGCGGCCACCCGGGCCAGCTCCGGACCGGCCGGCCGGTCCGCCCGGCCGCGCAGGGGCGGTTCGGCGAGCAGCGCGGCCAGTCCGTCGGCGAGCGCTCTGCGGCGCGGGCTGTCCAGCGCGGCGACCACCTCCGGCCGGATCCGCCGGTACTCGGCCTCCCACCGGCGTTCCAGCTCCGCCGCGACCCGCTCGGGCCCGCACTCCTCGGGGAGTTCGCGCGCCCGCGCGGCCAGTCGCTCGCCGAGCACCTCCTGGTCCCGGGCCCGTCCCAACGCCGCCGCCAGCCAGCGCAGCTCGGCCACCAGCTCGTCGGTGGCCCCGGGGGCCAGCAGCCGCCGGTACGTCCGACACGCGCTGCGCAGCCGCCGGCAGGCGACCCGCATCCGGTGCACCGCGTCCGGCTCGTCCGCCCGGACGGCGGCGTCCAGCCCGGCCAGCTCCTCGGCCTGCGCCCGGATCCGCCCGAGCACCACCTCACCCACGGTGACCACGTCACCGGCCATCCGCCTGCACCCCCTCCTGGGGCCTCCGGAACGCCTCCAGGCTAGCCCGCCCGCCCCACCCCC